>JAGCXM010000030.1 GCA_017961325.1 bacterium | reverse complement strand
CACATATTCATTTTCTTTCGGATTTGCATTACATCTGACATCAGTTTTCTTGGGCCCTAAGCAGAGACGGGAATTGGCTTGTCCTGGATAAACTTCAATGCAGTTGTCGGGAAGAGGGCCGTAATCTTCATCATCCGTTTCTGTGTCAATATCAAAGTCTGAATCATTTTTTTCTGAATCGCTGTCGGAATCAGAATACTGATCCGTATCAGCGTCCGACAATTCATCCGAATCATCAACGGTTTCCGAATCCTGCATGTCAGTGTCTGAATCTGGAATTGAGTCGGAATCATTCTGCGATTTTGATGACGAGCAGGAAACAAACAGGATCAAACCTAAGAAAACCATGAACAATCTCAAGCGGGTTGGCATATGCACCTCCGGGGAATAGTTATTTAAAGACCTCATCAAGCAGTTTATTTTTTATCCAGTTTGAGTCAAATTGTATGAATTCTTTCATACTTCTAATTAATAAACCGCTAACTTGACAAAAATTTCTGATTAACAGATAAAATCACGTTTTGCGATTAACGGCAAAAAGCGGAGATTGAAATGAAGCACTATTTTGTAACTGGAATGAGTTGTGCCGCGTGTCAGGCGAGAGTCGAAAAAGCTGTCGCGAAAGTTTCGGGCGTTTCGTCGGTATCGGTAAATCTTCTCACAAATTCCATGACCGTCGAAGGAACGGCCGATTCCGATGATGTGATCCGGGCGGTGAAAGCAACCGGTTACGGCGCGAAACTGAAAAAAGAGAAGAAAAATTCACAAAAAAGCGGCTTTTCCGAAGAAGAAGAGGCCTTGAAAGATATCGAAACGCCTAAACTCAGAAAAAGACTCGCTCTTTCGGCATTTTTTCTTGCCGTTCTCATGTATATCACGATGGGAGCGAACATGTTCGGTCTTCCGCTTCCTGCCGGACTTTCACACAACCACATCGTTTCGGCTCTGATCCAGATGGTGCTTGCGGCAATCGTGATGGGGATCAACGGCAAATTTTTTACGAGCGGTTTCCGTTCGGCTATCCACGCAGCGCCGAACATGGACACTTTGGTCGCGATGGGCTCCGCCGTTTCTTTCGGCTGGAGCGTTTACGTCTTCTGCAAAATGTGCGGAATGGCGGCTGATGGTACGGCAAATGCGGAACTTGCCGCACTGTATCACGACAAACTTTACTTTGAATCGGCGGCGATGATTCCGGCTTTAATTACCGTAGGCAAGCTGCTCGAAGCTATATCAAAAGGAAAAACGACGAATGCGCTGAAAAGTCTGATGAAACTTGCTCCGAAAACTGCTGTGGTGCTTCGCGGCGGAAACGAAACCGAAGTTTCCGTTTCTGAAGTCAGGGTAAACGATTTGTTCATAGTCCGCTCAGGACAGAGCATTCCGGCCGACGGCATCGTTATTGACGGAAACGCGGTAGTCGATGAATCGGCTCTGACCGGCGAATCCATTCCGGTTGACAAGACGGAAGGCGATCCTGTAAGCGCTGCGACTATAAACCGCTCCGGTTTCATCAAATGCCGGGCTTTGCGCATCGGCAATGACACGACTCTGTCGCAAATCATCCGCATGGTTTCAGACGCCGTTGCGACAAAAGCTCCGATTGCAAGAATCGCAGACAAAGTTTCTGGCATCTTCGTTCCGGCCGTAATAATCATTGCCATTCTCGTGTTTTCCGGCTGGCTTATCGCCGGAATGCCGCTGAGTTCAGCGCTGGCGAGGGCAATCTGCGTTCTCGTGATCTCATGTCCATGCGCACTCGGTCTGGCGACACCCGTCGCAATCATGGTAGGCAGCGGTCTCGGAGCAAAGAACGGAATACTTTTCAAAACAAGCGAAGCTCTTGAAACCGCAGGAAAAACAACGGTCGTCGCACTTGACAAAACAGGAACCATCACGACGGGCGAACCTGTTGTCACCGGCATATTTCCGGCTTCAGGCGTATCGGAAAAAGAGCTACTTTCAAAAGCCTTTTCACTTGAACATAAAAGCGAACATCCGCTTGCAAAAGCCGTTGTGAAAAAAGCTGATGAACTCGGTGCGGAACTGACAGAAACGACTTCCTTCAAAGTGCTTGCGGGTAACGGGATCTCAGCTGAAATCGGCGGAAAAACGCTTCATGCCGGCAACGGAAAATATATACGCGAATTCGCTGAAATCGCTACGGAACTTGAAAATGCTGCCGATTCGGCGGCTGCACTGGGCAAAACACCGCTGTTTTTTGAGGAAAACGGTCGGATTCTGGGAATAATCACCGTTTCCGATGCAATCAAAAAAGATTCAGCACAAGGAATCAAAGAGTTGAAAAACCTGGAGCTCAGAGTCGTAATGCTGACAGGCGACAACAGAAGAACCGCTGAGGCTATCGCAGCTTCCTGCGGCATTGACGAATGGATTTCCGATCTTCTGCCCGAAGGGAAAGCCGCCGAAATCGAAAAACTACAGAAAAGCGGCAGAGTTGCAATGGTCGGCGACGGAATCAACGACTCCCCTGCCCTGACTAAGGCGGAAATCGGCATTGCAATCGGCGCTGGAACGGACATTGCGATAGAATGTGCCGGCATCGTGCTTATGAACAGCTCCGTCAGAGATGTCGCGGCGGCAATACGTCTTAGCAGGGCAACGCTGAGAAATATTCACCAAAATCTTTTCTGGGCGTTTTTCTACAACCTGATCTGCATTCCGATGGCGGCAGGACTTTTCGGTCCCGAAATGAACCCGATGCTCGGAGCTGCAGCCATGAGCCTTTCGAGCTGGACGGTCTGCATGAACGCACTCAGGCTTAATTTCGTAAAAATAAAAAAATAGTTTCATAAATGACATTTTTGATTACAATTTTGCGTTTTTCAGCTTTTTTTACAATGAATAAGAACAAAAGGAGCCTGTTATGAAGACAAAAATTACTATTTTTTTCATTATTTTATGCTTTTTTGCCGCCGCATGCAGTTCGAAAGATGAAGGAATCGAATATCCGGACGACAATGACAACACAGAAAACAACAGTGAACCAGAAGACAATTCTCTGCCTGACGCCATAGTTGACGATTCTGAAAATGAAACTCCGGATGAAAAAATGGAACCGGAAATCACCTGCTACACAGGAGGCGGGATAGTTTATGAAGGTGCGCAGCAGTTTAAGATCTGCGAAACCGACCCCGAAAAGTTCCAAAAACAGCTCTGCGCGAAAGGAGGCTGGAAAGACGACGGCGAATGCATTTCCGGAACCGTTACGATTCCTGGAGGTTCATTCAAAATGGGTTGCGACAAAGAACTCGAAAAAAAATGTCCAAACGATGCAAAACCGCCGCACGAGGTTGCTCTTTCAAGCTATGTCATTGATAAATTTGAAGTTACCGTCGAGCTTTTTGAGAAATGCATTCAAGAAAACATATGCAACAACGACGATCCTGAAAAGCCGCATTACCGCACATCAGAGGATTTATTCGACTGCAATATCGGGAACGACAGCAGAAAAAATCATCCGGTAAACTGCGTAACATGGTTCGGCGCAAAAGCTTACTGCGAATGGCTCGGGAAGCGTCTTCCGACTGAAGCGGAATGGGAATACGCCGCAAAATCAGGACAGAACCGAATATATCCGTGGGGCGACACACCTGCGACCTGCGAAAATACAGTTATGTTTGACGAGGAAGAAAGTCCAATAGTATCTTGCGGAAAACGCTTCACATTTCCTATCGGTTCAAAACCTGAAGGCGTATCGGCACAAGGTGTTTACGACTTGTCTGGCAATGTCGCCGAACACACCAACGACTGGTATGAAGAAAATTTCTATTCCACGGAAGAGGCTTCGCAAAAAGATACGCAGGGCCCGGCCGAACCAGAAGAAAACAAATACAAAGTCATTCGCGGCGGATCGTTTATTTACGGCAATGATCATGCCAAATCCTCGTTCAGAGGCAGCACCGAGCCCAACAAGCCGGATATAGATTTCGGCTTCAGATGCGTTTCTCCGGCAGAATAACCGAATATTCAGTAAAAAATAATGCAGACAGAAAAATTTCCGATAGTTTTCGCAGGTCACGTTGATCACGGAAAAAGCACGATAATAGGCAGACTTCTCAGCGAAACGGAAAGCCTTCCGGAAGGAAAGCTCGAAGCGGTAAAAAACTACTGCAAAACGAATTCACGCCCTTTTGAATACGCCTTTCTCATCGATGCACTCAAAGACGAACAGTCTCAGGGAATCACCATAGATACGGCGCGTGTGTTTTTCAGCACGAAAAAGCGCGATTTCGTCATAATCGACGCACCGGGACACATCGAATTTCTGAAAAACATGGTGACCGGCGCAAGCAGGGCTGAAGCGGCCGTTCTCGTCATTGCGGCAGACGAAGGAGTCCGCGAAAATTCGAGGCGTCACGGCTATATGCTTTCGATTCTCGGGATAAAACAGATCGTCGTTTTAGTCAACAAAATGGACCTCGTCGGCTATTCCGAAGAAATTTTCAACGGAATAAAAGATGAATACACCGGATTTCTTTCCGAAATCGGTATAAAACCGCTCGGTTTCGTTCCTGTAAGCGGAACAAACGGAGTAAACATAAGTTCGCAAAGTCCCCTTACACCATGGTATAACGGCAGAACGCTTTATGAATTTCTGGATATTTTCAAAGCCAAGGAACACAGCGCGAAACAACCTTTCAGAATGTTTCTGCAGGACGTCTACAGATTTACCGAAATGGGCGATAACCGCAGGATTTATGCCGGAACCGTGAATAGCGGCACCTTAAGAGAAGGCGACGAGATACTTTTCAATCCGTCCGGCAAAAAAAGCAGAATTCTGTCAATAGAATCGTTTAACACACCTCACAAAACCTCGGTCGAAGCAGGGTTTGCGACAGGTTTCACCCTGACGGAACAGATTTATGCGACACGCGGGGAACTCATTTCCAAAACAGGTGAAACAGCTCCGCAAAGCGCAACACGGTTCAAAGCCGCCGTTTTCTGGCTCGGGAATGATCCTCTGAGTCCGAACCGCTCTTATTTCATCAAGATAGGAACTGCGAGAACCACGCTGAAACTTATAGAAGTGACGAAACTTCTCGACACTTCCTCTCTGGCAAGCAAAACGGGCTCTAAAGTAGGAAAATTCGAGGCGGCGGAATGCATCTTTGAAGCCGGAAAACCGCTTGCGTTCGACCTTATCAATGAAAATCAGGAAACCGGAAGATTCGTAATAGTCGGCGACTACGAAATCAGAGGCGGCGGAATCATCCTAGAACCCTTGTATGATGCGGCTTCCGTCAAAGAAGTTACCGCTGAGGAAAGAGAAAAAAGATTCGGGCACAAAGCCGCCGTCATTCTTGTTCCGAATGAACTCTTCGCGGCAGAACTCGAAAAAAGCCTCTTCGCACTAGGAGCTTTCGTCTGTTATTTCCCGGATCTCTGCATATCAGAAAACCATCATGAAATCAGAGGATTGCTGAAGTCAGGAATGCTGATCCTCATTAAATCAGGGGACAACGATTCAGAAAATGCCGAAAATGCTCCATCCTTAGGCAGCATGCACCTTTTAGAGATAAAAAGCAGCTCTGTCGAGGCTGCAGTTGCAAAACTCAGGGAAACAGGAATTCTTTCTTTATAATTATTCGATATACCGGTATATCAATATCTTGAGATTACTCTTCCCTCAAAGCCTCGGCAGGACTCAGTTTTGCCGCTTTTCTTCCGGGGTAAACCGCTGCTATTACGGTCAAAACCAAAGAACCGAATATTGCCAGAATAAAAGTCAGGGGCGACATATCTACAGGAATTTTTTCGATATAGTAGACATCCTGAGCGACTCTTACCGGCATGTCGCTGATAACGAGACAGATGATTGTTCCGGCAACAGCCCCCAGAAAAGTGCCGAAAAAGCCGATTATAATGCCATCAAGCATAAAAATCTTCATTACCGATTTTGCCGGATAACCTGCGGCGCGGAGAATACCTATCTCTTCCTTTTTCCCCATGACAAGCATGATGAGTGCCGAAACGATGTTGAACGAAGCAACTAGCGCGATAAATCCGATGATAAGAAACCACACTATTTTTTCCATTTCGAGTGCCGAAAAAAGAGGCTTGTTCATATCACGCCAGTTTTTGACAACCGTTTCACCGCCAAGATCAGAGACTATAGCCTTTTCCGCCTCGTCAATCCGGTTCATATCTTTGAGTTTTACTCCCAGATAATCGACACTTTCACCCGTTGAAAAGAAGTTCCGTGCTGTATCAAGCGTAATGTAGACATAGTTGAAATCGTATTCATAAAGCGAACTGAAAAATACCGCAGCGACCTGAAATGTTTTTATCTGCGTCTTAGGTCCGGCAACGCTCATTTCACCTGTCGGAGAAATTATCTTTACTTTGTCTCCGATATCGATGCCGTAATACTTCGCAAGTTCTACTCCGATTGCTATTCCAGGGAAGTTTTCTTCCTTCATTTCGCTCGGTTTTTTGCTTGTAAATTCCTGAAAAGACCTGTGTTTTTCGACAATTTCAGGGCATAAGACAGGATTGACGAGACAGTTCACCGAGCCTTTTGTAATTTGATTAGGAAAAAGCATGGCGTTTCCGACAGTCGCAGGGTCTATACCGTTAACTACGACTCCGTTGAGTTCGTCACTCACCGAAACTATGGCATCTCTGGAAATAACGGGCGTTACTCCGGCAACTTCAGGATTCCCGGAAAGTTTTTCCATTTTTTTCTCGAATTCTTCAAGTTTTCCGCTTTCGGTCGTGACAAGCGCATGGGTTTTTGCACCAAGAACCGTAGCACGCATCTTGTTCTGAAGCCCGTCCATTATCGACTGCACCGCAATAAGAGCGGCAACACCTATCGCAATTCCCGAAATGCATATCAAAGTTATTACGCTCAGAAAGCGTGTCCTGCGCGAATTCCAGAGATAACGCAAACCTATAAAACTTTCAGCCTTCAACTTTTTCTCCGCTGGTTCCGGCAGATTTTTTTGCTTCCTCAAATGCGAAATTCATCGTTGCATGAACAACGAAAAGAGGAAACATAAACGCAGTAAGTATTGTATTCACGACGGGAATGCACGATACAACAGACGGCAGCAGAGCCGTTTTAACAGTGACTGCCGGATTCACAACAATCCATTTTGCCTTCTGAACAAGGCTCCAGCGCCTCCTTGAGGTAACAAAATCGAAAATCATAAACGCATTCATAAAAAAACAGAGAACAAAAGCAGCTATTTGCCCAAAAACCGGAATAAAACCGATAAAAAAAGCCAGAATTCCGAGTGCAAAAACTACCGCACTTATCTTCAAAGCCTGCTTTACGTCCTCAATTACTCCGGGAATCGAAAGTTCGGCATCATCTTTCGGTTTCCCGAAATAAACATCTTCCGCAATAATCGAAATAAACGAATAAAGCGGCGAAACAAGTGCATATGAAACAACAAAAGAGAGATAAAACAGAAGTATTCCGACAACAATTTTGAAAAGAAAAGCTCCGCAGACCTTCAAAGCATGGTATATTTGTGAAAAAAGATTGTCGGCAGCAGGAGCGATCTCAAAAAAATCAAGCGTTCTTATCGTGACGAAAGACGAAATCTGATGATAAATAAAAATCGAAACAAGAAGCATTATCAGAATCACGCCAATGGAAAAGAAGAAAAGTTTCCCGCTTTTCAGAATCGCTTTAAAAGCATCAGCAATCGAAATCCCGCTTTTTGCCTCATCCACAGTTTTTTTAATGAATTCAAGAGCTTGTTCCTTTTTTGTCAGCCCGGGTTGTTCACTTGCCGCTTCTTCAGGATGCTCCGGCTTCAACACCGTATCAGGCCTCTTTGCTCTCGCCATTTCAGGCTTTTTACGCATTGAGCAAAGGTTTTCTTCAAGTTTTTCAGCCGATTCTTCCGATCGTGAAATTCCGTTCATTCTCACCTTTACCGAAATTGATTGCTATTTTTATGATAGGACGGTGCGCTTCCCAGCACTCCCTGAACATATCCGCCCACTCCACTACAGTAATCGAGTTTTCAGCCTTCAGATATTCGGGAAAATCGGCGATGTAAAGCTCGTCCACTGTTGAAACTCTGTAAAAATCCCAATGGTAAATATCGAATTTTCCTGAATATTTTTTCATTATAACAAAAGTAGGACTTGCGATTTTCTTTCTGTCTACGCCCATTGCCTCGCACAAGGCTCCTGTAAAGAAAGTTTTTCCGGCACCGAGATCACCTTCAAAAACTATGAGCTCTCCGCCGCGCAGCTCAGAGGCCAGATTTTCTGCGAGAGCCACCGTTTCAGCTTCGCTTTTCACAAAAAAAGTTTCTGTCTTTTCAAACATTTATCTCTCTGTAACTCCGATCATTTCAACAAGTTTTTCAATATCGTGCATTGCCGCCGAGTAGCGCTTTTCGAGTTCGATTCCCGCAGCCCTGTGTCTGATTACGGCGTTAAGCGCACCTTCAAAAAGTCCGTGAAGAGCCGTTTCTTTGGCGATTATTCCCGTCAGTGCGTCTCCGCTTCCTCCGAAAGCCAAAGCCCTGGCGCCTGCAGGAACAATTACGGTTTTTTCGGTATTTCTGACAAAAGTTGCATGGCTTTTCGCAACGAGAATGTGATTCTTTTCAAGCGGAAACCTTTCGACAAGGCTTATCCATGGCTCGTTTTTATCAGCATTAAGAAAACGCCTGATTTCACCCTGATGCGGCGTAAAAACAACATTCAAATCTTTGAAAAAATCAAGTAAGTGTTCATTTTCTTTAAGAATATCGAACATACCGGCATCAACGACTACCGTTCCTTCATAATCTTTGAAAATTGAAAAATCAAACGGAATTTCGCTGAGTCCAGGACCTATCACGACTGATGAAAATTTATTGATTTCATCTGCGATTTTCTCATTTCCGACAAGCATCAGTCCCGGCATTTTTCCAGCGATGAACGGAAGGAAATCCTTTTGGAAAGCAGCAGTCACAAGTCCGCCGCCGCACGCAAGAAAAGATTTCGCCGAAATTATCGTAGCCCCGAGCATTTCGATTTCTCCGCCCACGACAAGCAGATGTCCGTTTTTGTTCTTAAAACCGTCAATCGGAGTTTCTACATTCGTAACTTGCGGATTTTCTTCAACAAAATATCCGGAATCACGTTTGTTGTCCTGAACGGCCGAAATATGCCCCAGAATAATTTTTCCCGCCCTTTCAGCGCCTCTTCCGGCAAAAAGACCGGTCTTGTAAATTCCCATCGTCACGGTGAGGTCGGCTTTTACCGCTTCGCCAAGAATTTCACCGGTATCACAGTCTAGCCCTGTCGGAACATCGATTGAAATGACGAATTTTCTATCCTGCGGGTATGAATTTATGAAAGCAACAGCATCTTTGATTCTGCCCGAAATTTCGCTCCTCAGACCTGTTCCGAGCATCGCGTCAACGAAAAGAACTTCTCCACAAATATCATTAAAATCAATAACTTGAACATTTTCAGGCATCATCATCCGATTCTGCCAAGCTGAATTTTCCGGAATTTTGTTAGCCTCCTTAAATTCAGCCGCAACCACTAAGAAAAGGGGCATTCCGGGCATTCTGTCTCTCAGCATGCGAAGCAGCGCAAAACCGTCGCCGCCGTTGCCTCCGTTACCAGTAAAAACGACGGTTTTTGCAAATTTATGCTCTGACACGACTTTTTTCACCTCTTCATAAACGGAAAAAGCGGCATTTTCCATCAAAATCAAAGACGGGATGCCCGCCTCCGCAGCACTTTTGTCAAAAGCCCTTGAATCGGCTGTTTTTCCTGCCGGAATTTTCATAATCTCTCCCGAAAATCTGATATGAACAAGTTCAGCTATTCGTCGAAATCGTCGTCCTCGCTCGGCTTTTCTTCGCCTTTCGTGAATGTGACATACTTTGAAGCACTCTTCGTTTTTGCGTCGAATCCGGTGACGACAACACTTATCCTGTTGTATTTTTTGACCATTTCAACGTCAACCGGAATGATTTCGCTTCCGCCTTTATTCTCAATGCGTTTGTAGAAAACCTTTTTGTTGTTGAGAAAAACGAAAGCATCCTTCACATCATTCGTATCAATTTCAAAACTTATTTTCGTCGTTTTCCGGTCGGTAATCAAAGGCGTTCTGTCAAAAACGAGCTTCGGCATCCTTACCGGATAAATTTCATCCGTTTTCGCATCAGTCTTACCTGAAGCAGGTCTGGCATCGGAATTCTGAACCCACATTCCCGAATCAAGGAGAAACGCATTCCCGCATTTTCCTGCAACCTTCACATTGCCTGCGGCAGTCACAGTTCCGATTTTTGAAGAAAGATCAGAGGCGCTGAAAAGAAGAGTTCCGTTTTCAAGCGAAACGGTCGACTCACTCTTTTCAAACAGACATTTTTCCGATTTTTCAAACGGAATATCGAACTCCGCACTGTATTTGAGCTTGTAATCGTATATCGAAACCGAAAGTTTCTGCTTGAGCAGATCTTCAGCTTTTGCAGGTTTTTCCGTTTTGAAAGTGAACTTCGCCACATCGGTTTTCCCAGGTTCAAGAGTGAACGAATGAGTACCGTTCTCTATAAATATCTCTTTGGAATCATTGGTATTTATCAGCATAGCCTTTCCTTCGAGAACAGCTCCTTTGCCTCTGTTCCGCATTTTCAGGGTGAACTCGGCCGATTCACCGCTCTGTATAAGCCCGTCGCGGTTTCCGTTCGAATCATCGGCCGCAAGCGAAAATTCAAGCTCCGGCTGCTCGACGGGAATCGTTTCGACAAGAAATTTTTCAGTCTTTATCTCTTTTTTCTTTTCAGGTTCGTTGAGATAAAGCTTCATCGTTCCCTCGGTTTTCTGCCACTGGACCGATTCCGGCAGTTTCACATTGACTGTGCGTTCGACCGAACCGCTGAACGTGCCGAACGGAACTTCGATTCTTCTGAGATTTGCAATCGGGGTCTCGAAAACGCCGAGAAGATTCTCGATTTCGCCGTCTATTTCAGCTTTGAAGGTGAATTTTGCCGTCTCGCCGCCTTTAAGCTGGGGATTACTGAGCATCGAAACCTTCAAAGTATCGGTTTTAGGCTGAACAAGCGAAGTTTTTTCCTTCCAGTTTATGCCGTTTTCATGAAGTTTATCCAAAATTTTCTTCCACTCTTCCTCTTTTATCAGCTGAGAACTTTCGTAAGCCTTCGTTTTCTGAGTCATCCGCTCGGCGATTTTAAGCGCTATTTCGATTTCCTCGTCGCTTCTGAATTCTTCGTCTTTCTGTTCGCGGCGTTCCTTGATTATCGTTTTAACATCTTTGTATTCTTTGAAATAACGGATTGTCGTGAGCGGTTTTTCAGCGGTTTTCGGCGCATATTTGCTGACGATGTGTTCTTCCAGATCACCTTCCTTGATGATGTTTTCTCCCGAATCGAAAACCGAAATCTTGTCGGAATGGATGAAAACGGCTCTGGTTTCGATGTCAGGCGTAATGCCTACAGACTGGATCGATACGTTGCCGGGAGTTAGATACTGTGCGATAGTGAGTTTCATTCCCCCGCCGCCAGGAGTGCCTATTACCGTCTGAACGCTTCCTTTGCCGAAACTTTTTCGTCCCAGAACCGTCGCTCTGCCGTTCTTTTTGAGAGCCGCGGTTACGATTTCGGTCGCCGAAGCGGAACCTTCGTTGATCATCACGATCATCGGAATGTCGAGAATATCGTTTTTATTCCTCTTAGCGCTGTTGCTTTCAATTTCGTCATCGTCTTCAACAGTCGAAACGATGACACCTTTGTCGAGAAAAATATCGCTTATAGATATCGCCTGTGAAAGGAGACCGCCGGAATTGTTCCGCATATCGAGAACAAGCGCCTTCATTCCCTTCTTTTTGAGTCCGTCAAGCTCTTCAAGCAAGGTCGAATAGGTGTTTTCCATAAAGCCCGAAAGGTTGATGTAACCGATACCCGGTTTAGGCATCGCCGCAAGAACCGACGTGATTTTGATTACGGCACGCGTTATCTCGAATTTGAGAAGTTCAGGAACACCTTCACGCCTTATCATCAGCGTTATCGGAGTGCCAGGCTCGCCGCGCATCTTGCTGACCGCCTTGTCAAGCGTCATGTTTACAGCCGAAACATCGTCGATCTGAACGATGACGTCGTGAGCTTCGATTCCGGCTTTAGTCGCAGGAGTTCCCTTCATCGGTGAAATTACAGTGATTTCACCGTTGTCGTTCATTCCGACGACAATACCGAGTCCGCCGAAATTTCCGCCCGTAGACTGTTCGAAGTCGTCAAAATCCTTAGGAGTAAAAATGTATGAATGCGGATCAAGCTTTTTCAGAATGCCGTTTATCGCGATGTATTCGATGTCGTCTTTCGTGAGCGGAGGTTCCGGCACATACTCTTTGTCAAGCAGAATGTAAACCGAACGAAGAGCGTATGCGATATCAACGACATCGCGCATACTTTTGACCTTTATTTCGTGTTTTTTATTGTAAACCTGCAAATTTATTACCTTTTTTTCTTTGTTATAAGAAATCAGGGTTTCGGGAAGAGAATCCTGAATCGCGTTCAAAGCACATGTCAGAAGATCGGAAATCTTGATTTTAGACTTGTCAAGGTAGCGTGTTTCGGCCGTTTTCAGGGCAAAAACCGTTATTTCGCCTTTCTGCAGTTTAGAATCTCTTGAAAACCACGAACCGTTTCTGAAAAAGTCGGCATTGAGAATGAAAACCAACAGCAAAACTATTAAAACAGCCAATTTTTTTCTCATTTGGACAACTCCTATTTCAAAGTTTTTCATTAAAATCTTACTTTTGCCGCATTTATAATAAATTCAATCTTACCCATAAAAAGGACGAGTCTCGAAAGGAGAGTATACGCAAACGCAGCTCCTATTGCAACCAATACGTAAAACCGTCCGATTTCACCGGTCCTGTGTATGAGAACGTTGCTGTTGCGGTGTCTCGCTACAAGAAAAATCATCGTCGAAGTCACCGCCATTATGCTCAAAAGCGAATTTATCGTCACGTCAAGTTGAAAATTTCCGTCTGAATCGAAAGAAATGAGCGGAATTATCGAAGTTCTTATCATTTCCTTGAGAAAGGCGTTGAAGTATACCGGAATGTTGACCGCCAAAGTTACGATTACGATGAATGCCGCCGGCAAAAACCTGAATTTCGAATAAACCGCCGCCTTGTTTGAAGGGATAAAAAGCAGAAGTCCGGCGATGAGCGGAATCAAAATCAGCAAATCCCCCCTAAGCGCCGCCTGGAATGTCGGTTTTATTATCGAAAAATACCAGATTACCGCAAAATAACCGGCCGAAACACCGATAAAAAGCGACTCTGCAAAACGGTAAAGCGGATTCTGCCTGAAAAACCCCGAAAATACCGCAACAGTCAGGATAAGCGCGGTAAAAGTACCGAAATTATCAAAAATATTCATCGCTTGTCTTTTTTACCAAAATTTATCAAGTTCGCAAAAACCACAAGTCCGATTATGTAGAGCAAAATCATCGAAAGGGTATTGTACTGCCTTTCGATCTTGATTGCCGGATTGATCTCATGAATGAAAACCGCAATTGATTTGAAGCCGCCGACAAGTCCGTCGAAATAAAGCGAATTGTAGAAAGGAATATACGCCGGCAGCATATCGGACGAACAGAATGCAACCTTTTTCACCTCTTTGTTATTCAGGGTCGCCGCAAATGAAACCAATCCGGGAATTCCGTCAAAAGTCTGCGATGAAAACTCGAATACTGCCGAAAAATCGGAAATCGCGTTGATTCCGCTCATAAGCGGCTGGCGGATGTCGGTTCTGCCGTCAAAAATATCACGCTCCCTCACTTCCCCGAAATTGTTTGCAATAAGATACGAAGCGATAGTTCCGCCGACGATAAAACCAAGATGAGTATATTCGTGGCCGTAAACGAAACGCTCCTTGCCGAAACTGCCGTTTTCGATACTTTTTTCTACCGCCATGAAAGCAGATTCAATACCGTTAGGAATCATCGTCGCAAATGCGATTCCTATATTTTTTTCGGCAAGCGCGACAATCAGAGCAGACATCGCCGTTTCAAGTTCGTATCTCGACTCCGGACCGTAGTTGACAAGAATCAGAACTTTGGATCCGTGAGGAAGATTGTTAACGATTTCAAAAACTTTCATATCTGATTCTGTCGGAACGATATTAAACTCCACCTGTTTTTCAGCTTTCTGCTCAAAACCGCTCTGCGGATTTTCAATCATAAAATAACGGAAAAGTATTGCTGCCAGAATAGGAATAATCAATCCCCAACGGGGAATTTGAGAAAAAAAATATGAAACACTTTTCATAAAATTCTTCACTTATCCCTCCCGTTGCCGGAAAAAATCGCCGAATAGACGTTTTCAACAACAAAAAACAGGATTCCTGACGCAGTTCCTATCGCCAAAGCCTTGAAAACCGGAACGGCGATCGAATTCATAACCCAGCCCGGGGCCAGAGGACCGTGCCAATCCGGAAGATAATTCTGAGCAAAAACAGCATACTGGTTGGTGAAACCTGTCAAAGTAAGCGCGAAAGCCAGTGTTATGATGCCGTACGAATAATTTTTAACTGAAAATTTAGTGTATACGGTCACAATCATATTAAGCATCAGCAGTGCTACGAAAGATGAAAGAAGCGGATCAAGAATATAACGGTAGATCCAGCGTATGAATCCTTTGATTTCCGGACTTGTCGTTATTCCTGTTTCCAGAAATTTTGCCGCGATGCGCCTGTTGCTTTCGGGCGAAAGCATGGGGGAACCCAATGCAGGCAGTTTTTCAGAAGTCATCTCGGCAATTCTGCTGTTCGTCAGAAAACTGTTGTACCTGAACATATCCTTCGTCGATTTCACATTGATTTCATAGAAGAGAAGCTTTTTTTCTCCTGCAAGCCACGCTTCAAGCTCGGCTCCGCTACCTTCAACGACGATGCCCGAAAAAACAAAATCCCTGATGTTCATTTCCGAATCGGATTCAAGCGTTTCTTTCTTCAGAGAGGAAAGCGAACTGTCGAACCACTCTTTAAGCTCGCGGGCAACCGGGAAGGTATCTGAAATTATCTCGATCGATGCCGTTTTAACCTTTTCCCTCACCTCTTTAACAAACTTCATTTCGTTCTGGTTTATGAAAATCGTTCCGACATCGTTGTGAAGTTCCGCATTTTTCATAATTTTATTTTCCGCTATGAGCTTCTGATAGTTTTCAAGCGAAATTCCTGCATTCTTCAACATCTCTTCCGACGGAAAAAAGTCAGCGGAAACATCGGAAGAAATATACAGAGCCAGCTTTTTCGGAGAAGGGAATTTTGAAAGATGCGGATCACTTTCAATGAAAAGAAGAGCTGTCTGGGCCAAAAAATCAGGCTGCTCCCTTACAATATTTTCAAAAGTATAGCGGCCTTGATCCGGGTTTACGAAACCCAAAATGAAAGTTGCCGCCGCCGAAACGAATATCACCAATGAATTCAACAACTTATAAAGATGCTTGGAACGTTTTCCACGTGTCTGGGAAACAGTCGGCAGATTCGACAGCCTGTTTTTTTCTCCGCCTTCATGCGACAGAACGTCACTCGTTATCTCCTTTATGAGCGAAACGGTTTTCTTCGATGCAAAAGATTCCTTTAAGTTTTTGAAAGATGTCGAGATTGACGAGATTTCCCGCCCGAGAAACTTGACGAAACCTGCAAAAAACGAAAGAACGATGACGATTTCAGCCCATCTGACGGTTTTCGTGAGTATACTGCTTTCAAAGCCGTATGAAATTATTATAAAAACCGTAACTATGCAGACTAAAACGAACACAGAAAAGATTTTGTTTTTCATTCGCATACCCCGATGATTTTCAAAAATTGGACAAAAACCGGATCGAAGCGTACAAGCGTCAAACAAACGGAAAGAGCTATTATCGCAAAAGCAACAAAAGCCAGGAACAGATAAACGCCGGCTGAATCAAGATTCTTTTCATTTTTCAACTGCTTTATCTGCGTGCTTAGCAGAAACGGCTCAACCGAAATCAGGCATTTTTTTGAATTTATGGCGTCAATCATGATTCCTTCTATTGAACACGAAATGGCGATCCGTTTTTTATCGGAGTCGGAATTGTATGAATCGTGGTCTGAAATCGCAGATCCGTCAGAAATGTTGACTACGAGCGATGCATTTGAATCGCGTTTTCCTACCGTTGTGTAAAACGTGTTGTTGGCGTTGGAAAGGGGAACGAAATGAATCGCAGCAAAATTTCTGTTTTTTGCGGAAACTATACCGAATTCTTCAGGAATCGTAGCTCTCACAAGGTCACCGGAATCGCTTGAAGTCAAAATTCCGTCAATAAATCTGACCGCAGCAGCAAAAAGCGGGTGAGCCTTGGAATCTATCGAACTGTTGAAGACGATTCTTCCGCTGTCTTCATCTATTGTCGTTTTGATGAACTTCAGTAAAAGCTGCGTTTCGTTGGAAAGTCTTGAACGGAATTTTTTTGACAAAATCATCGGCAGAACAATCGAAACTAAGAAAATCACGATAACCGGAAGTGTTTTTATGTCGAAAATCATTTCCATCCGTGCATCTCTTCCCGAAGATCAAAAATCAAAGTTTTTCCGCTTTCCTTCGTTCCTATCGTTTTTTTGGTACTGTCCGCACTGTTTGAGAGAAAAACCCCTTTCGCAGTGTGGATTTCAACAACCGAATTTGCATTCAGCACGATAATCTTGCGATCGCCCCACCTTAGGATGAAGTCCTCCTTTCTGTCACTTTCCAATTTTTCAATGAAAACTGCCGGCGCACCCTTCTTGAACTTGCCGTAAGGAATGAAAATCCAGCCGTTTTTTATATCCTGCGTATTGAAAAAACCGCGAAGAAACGGATTACTGTCTTTATTCTGCGTCAGAAAAACCGTCATTGCAGCAAGAACTATGCCCGAATTGTCAAAAAGAAAATAAAATGTTCCGCGGGTTATTCCCGGAATACAGACAAGGTCGATAAAGTTTTCAAAGTTGATTTTTTCCGTGAGCGACACCGCTACGATGCGGTCAGGTTCAAAAAAGAGGCTCTCTTTGTCGGAATCTATCGGGAGAACATCTTTTTGAAGAAAATTTTCATCAAAAACCGTCCGGCCCTCCATGAAAAGATCGTTAAAAACCGATTTAAAGACCTCAAAATCGAGCGTTTCAGCCTTTTGCGGAACGGCATAGTTTCTGAAAGCTGTCGCTCTTGCGCCCCTTTCCCCATGACTGAGCAGAGAATAATTCTCGGTAAAAAGAAGAGAGAGAACTTTTTCACCGCGCTTCATACAGAATACTTCAGAAATTTTGCGGAGAGCCTCGGTGTATGAAAAATCCGTGATTTTGATTCTCCCTTCCGAAAAAGTCTGTGTCACAGTCGAAGTTATCGGCAAAGTCTTTGCAAAACCGTCATCATCCAGCGTCTCGTTTTCGAGAATGTTCTTCAAAACCTTAAACTGGATTCCGGGAAGGGCGAGTTCCTTCTTCGCAATATCTGCTGATAGTCTGCTTCCGGCAAAAATGATTTTAGGTTTCAATTCGGCAAGCTGCGGATTTCTGCCGAGGCTGGTGATCACACTATTCAGACGCCTATTTATCGAATCATCATAACCGCCTGAAATTATTATACAATCGATATCAGACAAATCCATTGACGAAAAAGACTCACCTGAAGAACAGGCTTTTTTCACATTGAGCAGTTTCGACCATGCAAGCCTTTTTGCCGAGCGCGTCGAACCTTCTTCGCTGATGCCGATAACAAGAGCGTTCAGGAGTTTTTCCGGAATGACGATACGCCGCGCCGTTTTTTCGCTTAAATCAAGCAATATGTTGTTTTCTTTGACATTTTTATCTTCTATTTCAGCAGAAATACTTTCGTTGTAGTAATCAAAACTGATAACGATTTTGCGTAAAACATCCTGCATTGAAAGAAAAACGGTGAAATTCGCAGAGTTCATTCCTTGCCTCTTTCAAGAGCTTCCTTCAAAGCGGTAAAAGAATTTTCCCGTGAAGAAAAAAAAGCTATTTTTCTGGCTGCATTCTCTCCGAAAAACAGTCCGGCAAGCGGTTCTGAAATTGTAAGCATAACTTTTATGAACCGCTCGAACGGAAGGAAAACATCCAATAGAATCAATGAAATAGGAAGCAGATCTTTGGAAACCAGAAATTCTGCCAAATCTTCATCGACAACTGTCTTCAAGCTGTTTTCTTCGCTTTTTATTTTATCTAAAGCTGCCAAATTCCGCCCCAAACGTTCAAAACCAGTAATATTATGATAATGCGCGTTTTTTGTCAATTTGCTTTGATTTTCAGGCAAAAAAAAAAGGGGAGCCGAAGCTCCCCTGTAAAAACCCGTTTCGTCAGGGTTTAGTAGCGTGAAGCATACTCAACTGCGAAACCGAGGTTGTCAGCTGCGAAAGAGTTGAGCTGATCAATCGTTGTTTCCATTATGACCAGTCTCGACCAGCTTTCAGCACCTTCAGCGATGTCAGCTTCCTCACTGTCTTTGAGTTTGCCTGCACTCTGAACAAGTCTGAATGACGGAGAAAGTCTTGAGTATTTGTCGGAAAGATACTGACGGAAAGCATCTCTAGAATCGAAACGCTGAGTTCCTTCAAGCTCCGGATCACCTGCAGCTGCAGCACCGTCTGATGTATATGTTACTCTGCTAAGACACTCTTCATCGATTCTGTCTGATCCGAATTCCGGGCTGTCCTTCAGTTCGCTCTGGCAGTTTTTCCAGGTAGCAAGTGCATTCTGATCCTGAACATCAAGAACCGATTTTGCAAGAACAGCTCTGTAGTAAGCATTTCCGTCCTTGTTAAGGAACTGGACTTCGTTTACATCGGGTTCCGGATAATTATCAATGTCGTATACGTTGATTCTGTAAGCTACGAATCTCTGGAGAACCGAAGTATCTGCCGAGGTGTTAGCAACGTTGCCCATAGTCCAGTACATCGGCCACATCTTGTCGAAGTAAGTCCAACCAGCGTGAACCGGAATATAGTCATCACCAAGCTGCGAACAGATATTTTTCTTCGGAACATAGGCCAAATTATCATCAATACAGTCTTGTGTCGTAAGGTCTTCACTAATCTTAACATCTACCAAAATGCATTCGCCGTTTTCGTTTCTTTTACAATCCGGGAACGGCGGGTTGATAGCCCAGTTCGTAAGAAGGTTGAGAGGGGTATCAACTTTTACAAGGTTAGCTTCTTCTACAAAGCCGTTTTTATCGTATTTCGTTACATGTAAACAATACGGAGCAAATGAGAAGAGAGCTTCTTCATCGACAACATCGGAAAGCATTGAAAACTTAACATTCTCAAGACCTTCGAACATTTGGTCAACGCTGTTTGCACGGCTTTCTCTTCTGTACTTCGCATCGAACCATCCTGCGTTAGCAATAGCGTAGATAGCAACCATCTTTTCTTCCGCGTAGCCTCTTCTCAAGACTTTATCGTAGTAAATGTTCTCGTTGTCCTGAATGTCATAGCGGTCTTTCTGGAAACGCCCGTAAACCGGATCTACTGTTACATAAGCATTCCTAACCATTTCCTCAACACCGTCAACGTAGTTTTCGGAAGATGTGTAATAACCGATCTGTTCTCCTTCGATTTTGCCGGCCATATCCGGATCATCCAGTTCCGTACTGTCTGCATTTTTCCCACCGACAAGGAGATATGTACCGACAGCCGGTCTGTAAAGAACGTTGTAGTAGAAGTAATTGATACCTTCCATGCCGGCAATTACATAGTCTGCCGGACCCATTGGAGTGAGGGTTCTAAGCTCGCCGTTCTCGTCAATCCAGTATTCTTCACCTTTGAGAGCTCTGTGGTACTCGTCGCAAATGTAGTTTTTAGCTCTGTTCACATCACCCAATTCGGTGCTGTTTGGCGTTACAATGTACGGGTTGCATGGAGAACCGTATTGCGTTTTTACCAAATAAGAATACCATTTTGAGTAAACGTAGAAGTTGAAATCAAGCATGAAGTGGATGTATTTGTATTTGCTGAAAAGAGTGTCGTAAATCATCTTCATGGATGTTCTGCCGCGGAATTCTCTGAATTTCGGATTACCTCTTCTGAAGAATCTCAGGAAGTAGTAAGCGTTGTCCATATCAACCATGCTTCTGATTACATCGGAAGCCATGTAGCCGGCATCGAATGTGTTTGCTCTCGGATCATCGGAAGATTTTTCATCGGTAATGAAAGCGTATTCATAATGTCTGCCATCGTTGATAAGATAGGTTAAATTTGAATTGCACTGTGCAAGTGAGCTTTCGCAATCATAATCATAATCATAAACTACATCTTCATCTTCGTTGGTTGTTTGTTTGAGGTCTCCCCCAAGGCTTCGTTTTACGTTAGGAGCGAGTTTTTCTACCTTTTTGCCATTATCATCATAGTAGGTGTAGATTTTGGTCGGAACTTTGACGGTTTTAAGTTTTCCGTTTTCGTCAAGGTATTCTTCGTTGGTTCTTACATAATCAGGATATGCCTTATCTCTCAAAGGATTCGGTCTCTTTCCTTCGTAAGTATCATCCTCATCACCCTGACGAACAAGTTCTCCGTATTCGCCTTCACCAGCAACCTTGACATGTTCGAAAGAACGTCCGTAAACGAATTTGAGTGCTGCAAGGTCGTATTTTCCGAGACCTACTGCGTGGATGTAAACTTCTCTCTGGTAGTCCATTACTGAAGTATAGGTGTAGTAATTGATATCGGTGTCAAATGCTTTTTTATATCTGTAAGCCTTGATACCGAATGTAGCAGAATCATAGTTCTCTTTAGCCTGTTCTTCAATAAGCAGGTTCTTGATTCCGTCCATCATAGCAGGATAATTTTCGCTAGCATAGTAGTTGTCTACGTAGTTCTTCTGGTCTGTTGAACCTATGAAGTTGTGTCTGAGACCCATGGTGTGACCCATTTCGTGCTCAGCAACACCTTTATATTGCATCTTTTCCAACGGATCGTAGATAGCATAGATAAGGGCATCTTCGTATTTCTTTTTGTTTTTATCACCAATCTTATCCCAATTCGGGGTTCCGTCTTCTTGAAGTTCGAATTTCATTTCCTTATAAAGTTCATTCTGTTTTTCCTTTATGAACTGGATAATGGAACCATCCATGAAGGATTCGTCGAAGTCGAAGTCAAGAGATTTCGCCTTGAGATATTTAACCATTTCGGCTTCCATAGCAGCCGGTCCTACGAACCAAGGCTGCATCATTTCTTTCTGCTCATCCGTGTAAGCTGGATTGTCTGAGGGATTCATCCACGGGAAAAGGTTCTTTTTGATTGAATAAGGAACCATTTTTGTTTCCCATTTAGAGTTTCCAATCAAAGAAGAGAAATCGAATCTGTCATAATTTCTGGTTTTGAGCTCCTGTTCAAGACTGATTTCCTGAATTCTTTCCTGAATAGTCTTACCTTTGTTGGAAGGTTTAACCATAGTCATAAGGTTAGCAGGGCCGTAAGATTTGTTCCAAGGTTTCGCAACAGCTTTCTTGGTTGCAGCTTTTGCATTGTTGTCCCAGATAACTTCCGGAGTTTTGGAGTAGTCAGGATTGATAAGTTCTTTCCAGTCCCATCCAGCCGGATCTTTCTCATCAATAAGAACTCTTGCAAGTTCTATTGCTCTTGTGTTCGACCATGCAAGAACTGATCCTGCGATGTTCGAACCGCCGCCCAAGCTCATACCGGTTTCGGGGTTTACGTTCCACTGGGAAACACCGAGAATACCGTATTCTGTCGGTTTGTCGACCCAGTTGATAAGTGCCGCATACGGGTTACCGTTATCATATTTGTGACGGAGAACAGGAAGACCTGCCTCTACTTCACATGTTCTTTCTTCAGTGAGAACGCATGCAGCCTTTGCTTCGACATAATCTTCGGGGCATTTTTCGTCTTCAGCAAAAATCTGGCAGTCCCAGCGGTCGCCTCTCCATTCTGCGTAACCGAACTCGTCTACATAGAGTTCCGACATTTTGTCGTCATTGGTTTTGCAGGATGTGAAATACATAACCTTTTCTTCGTCATACTGGTCTGCTTCTTCTTTTTTTACGCAGATTTTAACAGCGTTTTCACGGCTGTCGGAAGAAAGATTGTAATAGTTTTCGAAACCGTAAAGAGCTTTACCGTCTCTTGCCGGAACATAGGACTCAACAGGGTTCGGAACCATGACGACGATGTCATTCCTATACTGATCGAGCAACTTCGCCATATCCTCATTGTCTTCGTCTATGAAACTGCCGTCCCATTTCTGGATCCATGCCTGTCTGTCAGGAACAAAGCATTTTTCCTTCCAATCAGGATAATCTTTGTCGATATTGCCGGTGTACCACTCGAGGTCTCTGACTTTGACACCGTTGACTACTTTGAAGAAGTCGTTTTTGTAGTTTTCAAAATACCACTCATCAAAAGCACGGGTATCGCTTCCCGGATTCATGGCAGCATATCTTGCGCCGAGCATTGCATAGTTGTAATCTTTCGTGATTGCGCAGTTTGCCGGAAGCATGCGGAGAGGAGTCTTCGGTGAAGATGTGAAAACGATCTTCTGCTGATATTTGATCTTTTTCAGACATTCGTTGTAGTTTTCGCCTTTTTTACATTTGAAGTTCCAGTTTTTGTCAGCATCAGCCCAAGCCATATTCCAGTAGTTTGCAAGGGTGTGGTAGTTGTCTTCTCTGTATCCGTGATAGTTGTCGTAACCTTTGAATTTGTTGGTGAAGAAACCGTATTCACGGAACATTTCATCCGGATATTCAAGCGGTCTGAAACCGTTGTCTTTTGCACCGGGAGTCCATTTGAATGTCTTGGATTTGATGTCGTAATCTCTTCTTCCGACAACGTCTCTGTTGATTTTCGAGAATACGAAACGATAGGTAACAGCAGCCGGTTCGTTGCCGACGAATTCATCGATATCGTCCCAGTTATAGATTGAATCCCAGTCGTTAATCGGCTCGAAGTATTCGGTCGAGAAGAACTGGAACCATTCAACTTCCTTGTTGTATCTTTCCTCGTCGTCTTTAATCGCAGTGTAGTCACGATACTTTTTGGGCTGGATGAATGTGCCGTCATGAGCGTAGAACTCCCAATCCGTAGCAGTCGTGAGACCTGCTCTGTAGAAAGGAGCTCCCCATTCCTGGGTGAGTGAGAGGTACTGAAGTTCATAGTTCGTTACGCCGCTTCTCGAGTAAGTCGCGAGAGAGAAGTAACGTCTCTCGTTCCACGGTCTGTCAGTGTTCGGAACGAGAACCGGAAGTGCTTCGCCTGTCGTCGGATTCTCACTCGGAACGATGTCGTAGTGAGCTGCGATCGGGTAAGCAACAATCGGGGTTTCGTTGACGTCAACGATTTCGTTGGTGTCAACAGCAGTGAGTTTGTCCCATACGTTGTAAGCGATGAGCCAATTCTCAGTGATTTTCCATTTAACAACCTTACCGCCGCTTGATTCGCCTATGAATGCGTAGTCCGCAGTGTAAGGCAGATCAACGATGGTCTGACGGAAAAAGAACTCGCCTTCGAACAACCTTTTGTCGAGAGCAAGTTCGTCTGTTTTGTCAACTGCGCTTCTTTCTGTTGTGCATGATACCGCCATCATCACAGCAATGAGAGCAATAAGCAGCGACAATGCTTTTTTGGTCAAATTCATAATACAACCTCCTTAATTAAAAACTGTATGAATAGCCAATGTTAGCAAAAACTGTCGTATATTTAGCCTTGAACGGGTAGTTCGTCGAGCCGTTCTTTACATCAGGATCACCCGGAAGTTCCGTAAATCCTTCGTAGTTTCCGTTGTCGAATTCCGGAGCGTTCGTTCTGACGCCGAGAGCAAAAACAAAGCCTTTGATCGAGTAGGAAGCCGTAGCGCCGAACGAGAAAAGGTAATACCATTCGGAATCTTTGATCGAGCCTTTGAAACCGTCATAGTAATAGTCTTTAGTGTCGAGTTTGTAATCGGAACCGAAATTGTATCCGCCGGAAAGCTTGAATCCGAAACCTTTGTAGTTGATTCCCAGAGAAAGAGAAAGACCGATGTCGTGATTCTGGAGATAACCGAGCGGTTCGTTTGAGTATTTATCCCAGGCCGCATCGTATTCCGCAAATGTCTTTGCATAGTTGAATCCGAATGAAAGTCCGAGAAAAACTTCTTTCGGAAGCTGGAAGTTTTTAGCAAGTCCCAGATTTACGCCAAGAATTGTTCTTACTTCGTAGACATCCCAAAGCTCCTTAGAGGTGCAGGGAACCGAAACACCGATCCCGATTGACCCCATTACGCCGGTACCGAATCCGAAACCTTTTGAAAGGCCGATGTTGAGCGGCGTACCGTCGAATTTAGAGTAGTCGAGGTCGGAAGAAGATTCCATGCCAGCCTCCGTAGCAACGGCTTCAGACATTCCGTACCGGTAGGATTCTCTGAGACCGAGATCCGCTGACAGAGCGAACTGAAGCGGAAAACTGTATGATGCGAAAACATTAAGAGTATAACCGAAACTCTTTCTTTCTTTCGCAAAACCGTGCGACAGAGTGTTGTTGATGCCGATTGTGAAACTCGACTGTTTTTCAGCCTTTTTCTCATCTTCGGCTTTTGCAAGTTCATCAGATTCGGATTTGTCGTCCGCCTGAGCCGCAAGTTCCGCTTCGAGATCGGACTGACCTTCTTCAGCCGGAGCTTCCTCTTTCGGCTGTGCCGGTTCTTCAGCCGGAGCTTCCTCTTTCGGCTGAGCTGATTCTTCAGCCGGAGCCTCTTCTTTCGGCTGTGCCGGTTCTTCAGCTTTAGCCGGTTCCTCAGCCGGAGCTTCCGATTGCCCGTCCGTTACCGCCTCGTTCTGCTGCGCTGCTTCAGCCGGAGCCTCCTGCGCAAACACAGGCAATGCGCAAATTAACAGCAGGGCAAGAAAGTAAAACCTAAAAACTTTCAATGTCTCCTCCTTTGATATGAGCAAGTTTCCATTTCCAAAAAAACGCGTTAAAATAGTTAAAACACAAACCAATGTCAAATGAAAATAAACAAATTTTCACGTTTCGATTGTAGCAAAAACGCAACCGCACTTTTTTTTACAATCATATTCACAACTTAACAAAAAAATATTTACTCCTTCGATATCTCTTCCATGAGATTCATCCTGTAAATTTTCATCATAGCGGCAAATGAAAGGACTATTCCTGCGACGAGCGTCCAAAAAATTCCGCGGATTTCGACCTTCGTGAAAAAGAAAGGCTCCAGATTTATTCCGAGTTCAAAATCAATCGCCGGTTTGCAGAAAGCGAGCAGCACGTGTCCGCCGAAAGTTCCCAGAGCGATCCCCGACACTGAAATCAAGAAAAGCTCTAGAAAAATCATCAGTGAAACCGGCAGTTTTCCTATTCCAAGAGTCCTCATAAGAGCCATTTCGCGCTTTCTTTCGTTTATCGAAGTCAGTATCGTTACGAAAACCATGATAAGAACCAGAAAAAGCGTTCCGTAGCTGAAAAATCCGGCTGCATCCTCGGCTTTGTTCATGTATGACATGAGTTTCCGCACTGTTCTTCCGGTGTCGGTCGCACTGGTAAAGCCGTTTTCCGAATATTCCCGCTCGAGTGCCGCTGTATAGACAGGATTTTTCGTCTTCACGAGCACCGCCGTGATTTTTCCGTCAGCAGATTCTTTGCCGTGTTCGTGATGGTGTTCGTGTTCTTCGTGCTCAGCTTCGTGATGTCCGTGGTCATGTTCCTCATCTTCAGCTTCGTGATGATGTCCGTGTCCGTGGATCTCCCAGACGGATTTCAGGTTTGTGAAAATCGCGAAGTCTTCAGGCCCGTTCAGCGGTTTCAGAATGGCACAGACCTTATATTTGAAGTCGTGGACATGCGCATCCTCGTCACCCACAGTTCCGTGGCTTCCGAAAAATGTGTCCCAAACCGACATATCGTAACGCATCGCAGCTTTTGCCCCGACAACTGCGCAGTCGGAGTTCTTCCCTCCGAAAATGTCTTTTGCATCGATCATCGGGTCGATATCCCAGAATCCTTGTGAGATCTCGTTTATGTAGGCACTTTCGACGCCTGTTATCGGCACTCCTTGATAGCTGTCTGAGCGCGCGACCGGAAAAACTGCCGAGACTCTTTCGTCTTTTTCCAATTTTTCGGCAAATTCATAGTCGATCGTTCCAGCCGGCTTGTCGGTGTTGAAGAGCGTTGACATAACGAGAGTAGTGTCGCTTGCTCCCGCGGGACCGACGATGAGCGGGAAGGCGAGGGAAGAGTTCACTGCAGTCGCCGCAAGCCCGAACGACACACATCCTATTACGGCAAGGAAGGCAAATGCCGCGGAGATCGCGAAAATGCTTGTAAAAACCGAGAATTTACGGTGCTTTATGCTGTGAATGACTGCCTTTAAAATAAATATGTATTTCATGACAGCACCCCCGTTTCTAAATTGAAGTCGATGTCAGGCTTTACATCATCGAAAATCGAATCGTGTGATGTCAGAACGAGGGTCGTTCCTTTTTTGTTGAGTTCCAGCAGAGTGTTTTTGACGAGTTCCGACGAGCTTCT
Organism: bacterium; assembly: GCA_017961325.1. Classification (GTDB taxonomy): domain Bacteria; phylum UBP6; class UBA1177; order UBA1177; family UBA1177; genus UBA1177. The sequence continues at coordinate 63,477 of JAGCXM010000030.1, read as the reverse complement.
GTCAAGGCTCGCCGTAGGTTCGTCGGCGAATACGAGAGGCGGATCTGCAAAGAGGACTCTTGCGACCGCGACACGCTGTTTCTGCCCGACTGAAAGGTGATAGGGCTTTTTTGCCGCGAACTCTTTCATTCCGACTTTGTCCAGTGATTCCAAAGCTTTATCTTTGTAATTCTGCGGAAGTCTTCCGGCGAATGCAAGCGGTGCATAGACGTTTTCGATGACAGAAAAAGGGGAGAGGAGGTTGAAAGTCTGGAAGATGTAGCCGATGTTTTCTGCGCGGAACCTGTCCTTTTTTCCTTCACTGAGGTTTGTAATATCAATATTTCCGAATAAAACCGATCCTGAATCGGGCTTTATCAGACCTGACATGACGTTCATGAAAGTCGTTTTGCCGCTTCCGCTCGCACCCGAAAGGCGAAGAACCGCTCCAGAATGCAGCTCGAAAGAGACCTTTTCAAAAATCAAGTTTCTCTTTCCGTTCGTATCAGAGAACGATTTTGTAAGATCCTTTATCGAAATTTTTTCAAATCCTGCCATGCACAAACTTCCGAATAAAGTTTTTTGTTTATTAAAATCCAATACTTAGTTTAAGACTTTTATTTCTTTTACCAGGATGCTGTTAAGAAATGTCTGCCCGTTTATCGTATCGGGACCGAAGAAAAAACGCCCCGTGACCTGAACTAAAAGTACCTGTTTGAAAAGCTTTTCACGGTCAAATTCAAAAGGAATTTCACCTGCATCTTTGTAAGCATAAACGATATCGCCCATTGTCGGCGGGTTGCAGAAAACGCAGCCTTTAAGGACGATTGCCGGGTTTGAAAGCCAGAATGTCGAGAATTTTCCGTCTTCCGGAATCTTTTCAAAAGGCATGACGGCGCCGACCATCGTCACAAGCGAGCCGTTGAGCGACTCTACCACCGGTTCAGGCAGCTTTTCCTTCAGCCTGAAGTAGGTATAGACTTTTTTCAGGCTTTTGAACTCTATCGGACGAGGCGGCATGTCGTAGTCCGGTTCATTGATTTTGTATTTTCCGTGCGTCATTTCGTTTTTGTTGAGTTTGTCGGAATGGTGAAGCACTGAGCCCTGGCCGTGTTCGCGGAAACTGTCCGAAATCGATTCGTTCGCCTCTTTCAGTTTTTCATCCCTGGTCTTGTCTGACTGTTCTTCAGGGAATCTTCCCTGAGCGCTGTTCAGCTCCGATTTCGGGACGAATTTCCCGCTTGGCTTAACAACAGGCTTTTCTTCAGACGCCTCTTTTGAACATGAAATGATGCAAGTCATTGAAAACACAAGGGGAAAAAGTATGAGAAAAAATTTTTTCATGGTTTTAGTCTTTTGATCTGTTGAACATTTCATTTATTGCGTTAGCAGCAGTTTTTCCGTTCGCCATAGCCAGAATTACGGTAGAAGCTCCGCTTACAGCGTCTCCGCCGGCATAAACGCGCGGAATGTTCGTTGCGCAGGTCTCCGGAGTTACGACGATGCACCCCTTTTTGTTGAGTTCGAGCCCGCGGCAGTTGCTCGTCAGAGTGGGGTTGGGACTTGTTCCGGTCGCAAAAATAACAACTTCGCATTCCATCGTGAATGTTTCATCGGTTTCGAAAATCTTGCTTCTGCCACCTTCCGGATCATTTTCGGCGCGCATTTTTCTGAAAACGATGCTTGAAACGCGGCCTTTGTCGCCTTCGATGATTTCGACGGGAGAAATGAGGAACTGCGTTTCGATTCCCTCCTCCCTTGCGTGAAGAAGTTCTTCACGGCGCACCGGCATATCGGCTTCAAGCCTGCGGTAAGCGATAACGACACGCTCGCTTCCGAGTCTCAATGCAACTCTTGCGGCATCCATCGCAACATTGCCGCCGCCTATTACGACAGTCGTTTTACCGACCGAAATCGGTGTTTTGCTCCACAGTTTGCCGGCGTGCATCAGATTCGCCCTGGTAAGATATTCGTTTGCCGAATAAACACCGGGAAGATCTTCGCCCGGAATTTCAGGGAATGAGGGGACTCCGGCACCGGTTCCGATATATAACGCATCGAAATTACTAAGGATATCCTCCACAGGAATTGTTTTTCCGATGATTGTGTTCATCCTGAATTCAACACCGTACTGTTTCAGAATCTTGATTTCCTCGGCAACGATTTTTCGCGGCAGCCTGAACGCCGGGATCCCGTAGGCCAGAACGCCGCCGGGTTCGTGCAGAGCCTCGAAAACGGTGACCTTGTGGCCGTACAGAGCCGATTGATATGCGCAGGCAAGACCACCAGGGCCGCTTCCCGCGATAGCGATTTTTCTGCTGTTCGAAGCCCTGATTTCAGGCTGCGGAAGATCCCTTGAATAGTTGTCGGCAAGAAATCTTTCGATATTTCCGATGGATACTGGTGAATTGATCTTTCCCATCGTGCAGTTTTTCTGGCACTGGCTCTCCTGAGGACAGACGCGGCCGCACACCGCCGGAAGAGAGTTGTCGCTGCGGATAACCTGCAGCGCCTCGACGAAACGCCTTTCAGCTGTCAGCTTCATAACTTTAGGAATGTCGATATTTACGGGACATCCCTTGACGCACGGCGGATTTTTGCAGTTCAGGCATCTCCATGCCTCGAGAATCGCAGAATCCTCGCCGTAACCCACCGGAACCTCATCGAAAGTATGCTTTCTGAAGTCCGGATCGAGCGTCGGCATGACCTGAGGCGGAATTTTTATTTTATCTGCCGGTTTCATCTATTTGTTTATTTCGGCGATAACAGCTTTCGTAATGTCAAACTTATCGTTGTAGTACAGCGTCTGTTCAGCAGGAACAACCATGTCGTATTTCTGTTCAATAGCAATTTTCATAACGATTTTACGCACTTTGCCTAAAAATTCTTCCTGAGCCGCAGCATCTTTTTCGGCAAGTTCCTTTTCTTTCTGGGTAGCCATTTTCTGAAGTTCGAGAGCTTTCTTCTGATACTCTTCAAGCATCATGGCCTGAGCTTCTTCGGTAGCCATCCTTCCCTCTTTCTTTATCTTTTCCTGAAGTTTTATAACTTCAGTCTCTTTCGCCTTGAGTTCTTCCTGACTCTTTTTCAGCAGAGCCTCAACTTTCTTTCTCTCTTTTTCTACCTCCTTCGATTCCGACCAAACTTTTTTAACATCGACGAATGCGATTTTCTGCGCATAAACCGGCGCAACAGCCAGCAAAACGAACAAAACTACCAAAAATCTGATTTTCATAACATCCTCCTATTCTTCAATTGTAACAATGTCTGCATCTTTCCATGAAAAACGTTCGATATCGGCTTTAGCCTCATCTTCCGAAGCGTATCTGCCGTATCTAACCTCGAATTTGCCGTCACGGGTAAAAATATAGGTATTCTCTTCCTTCACTTCGCTCTGATAAGCCTTCGCCGCATCAATGTCGCCGAAAGTTGCGAGAGAAATAGCGTAAGAGACCTCTTTCTTCGCCTCCTGCGGAGCCTCTTTTTCTTCTTTCCGCTCCTCTTTAGGCTCACTTTTCTCTTCCGTGTCACTCTTTTCCTGTTTCTCTGTCGGCGCTGCAGCGGCTTTCGGTGCATTTTTCGAAAGTCCGACAACTTTTATCTTCGCCCGGATTTTCCCTTTTGTCGCACTGTCAATCTCCTCAAAAGCCTTGATCGTAAGGTCTACAAGCTCCTTCCCTGGCCGGTCAGTGACTGTAACTTCTACCTTTTTCCCCGTTTCCAGCGACTGAACTTCGAGAATGGTCCCGAACGGGAAACCCTTTGCGGCACAAGTCATCGCGTCATTTGAAAACGCTTCACCGTTTGCCATAGTTTTTCCCTGATATTCATCACCGTAAAAAGTGACATAATAGTAATAAGTGTCACCTTTTGAAACCGGATGCCTCACGACTCTCGGAGATTCGCACGCAGCAAATGCCGGAATCAGAAAAAAAGCACAAAGTGCCGACACCAAGCTATGAAAATTTTTTCTTTTTAAAAATTTTCTCATCTTCCTCCGAAATACAATACGAAGAATTATAATAAGAATATCCGGAATATGACTTAAACTTCCGTTCCTGCCTTAAATCGATATTGTTGACGACAGTACCAAGAATGGAAATTCCGGATCTTACAATGTTCTGAACCACAGATTTGAAAATGTCACGCGGAGTATTTCCGATATTTAATGCAATAATCATCCCGTCGGTCAGCGGTGCAATGATTGCGGCATCGCTGACAGGAGTAAGCGGCGGAGAATCAACAATCACGACATCGTATTTTTCAGAAAAACATTTCATGATATCCGCCATTCTTCCGCTTTCCAAAAGTTCAGCCGGATTCGGCGGAATCATTCCCGCAGTAACGACATCAAGCCCTTCGCAAACATTTCTGTGTATCACTTCATCCATCGAATGTTCTCCGACAATCAGGGTTGAAAGCCCCTTTTCGTTTGAAAGCCCGAAAATTTCATGAACCCGCGGTTTTCTCATATCGGCATCAACAATAATCGCTTTTTTACCGGCAACCGAATAACTAGCGGCAAGATTCGATGCGACAACGGTTTTACCTTCATGAGGAACACAGCTCGTAACAAGCATAACACCAAGCTTTGAATCGGGATTGCTTAGTTTTATGTTGGTTCTAAGCGTTCTGAAAGCCTCAACTGCCAAACCCTGACCGCTTTTCTCTCCGAAAACAATCTCCTTAAAATCAGAATCTTCAGTCTGCTGGAATTTAGGTATAATGCCGAGAACCGGCTTCTGTGAAATCGTCTCGACTTCCTTGAAACTCTTAAACTTCGTATCAAAGAACTCAACAAGAAAAACAGCCAGCGACGCCAGAACAAGCGCGATGACAAAACCTGTAAGCAGAATCGTCTGTTTGTTCGGTTTCACAGGAACTTTCGGCACGAGTGCGCGGTCGATTATCCTTATGTTGTTGTTTTTCAGCAACGCGCTCAGATCCGCCTTTTTCGATCTTTCAAGCACTATATCGTAAAGTTTCTTGTTCGTTTCCACTTCACGGCGCAACTTGCTGTAATTTATCTCCAACTTCTTCAGGTTAGTCGCCTCTTCCTGCGTTTCAGCAAGCATTCTGCGGTTCTTTTTCATCTCGTTGTCGAGTATTTTAAGACTAAGGCTGTAACTATTTACAATGCCGGTGATTTCGTTTCTGAACGAAGTCTCTATGTTGCCTTTTTCAGCAAGCAGAGCAACGACTTTCGGATGCTTTTCACCGTAAACCTGCATGGACTCATCAATTTTTGAAATAACTTCCAGATATTTCAGCTTCATCATATTGCCGATGGCGTTGTTTTCCTTGCTGAGTTCGTAAAAAAGCGCATCGTCGGGATTGTTGAAATCTATACGGGAATACTCTTCGATCTTTGAAGTCAAAGCATTCCGCCTGATTTCCTGATCGGTAAGAATCCCCGTCAGTTTGCTGATTTGCCTTGCAAGAAGATCCTGCTTAGCCTCAAAAGTCGTCGCAAGGACATTATTGCTTTCCTTGAACTCAAAAAGCGCCATTTCGGAATTTTCGAGATTCTGCTTCAGACTCAAACTCTGGTCCACGAGCCACTTTGCAGCATCCTTCGTCTCGAAATATTTCTTTTCCAGATTAAATTCGATGTAGGATGATGCAACCGCATTTGCCAGAAAAGCAGCTTTCTCAGGATCGGCATTCTCTACGGAAATCCGCACGATGTTGTTGCTTTTCTGCGGCTCGACAGTGATTTTATCCTGTAAAATGCTGACCGGATCTATGCTGTTGTATTCTTCCGGAAACCGTTCTGAATCAAAACCCAGATATTCATGAATCTTATCATTGGGAATCGTTTCCAAAACCTTTTGCGAAACGGCACGACTTTTTATGATTTCATACTGAGCGGTATAATAATCCTTGGAAGAGATGGAATTCTCCTGCGCATTGATACCGCTCTTGACAAGTTCCATATCGCCGCCCAGAACATTGGTGGCCTGAGGCTCGATTTCTATCGTTACAGTCGAAGAATAAATCTTTTTCATCCGATAAAGCTGGGCCGCGGCAAAAGTCATCACTATGATGATTATGGCAGCAAAAAGATAGATATGCCGCTTAAACAGATTCAATATTTCAAGCAAATCTATTTCGCGTTCCTGTTCGTTCATCAGAAAAACTTTTCTCCCACGAAAACAATATCCCCTGCCTCAAGGTAGAAATTCTCCTTCGCACCGTTCACTATCGACTTTATATCAACGACGAACCGTTTTTCCCTGCCGCCGACCTTTCTCGTCACAACGACATTGGAAAGATCTGCCAGATTCGTGAATCCGCCGGCAAGACTGATGGCTTCGATAACGCTCATGCGTCTTCTTATCGGAAAACTGTCGGCTTTTTTAACCTGTCCCAGCACAAAAATCCTTTTACTTACGAATTCTTCTACGGAAACGGTGACATTCGGATCCTTCAGGTAACCGTCTTTCAGTTTTTCTGCGATTTTCACCGAAACGGAGAAGTTGTCCATACCGTTGACCTTTAGTTTGCCGATAAAAGGAAACATTATGTATCCTTCCGGACTAACCTGATAAACACCGGAAAGTTCCTTTTCGTTGAAAACCTGAATGTTGATTTTGTCTCCTGCACCGATAAACGAAAGCGGATCCGAACCGTGTTCTTCAACACTTTCATCGTTCGGCATAGCTGAAACGGCATTCTTGTCGCTCCCGTCACCGACTTTTATGGTACAGGAAACAAAAAGTGCTAAAAACAAAACCGGAATAATTTTTTTCATCATCAATAATCCATAACTATAGCAAGCATCACTCTGTGATCAATGTAATCATAGTGTGTTGTCGTAGTTTTCGTATAATTTTTTGAATCCGCATCATGAGTGTATTCAATTTTTGATTTCTGGAAGTAACCGGTATCTTTGTATTCCAGCGTGTAACTCAGTTTAAGACCGAGCCAGGGTAAAATCGCATAAGAAAACGACGGCATAAACACGACACGGTGTTCCTTTCTGTTTCCTTTCGGGAGAACAATCGTATAAACGGTTTCCTCATTGTCATCCGAAACAAGCAGCTGATAAGAACCGTCCGACAGTTTTTCGTAATCGTCACGCTCGTCATACAGTATATTATGTCCGAAAACAATATGCGAATAATTCAGACTAACCGCCGCAAGGAAACGCTTTGCGAATTTCTGCTTGAAATTGAAATAAAGTTTATGAGACGAACTGTAGCCGTAATATGCCGAAGGCCGCATCATTCTGAGGTATCCCAAAACCGCACCGAGATCGTTATATTTAAAGACTATCTCGGCATTGGCATTGTAGTCGTGCTTGACATCACGCCCTATATTAACAGAGTAACCGACTGAAATCTTTGAAGAAAAATAGCGTGAAAACTGTCCCATCACACCGACGAACGCATTTATCGGAACAGCCCTGGATGCATCTCGGATTCTTGATTCGTAATAATCATGATACCTCGTTGCAACTGAAAAAAAAGCCATTGTCTTCGGCAGAAACTTCCATTTTCCGAAAAAATCCGCCAGAGCAGAAACATAATTGTAGTCTTTGTAATAAAGTATTTCCTGCGACTGTTCCAAATAGTTTATATCAACTCCCAGCCTGATTTTGCCGTAGAGCGTATCTTCGATATTTTTAAATGCAAAGCCGAAAGCGAAAGTATCAAAAACATTCTTATGTTTTCCTGAAAGTTCCGGTCCGTCCGGAGTAGCTGTTCTTAAAAGCGAGTTTTTAAAATCAAAAGTCAACAAACCCTCTTTGTTGAATTCACCGAGGAAATCGGATCTGATTTCAAGTTCCGAAAGTTTTTTGGAAGTTGCACTATTATCAAGACCGAGATAATGATTGTAATCAAAAAGCAGAGAAAATCCGATAGTTTTTCTTTCATCATCCAATTTAATCCGAAAAGACGGGCTGTAATGCAGAATCATATCTGAAACAATTTCGGTATTCTGTTCTTCTCCTTCATTTTTTCTCGTATCGGTTACAGTCGTACTTTCCGAAGCCTTAGTGATATTGGATTCATACTCTGAATTTATGGCAATGCCGACATTTAATACGGTATCCTTTGTTATTTTAAATCCCTTTACACGGCCATCTTCGGCAAAAAGGGAAACAGTTGAAATCAAGACATAAAATATTGAAATTATTACAAAAAAGCACCTGCTTTTCATAATTCTTCAGTACCCTGGACTCTATTCTGTCGGACTTTGTTCTTCAATTATCTCTTCTTCCTCGACAGGTTTTTCAATATCCTGAGGATCTTCACCCGAAAAAATGATATCTTCAAAATTTTCGTTTTCCGAATGCTGGATATCGCTTGAATCGACACCGGCAGCATCGGTCAAATCCGAACCTTTAACCGCACCGCGGTTGATTTCTGTCGGCAAATCGGATCCTACACCCAAATTCATAGCGTCAGAAACGCCGTTCTGCTGATTTTTATGAAATTCGCCTGCATTTGCAATTTTCCTGACGTCATCGCTCTTTTCACAATTCAGAGCCTTCGAATGAGCCGCATCGGCCGAATCCGCCAAAGCGTTCAGTGCATTCATCTGATTCTGCGCTTCCGCCGATTTACCCAAAGTAACGAATAAAAGCACCTGCAAAACCACTTCGTTGGCACTTTTCACCAGCCCCTTGACAGTTCCAGAATATTTTTCGACACAAACTTTTAATTTGGAATCACCTGAAGATGCAGCCTCAGAAGCAATCTGCTTCAGCTCACCTTCAATATCTGAAATTCTGTCGGCTTTTGCCTGCGCTTCTTCAGCCAAGGAAAGCGTCTCCGTCCCGACTTCCGCAAAAAGTGCCGAAGCGATGACAATGAGCACAGAAAACAATATATATTTTCGACAAAACATTTAACACCTCTGTTATCGGGCATTGCAATAACCGATACCTTCTGGCTTCGGAAAAAGCAAGCGGCTTATAGCACTTTTTATTATTTTTGCAAGTTTTACAACTTGTGAAACCATTTGATGATAAATTCAGAAAAACATAAAAAAAGCGGCCGGCAAAAGCCGGCCGCCTGAAGAGTTAACCGGCTGCGGAAATCGTTGCAAACTTGAAGTTCGTAAACTCAGCCTGACCTGCCGTATACATAACCTCCGTCAGCAGACGATACGGACTCTCCTTGTCCATAACGATTGTTGCAACGCCGTCAAACTTGACAGTCGGGTTGATGGCTTCGAGTCTTCTTTTCTTTTCAACAGCTTCGACAAGTGCCTTATTCAAAGGAATAATGAAATAAGCATCTTCGCCGCCGCGTTTCTGTGAAGCTTCGACTTTGCCGTCCTTAACGACCGAAACAGGCTCGTTGTCAACAACTATTGAAGACTTTGCAACCGTAATCGTAACAGTTGCAGCAGGCTGCAACATTGAAGTCGACTTCGGAATATCCAAATCCGGTCCAGGAGTAATGTTGACAGGGTCTGTCGCATAACTCTTAAGAAGGAAAACGAGCATGATCGTAAGAATATCCATCAACGAGTTGATGTTTACTTTCTGAGGACCGCCGCTGCTTCTGCCTTCTTTAGCCTTCTTTCTGCTTTTAAGAATTTCTTCTTCGTAATTTTCGGGGAGATATTCAAATGTTTTAATCTCTTCGCTCATAATCTCCTCCTTATGCTATACCTGCACTAAGTACGACATTCGGGAAAAGTTTTTTCTTCTTTTCGCCTTCAGCCTTTTCGCGCGTTGCGTCCATTATTTTCATAATGTATTTGTACTTAGTGTTCGGCTCAGCGGTAATAATAATATTTTCTTCGGCCGGATTTTCATCTTTCAAATCCGAAATGATCTCAACAAGTTTTTCGATATCGTAAACTTTTCCTGGGACCATTTTGCCTTCAGCATCTTCTTCCTCTCCGTCAATCTTAAGAATTGTCGGACCCAACGGATCGTCTTTGTTTTCAATAACCTGATCTCTTACGAAAACGGTAATGCCTCTGTCTGTCAGGGCAACCGTAAGTTTAAGAGGTTTGTCATCAGGTCTGTCCACCGGCGGATTTGCCTCCGAAGAAGGACCGATCTGCGGTGTTGAAACATTGACAACAGCTATTTTAACAGACTCCATTGAGGTCAACAACAACGGAATAAGAATAAGAATGAGGTTCATTGCAGCCGTCATATCGAGATCCGGATTGGACCCGGGTGAACGCCTCTTACCCATTTGTTATCCTCCAATAAGTTCGTTTTTTTATTCAGCTGTTTTCTCTCTGCTCGTAAGCAGGTTGGAAAGTTTAACCGTGTAAAGGTCAAGGTCGCTCATAATTTTGCCAGCAAGACCGTTGAGGAAAAGGTTCAAAATAGTTCCAGGGATAGCGATAAGAAGTCCCCAACCGGTGGTGTTCATCGCGATTGCGATACCGCTTGCAAGCATTGCCGATTTCTGCTCAGGGGCAGCGTGTGCAACGGCGTCGAATGCATCGATAAGACCGAAAACCGTTCCGAGAAGTCCGAACATCGTAGCGGTACTCGATATTGCGAATACGCTGGGAAGAAGGCTTGTAACTTTCGGAGCAACTTCAAGAGTAGCCTCTTCCATTGCGTTCTGAATTTCAAGCTCGCCTCTGTTTGCCTTTGAAAGACCAGCTTTCAAAACTTTTGCAAGTGCTGCACTGCCTACACCGTCGCAAAGCGTGATAGCCTTGTCAACTTTGTTGGCCATAACGAGTTTCTGGATCTGTTTCATCAAATTTGCGCCGTTTGTGTTCATTTTTACAAACAACATGATGAACTTGTAAATCGAAACACCGAGAACATACAGACCGCAGATAGCGATGAAGTGCATAAATGTTCCGCCTGAACGATAAAACTCAGCAAACCATTCCATAGTAAATCCTCCAAAATAAAAATTATTAATTTGAAAGCCCGTCAACCCTGACGGCTTTCCTAACCTCACAGAACAATTTTCCAAGAACAAAACAGCATCGAAATATACCCGACAAAATTCTTATTGCAATTTTTTTGCGAATGCTCTCGAAAAAATGCAGTAAGCAACTGATTTTATTTACTATTTTTACCATAAATCATTTAAGGAATTCTTTCAAAAGACAAATAAAGAAAACAAAAAAGTGCATCCTTATTGCATATCTGAATCAAAATCAAACTGCTGGAGCTCCTTGCTTTTCAAAAATTCGAGAGAAAAAATTTTGTCTGAATTCCCGATTTTTTTTCTTCCGGAAATTTCAGAAAGTCCCGATTCACCGAGATGAAAATATGACGCTACGGCGGTTTTCACGGCATTGAGATCGGAATACATTGCAAGAACCGACATTTCATCGACCTCACGCCTTATTCCGGCAAGTTCGCTGCGGTATGCGTCAATTTCTATTTTTTCCTTTTCAAAAGAGATGCGTATCGTATCGAAAAGTTCGCGGACAGCCCCGTTGAGAGAGTCATAATAATCCGCAAGTTTTCTGTCGATCCTGTCGGCTTCACCCATCAGTCTGTGAATTTCGGACTTTTTTTTCGGCTTTGCAACAGCATACTGTCTGTCAGTAATCTGATTCAGCCGCTCTCTTATCGCGATTTCACGCGCTTCGGTTCCTCCGCCGGAAACAATGCTGTTCTTCTCTTTTTCAAGTTCGGTTCCGCAGGAATCGGCCTCCAGAACCATATCGCGGAGGGCATCACGCTCGCTCACGACCTTATTGAGAAATTTTTTTTCGTCATTTTCAGCAGACATGCGATCCTCTCCGTAAAACGCGGACACTGCTTCGAGGTCTTTAGCCATTGAAGCAAGATCCATTGAAATTTTACGGAGTTCCGCATCGTTTTTAGCAACTCTGCCGCCGTATTCTTCGGCCCGTTCGCGAATTTTTGCAGGATTGCTCACGAACGATTCCGAAATTCCAAGAAGATTACGTTTTTCGGCGTCAAGTTTACCGAATTCGCGGCGTCCGGCTTCATCAAGCACTTTTTCGACCGACGATTTCTGCATCATTGCAAGATTGCTTCTGATTACAGCAATTCTATCCCTGAGAAAAAGCGTCTTCCTTGCACTTTCAATCAGCGGAGGATAAACCGCCGCGATATTTTTGCTGTAAAGCGCAGCCGCAAGTTTTCTTTCGCGGGAATGCAGCTGGGAAAGTTCGCTTTCAAGAATCTCCGCACTCTCGTTGAGTTTAACCGCCTTCTTAAATTTCCGGTTGTCCTTCAAAAGCGACTGCACAAGCAGAGAATAGGGCATAAGAAAATCGGAAACGCGTTTCGACTGACCGGACATAAACATTCCGCCGTCAACCACAAACAACTCGTCCTGAATTTTGCCGTATTTTTTGACCGCCGAATCAAAAAGGGCCGCAGCTTCGCCGTATCGTTTCGTACGAACAAGAACAGTCCTCTCGAGAACTTCGGCTTTCGGAATGAAAGCTGAATGCGGTGCAACCTGCTTTATAAGATGAAGCGCATCTATCGCTCCTTTGTAATCAGCTGATTTTATACAAGCCAAAGCAAGCTCGAAACAGGCTTCAGCAAAAAATGGCGAGCGTTTGTCCGTCATCCGGTAATAGCGCGACGCCTTTTCGAAATCGCCCGTTTTGAATGCAGCTCTGGCAGCCGCAAGAAAAGCCTTTTCCCTGATTTCATCGAATTTATGATAGAATCCGCTGTCCTTCAACTCAACGATTTCTTCAAAAAACGAAAAGGCATCGTCGTATTCGCCCTCTTTTAACGAAAGCATCCCCAGAAAATAGCGCGCCTGCGGATAAAATTCGGATTTTTTTTCAACAGCGTAAAAAAACGAGACCGCTTCGGAAAATCGCTTGCCGTAAAACAGACTTCTGCCCAAATAATACGAAAGTTCCGAATCGGAAGTACCGACCGCCGCCTCAAAAAAGGTGTCGTAATATTTTTTCGCAGCCGAATAGTTGCCCAAATAGTAATTCGATTCAACGATACGGATTAAACTTTTCTTCATATAATCGCGGTTGCCTGTCGCCGAAAGCAGCATTTCGTAGTATCTCGCCGACGAAATGTAATTTTTCTGCCGGTAAAGCGACTCTGCCAGCATCAGCAAAGCCTCAGAACGCATCGCATCGTTATCCGGATGAAGCGCGACGACCGAATAAAACAAATCCGAAGCCGTATCATACTTCCCATTTTCAAAAAATATTCTCCCTTTCTTCATTTTTCCGGTCAAATCCCTATCGTCAGCGGCTGAAGCTTCATACGAAACCGTCCTTTTGATGTTTTTATCGCAAAAACTTTCGATTTCCTTGAGACTTTCACGCACGGCATCGATTGTTTTTGCAGCAGTTTTATCCGGCGAATCAGCCGCGGAAAGCGCGGAAAAAAACAGCAGCGTAATAACAAAAACTCCGAGACGCGCAGTCATAATCACTCCTGCTTCAATGCTGTTTCACCGCCGCCGGGCAAATCGAAAGGCGTTCCGCTAATGTCGAATTTTATATACAGCCTGTTGTTAAAATTGTATTCACCGCCCTTGTCAACCGGAGAAACGACAATTTCCGCCCTGTTTCCTTCATCAATCGAAAAAGTGTATTCGGCGTTGATTTTGAAAGTGTAATCCTGCAGATAGGAAAAAACTCCGTATTTTTTGCCCCCAAAAACATAAAAGACGGAGATGTTGTGAGTTCCCGGAGTGACTTCGGCGTCATAAATAGTGATTTCCTGCTTTTCAAGTTCTTCAGGAGCGTCGCTTTTGGAAAAAATTTGCCTGTCATCGAAATAAAAAACAGCTGAAATCAGCCGAAAAAAAGAATTGGCAGTGTTTTTGTGGACTATCGAAACATTAGTTTCCGCAATCGTGCCGCCCATAACGCTCTCCTGCAAAACCGCCAAACGCTGCTTCGACCTGAAAATTTTGTCTTTCAAACTGTTGATTCTTTCTTCAAGATTTTTGAGTTTAATATCGTATCCCTCCTCGTTCAAAGGTGTAGAGATACCGCGTGACGGATCTGATTCCGGCTTTGTTCCGACAGTTTTCACATCCGATTCACCGCCGGCGGAATCAACTGAAAGGGACTTTTCTGCCGCTGTCAACGAAAAAAACATAAAAAAGAAGATACATAGAATGATTTTCATTTCAAACCCCGCAAAAACCGACTAAGGATTGTAGAAGATATTGAAACAAAAGACAAATTTTAAGTCAATTGTCAAACATGAAAGACATTGTCTATTTTGTGACCCAAAAAAAGCTCTGCCGTCACACGGAATGAATCCGGTGAATCAGTAACAAAAAAACGGTCTGATTCACTGCAGGCAGAAGAACGGTTTTCGGCAGAATTTCGGGCAAGAACCTCGGCAAGTTTCTTCGCGGTATAAAACGCTGTATCAAGAATTTCGATTTTCCCGCCGAAATAGTCGGAAATCGCCTTCCGCAGCATCGGATAGTGCGTGCATCCCAGAACCAGAGCATCAAGCGAGCTTCTTTTCATCTCGCCAAGATACATATCGATCACTTTTTCGACGATTTCGCCTTTAAAAAAGCCCTCCTCTACAAGCGGAACAAAAAGAGGACAACTTTTTGCAGAAACAGTCAGATCGTTGCGTTTTTTCATCAAAGCGTTCTGGTAAGCACCCGAAGCGACTGTAGTATTCGTGCCGATTATGCCGATTTTTTTCAGTTCCGGACGGGTAAGAAGATATTCGGTAACAGGTTCGATAACGCCGATTATTTCAAGATTTGGGAAACGGCTCTGCACAAAGGAAAGTGCTGCAGCCGACGCCGTATTGCATGCGACAACGACTGCTTTCACCCCCAAAGTCATAAGCAGATTGACGTTCGCTAAAGAATAACGCCTGATCACATCAACCGATTTGCTTCCGTAAGGAACACGCGCGGTATCGCCGAGATAAAAAACGCTTTCGTCCGGCAAAAGTTTCTTGACTTCGGCAAAAACAGTAAGACCGCCGACACCGCTGTCGAAAATTCCTACAGGATTTTGGTTGGGAAAAGACACTGGATTTAGAAGAATGTATACTTCATAAACGGAGTTACGATTATATTCATGCCGTCGAAATCAAGAATATAATTGAATTCAACGGATGCACCTACCGAGAAATGGCGCGCAAACGTGTAACGCTCGAAAATCAGACCGCCGCCGACAGCGATATTACCGCTGTTGGTTTTGCCGTCAATCGCATTACTGCCAGATTTGTAGGTTTTTGCAAGAGCGTAGTAGTCGAAATTGATAAGAACACCGAATTCCCATCTAGGATCAATCATCCAGGTAACATCGACATCAAGACCTAATGTAAGCGGGTTAAAATCTTCGACCCACGGAGAATCCTTGTATTTCTGATCAAGATCGGCATCGTTTTCGTTTGCATTGAACTGCAGCATACCTACGGAAAGCGCGATCCCGATAGCCGCAGCTTCTTTTATCTGTATATCATAACCGAAATTGAGCCTCAAAGTCGAACCGAGAGGACTTCCGGCATTTTTTCCGCCAGCTTTGCCGATATAACCAACAATACCGCCGGAAAACTGAAGATGGAGTCCTCTTAAAATAGGATTCAAATCGTTTCCGGAAACATCGCCGGTTGCTTCTTCGGACTCAGCCGCAAAAAGCGAAAAACTTACCAAAAGTGCTATCAGCAGCAAAAACAGTTTTTTCATATTCTCCCCCTACCCTTCCGAGTTCTTAAATACAAACGGATAGTTTACGATAACGATACCGCCGCCTTTCGGAGCAGGGAAACGAATCTTCTTAATCTGATCAGCAACGCAGCTTTCAACCGTTGCGTTACCCATCGTGGTTCTCTGAACCTTGGAACTGCTTACAGCACCTGTTGCCGAAATTATGAAGTTAATAACGATTCTTCCGAAAAGTTTCGGATCTTTATTAAGTTCCTTTTCGTAGCACCATCTGATCTTTGCAAGGTTTCTTCTGATATATGCGTCAATGACGGATCTATCAAGAGCACCCATGATAACTGCCTGACCGCCGCCTGCAGAAATATCTGAACGACCTTTTCTTCCGATCTGACCAGCAGCCATACCGTATTTACCGCTGGCACCGCCGCCGCCACGTCCTCTTGTTCCGAGACCGCCGATTCCGAGAGCGTTACCGCCGCCGCCTGTACCGAAACCTCTTGTTCCGAGACCGCCTGAACCGAACTGGTCGACACCAGCAAGACCCGTTACGGAACCGAGCGTCTTTTCCATGCCGGCACCAAGACCGCCGCCGCCGAATACTCGGTCGAAACTTGCAGCACCGGATGAAAGAGCACCCATAATACCGGAACTCTGTGCAACTTTCGCGTCAAGACCTCTTCTTGCAGAACCCTGAGCGTTTGCAACACGGCTTTTCTTATCACCGACTCTACCCTCTTCGCCGAGAGACTTTCTCTGTGAAGTAGCTTCTACAAGACCTTCTTTCGGTTTTTCGAGTTTTACTTTCTTTTCTTCTTCGATCTCCTCAACCTTTATTTCTTCCTCTTTGGTTTCAACAATTAGCTTTGCAAATCTGTTGTCAAGCTCAAAGATATCGACTTCGATAGGCGGGGTCTCAATGATCATGTTGAGAACAAAACCACCGGCAATAAAGATTATAAGCAGGATTATCGCAAGCGCGAAATCGAACTGCTTGAATAATCCGCCGCCTTTGTAAGGCTCAGCCGGCGATTTCAATGCGCAAACGGAAATCGCACCGAAATTCGCGATAAGGAGCGTAGTGTCATCAATATCGACACTCGTGTTTCCAGAAGCAATGAACTGTTCGAGATCGGTTTTTTCCTTACCTCTGTAAATGGAACCTTTAAAGCCATTCTGAAGGTTTACAGAAAAATTCTTGCCCGAAACAGATGCAAATTTGAATGATTTGTCCGACAAATAAGCTTCATCGACAATGCAATCTGCACCAGTTTCCGTTCCGAGAGTATAAGTTTTGTCGATTTTCTGCATATCAAGCAAAACTTTGTTGTCATAAACAACTCGGATTTCAGGTTCAAGCTTACCTTTGGCTCCTTCATTTACCGGAATTTCCGGAATCGGAGACAAATCATAAAGCAATCTTTTTCTCATTTTTGATTTCTCAGGCATAGTCTCGGCCTCATATTAAGTGGTTAAACATAAACATTATATACCTAATTAAGAAGATCCACGGATTTTACCAATTCTTTGTTGAAATCCTGTTTAAGGTTAATCAAAGAATTGAACTTCGTTTTCGTTCTATCCATAAGGAAAGAACCCGAAGGTTTTTTAATCTGACCTTCCAACATAACATCTTCAAAATCGATGACTGTTTTTTCACGGTATTTGATAAGTCGTCCTTCCTCATCGGTTTCCTGAGCCGACAAGAACATAAAAGAGAGCATCAAAAACAAAACAGCGAACATTTTCTTCATAACAACGACCTCCGAATTAAATCAACACATCAAATTTAGTCATTACGTTCAAAATATCAAATTTTCCTATTCGGTTTTTTCAACCGGTCTGATCTGCACTTTGTCACTCAAATATTCGTTAACAATGTGGTCAGCCGGAATATCTCTCTGGAGAGACTGGAACTTTCTGAAGTTTCTCTTTGCCTCTACCTGCTTGTTCATATGGTCGTTATAAAGAACAGCAAGGTTGAAAGTCGCAATCGCGTTGTTCGGATCTTTCTGAAGAACTGCCAAATATTCTTTTTCAGCATCTTCGAATCTGCCAAGACCTCTCAAAGCCATTGCAAGACCGATTCTTGCATTCAAATTGTCTGGATCCTGCGACAAAACGACAGAAAATCTTTCATAAGCAGTTTCTGCGTCGCCGTATTTCATAGCAATCGATCCGACGTTGAAGTTTGCACTTTTATTCTTCGGATCATTCGCTATTGCACGCGAGAAGTAAAGCATGGCAAGAGAATCATCGTTCTGAGCTGAATAAAGAACGCCGCGGTTGTTCGCGATACCAGCATCGTCCGGCTTCAAATTGTAAGAGTTTGTCGTTACCATCGAAGCAAGACCGGCATCATTCTTTTTAAAATAAATCATACCGAGGTTTTTAAGCGCATCGACATCAGCCTGATCCTGAATGAGAATCTTTCTAACGGACTGAATCGCATTGATGTAGTCACCTTTCAAAAGGTAAAAACCTGCGACTGCCGAAAGAACGCCTTTATCCTTGTCGTTTTCCTTTTCGAGAAACTTCTCGCAAACTTCTATCGCACGGTTGTACTCAAGTTTGTTGGCATAAATGGCCGCCTTGTTGATAACCGGCAGAGAATATTTCGGATCAAGTTCAAGTGCCTTGTTGTAAGCTTTGACAGCGTTCTGGTCATCACCCTTGCGCTGATAAGCCAAACCGAGGTTGTAATGCAAAACCGGAGCTGTCGGATAAGTTTCGACCGCATGTTCGAAATTTTTGATTGCTGCGTCAAAGTCAACCTTACCGTCTTTGACTTCGAGAGCCTTCATACCTTCTTCAGTATAATATTTAGCCCAATCTTCCGGTTCTTTCGGCTTCTCCCGTTTAACTTCTGCGGCTTGTGCCTTTGTTGCCTCGGGTTTTTGTTCCTGAGTTTTTTCCGAAGCCGTTCCACAAGAAGTCAAAATCAAGGAAAACATCAACAAGAAAGATAATATTATTTTTTTCATCGTTATTCTCCCTCTTCCTCGTTACTTTCAACATTTTCATCTTTCGGTTCAGCCGACTGTTCCTGCCCAGCTGATTCCGCAGGAGCTTCAGCAGCCGCAGGCTGAGCCTGCTGCTGATTGGAATGATTTATCGATTTTTTCAATTTCGCACGTTCCTCGTCTGAAATCTTCGGGAAATTGAAATTCGTATCGATTTTTCCGATCAACGATGACGTTTCGATCATGTCTGACTGCGGAACGATCTCATTTTCATCATAATATTTCCCGCCGGTAACTTCCTGAAAGAAACGAAGTTCGTATTTTGCCTTTGCAACCCACTCGTTGTAAACGGAACTTTCATAACCTTTCTTCATTGCCGTTTCGAAGTAGGTAACGGCATTTTTCTGAGCACCGAAAGCCTTTTCATCCAAATAGTTCTTATACTCAGAAATTTGAGCTTCGCTAAGCCACGGAGCGATCGGAGCGTTAAACATCTGGTCAGTCAAGTCTTTGTAAATCTTTCCAATGTAGTAGAGAACCGCCGGAGTGAATCTCGGAGAAGCGGTAATTTCAATGATCTGTTCATATTTCTGCGAAAGAGAAACCGTAAGTTCGATCTTTTTGGTCATTCTCTCCTGAGAAACCTTGTTGAACTCATCTTTTACTTTTGCAGCCGCTTTCAAATTAGCCTTTTCATCAGGATACAATTCATCAGGATTTGCATCACCGTGATGGATAATTTTGCCGTCTTCGACATCGAAACCGAGCTGAAGAAGTTCGTAACCTTTGTGTTTCTTCGCAAAAGGAATGTTGTCAAACTTGATTGACATGTATTCGTTGTATTCGGGAATAAGTTCTTCCAGAAGAGCTTCGGCGATGATATCTCTCGAATTTTCGCCCAATTCAGCCTTTTCTTTGAACTCTGCGCCTCTCGAAATTTGGAGAATCTTGTCAACACTCTTGTAGTATTCCTTCGTGTTGCCCTGTTCTTTATACATTTTCATCTTTGCGCCGTAAAGGGCAAGCAGAGTGTTCGGTTCACCTTTTTCAACACTGATTTTATTGACTGAATCAACAGGTTTTCTCTTACCTGCATCATCAATATAATAGTAATCCTTCAAACCGTTGATGACGGTGTGTTCAGAGACGAATCTGTCGAAACCTTTTTCGGCCTTGTCATAGAAAGATTTGCCCTTTCTCATCCAAATGTAGCCGTAACGAAGTGCGATTTCAGCTTTTTCTTTGTCGTCTTTCGCATATTTTTCGACAAAAAGCCTGTAATTGTCAATAGCTTTTTCGGTTTCGCCCAAACTTTCGTAAAGAACGGCTGCGTTGTAGACCGCATCGCCTGAATCCTTGCTGTTCGGAGATTTTTCAACGAAATCGATATAAAGCTGAGCCGCCTTATCGTAGTAAGCAATAGCTTCGTAGTTCTTTGCAAGTCCGAACATGATTTTGTCTCTGTGCGGAGATTTTTTGTAAACATCGTCGGACTCTCTGAGGAACTGTTCCTGAACACGGATCGACTTGTAAAGGTCACCGCCTTTCTGGTAGTAAACGATTGCGTTGTACATAGCGACATCGTTAAACTTCGACTTCTGGAATTCATTTACGAATGCCATGTATCTGTCAGCCGAATCAAGGCTTTTTCCATTTTTGTGCGGAATGTCAGCAGCGTAGAACGTTGCCATTTCTTTGAACTTCTCGAGGTCGGCTTTCAATCTGTTTCTACCGGAAAGAAGAGCCGAATTCTTCAAAAATTCTCTTGACTTGTTATTAATAGCTTCCCAGTCTCTCGCCATGTTGAGAGAGTCCATGATAAGGTCAGCCGAGAACTCGGCAAGTTCGTGCCTCGGATATTTCTGAACGATCATCTCGAAAACAGGAACAGCCTTTTCAAAATGGTTGAAAACGTAGTAAGTAATAGCCTGCTTGTAGATAATATCAACAAGATATTTTGATCTCGGGATATTTTTAATATAGGTGTCACAAGCAGTTATGAACTTCTGATGAAGCTCAGGAATCGGTTTTTCCTTGTTTTCATCAGCGACTCTGTCTTTTTTGTCGGCATCTTTGTCGTCCGCCGCTTTTACAAGATCCGCACTGATTTCACCCGATTTTTCCTGTTTCGCTTTAGCGATTCTGTTCTGAGCCTCTTTCTTAGCTTTTTCCTGCTCAGCTTCAAGAAGTGCACCGAAGCAGCTGACTGCGCCGTAGGAAGCATCTTCGAAGTGATGACCTTTCGGGTTCATATCGGCAACAGCCTGATACTGGTCACCGGCTTCCGTATATTTTTTGTGGTCGTAAAGATATTCTGCGTAGTTGAAACGCATATCGTAGGAAGCTTCCGATTTCGGGAAATATTTGAGGTATGTCGGATAAAGTTCACCGACGATTTTCCACGTTTCGGGAGACTTCGTTTTTCTTGCTTCGTTGTGGTAGTCAACAGTCAAAATCCTGAGAGCGGCTTCGGAAGTCTGCTGAGCACTTTCCAATGTAGCTTCATCGTTTGCGTTCGCCTTTACCCAGCGTGAGTTTGCATCAGCATAGTTGGCAACCAAAACAATGATTTCTTTTCTGACGGCATCTTTGTTGTTGAGTTTCTTGTAGCACTCGACAATCTGTTTCTGCCAAGTCGGACCTTCCGGTCTTTCAGGAGCTTCTTCCTGAAGTTTTCTGTAAATTTTGATTGCTTCTTCAGATCTGTCCTGATCGAAGTAAATCTGTGCAAGTCTTTTAAGAACCGCAATAAAGTATTTCTGTTCTTTAACGATCGTCTTAAAGTATTTCTCAGCCTGGTCAACGGAACCCGATTCAGCATAAGGAGCAACCATATCGTTAAGAGCATCTTCCTTCAATGACTGGTCATTGATTTTGTCAGCGACTTCAACAACCTGCTGGAAAAGTTTTACAGACTGTTCGTATTCACCGACGTTATACATACACCATGCATATTTGTAAAGAGCAAATCCGTAGAATTTGTTGTCCGGATACTTGTCAATAATCGCTTTGTAGTTAGGAATAGCCTTGAAAACGTTGTTGTTGTTGAAGAAATATTCACCCATTTCAAAGTAAGCGTCAGAAGCGAACTTGGAATTGTTGAACTTTTCTACAACAAGTGTGTAGTAACGAACTGCTGCAAGACTCTGACCGGTTTCCATCAAGTTTGAAGCCATGAAGAAGTAAACTTCATCCAAATTCTGGAAAGTCGGATACTTTTTAATAATGTAGTCGCAAATTTCGATCGCTTTCTTGTTCCATTCAAGCGACTGGTCGAGATTGAGTTCCGGCATCGGAGCGTTCGGGTCGTTCATTTCGTAGTACTTATCAATTTTTTTGTTGTACTCGTCCATGATGACAGCTTTGATGCCTCTTGCTTTTTCCCAGTAAAGTTCGGCAAGTCTTCTGTAAATCTCAGCCTTTCTCGGACCTTCAGGATAATCTTTTATAAGTTCGTTAAGCTGTTTGATTGACTCGTCTCTCATCTGCATCGATTTGCTATCTGTTTTGACAGCATCAGCTTCGATACGAGTCTTTGCCGGGCCGGTAGAAGCCGGTGTTTCATCCGTTCTTTTCTGTCTCTGAGCAAAAAGAGTCGTAGAAAAAGAAAGAACTAATAAAATCACCAAAAGAGTTCTTAGTGTTTTGTTATTTGACATCTTTAGAAACCTCTGATTAATTCAATTACTCTTTACACAAATTATCGACATTGAAGAAGTAGTAGCCGAGTTCGTCTTCCCAATATTCGCCGTCAAACGGATAGTAGTAGGAATTCTGCGGAACGGAAGGATTCATTTCGGTCTTTTTCTGCTCCTGTTCCTCCTCTTTAACCTCTTTGCCGTAAAGTTCTTCTTTTTCAAGTGCCGATTTCATACTATCGGTCATCTCGAAACGGATCGCTCTCATATCAGCGATGAGCTGAGACAGTTCATTGTTCATGTTCTGAACTTTCTGAACAAGCCATACGCCGGCTTCGTTTCTGAGAGTAGTCAGCTGATATATCATTTTTTTGGAAACATCCTGGGCAATTACGCTGTTTTTAAAAGATTCAGACGAATTTTCAACAATCGCAAGTTCTCTTTCAATCTCCTTAATGTGATTGTATTTCCTTATAAAGAGATTTTCGGTAAGAATTGTTCTCAAAACAGCTTCCGGAAGCTCTGTTGCTTCACCTGCCTGAGCCTGTTTATACATTACAAGGAGTTCCTTATAAATGTCAAGACCGGTTTTCGTCGAAACATTTTCAAGCCAATTCGACATTTTCTTCTGATAATCCGGGTAAACGCTGAAGAAGTAGTCAATGACGTTGTTTACTTCGTCATACTGGCAAAGGTTGTAGTATGTAACCGCTTCAACGACATTTACTTCCGGGAAATAAATATCGGTGAAAAACGGGGATCTGAGCGTAACGACCGTTCCAAGCGTAGCATCAAATCTTCCGATCATAAGAGAAGCCCATGTTCTTGCGAAAAGTGATTCAAACCACTGAGCGTTGTCTCTTCCGACGTTTGAGAAGTAGTTGAGTGCAACATTGAACATCGCGACTTTGTTTTCCGACTTCCATGCAGCTGCGTAGTAAAGTTCACCGAGTGCAAGTTCAGCCATACCTTTCAACTTTTTGATATCGGTACCGATATATTTGTCGTCCGGCATTTCCTTGATTTCGTTAAAACTCTTCATAGCTTCTGCAAACATCTGCTGACGAACCTGAATGACACCTAGGAAATATTTAGCTTTCGGGTAGAAGGAACTGTAATCCTTTACCTGCGAGAACATTTTCAGAGCCTGCTCGTCCTGACCGTTGTAGAAGTTGATTTTGCCCAAGTAGTAAGTCAACTCGTTCGCGAACTTCTTTGGAAGAGCTTCATAATCAACGTTTGACAGAACCGCAATAAGCACTTTCTCGTCTTCCGTTTTATATGTTACGGCAAGAAGCTTCAGAAGACTCGATATGAAATAGTGCGATTCAGAACCCTCGAAAAGGATTTCTGCAAGCTGATATTCTGAAGCCTGGTAAAGTCCCATTCTGAAAAGAGACTCAGCATAGTAATATCTCGCCGTATCGTGCAGTCTGTCCCATTCATTGTTTTTCATAATGGCATAAAAGCCGACAGCCGAAGTGAAATAATCTTCATTGTTGTATGCTTTTACAACTTTCGTAATCGCTTCTGGCATACCTTCAACGAGAGAGACGTCAATCTTCTCGTACTTTTTCATTTCCTTTTCACGGACGGTGAGCTGCGAAGCACACGATGCCAAACACATCACCGTGAAAGAAACAAGAACAAGAGTCAGTATTTTTTTCATTGCAGCACCCCACTACTTAGCAAAGGGAAGGAACATGCTTGCATTGATCGTGAACAAAAAGTCTGTCTTGAGATATGATGAGCTGCCACCTTCCTGTTTCGGGCGTTTGTCCTTCATGATGAACCAGTCGAAATTCAAGCTGAGACTTGCGTTTTTGCCCAAGAAAATTTTCGGTGCGAAACCAACCTGGAACGCTACATCGTTATTGTTCATCTTGTCTACGCCTTCACCGTCAGCAACCGTTCTGTAGTAGTAAACACCGACCGAACCGTTGAGATCGAACTTCGGAATGAAATCACCGAAAACACTGAGTTTGCCGTAGAAAGGAGTGAAAACCACGCTTGCACCGCCGGTCAGCATAAGATTGCTTTTTGCAACGTAAGCATCAGCTTCCTTCGCCTGTTTGAGGGTTTCGTTTTCCCAAGAAACGGCACCGTAGAGGAAACGAGCCTGCAAAGCAATGTATTCATTAAAATGATAGGTAGCTCTGATACCGACAGCAAGAAGATCTTCCCAATCGCCGCATGCGAAACCGATGTCGATTCCGAGTTCGAAACGATGATCTTTCATGAAGTCTTTCTTCTGAACAACTTTAATCTGCTTTTTCTTTTCGATGTTAAGGTCTCTGAGTTCCTTTTCGGTCTCAGAATCGGCGATTGCAGCGTTGGTGTCAAGCTGTGCAGTCTTCGGAGCATCGGCATTCTGAACTTCTTCAGCAGGTGCCGCCGCTTCGTCCGACGAAGCTTCAGCAGCAGTAGGATCCTCAGGACCCGCTGCGCCGCCGTCTAAATCGAAAAGATCGTCAGCAAAAACTTGGAAAGAAAAAATTGCGACAAAAGCGAGCGTTAAAGCAACTAATTTACTCTGTTTCATGACTCCTTACCTAAATGAATTGTTAAACCACACAAAAAGTCGAAATGCAACTTAGTTAATTTGAAAATAATGTCAAGAATTTTTATAAGGCAAGCCAACTTTTTATCTCCTTGATTATATTGAACTTTTTAATTTTTACCCACTCTTTTTGAAAAAAAAGCGCGGTTTTTAGGCGTGCTGCAATATTTCATGTCAATTCAATCCGAGTGATAAAAAAATCAATTGCCGCAAAAAACCTGGCGGCTTTGCGCGCGTTGGAAAAATCTTCGTTGAAACGCAAAGAAAGTGCAAGCAGCACTACAAAAGCTGCAGATTCTGCAAAAAGTTCGGCGCAGAACTCCAGTTTTCCGTCCTCCCTGTGCGAAGAAGCGGTTTCCGTCAGCTTTCCGGCATAAAAATTCAACTTTCCGGCAATTTCAGAAAAATTTTCTTCCGGAACAAGTTTTTTGACGAAATCAAGAAGTGCGCCGTTTGAAATTTTTGAAGCGACTGCCGAAGCCTGAATCTGGCTCGTTCCCTCATAAATGGAGGTTACGCGGGCATCTCTGGCGAGTCTTTCAACCGCGACACCTCTGAGATAACCGTTTCCGCCGTGGATCTGGAGTGCGTCGCAGGCGACTCTGTTAGCAGTTTCTGCGGCAAAAAATTTGACAAGCGGCACCAAAAACTCGACTTCCGAGCGGATTTCGCGCAGTCCAGCGGCAGTCTCGGTGCTTTGCGGCCCGAGCGAAAGCGCCTCCATAGCATCAAATTCCGACGCAGTGAAATAAAGCAGAAGCCTTATGCCGCCGACACTTTCCCGCATTTTCCGCAGCATCGCTTCAACTTGCGGGATTTCCTCAATCTTCTTCCCGAACTGCATTCTGCAAGCGGCATATTTTCCGGCCTCGCTCAAAGCGGCGGCAGCAATTCCCAAAGCCTGCGCCGCAACGCCGATTCTTGCAGAAAGCAGAATTTCGGCCGCATACTTCACAAGCCCGTACCTCCGTTTTCCCAAAAGTTCACACTTTGCGTTTTCAAAACGAACCGTGCATGTCGGAGAACCGCATATTCCTAATTTATCAAATGTTTTTAATATATTACAATTATTATCAGCATTTTTTTCGCGGATAAAAAGCGAAAGTCCCCGGCCTCCGGAAACGCCTTCTTCGCTTCTTGCGAGAACAAGCATAATGTCAGCACCGCCGTTTGTTACAAAATGCTTCGTTCCGGAAAGATACCAAAAACCGTTTTCTTCACGCGCCTTCGTCCCGACGGCCTGCAGATCGCTTCCCGCATGACTTTCCGTCAAGACAACGGCACACGTAAGCTTTCCGCCGGCGATTCCCGGCAGAATGCGTTTTTTCTGCTCCTCGCTACCATATAAATATATAAGTCGTCCGATTTCCTGCAGCGAAACCAAAGTCATCAGCGAAGCATCGGCGCGCGAAATCATCTCGATTGCAGCAACATCAAAAAGTTTCGGAAGCGATTTTCCGCCGTAAAATTCAGGCAAAACCGATCCCAGATAGCCGCATGAGCGCAAATTTTCAATATTTTCAATGGTTTCTTGCGACAAAACCACCGAGTTTCCTTCAAGTTTCACACCGATTTTATCAACTTCTGCCGCGTTGGACGCTATTTTTTCACCGCAGATTTTTCCGATTTGGTCAAGAAATTCCGAATATTTTCCCGAATTTTCAGAAAAAAGCGTAAGAGAATGTCTTATTTCCTCGGTAAAAAAATTTGTCATTTTTCATTCCGCTTAAGTTCTATGAGAGTGATTTCCGGAGCAGCGCCGAAACGAACCGGAGGACCCCACGAACCGGTTCCGCGGCTGACGTAAAGTTTGGCACCGCCGCCAAGTTCATAAAGCCCAGCCAGATACCTGTTGAAAATTTTAACCAGAATTACAAACGGGAAAATCTGTCCGCCGTGCGTATGACCGGAAAGCATGAGGTCGAAGTGCGACGAATCTCCGTCGGCAAGCTCAGGTCTGTGCTTCATGTAAATGTTGAAATTTTTGCTTTTGAACTGACTTAAAACTTTGAAATCTTCGTGATAATAGACATCCGTCTGTTCCGCGCTTCTGTCCATAACGCCGCCCAAAACTATGTTGCGGCCCACTTCCAGAACTCTGCCGTCCATAACCTCAAAACCGTTTTCTTCAATAAAATCAAGACAATCAAAGTAACCGGTGATAAATTCATGATTGCCGCTTATAGCGAATTTTCCCATCGGAGAATCGATTTTTCTCATAATTTCAGCTATTTTCTGCGGCCGCACGATCCCCTTATCCATATAATCGCCTGTAAAAAGAACCAGATCGGGTTTCAAACCGTTTATCAAAGGAACGATTTTTCCGGCAAAACGCTCATCGATGACGCGGCTGAAATGAATGTCGGAAATCTGAACGATTCTCGTATCACGTTCAATCTTAGGGCTGCCGATTTCGATATCTTTCACAACGATGTTCTGAGCAAGCAGCCAGCCTGAAGCGACAACGTAGGCCGAGACTGAAAAAAGCACCGCAAAAACCGCCTTTCTTCTGCCGGAAGACAATCTTCTTTCATAAAAAACGGGAAAAAGCCGGCGCAGTAAAATCAAAATTTCAAAAAAAATCCCGTATGCGACGAAGACGAACATAAACGTAAAATAGAAGTAGACCGAAAGAGAAAAAATCTCAGCCGCCTTCGTGTTCAGAAAAGTTCTCTCCTGAAAGAGAGCGAAGCCGGCAAAGTTAAAAATATACAATAAATTCAGCAACTTTTTGATTTTTTTAAGATTCGGAAAAGCCTCTGTAAGCGAAAATAGAAAATATTTCGTCATAAGAACCGCCACGGCAAAAACCACTGCGGCAAACACTAACGCTGCAACACTGAACATAAAACCTCCGGCAAAAAAACGGCGGAATTGTAGAAAAAATCAGAATAAAATCAAATAAACGGATTTTTTGAGAATTCAGTCGGAAAAAATAAGACTGCGCCTATTCAGCCTTTGCTTCGCCGCTCTTTTCCCAAAGGAAATCGAACCAGCCGGTGAGTGCAAGGTAGAAAGCATGTTCGTTGTAGAAGTTGGTGTATTTTTCATTATTGTCCAGATCATCGTAAGCGTGTTCGGTCCAATGTTTGAAAATATAGTCGAATTCAACACCTGCATAGTCGCAGAAATTGTAGATAAGTGCAAAATCGAATTCCAAATGCGAGTTGTCGCCGTCAGCAACATAATTTTGATAGAAAGGATCTCTGTAATAAGAAAATCTGAGCATCGTGTCGAAATCCCAAAGGGTTGCATACGGCATAACGAAGAAACCGAAAGGATTGTATGAAGAACCTGCCGCCCATACACCGTCGAAAAGGAGTCTGTTGCCTTTATCGGGATCATCGATTTCAGGATTGTAAAGATCCCTGCGGGAGTAAGCGAATTCGCCTTTCAAACCGACCGAAACATTATCATTGATGTTGTATCCGAGATCCAAACCGAGTGCAAGAACAAAGTTATTCGTCGAACGGTTAAGAGTTATCTTGTTTCCATTTACATCTTCTACGTTGTAGTAAGTCTCTCCGTCTTCATCTTCATAATAAAGACCGTTTTCAGCAAAACCGCCTTCGAAACGGTGGGAAGCTCCTCCTACGACAAACGACAGAACAGCCGTTGCATAAAAATCGCTCGCATAGTTGAAACGAAGATCAGCACCGAAAGCGGGAGCCGACAGCAGATCATCTCCGTCAAGCATAGTTTCGTTTTTGCCGTTGAAGACGAAAAGCGTAAGGGCAAGATCTGACTTCGGATTAAAAATGAAATCAAGACCGAGTGAAATACCGAGATCTCTGAAAGCTCCGCCGAGGAACTCCTCTTTTACTGCAGAATTAGCGAAAGTAATTTCGTGGTCGTATCCGCCTTCGATTCCGAAAGGAAGACCGAAAAGACCAGCCTGAAGGTTGACATTCATACCGAAACCGTTGTTTCCCGATCTGTATGACGGATGCTCCATTCTGAACGAAACATCTTTGAGAACATTGTACATCCTGTTTCCTTCGTCGGCTATTTTCGCCAAATCGAACAAAATCCTGCCGTTGAACATCTTGTCGCCGCCTTTCAAATCAACGACAGCGTTGTCAAGACCGAATCTGTTGCTTTCTTCTTTTACGAGATCTCCGCCGTAAACATCAAGACCTATCGACATGGCACCGAAAGCATCAATGCTGAAATAAGGATTTCTTTCAAAATCCAGTTTGTTTTCAGAACCTTCATCTTCAGCTGCCGCAACAGCCGCTTCAGGATTTTCGGCTGGAGCTTCCTCTTTTGCCGCAGCTTCGCTTTCAGCAGGAGCTTCTTCCTTTTTCTCCGGTTCAGCAGCAGGAGCCGGTTCTTCCTTCTTTTCTTCCTTCTTTTCCTCTGCAGGCTGTGCCGGCTGCGCAGGTTCCTCCTTCTTTTCCTCTGCCGGTTGAGCGGCAGGAGCCGGTTCTTCCTTCTTTTCTTCTGCAGGTTGAGCGGCAGGAGCCGGCTTTTCTTTCTTATACTGGTTCAAATACTGCTGATACAAATCGTTCGTGCTGTCCTGTGCCGTCAACGAAAAAAACGCTACAAGAATTGCAAAACCTAAAAAGAATTTACGCATAAAAGACCTCCATCTGGTAAAAAAAATCAAAAAAACTACAATTACGGGTTCTTATTAAAACATTATTAATGAAAAATCAAGTCAAATTTTTTAGGAAACAATTTTTTTTGTGTTAGAATCGCCCGTTTTTTGAAGGAGGATTTTATGATGAAATTCATCGGCGCGCACGTTTCGGCAGCAGGCGGAGTCGAAAACGCTCCGAAAAACGCGGCTGAAATAAATGCAACGGCTTTCGCTCTGTTTACGAAAAACCAGAAACAGTGGTTCGCTCCGGCACTTCCGGCAGCTTCGATAGATGCTTTCAAAAAAGTCTGTGCCGAATGCGGTTTTGCCGCAGACACTATTCTGCCGCACGACAGCTACCTCATAAATCTCGGTCATCCGGCAGCCGACGGACTTGAAAAATCGAGGAATTCTTTCTGTGAGGAGATGAAACGCTGTGAAATTTTAGGGCTTGACAGGCTCAATTTTCACCCTGGGAGCCACCTCAGAGAGATCACAGAAAGCGAATGTCTTTCAAAAATCGCCGAATCGATAAACATTGCGCTTGACAAGACAAAAGGAGTCACCGCAGTCATCGAAAATACTGCCGGACAGGGCTCGAATGTCGGTTACAGATTCGAGCATCTTGCCGAAATCATTGATAAAGTCGAGGACAAATCGCGCGTCGGCATCTGCATAGACACCTGTCACGCATTTGCCGCAGGCTATGATCTGACGACATTTGAAGCGTGTGAAAAAACTTTCGCAGAACTTGATAAAACCGCAGGACTGAAATATCTGCGGGGAATGCACCTGAACGATGCGAAAAAAATGCTCGCAAGCAAAGTCGACAGGCACGAAACGCTAGGAAACGGTGCAATCGGCATCGACTGCTTCAAATGGCTGCTAAAACAGCCGTTCACCGACGGAATCCCTCTGATTTTGGAGACTCCGGAACCTGAAAAATGGCCGGAAGAGATTGCGCTTCTCAAAAGTTTTGCAGATTAAGGAGGAAAAATGAAGCTTCTCGTCACGATACTTTCCCGTCAGACCGTCGTTCAGGCTTCCCTCATCCGCGAGGCATCTCCCGATGTCATAATTTTCGTTTCTACCGCAATGGCGGCTGAAAACGACTGGCACCGCAACATCCCGATGCTCGTCAAGCGTGGGAACGGCGAAGATATAAAGTATCTCAACGTTTTCATCGAAAAGAACATGAATTTGGGCAAAATCGTCGAAATGCTCGAAAGACACGTCAGGAGCGTTGTTTCGGAATACGGAATCACCGAAATCTGCTGCGACGCATCGTGCGGAAAAGGAATCCACAGAGTCGTTTTCGCCGAATCCCTCAAGCGTTTTTCGGAAAACCGCGGACTCGATTTTTTTCTCGTATATTTCGATCTTGACACGCGTCAGATCAACAGGATCGCCGTCAAAGACCGTAATTTCAGAGAATACCGCTCGTCAGTTTCAATAGACTGGCATCTGAAGGAGCGGCTCACGCTTTACGGCGCGGAACTCACCGATTTTCTTACGATTTACGATGCAGGTAAAAACTATTTCGCAGAAAACGGCGAGCAGTTTGAGGAACTTTACAACAATTTATGCAACTCGATGAATTTACGGGCGTTTTTCTCTTCTTACGACAACATGAAAACGATAATCGACCTCAAAAACGAGCTTCACGAATTTATGGTGAAAAACCACCGCGAAGAGCAGATAGACAAGTTTTTGCAGCGTATTTTCGGCGTCATGCCGCACCTCCGCCCAGAAATAAACGATGCAAAAAACGACATCAGGAGAAAACTGACATCGTTTTTTGACGAAATGAGTTCAAGAAAAGAGCTGCGTTCGTTCTCAGATTCATTCGATTTCAGAACCACTCTTGCAACTTGCCAGAAAAAGTTCAACGCCGAAATGCCGGAAATTGTCATCGGGAAGATCCTTCCGCTTGCAGGAGAAATCGACAAAGCCGATCTAAAAAGCGATGTCCAGCACTTTCTGGATGTCCTTTTCTCTAAAATCTCTGAAAAGATCACATCGCTCGCCGACGTGCAGAATATGGAAGTCACCTCGGCGGTATTCAACCGCTTCAAGCAGAAATACGTTCGCGAAATCGAGCGGGAAAGCACGCTCAATACCCGCTCACAGATATCGATAATCTTTGAAAAATTAATAAGTTACGCCGTTTACCGTGCAATCGAAAAGTATCCGCTTCTGAAAGAGTCGATCGCTTCGGTTTTCCAGAATGTCAAACTGAGCGGCAAGGCGAGTTCCCTCATCGAAATCGACACTCTCGTAGTTTTCAGAAACGGCTATCTCCACATTTTAGAGGCAAAAAGTTCGCACGTTTCGAATAAGGACCTCAATTCGCGCATCCTCGTCATGAAAAAATATCTTGGCGAAAGCGTCGGAATGGACATCGTCTTCCCGTTCACCGCGCACGACATCGGACTTTTCAAAGGAAAAAACGAACCCTTCATCCGCAAATTCTACAGCAAAGGGCTGAAATCGGCGGCAGGCTGGGGCACGTTTTTCGCCACTACCGACAAGGAAATCACCCCGATCGACAGAATCGCAGGACGCCTGTTGGACCTTGCTACGAAGTACAGCTAAAAAATTTCCGACAATTTTCCGACTTTTTTGACATAATTTGAATAACATGCTACAAAAATAAGTTTTGGGAGGAGCTGTTTTTTATGAAGTTGCTCGTGATTTCTGACACGCACGGCGAAATGCCGCTCAACATAAACAAAATTGATTTTGATGTTATGATTCACGCCGGAGATATAGGGAATCCCGCTTTTTTCAGGGAGATCGATTCGGCAATCGGTGAAAAAAACATGCTGGCAGTCTACGGTAACACCGATTCCGTGCTTTGCGAATATCTTCCAGAAACCGTTTCGACTGAAATCGGTGGCACAAAATTTTTCATAGTCCACAACCTCACCGCACCGCACAGAATCCTGTCGTCAAACGAAAGCGCGATAAAAAGCAACCGTTCCGAAATCGTCGTTTTCGGTCACACGCACATTCCGGCTGTCGAAGAGCGCGGCGGCATACTCTTCGTCAATCCAGGATCGCTCGGAAAATCCGGACTGACCTGTCACAGATCTTTTTCAACAGTGGAAATCGATGAAACCGGAAACGTTTCGGCAAAAATTTTCGACGTTGACAGCAGCGAGTTGCTTATTTCAAAAAAATTCAATAAAGTTAATAGTTTATTTGTGGAGATTTAAAAAATGAAGAACCTTTTTCGCTTGTTTTCGGTAATTTTCTCACTTTTTGCAATCGTCTCCTGCGGCGGCGAAGAGAGCTCCGTTTCAGACGGGACGGATTCTGCGGAACAGAATGTCGATGTTTCAATAAGGGCAATTACTCCCGAATTCGCCGAACAGATAGGAGCCATTTATTTTTCAATAACGGACCGGTACGGGAACGAAATCTTTCATCAGTCTATAAGAAAAGAAGATTTGACCAACCAAACTGAACTGAAGGGAATAAAAGACGTAACCAACGCGACACTCTCAGTTTCGGTTTTTGCCAGAGACAGTGAAGGCAACAACGAGCAGAGTCCAAGATGGATGGGCAAGGTACGGGGCCTCAACTTCGAGAAAGGGACAACGACGGAAGTCGACGTCATGCTCTATTCGTCAGACGTTTCCAATGTAGAATCAACGATGACGCAGTCGCTCTCCACTCCGAGATTCGGACATACGGCCACACTTCTTGCCGACGGCAGAGTGCTTATCGCCGGCGGATTCACATCATGCGGCTCCAACGGGAAATGCCAGACGACGGACAGCGTTGAAATTATCGATGTTGAATCAGGCGAAATACAACCACTTACGAATATGACCGAGAGCAGAGCGATGCACACTGCGGTTGCCTTGGAAGACGGAAGCGTTATTTTTATCGGCGGAGTCAAGGGATTAAACTCCTATCTGCAAACAGCGGATGAAATCTTTGACAACTTCCCGGCGCTGCCTTATTCATTCTCACAGTCTAGCGCGATAACGACGATCGAACACTATATGCCTCCGTATCCGAAATCCAACATGGTAAAAAATAATTTAGGGGTTCCTGTTTCCAATATCGCAAGAACTCTGACAACGCCTTCGCCAATACCTTTTGCGACATTCCAAAGCGTTCTAGCCGAAAAAATTTCATCAAGCGAAACCGTGGTATTCCTGGTAGGCGGTCTGGATTCCGAAGGCAAACCTTCCGGTAAATCATACAAATTTTCACTGATACTGAACGACAGCGGAGAAGTGTCGGTAAGCAATGTTACCGAACTTTCAGAAAGTTCCGAACCGATGCTTCTTCCGGCACTTGCCGCTAAAAAGGACAGCAGCGGACAAATTCTCGGCGTTCTCGCACTCGGCGGCAGGCCGAACGATTCCGAATATTCGGCTTCATTCATTTCCGAAAGCGGCAGCGAAGACAAGGGGAAAGACGCCGGATACAATCTTCTTTTCACAAACCACATCGCTCTAAATAATGCGTTGTATGTATTCAGCGGGTTAAAAAATGAGGAAGGTTCAACGAAAGAAGTGAACAAAATCTTCAAATGGAACCTTGACGACGACTCCCTCACCGTTTCAAAAGATTTGATTCAGCCCGGCGACAAAGCCATTACCTTCGCAGAAGTCGTCTATGACGAAAAAAACGGAAGATTCATCGCTATCGGCGGAACAAATGCTTCCGATTATTATCAGGCCGTCAACGCATCGACCCTCGAATGGTATCAAAAATCGCCGAGCCACAAGATGTCGGATTCAAGAATAATGTCGAAAGCGGTTATCATCCCCGTAGAAAAAAGCTCGACCGAGAATCCTCTTATCTTTATCACCGGCGGAATAAATTCGCTTGACGGAACAGGTTCCGGTTCAGCAAACGGCAAAGTTAAAGTCAACAACTTGTAACTATCTGATTTTCTTATCTTTTACAGAAAAAGCTTTTGATTTTCCCGACGACATGAAGAATTTCATCTTCACTCAGATGTTCGCCTATCGGAAGCGAAAGAAGTGAGTGAGATTCTCTGACAGCGCGGTAACCGGCACAATAGTCGATATGATTTGCAAAAACAGGCTGTTCCGGCAGAGAAAGCGGATAGTGAATACCGGTTTCTATGTCGCAACTCTTCAAATATTCCTTTAATTCATCCCGTTTTTCGGTTTTTATGACGAACAAGTGCCAAGCATCCGAGGTCTCTGGATGAATTTCAGGAAGAACGATTTCTGAAACGTCCGAAAGCTGCCCGATATAACTTTTTGCAACCGCGTTTCTTGCTGCGATCCACTCGTCAAGATGCTTCAGCTTGATGTTGAGAACCGCTGCCTGCAGAGTATCCATTCTCGAATTTATACCTGCAAATTCGTGAAAATACTTTTGAGTTCTTCCGTGGTTGCAGAATTTACGCGATTTTTCGGCAAGTTTTTCATCATTGAGAACTATCGCGCCTGCGTCTCCCGCCGCACCAAGAACTTTTCCGGGATAAAAGCTGAATCCAGCTCCGTCAGCAAGGGTCCCGGCCTTTTTTCCGCGATACGCAGCGCCGTGGGCCTGAGCTGCATCTTCAAAGAGCCTGAGTCCGTATTTTTCCGCGATTCCTTTAAGGGAATCCATATCTGCCGGATGGCCGTAAAGATGAACTGCAATTATCGCACAAGTATTTGCATTTATTAAGGATTCTACACTTTCAGGCAGAATGGTAAAGTCTTCGGAAATATCGGCGAAAACAGGTTTCAGACCGTTTGACAGAACAGCTTCGGCAGTCGCAACGAAAGTGTTTGCCGGCAGTATAACTTCGCTTCCGCTCGGAAAATCATGGACTTTCAGGAGCGTGGTCAAGGCATCCGTTCCGTTTCCGCAGGAAATGCAGTGACCTGCACCACAGTATGCCGCAAAATTCTCTTCAAATTTTTTAACTTCGGCCCCTTTTATGAAATCGGCTTCCGCAAACACCGCCTGAACAGCCGGATCGATTTCGTTTTTGAGCAGAGAATACTGTTTTTTAAGATCTAAAAATTTTACTTTCATGGTTTTCTACGCGTTTACAAGATGTGTTGTCGCAAATTCCGGCTCGCTCGTTACATTGAGGCCGAGCTTTCTGAGTCCCATCTCGTCGCCCGGAGTCGGAATGTGGGTAAGATGAACTTCGCAGCCGCGCAGTTCCTTCAGTTTTTCCATTGCAAATGCTGCCGACGGGTTGTAGACAGCGCTTATCGCCAATGCGATCAGTGTCTCCTCGACATCGAGGCTGACGTTTCCACGCATGAAAATATTCTGCTTCAAATGGGCTACCATCTCGGTGATGTGATTCGGAATCAGCGGAATTTCCTTCGGTATTCCGGCAAGTTTCTTGACAGCGTTGAGTATCATGGCCGAAGCCGCATGCATGAACGGAGAGTTGCTTCCGGTAACGAATTCGCCGTTTTTAAGCTCTATTGCTGCACCGGAATATATTCCGTCACTTCCTTTACCCTTGACTTTTGCATCGAAGGCTGCCTTTTTCGCATATTCCGAAACGGCTCTGTCTGAAGGTTTGGCACCGATATTCTTCATAATCATTTCGGCACGCTGTGCAGTTTCTTCGCTGGCCAGACCCATTGCGTATTCGCAGGCGTAGCGGTAATATCTGCGTATGATTTCCTGCTTTGAAGCCTCCTGCACCGCCTCGTCGTCAATTATGCCGAAACCTGCGCGGTTGACACCCATGTCAGTCGGTGATTTGTAGACCGAAGGCTGCCCGGTAATCTTCTCGATTATCCTTTTTACAAGCGGAAAGGCCTCAAGGTCACGGTTGTAGTTGACGGCAACTTCGCCGTAAGCTTCGAAATGGAAATTGTCCATCATGTTGACGTCCTTGAGATCGCATGTCGCCGATTCATACGCAACGTTGACAAGGTGCTTTAGCGGCAGACTCCAGATCGGAAAAGTCTCGAATTTTGCATATCCCGCCTTTACGCCGCGCTGATTTTCATGGTAAAGCTGGCTGAGGCATGTTGCGAATTTTCCGCTGCCGGGACCGGGGCCCGTAACTACGACTATAGGTTTTTCAGTCTCGATAAAGGCGTTTTTGCCGTAGCCTTCAGGACTTACGATCGTATCGACATCGGTCGGATAACCTTTCGTGAAGCTGTGGGTGTAAACCTTTACGCCGCGTCTTTCGAGCTTGTTTTTAAAAGCCTCTGCCGCCGGCTGACCGTTGAAACGTGTGATGACTACGGCTCTCACAGTGACGCCGCGGTCGGTAAAATCATCGATAGTCCGCATCGTGTCTGCATCGTATGAAACACCGAAATCGGCACGGATCTTTCTTTTTTCGATGTCTCCGGCATAGATGCACATGATTACCTCTGCATCATCCTTTATCATCTGCAGAAGGCGCATTTTGACGTTCGGATCAAAACCCGGCAGAACACGCGCGGCATGGTAGTCGTACATAATTTTGCCGCCGAACTCGAGGTAAAGCTTGTTGTTGAACATCTTCACGCGCTCAAGAATTTCGCGTGACTGTTCCTGAAGATACTTTTCGTTGTCGAACCCGATTTTAAAGACCATTTCTGCCCCCGTTTTTCAAACTTCGGAACGGCAAAGAACAATTGCCGTCCGAAGAATACAACTCAAAAAAACTCTAAAACGGGATTCAGTATATAGAAAAATTTTTTTTCATGGCAAGGAAATTTTGCCGTTTTCTTTTGAAAAATCCCATCCGTTAATGATAAAAATATGATATCGGGAAAAAGTTTTGTTTTTTTTTGTTGAAAAAAATTTTTTCAGTGTTAAAATACCTGCCGTGTTTTATTTGTGGATATTTGACAACCAAAATATGGAGGTTTGAGATGAAAAAATTACTTGCTGTTTTAGTAACTGCTCTTTTTGTGATTATTTCCTGCGGAGACGACCCTACTCTCACCACGCCTACCCAAAACAATGATGATGAAGCAGACACCGAACAAACTACAGAAACTGATGTTGTAACAACGGATGAAGACACCAACGAACCCGAAGTTAACGAACCGGACGAAGATGTACCAGCATCAGGTTGTGCGGATACGATGGGACAGAATTGTGAGTCAGACGATGTTTGCGGCGAATGTATGATTTGCGTAAGCGGCAAATGCATTAAAGGTTGCGAAACTGATACTGATTGTTCAGCTTACGTAGGTACAAGATGCAACACAAAACTCGGACGCTGCCTGAATCCGATAGCTTCCGGTCAGATTTGCTCTGAAACAAATTGCCCCAC
This sequence comes from bacterium, assembly GCA_017961325.1. Classification (GTDB taxonomy): domain Bacteria; phylum UBP6; class UBA1177; order UBA1177; family UBA1177; genus UBA1177. The sequence continues at coordinate 25,962 of JAGCXM010000030.1, read as the reverse complement.
AGGCTGCTGCTATGCTGAAAAGGGTCTTTCAGCTCTTAAATGCAGTCCTGCAGCATCAATCGCTACATGCGGAATGTGCCAGCAAGGTCAGGTTTACTCTCCTGAAGATCAAACCTGTATTTCCGCTGCATGTTCACCTTCAACGGACAACTGCTCGACACTCAATTCCGGCGCAAGCAATGCAAAATGCTACAAATGCCAGACAAGCGAATACATCTGCAAAGCAGACACCTCGACAAGCGGTTGCTCGGCAGGAGCAGTTATCAACGCTGCACAGTGCGTTCCGGCTGGTCAGCAGTGTGTTGAAGGCGTAAGCGAATGCTGCTCCGGCATGCCTTGCGTTCAGGGTTACTGCTACTAAGCAAATCAAACATTCTCTCAAACAATCAGTTTCTCGTTCCTCATTATAGCATTTCTTTCTTATTCCTAACCAATCTTATAAGGCTCTATGAGGTTTTTATTTCACCTGCAGATACTTGCCTGATTAATATTGCGCACTGCCTAAAATATCATTTCCGCTTTACAGATTCGCCTGTTGCCTGAGCAGCATCTCAACAAGCCCAAACCACACACCGTTTGATCTAATAGAGTTGCCGGCATAGATATTTTTGTTTTTGAAAATCAGTTTGAATTAAAACTGTATCGGAAGAATAAACTAGAAAGAAGGATTACGGTTCCCAAAGGAGAAGGCAGGTGTCGGAAAAGCAGTAGCAGACAAATTCCAAGGCAGTGGAAGCCCAATCAGGAATCGGAAAACTTTCTTCGGCCAATTGCGCGAGTTGCTCACATTTATGTTTGGATACAACCTTACGGCATTTGCCGTTGTACCACTGATAATCACCAAGGAGGTCAGCAACGCAGCCGCAAAAGAAACCTTCTGCATATTCTGCATCGGGAGTGCATACACCGTCTGAATGTTCTGCTTCCAAACATATATTCGGTTCACACGGATCTACGAACACATCTTCATCTCCGCCTGTGCCGCAGTCGTCGCAGTCCATATCATCGTCAGTGTCATCATCCGGTTCTTCAACTTCTTCAACTTCTTCAACTTCTTCAACTTCTTCAATGCAGATGTTTTTTTCAGGATCGCATACAAATCCGTCGTTGCAGGTTTTGTTCGGATAGCATTCACCGTTAAGTTCACCAATACCGACATTTGCTTCAGATGCCGTGTCAGAATCTTCATTTTCGGAATCGGATTTGTTGGAATTATCAATCGGATCTTCAGGTTTTTCAATGCAGATGTTTTTTTCAGGATCGCACACAAATCCGTCGTTACAGGTTTTGTTCGGATAGCATTCACCATTGAGTTCACCAACAACGACACTTGCTTCATATGTCGGGTCGGGTTCGTCCTTTTCGTCGCCGGAACAACCTATAGCAAAAAACATTGCGCTGAATACCAGCAAAATAAAATAGAACTTTTTCATTTTCACCTCCAAAACTTAGACTCAAAACAACAAATTCAAAAAAGTCTTAATCATTATACTTGAAATGAATAAAAAAGCAATAGACGTTTTCAAAAAAATTAACAAATTGCGATATTTACCTTGACAAAAAGATTTTCCGGCATATAATTTTTGACGTTCTTTCAGGAACGATTCTTTGACAATCGGGGATGACTTGGTTTCGACAGGGAGGTTGGAGTTTCCAACTGCATGCCGAGGCGCCGCTGGCCTCGTAAAAAGCGGCAAAACAAGAAACGCAAATAACGATTTTGCATTGGCAGCATAAGCCTGCCCGTCCTTCTGCGGCATGTCCGCGGCTTCAGCAAGGGCGACAAATAGCGGAATAGCGACCCAAACCTTTTCGCAGGGTGCGGGAAGCGAAATCAATTGCGAAAAAGTGCGAGAGATCCTGCTGCTGGGAGCTCGAACACTCATTAAAACAGACAGCTAAGCATGTAGATGTTAGATTTTCCCCCTTTTTGGACGCGGGTTCGATTCCCGCCATCTCCACCAGTTTGTTTTCAGACAGTTTTCAGACCAAATTTTGAATTTCAGAAAAAACTTTTCCTATCGGTTCGTTTATTTCAAGGTCGTTCTGCGGATCGAGTTTGTAAACAAGGTGTTCTTTGTTGATGATGACAAGGTGTCTGCCGCGGAAATAACCGACATACGATGCCGCGGGATAGACTGAAAGCGATGTTCCTCCGATAATCAGCATATCGGCCGAGGAAATTGCCGAAATTGCCTTTGTCACCGCATCCGCCGGAAGCTGTTCTTCGTAAAGAGTGACGTCGCAGCGCACGATCCCTCCGCAGTCGCAGCGGGGAATGCGCTCCTTCGATTCGAAAATGTAGTCTGCCGGATATTTTTTCCCGCATTTAGCGCAGTAGTTGCGTGTCGTCGTGCCGTGGATCTCGTAAACATTTTTGCTTCCTGCTTTCTGGTGAAGCCCGTCGATATTCTGAGTGACCACAGCTTTGAGTTTGCCTCGCTTTTCAAGTTCGGCAAGAAAATAGTGCGCCGCATTCGGTTTTACTCCTCTCGCGTCCATTTTCTGCCTGTAGAACTCAAAAAATACCTCAGGGTGGTCCACAAGGCAGCTGTGGCTGAGCAGGTATTCCGGGCGGTATTTTTCAAACTGGACATCGTGCTGGTTGTAGAGCCCGTCCTTGCTTCTGAAATCGGGAACACCGCTTTCGGTCGATACTCCGGCGCCTCCGAAAAATACGATGTTTTCCGATCCTTCGATGAGATCACGCAGTTTTTTGATTTTTTCGTCCATTTTATCCTCCAGGTTTACTCTTTTTTAACGCATTCGGTTCCGTTCCACTCATAGTCGTCTTCAAGGCATCGCGTGCAGCGGATATTTTGAGTGATGCTGTCATTTGGAATGCATACGGTCTCTATTGCTCCGTTGCTGAAATTTACCGCCCAGAAGCATGCTGTTTCAGGGGCGTAAGATGTTCCCGACCAAAATTGTTCCCAATCGCCTATTATGCTGTATCTGCCGCTGTCATCCTGGCTGCAGCCTTTGCATATTCTGGCAGAGTAGCACTCCTCATCATAACATTTGTCGGAAATTTGGCATAACCCGTTTGTTTCGGAGTTTCGGCAGTTCCGGATCAATGTTCTCAGCTGACCTATCGAAGGCGTTTCCCAGTTGTATAAATTCCCTTCGGAGAGATTTCCGCATTTTTTGTGGTATTTATTGTCGCGGTATTTCGATGACCAGATGAGTCCTGTTGAAGAGTCTTTGCACGGAAGAGAGTCGCCGGGGCTGCATTCATTCATTTCAATGCACTCTTCTCCGTTCCAACGGGATCCGGTTTTGCAGATGCAGGTGTATTCACTTGCAGATTTCGGGATACATTCTTTTAGATTTTGAAGATTCCCGCACGGATCGGACTTGTAGGGATTCGGCTCGCACGGATTGACACATTTGCACGAGTCCCAGAAATAGTTTTCCTCACAACCGCAGACATAATGCTGTGGATCATCATCACTCCATCCGTCCTCCTTTTTACAAACTCCTGTCGAATGGCTGATGTCTTTGCAGGGGTTGGGGTCGCACAGGTCGATGCATTTCAATTCATCCTCTTCCCAGAAAAAACCTTTTTCGCATCCGCATTCGTATTTGTCGTATCTCGATGCTGTGCAGATTCCTGTTGAACCTGTGATGTCGCACGGTTTGCTTTCACACGGATCTACGCATTTTTTTTCGGATTTGCGCGGATCCCATAAATAATTTCCTTCACATGCGCAGGAAAAATCCTCTCCGCCCCAGCCTTCTTCTTCGCAGACATCTGTTGCATGTTCAATATCATAGCACGGATTGGGCTCACACCCTTTTTTATCTTTTTTCCAGCAGCCTGAAACCGAAAAAATCAAAATCAATGAGAAAATCATGAAAAATTTTTTCATTTTAAACTCCGCAAGAATCAAAAGACATACGATTATACTAAAAATCAAAAAGAATGCGATAATAAAAACCGGCTGCATGATCCGCCTTTTTTATTGCAAAGAATTGAAAGAAGTTCTAAATTATCCCGTATTTTTTGAGGTGCGAGATGAACAATTCAGGGAAAAACAGGTTTTTCGCCGGAATAGATCTCGGCGGAACAAAAATTCTGACGGTCGTGACCGATTCCAAAAAAAATGTCCTGGCCAGGACCAGAATCCCGACGGAGGCTTCCGGCGGAGTCGGCACCGTTATGGACAACATTTTCAAATCACTGGACATTTCATGCAGAGAATGCGGCATTTCCGCCGAAAACCTTTCGGGAATCGGCATCGGCGTTCCTGGGCCGGTAAACTACGAAAAAGGGCTCGTCTACGACTGCCCCAACCTTGCCGGATGGAAAAATATCGAAGTGAGAAAAATCATAAGCGAACGCCTCAACGTTCCCGTTTTTGTCGAAAACGACGCGCGTGTCGCCGGTCTGGCCGAAACAAGGCTCGGGGCTGCGAGAGGCTTCAGGCATGTCTTCTACATCACGGTGAGCACGGGTATCGGCTCGGCGATAATCATCGACGGAAAAATCTATCACGGCGCTGACGGTGCAGCCGGCGAATTCGGACAGATGAAACTGCTTGACGGTTCGATCCTCGAACAGAAATTCGCAGGTCCGGCAGTTGAAAGGCTTTTCGGGCTTCCGACGACACAACTTGCGGAACTTATTGAAAAAAACGACCAGGGTGCAAAAGCCGCACTGTCGCACATCACAAACGGATTGGGAATATTCCTTGCAAATGTCGCGACGCTTTTGAACCCGCAGATAATCGTTGTCGGCGGCGGAGTCTCGCAGCTCGGGGATCTGATTCTGAATCCGATAAGGGAAAAAGTTTCGGCTTTCGCCTTTTCGATAAGCGCTAAAAACGTAAAAATCGTTCCTGCTGCGCTTCACACCGATTCCGGAGCAATCGGTGCTGTCGAACTGCTTTTTAATTAACTCAGGAGAATAAAATGTATCGTTTAATCAGTCTGCTCGGAATCGGAGTTTTCGTCCTCGTGGCGTGGCTGCTGAGCGAAAACCGGAAAAAAGTCGACTTCAGGCTTGTCGTCTACGGTCTGCTGATCCAGTTCGTTTTCGCCTTTTTCGTTCTGAAGACCTCACCGGGAAAAATCATCTTCGACTTTCTCAACAAATGTTTCTCTAAAATCACGAGTTTCACTACGGAAGGGTCGCAGTTCGTATTCGGAGGTCTGCTTGACAAATTTTCCTTCGCCCTTTCGGTGCTGCCGACGATAATCTTTTTTTCGTCGTTTTTCGCAGTCCTCTACTACTTCGGAATCCTGCAATTTTTCGTAAGAATTTTCGCATGGGTTTTCGTAAAACTCCTTAAAACGAGCGGTGCGGAAAGCCTTTCGGCGGCAGCGAACATCTTCATCGGACAGACCGAAGCCCCCCTCGTCGTCAAACCATACATCAAAACAATGACGCGAAGCGAAATCATGTGTCTTATGACGGGCGGTCTGGCGACAGTCGCTGGCGGAGTTCTCGCGGCTTACATCCAGATGGGAATTGACGCGGGACATCTGATTGCGGCAAGCGTGATGAGTGCGCCGGCTGCAATAGTCATGGCGAAAATCATGGTTCCGGAGACTGGAACTCCGCAGACGGCGACGCAGAGCGGAATCAAAATCGAAGTTACCGACAGAAACGCTCTCGACGCCGCGGCGAGAGGCGCAAGCGAGGGCATTTTTCTCGCGATAAACGTTGCTGCAATGCTCATTGCATTCATCGCTTTCGTCGCAATGTTCAACTACATTTTCTCCATTTTCGGCACTTCGATGGAAGAGGTTTTGGGCATCATTTTCAAACCGCTCGCCTTTCTGATGGGTGTTCCGTGGGAAGAAACTTCGCAGGTCGGCACTCTGCTCGGGCAGAAAACGGTTCTCAACGAGTTCATTGCATACGATTCACTTGCAAAAATGAACGCAGACACAGCAACGATGCTTTCGGAAAGAAGCACGATAATTTCGATTTACGCCCTCTGCGGATTCTCGAATTTCGGATCAATAGCGATTCTTTTAGGCGGCATCGGAGCAATGGCTCCTGAAAGAAGAAGCGAAATCGCTTCCCTTGGAATAAAGGCGCTCATCGCCGGCACGTTCGCGTGCCTTCTCACCGCCAACATCGCAGGAATACTGGTTTAGAATTTGGAATAAATTTCAAAAAACTTTTCCGTTATGACTTCCCACGAAAAGTTGTCCTTCACGTGTTTATGAGCGTTTTCCGTCAATTTTCCGCACAAAGCCCTGTTTTCGGCAAGAGTTTTTATCGCTCTGCAGAGTGCATCAGGATCTTTCTGCGGAACCAGAAGTCCGGTTTTTCCGTCGATTATTATGTCGGGAATCCCTCCGACATCCGTTCCGATTAAAGGAATTGAAAAATTCGCGGCTTCAAGAAGAACCGTTCCCAGACCTTCCGTATATCCTGCATTGTCCACAATTGACGGAAGAACGAAAACATCTGCGTTCCTATAGAGTTCTTCGAGATTTTTTCCAGTCTGATAACCGTGGAAAATTACGTTTTCAGGTGCTGTTTTTTCAAGTTTTTCACGCTCCGGACCGTCTCCGGCGATGTGAAGCTCGAATTTTTCCGGATCAAGCAGTTTAACGGCATCAATGAGATATTTTACCCCTTTTACTTCAATCAGACGTCCGACGAAAAGAATTTTTGTCTTCGTTTTCTGTTCTTTCTTTACAGTTTCTTTTGCAGCAATCTCACCGATTCCGGCACCCATCGGAATTATCCCGACATTTTTGTTTCGGATTATTTTTTCGACCTCGTTTTTCATAAAAGTCGAATTTACCGTAATAAAATCGGCATATTTCAGCATAAAATTGAATATTTTTCTGAAAACCGGATTTTTTTTCGCCATGTTGACTTCGCTTCCGTGACACGTCATTACGAGCGGTTTTTTTGAAACAGACTTCATCACCATTCCGAACAAAGCCAAAGGAAAGGGGAAATGGACGTGAATAATGTCGAAATCATTTTTTTTGGCATAAAAACAAGCTGAAATCATTCCGAAAATCATAAAAAACGGCAATACAAGGAAATAAAGCTTGTTGCCTTTCAGTTTTTCGGGAACCGACATGTCGTGGCTCAGCTTTTCCCATTTCCTGAAAAAATATCTAAATCTGAACACGTTGATATTTCTGCTGATTTCGCTTTTTCTTCCGCAGTATGACGAAGTAAAAACGTCGGTTTCGACTCCCTTTTCTTTCAAAAGAGTAATCAGACGGATTATCCACGGAATCAGGACATCGGAATCACTTCTCGGAAATGCCGTGGTGATCGAAACTATTTTCATCAGAAAATTTTTCCCCTTTTTCTGTAACCGCGCCAGAATTTGTGCAAGGTGTAGCGGATGCCTCCCTGGGTCAGATGCCACCAGAGTTTTGCGAATCTGTGACGCACCCGGTAATATTTTCCGGCAAAACTGTTTTCAGGCGGAAAACCGAATTTTTCAGCAAGCATTTTTTCATTCAGAATCGTCGTTTCATTCAGGTGGTCGTCAGGGCTTTTCTGCGTCGAAGTGCGCCTGAATGCAGCAAGGAAGTCATTGATTTTATAGAAGGAATCTACTCCTTCCTGAAAAATGAAGCGGAAAATCATGTCTCCGTCCATGAGCATGTGAAGCCTTTCGTCGTGCTGACCGAATTTTTCGTGAACGCTTCTGCGCCAGAACATAGTCTGGTTGTAGCAGTCAAACCCCTCATAAGAAAAATGAGGAACTCTCGGTTTCGGTGCCGAATAGGTTTTGTCGATGACGTTGTCGTTTTCGTCAATTTCATACCAGTTGCCATAAACAATTGTTTTCTGAGGGAATTTCTCGAAAACTTCCTGAACTTTCCTGAACGCGTCGGGCATGTAGACGTCGTCACTGTTCTGCCAGCCGAAAATGTCTCCTGTCGCATGAGCAAAACCTTTGTTCAGCGCGTGGCTCTGACCGCGGTCCTTTTCGGAAACCCAGTATGCAATCTTGTCTTCGTATTTTTTAATGATTTCAACCGAATTGTCGGTCGAACCGCCGTCGATAACGATGATTTCTGTGTCAACGCCCTGATTTATGACCGAAAGAAGCGTCCGTTCAAGAAATTCGCCCTGATTGTAACTAGGAATGACTATCGAAAATTTCATAAAATCTCCAGATATCACCATAGAGACGTTTCATGAAACGTCTCACAAAGAACAATAATAAAAATCAATACTTATAATGTTCAGCCTTATACGGGCCATCGACTTTGACGCCGATGTAGTCGGCCTGTTTCTGCGTGAGTTTCGTGAGGCTGACGCCGAGTTTTGCAAGGTGGAGACGTGCGACTTCCTCGTCAAGATGCTTCGGAAGGATGTAAACGCCGAGTTTGTATTCGTTCTTCCAGAGATCCATCTGCGCCAGGACCTGATTCGTGAAGGAATTGCTCATTACGAAGCTCGGATGACCGGTTGCGTTGCCGAGGTTTACGAGTCTGCCTTCACTGAGAAGGATTATCGAATGTCCGTCGGGGAACTCGATGCGGTCGACCTGCGGTTTGATGTTGATCTTTTTGATCCCGGGAACTGCATAGAGCGCATCGACCTGGATCTCGTTGTCAAAGTGCCCGATGTTGCAGACTATCGCCATGTTTTTCATCTTTTTCATGTGCTCGACTCTGATGATGTCGCAGTTTCCTGTTGCAGTCACGAAAATATCAGCAAAATCAACTACTTCTTCAACGGTTCTTACTTCAAAGCCCTCCATGCTCGCCTGAAGAGCGCAGATCGGGTCGATCTCGGTGACGATGACTCTCGCGCCGAAACCCTGCATCGACTTCGCGCAGCCTTTGCCGACATCACCGTAGCCGCATACGCAGACGATTTTTCCCGCGACCATGATGTCTGTTCCGCGCTTGAGGCCGTCGGCAAGCGATTCTCTGCAGCCGTAAAGGTTGTCGAACTTCGACTTCGTGACCGAATCGTTGACGTTTATCGCCGGAAAGAGAAGCGTTTTCTTTTCGAGCATCTGGTAAAGCCTGTGGACGCCTGTCGTGGTCTCTTCGCTTACTCCCTTGATTTCCTTAACAATCTTGTGCCATTTCTGCGGATCTTTCTTGTATTCCTCTTTGAGGAGGTCTATGATTATCTGCATTTCGCGGTTCTCAGCCGGAGCGTCGAAGATCGAAGGATCCTCTTCATACTGATACCCTTTGTGAACGAGAAGCGTCGCGTCTCCGCCGTCGTCAACTATGAGCTGCGGACCTTTGCCGCCGGGAAATGAAAGAGCTTTGAGCGTGCACTGCCAGTAATCTTCAAGAGTTTCGCCCTTCCACGCAAAAACGGGAACGCCCATGTCGGCGATAGCCGCAGCCGCGTGATCCTGAGTCGAGAAGATGTTGCAGCTTGCCCAGCGGACATCCGCACCGAGAGCAACCAGAGTCTTTATCAGAACGGCCGTTTGTATCGTCATGTGAAGGCTTCCGGTGATTCTCGCCCCTTTGAGCGGCTGCTTTTCGGCATATTTTTCACGAAGCGCCATAAGTCCCGGCATCTCGATCTCTGCCAGAGCGATCTCCTTTCTGCCGAAATCGGCCTGTGAAATGTCTTTAACCTTGAATTCGTTTGTCATTTTATCCTCCTTAAACAAAAACCGAGCAATCATAGGAAAAAGCGGGAAAAAGGCAAAAGAAAATGGCAAAAGAGGCCGCTCTGTGCTAAAAAACTGCGGTTTTTAGGGAGGAAGCAATGAAAACTATCTATCTTGCAGGCGGTTGTTTCTGGGGAACGCAGCGCTTTTTCGACCAGTTTAGCGGCATAAAATCAACAGTCGTCGGATACGCTAACGGAAAAACTGAAGATCCGAGCTATCAGGATGTCTGCGGCGGCAGCGGACACGCCGAAACGGTGAAAGTCGAATACGACGAAACTCTTCTCCCGACACAGAAACTCATCGCTTATTACTTCAAAGCAATAGATCCGCTCTCGGTCAACCAGCAGGGATGCGACTGCGGGATCCAGTACCGAACCGGAATTTATTACACCGATGAAACGCTTCTTCCTGATATCGAGGCAGCTGTAAAAAGCGAAAAACTTGTTCTCGGCGAAAAAGCTGAAAAATTTGCGGTCGAAGTCATGCCGCTTGAAAACTTCTATCCCGCCGAAGAGTATCACCAGAAATATCTTGTCAAAAATCCCAACGGCTACTGCCACCTGCCGCTCGAGCTTTTCTGCATAGCGATGAAGGAAAGATCGGCTGAATATTCTGACAGCAAAAATTGAAATTTAACGGGGTATTTTTCAAGTTAAGGGGGTAACTTTTAAATTTTTTGCGATTTTTACCCCCTTAACCGGCGAAATATTCCGGTAAAGGTTTAAGACTGTGAACAAGTTTTAGATTCATGGTCTCGGTATTTCGTTTCCAAAGTGCCGCCTTCGGCAAGCGTGTTTATGACTTCGAATAATTTGTCCAAGTCCTTGTTTTGCTTTTTCGCCAGTTTCGGATCTTTCTTGAACTGAGTCGTGAACTTGATTTCGTATTTCATACGTGTTGAAAGACATCCGCGCAGCCGTCCAGAAAGCCATCGACGAAGGAACCACTTTAAAACAGTTTCAAAAGGAATTAAAACCCCTTTTACAGAAGAAAGGATGGTGGGGAAAAGTTCCCGATCCGTCCGATCCGACCAAAGAAGTGCAGTTAGGCAGTGTCCGCCGCCTTGAAAAAATCTATACAACCAATCTAAGAACATCCTATCAAGCCGGTCGTTACGCAAACCTTGAAGATAACGCTGCGTTCCGTCCATACTGGCAATATATTGCCGTTATGGATGACCGCACCCGGAAGGAGCACAAAGAACTCCACGGCAAGGTATTCCGTCACGACGATCCCTTTTGGGAAAACTTTTTCCCTCCCAACGGCTGGAACTGCCGCTGCACCGTCAAATCCCTCTCTCAAAAGGATCTTGACCGCCTCGGACTCACCGTCGAAAACTCTGCCGGCAAACTCAGAAACGCAACCGCCGAACTTCCCGACGGAACAAAAGTCCAGGGCAAAGTTTACCGCACAAACGGCAAAATCATCCAGACCGATGTCGGCTGGAACTACAACCCCGGACGCAGCACCTACCAGCCGCACGATGACGGCAAAGATCCGGAACTGAAAGCGAAATTTGAGGAATTAGGAGCAGGGAAGGATCCGACGGCATGGGAAAAGCCGCTTATTAACAAAATAATTTCACAAACAAACCAAAAGGGCTGGGAAGCGATAAAAGATTTTAATATCAAATATCGCGAAGTTGAACAGCTAAAAAAGGAATTGACGGAAGAAGATATCATTAAAAAATTAAGCGGGGGAGACCTAACAAATGGATCCTGCGTATCTTTAGCACTGTCTTATATCGGCAATAAACTTGGCTTTAATGTTTTGGATTTTCGCGGTGGAAAATCAAGATTGTTTTTTTCTTATAGTTCAAAAGTTTTGTGTAAAATAGCGGGTGCTCATTATAATCTCAGCTCAAAAAGTCTGCCTGATGCTATAGACACTCTAAAACGGGTAGAAGAGGGTAAAGAATATTTTTTTGCAGCTGGCAGACATGCCGCAATAGTTAGAAAAACAAATGACAATCTCGAATATCTTGAGCTACAAAGTAGTAACAAAAACGGTTTTAAGCCTTTAAATGAAACAGTTTTGGAATACCGTTTTTATGCAAAACACGTCAATTTGGAAAATGAAAAACATTACTACACTAATGATTGTTTATTTGATATTACTGACTTAAAAAACAAACCTGAATTTCGAGAACTTTTAGGTTATTTAAACACTTATAAAAACAAAGAATTGAAAGGTTCTAAAGGATACGAAAAATAAATTATTTTCTGTCACTGAAGAAGTCAGCCCAGTAAGGATTTTCTTTATCGAAGAGCTCTTTTTCTTCTTTCGTCAGCTCCCATGGATAGCCGGAAAAAAGATTTATAATTCTTTTTTTATCGAAGCTGAAAGCAAGGGTTCCAACAGAACCATCATTGTACCACCATATTTTATCTTCAGGATGCCGCTTCTCAAAAAAACCATCTGTTCTAATTTCAGCATTTTCCTTACTCATTCTCGTCCTCCTTTTTCCACTCAAGTGGCAATATTGTAGCTGACAATTTTTTGATTGCAAAAAATCTCGTTTTGTGTAAAATCTACCGTTTTATTTAATTTAGGAGTTCAAAATGTCTCTCGAAAAAGGTGCCGCTTGGTTGCTGGCGATCCAGCATTTAGAAAATCAGGATAAAATCAACGACTATCAGAGAAAATTGATCGCGAATCAGGACGAATTGAACTCCAATCTAAGCGGTATTGCGGAGGAAATAAGAAGACAGCTTGACGTCCTTCAGGAATCGCTGGTCAGAAAATGCGCCCGCTGCGGAAATATTCTGAAAGATGGTTCTTCGTTCTGCCATGTCTGCGGCATGAAACGCCACCAATGCTCGTGCGGCGAATTTCTCGATGCCGGAATGGTGTTCTGCGCAAAATGCGGAAAGAAAATAGAGTTTTCAGAGGAAGAAATACTTTATTTTGAGAGACTCCGCTTCATTCTGCTGCTTGAAACGATAAAGGAACAGAAAGTGTGCGAAGAGGAAAAAGAACGGGAAAAACAGATTGCCGCATATAAAAAAGAACTTAAATCACAGGATAGAAAGGAAAATATCTGGTGCGCAGCGGTAGCGATTTTAATGATTGCAGCTGTAGTCATCTGGTTCTTGGCACACTAATTTTCAGGAGTGAAAAAGTCCGATACTGACAGATTTCTTGGTTTGATTCTGGCGATCCAGCATTTAAAAAATCAGGATAAATTCAACGACAATCAAAAGGAATTGATTGCGAGTCAGCCTGATTAATCTCTTTCACCTTGAATTCGTTGTTCGTTTATCCTACTTTTTTGTATTAAAGTCAGTGTGATTCCGCCGCGGGACAGATTTCTTTGAGCGGACATTTGCCGCATTCGTGTTTTGCCGGCCGGCAGACGGTCTGCCCGAGCGTGACGAGTTCCTGATTTATCTCCTTCCAGTATTTTTTCGGAAGAGTTTTTTTGAGTTCGGCCCTCGTTTCTTCAGGCGTTTTCGTCGAAACGAGCCCCCACATGTTCGAGATGCGGTGAACGTGAGTATCTACGCAGATTTCGTATTTGCCGAAAGCCTTGATGAGAACGAGCGAAGCCGTCTTCACCCCTACTCCCGGAAGTGTCGTGAGTTCTTCGAGCGTCTGCGGAACGACTCCGCCGAACCTTGCAACGACAGCTTGAGCCAGTTTTTTGAGATTTTCCGCTTTCGTCCTGTAAAAACCGACGGGATAGATGAGTTCCGCGAGCTCTTCAACTGAAAGTTCCGCCGTTTTTTCGGGCGTGTCGGCGCGTGAAAACAGCGATTTCGACGCTTTCGTCGTAACGGCATCCTTCGTCCTCGCAGAAAGCATTGTAGATGCGAGAAGTTTCCACGGAGAGTCGTGCCCGGCCGCCATCAGATCGATTACCGGAGCATAATCAAGTTCCTTAACCCACCTGCGAAGCGCGGCAAAGGCTTCGTCAACAGAAATTTTTTTCAATTCTCTCATTTTTTCAACGGTTTTTCCTTGTCTGAAAGCCAGTGCGAGATTTTCGAGACGATGATGTCTACTGCAACCGAATTCTGACCGCCTTCCGGAATAACGAGATCGGCGAAACGCATCGTCGGCTTGACAAAATCACGGTAAGCGGGACGCACCATCGTGAAATAACGCTCGCGGATCTCATCGAACGAGCGGCCGCGCTGCTCCATGTCGCGCCTGATTCTGCGTATAAGACGGATATCGGCGTCGGTATCAACGAAAATTTTGATGTCGAGCATATTTCTCACAGTTTCATCATGAAAAGTCATTATTCCTTCAAGAACGACGATGTCAGCCGGCTCGATAAGCTCGGACTCCTTCATTCTCGAATGGGTTACAAAGTCGTAAACCGGCTTGTATATCGGCTTGTTCGCCTTTAAATCGTTGAGCTGCCGCTGCAGAAGCGGAAAATCGATCGCATCCGGAATATCGTAGTTGTTTTTCTCTCGTTCTTCTAAAGTTTTTCCGGACAAGTCCTTGTAATAACTGTCCATTTCGATGATTACGACTCTTTCGTCATTGGAAAAAGCCTGCTTGATGTTTTTCGCGACGGTTGTTTTTCCGGAGCCTGAACCTCCGGCGATTCCGATAAAAAGCGGCATGTCTACCTCCCCCAAAATAACCGGAATACTATACGGGACTCAACTTGTTTTTCAATATTTTAAAAAAACACAGTTCAACAAACATCCGGCTAAAGTACTTTCCAAGATTTTTTAAATCTATTTCTTAATTTATTGGACTTTTTCAAAAAAAGTGATATACAGGCGCGTTTTTGCCGCGTTAAATTTTCGCGGCGTGATTTTTTAACCGAAAGATTGGAGGAAAAAATGAAATTTCTCGCTATCGCACTTTTTGCTCTGTTTTTTGCTGTTTCCTGCGGTTCAGCAGAAAAGAAAGCTGAACAGGCTCCGGAAGCTGCTCAGGCACCCGCTGCTGAAGCTCAGGCTGAAGCTCCTGCTGCTGAAGCTCCGGCTGCTGAAGCACCTGCTGCTGAAGAAGCTCCGGCTGCTGAAGAAGCTCCTGCTGCTGAAGAAGCTCCTGCTGCTGAAGAAGCTCCCGCAGAAGCTGCTGAATAAGCAATTAGCGGTTTCTATTTTTTTACCCTGTTTTGAGAACTTCGGTTTTTGAAACAGGGTTTTTTTTATCGTTTTTCTATCGGGGGAACAATGGACAAGATTGAATTGCAGCAGATTCTGAACGGTGTTAAAAACAACATCGCCAAGCTGGTGAAAGGACATGACTCTGTTCTGACGAAGACGGTCTGCGCCTTCTTTTCAGGCGGACATCTGCTTTTGGAAGATGTTCCGGGAACCGGCAAAACGACTTTAGCCAAGGCTCTGGCGAAATCTCTGGCAATGAAATTCAACCGCGTGCAGTTCACTCCGGATCTGATGCCGGCCGACATTACCGGAATTTCGGTTTTCAATCCGCAGACACGTGCTTTCGAGTTCAAGCAGGGACCGATTTTCGCAAACATCGTCCTCGCCGACGAAGTCAACCGTGCCTCTCCGAGAACGCAGTCGGCAATGCTCGAAGCGATGGGCGAAGGTCAGGTCAGCACCGATGCAGGTCAGTTTGCGCTGCAGAAACCCTTTTTCGTGATTGCGACGCAGAACAACATCGAGTCAAAAGGAACATATACTCTGCCGGAATCGCAGATGGACCGTTTTGCGATGAAGCTTTCGCTCGGTTATGTTTCGACCGAAGCCGAAATGGAGATTCTGAACGGCAGGGGCTTTGCAGAAGAGCTTGAAAATTTAAAACCGGTCGTTTCGTTTGACGAAGTTTTGTCCGCAATCCGCGCGGTTGAAAAAATAGAAGTAAGCGATGAACTCAAATATTTCATAATAAAATTAATAGATTCCACGAGAAACGCTCCCAACGTCAAACTCGGTGCAAGTCCGCGTGCGGCGCTCGCACTGATGAAAACGGCTCAGGCGACGGCTGCTTTCGACGGACGAGGTTTCGTAATTCCCGACGACATTCTTTCAAATGCGGTTCAGGTAATTGCACACAGGCTGATTCTTGACAGTTCGTCTTTCGTTTCGGGGATTTCAAAAGAAAATGTCGTCCTTTCGATTCTGGAAAATACGAAAGTTCCGCTCTGATTCGCGTTATACACGTTATTATAGCATTTTCAGCTTGATTCTGTCACCCGGGAGTACGGATTTTCCCGCTTCCCAGTTCACTTCCAGAACGAATTTTACTGGTTTTATGCTCGGAAGCGTCGTTTTGCTGAGCGGAACTCCGCGGCGAACGGCAACGACGTTGAAATCCCTGTCGATAAAAATCACGGCAAGCTCGATTAAAGTGTTCTTCATCCAGAAAAAATGCGGTTTTTCTTCTTCAAAAATAAAGAAAAGACCTTGATTTTTTTCCATTTCTTTGCAGTACATCAACCCTTTTTCGTGTTCGGCGTCAGTTTCAGCAATGCCCGTGAAAAAGAATTTTTTTTCTCCGACCGACGATGTTATTTCAACGGCAGCCTCTTTCCGGTATCCGCAGATCTCTTCAGCCGAAATGAGAAAAAAGCCTAATTGAATCAATATCAATAGTGCGATTTTTGGAAACGATTTCAAGCTGCCGCTCCTTTTTGCAAAAAACTTTGCCTATTTCAAAAGCGCCGTCAATTTTATGATCGGCCGTAAAAAGCATAATGAACTCTTCTCCGCTGCCGAAAACGAGATTTTCAAGCGGAAAAGAAAAAAGTCTGCTGTATTCAGCGACTTCCTTATTTATCGGAATTCTGTCAAAGTCGATTTTCATCGAAACATCTGACAGGGTGCAAATAAGATTCAGCTCGCTGAGAAGCGAATCGCTTATGTCGATCGCAGCATTCAGCTCATTGATTTTATTAGGAATATGCAAGAACGGGTCAGGACGGAGAAATCGCCCGGCTGAATTTTCAAAACCCTTCAGATTTTGCTTCAAAGCTTTGAAACCGCAGAGCGAAAGTCCCGTTTCCGCCGCCAGATAGACGAAATCGCCCGGTTTCGCGGCACTGCGCAGAAGCGGTTTTTCCGGTTTTTCACCGAACATGGTTACGCCGAGAGAAAATTTTTCAGCGGCTGTCGTGTCTCCGCCCAAAAGAGCGATTCCGTATTTTTCCGCAAAATCCTGAATACCCCTTATCATTTTTTTCGCGTTTTCAAAACCGTTTTCAGGCACAGCAATGTTCAGAAGATAGTGCGTGGGACGCGATCCCATCGCAATTATATCACTTGCATTCGCCGCCATAAGCCTCCAGCCAACAGATTCCGGCGGCATGAAGGAAAGGTCGAAGTGAACGTTTTCGCAGAAGTGGTCGGTCGTTACGACAAGCGATTTGTCGTCCCAGACCGCGCAGTCGTCACCGATGAAGGCGTTTTCCGAACCTTTAGCGAAATTTATGAGTTCCCACTCTCTGTTGTTCAGCATTTTCACCTCCGAAAAATGCTGCTGTCAGCGGACGCAGCGGACATAATATGTCGGTGTATCAAAGGTGTTAGTGAAATGTCGGTAAGAGAAACATTTTCAGCTTTCTTCTCCTCCCTGACCGCAGCCACTATGATTCTGGTCAGCAGCATTTCAAAACCTATAACTCCAGTCACAATTTCAAGAGAGCGGTAAGTATTCGCTTTTTTGCGGTAACTGTCCGCCCTATCAAGATATTCCTGTTGTTTCTCGCCATGCGTTACAGCCTCTAAAGCATTGTCGTAATCCTTCATTTTTTTGTATTTGTCGAACTCCTTGTCAGAAGCCAGACTAAAACCGGTGATTCCGCCTGCGGCAATGACTGCTCCGGTTACGATGAGCGCAATTCCCACTTTTTTGTGCGGATGGTATGTTTCGACGACGGTGCTTTCTTCAGCAAAAAGCTGAAACGAAAAAGCAAAAAGTATTAAAAGCAGGCAGAATTGTTTCATCTTCTATCTCCCAAAAATCAAAGACGGAAGATTCTAAATAAAAGCAGGGAAAAGACAAATTTTACGATTTTGGAAAAATGTAAAACTTGACTTCGTTCCTTCGTGCTTATAAATTCATCCGTCTTTTTGTTTATTCAAAGTGGAGTAAAGGAAACGAACCACCGGAGGAGAGGGATGGATTTCCCGATTCCGCACCATTGAGGAATTCCGCCGGTAAAAGAAGAAACTACGCGCCATCGGTAGTGACTTGCTGAGTCTTAAAACGCAGAGGTAAACGTCTTTTTATTCACGAAAATATTCGAAAGACAGTTTGGATTTATTAACTTATTTGTGGAGTTTTGCTATGAAAAAACTGTCTTATGTGCCGCAGGAATTCCTGGAAAAAGCGGCGGGAATCATTGAACTTTTTAAACGTGGCTTGAAGAGGTTCTGGAAAAAGCTCGCCGGGGTCAAGTCCTGGTATTCGTATCGTCTCGATATGAACTACAGGGTTCTGACTGACGGCAGAGGCAACTTTTTTGTAGGCTGCCACGATGCCTACGAGAACAAAATAAAGAATCTGAAAAGATTCGGTCATTAACAACAATTCCTGCGGTCGGCGATGCCGGCCGCGGGGCTTAAAAAGGAGGAAAATATGAGTAAATTTCCTAAATTCGATCAAAAAGAAACCAAAGAAGGAAACATCAGGCGCATAGTTTCAAAATGTCTGGAAAGGATGAAACACGGTAATGTCCGCCCCTGCGAAGAGGAAAAAACTGAAGAAGTGATAGGGATTTTGTCAGAACTTCTGAGCGAGAAAGAAGCTAAGGACTTGCTCGGCATTGCCAACTACAGCAAGATTTTGGAAAAAGATGAAGAAGCCGGTTTTTGGGAATTGGAAGACAAGTTTTTTGAATTAAGTGAAAAAACGGGTGATTATGAAAAGTTCCTGAAATGTTTTTATTACGATGTCCTGCCTACAGTAATGGTTGCCGATTTTCACCGTTTCGGAGAGGTGAGAAATGATTTTCTCCGCTATTTTATTCTCTGGGATAATTTTTCCGAAAAGAAAAAGATGTCTATAGGCTGGATTCCCAAAGACAGTTTCGAGGCATCAAAAAGAAATGAAAAAGAAAAACTCGATAAGTTCAATGATATTAAAGCCTTGTATAAATATGCTGTAGAGAATCTCCGCTCTCTGAATTTCATAGAGCCGCTTGACAAAAAGTATTATCCGACAGAAAGAATCTATTCGGAAAAAAAGATTTTCTGTAATCTTGTCAATGGTACAACTTTATGTTTTTACCGTGTTTTCAAGGGATTGCTCAACAATATCGATCTTTTGAAAATCCTGATTAAAGATAAACTGTTTACTCCGGAAATTGTTCTTGACTGTATGATCCGCCATGATTATTTGTTGGAATTGTTTGAAATAAAAAAGTGTTGTCTGGAAGGATGGTTCCGTATTGTAAAAGAAGGGGAAAATCTGGAGTCTGTCCGCCGTGAAGAATTCAAGAAACACGGAATAATTGTGTGTGAAAGCGAGGATGAGGTCAAAGCTTTGACTGAACCGAAAAAAGGTTTAGAAGATTATATTTTCCGCCGAACAGGAAAAGAACTGGCAGAAATACTTTTTTCATGGGATGAAATGACAGCCTGTCTTGCCGACGGCGATGTTTTCAGTAGTTTTGAATACGAAATGAGGAACAGGGACTTCTTTTCTGTTATGATGAAACTCGATTGCGAATACAGAATGCCCTTGATCAGGCGTGTCGCTGAAAGAGAGGTTAAAACAATCGATGATTTGGATTATGCGGGACATTCTTTTTCTCGTCTTCCGTATGTTCTTCTTACAAAAGTCAGTATATGCTGCGGCGAAGAGGCAGTTGAACCTGATGAGGTAAAAAAGATTCTCCTTGAAATTTTTCTTCGCGAAAAGATTGTCGGGAAAGAGTGGTTCAAAAAACTGCCTGAACTTTTTAAGCAGATTGTCATTGTCGAGCAGACGAAAACAATTTTCAATAAAGCGGAAATAGTGGTTTTACCTGAACTGCCTGAGACAAATATCGATAAAAATGCTTTGAAAAAAGAGGTCGATGATTTCTTGAACGGACTCAAAAAAATCGCTAAATCGGGAGGAAAACCCTCTGATTACTACGCAGACGAGCATTTTGACAGCGATTATATTCCCGATTCTGAATCTTATCCCACAACTTTAGTTTTTGATGCGGCAGTAACATTTTTGAAAGATTCTTTCGGTGCGTGGAAAGCGATCAAACCTGTGCTGGCGATTTTCAGGAATCTCAGGGAACAGGCTTATTCGATAGATATGAAGCCTTACGAAGATTTCCGCTTTGTCTGGGCTTTCGTGCCGTTGCGTCTGACACCGCTTCTCGGTTCTCTGGAAGGTGAAGACGCTGCCGAAGTATGCGAAGAGTGGTTCAAATATCTTGCCGGAGAGCTTAAATCGGCAGACGATTTTGCAATAAATAAGCGCCTGGAAAATCCGGAAGATGTGCCTGAAGAGTTTAAAGCCGGATATGATATCAATGTCATTGAGCCTCATCCGCTCTGGAGGGAGGCTTTCTGTGAAGCGGCAGGAGATCTGAGAGTAAATTCGGGCTGCAAGTCAGTATTCAATCACTTGAAGAAAAATGATATCGACAAGGATGTCAGGGAAGCGGCGGAAAAAACGCTCGAGCGCATCGGCAAAATCAAGGGAAAATTCGATTCAGGCTCAAGAAAAAGGGCGCTTCTCAATGCGTGGTGGTGGTACAGAGTCGCGCACCTGAAGAGTCTCGGCATTGATTTCGACTGGGTTTCCGCGCAGAACCTCAAAAGCAAGGAAGTCAAAATAAATTATCCGAAAAATTATTAAAAATTTGATTTTCATCTCAAAATCCCCATAATTTCCGCGTTTATTGTTGCGCTGTGAGCAGCAGATGTTATTTTGTGCGATCTGGGAATGATTTCCCGCTTTTCGCGAACGGCGAGCATTTCACCGGCAGGTAACGGAGTTGCCAAAAGGCATTAAAAGGTTTTTTGGACTTCGGATGGTTGTTTATCGCAGGTAGACAGTCATTTATTTCAGCTTAACAATCGGTCGTTTTAAAAATTCAGGGCTTGGTTTTGTTTTAGAGCCTTTTTGCCAGCCGATTGTGCCAGAATCCAAAACTCTTTGCAACAAGTTGATTTTATTAACTTTTTGTGAGTCGTCAGAAAAAACTTTTATGCCAAAATGGTAGAGATAAGCAAAATCGGTTTTTTTTGATGCAAGGAGGATTATGGAAAAGATTTGTGACGCCGAAACATTGGTGCTTTTCGATTTTATTCGGGAGCTTGGCTATGAAAATCCGGGAAAACTTGCGAACTGGGTTCGCGAAATTATCAAAAACAAAGAGGACTTCGACAAGCGTTTTCATGTTCCGAGCGCTGACAGTTTTTTCAACAGGCGCGAAGACAGGTTCATGCTTTCGCAGGACGCCAAAATCCTTGTCGAAAATCTCTGCTTTCTGAAACCTTACATGTCATGTTTCGGAAAATCTCTTGAAAGTCAGCGGGAATTCCAGCCTTATCGCGTTCTTGGCGGGGAAAAGGCGGACAAGGCGGCTCTTGAGAAAAAATTCGAGCGGCTGAAGATGGAACTTCAGGCTGAAAAAGAGAGGAACGAACGCGCAATGGCCAATCTGGAGTATTTCCACTCAATTCTTGTGGGAGATAAAGCTGTTGATATTACTGAAGAAAAGCTGACTAAAGAAAAGGATGACGAATGATCCGGGATTTTTTTGCGTACCAAATTGGCAGCTTTAAACAAAATCGTTTTTTGTGTTTTTATTAACTTTTGGAGGTTAAAGATGAAAAAGTTTCTTGTTTGCGCAGCTATGCTTGCTGCGATGGTTTTTACGGTTTCATGCGGCGGCGGAAACAGTGACAGCGGCGAAAGTTCCTATCGGGAATGTATTTACGGGGATTATGTCTGCAAATACGGAGATTCCTACTATTGCGGCTATTCAGGCAACGATCTGATATGGATGGTACACGAATATTGCAGTTACGGATGTGATTCTTGGACAGGAAAATGTGCCGACAGTCAAAGCGCTGATTCAGAATGTTCTTCCGGAGAATATAAATGCGACGGTTCTTATTCCTACTCCTGCTACAATGGCTACTGGAGCTATGATGAATACTGCGATTACGGCTGCAATGCTTCAACAGGAAAATGTGATAATTCCCTGAATTTGTCATGCACATCAATTTACAGCTGCTATGCTGATTGTGAGGACAATGCCTGTGCGCAAAAGTGTGTGGACAACGGTTCTGAAACCGGTCAGAGTCAGTTTTACGCAATGTATAACTGTTGGACAGATAACTGCTCGGATGCAACAACAAATGAAGAATTTACAGACTGCGTATACAGTAACTGTGCAGAAGAAATGGAAGATTGCGGATTTACTGTTCCTGATGACAATGAACCGGAACCGGCGGATGATGAATGCGCTGAAGGTTTGTTCTACTATCAGAATTCATGCCAGAGCCCGTGGGGTAAAAAATGGATAGTCACTTTCATCGATGCAAAAGTTACTGAAAAAAATGCAGATGATGAAGCTTGGGATGCATTAGGCGGCTTGCCTGATCTTTTTGCAGTTGTAAAAATCAACGGAAAAGAAGTTTTCAGAACAAATAGCGGCGAGGATTCGACTTCAGCAAGCTGGAATGAAAGCTCAACGATAGATTTTTCGGCAAAAACCGACACGATTACCTACTGCCTTTATGACGGCGATGCTATCGGAGGTGATACGAGTTCCGATCTGGCATCTTCAAACGACGAGGTCGGATGCTGGGAACATAAATTCGAATGGTTCAGTCTTGGTAGTCTGACTATTAATTCCGCGGTAGTTGATCACTTTAATCTTTCTCTTGAACCGGCCTGGTAATTTGAATCATAAAAAAATGCGGGCGTTTTCGCCCGCATACTAAAATTTCCTCGCTTGATTTTCCCCTCGCCACTCTGGATATGGATAAAGGGTGAGGTTTGGTGAATAAAGGGGGGATGAAGGCTTGTCTCTAAATTGCGGTTTAGAAGTAGAGGTCTCTTTTGCCTTTTTCGATTTCGCCGAGAAGTTCCTGAGTTTTTGCCCTTCTTTCAGGATTTTCGATGTCGTCCATAAGTTTGACGAGAAGTTTTTCGCCTTTCGCCTTGGTTTCAGGAGAAGCGAAGTCTTCAAGATATTCCTTGAACGTGAGCATTCCGTTCGGCAGACAGAATTCGTGGATAAGTCCCGGTTTTGCGAGATCCATGAAGTCTGCACCTACGCGGCCTCTGCGGTAGCAGCCTGTGCAGAATGAAGGAATGTAGCCGCCGTCGATGAGCGAAGAAACGACTTCGTCGACCGATCTGTGGTCACCGAGCGAGAACTGTGCGCCTGCTTCGTCTTCTTCGTATCCGCCCGGATTTGTTCTGCTTGCCGCGCTGACCTGGCTGACGCCGTAGTGGAGAAGGCGCGTTCTGATCTTGTCGTTTTCCCTTGTCGAAAGGATGATGCCGGTGTAGGGCAGGGAAAGTCTGATAACTGCGACCAGAAGCATGAATTCGTCATCGCTTACGGGATGCGGGATGTTGTATGAAAGCGGTGCGCCTTCAGCCGGCTCGATCCTCGGGACGCTGACCGTGTGCGGTCCTATTCCGTAGGTCTTGTCGAGGTGGTTCGCATGCTCGAGAAGTGCAAGAGTTTCGAAACGGTAGTCGGTAAGTCCGAAAAGTGCACCGATACCGACATCGTTGAGTCCTGCGCGGAGAGCTCTGTCCATAACGAGAAGTCTCCAGCCGTAGTCAGCCTTGAGGCCGCTCGGATGGAACTCGGGATAGAGTTTTTCGTCATAAGTTTCCTGGAAGCAGATGTATGTTCCGATCTTCTCTTTTTTCAGAAGTCTGAAGTTGTCTTCACTCTGAGGTGCGATCTCGACGTTGATTCTGCGGACGGTGTTGCCGTTCCAGTTGGTCTCGTAAACTTTTCTGATCGAGTGGGCGTAGTATTCAACGTCAGTTGCTCTCGCTTCGCCGCCGATGACGAGAAGTCTTTTGTGTCCCATTTTGAGGAGCAGTTTCGTCTCGTCCTGAATCTGCTCGTCAGTGAGTATTGCGCGTTTAAGTGCGGTGTTGTCCTTTCTGAACGAGCAGTAAACGCAGTTGTTCGTGCAGACATTGCCTAGATAAAGCGGCGCAAAGAGGACTATTCTCTTTCCGTAGATTATTTCTTTTGCCTTGCCTGCAGCCTCGAAGACTTTGTTGCGCTGTTTTTCGTCCTTGATGTTGAGCAGGACTGCAGCGTCCTTGAGGTCAAGCCCTTTGAGCTGCATTGCGCGGTTAAGCACTTCGTCAACCTGGCTGTCCGTGACTTTCTGGTCGATAAGGCCGTAAAGTTTCTCTCTGTCAATAAAAATCTTTTCAGTGTTCAGTGACTTCATTTTCTTCTCCTTCATCTTCAACATATTTGCTTAAAACTGATTTGACCTCAAAACCTTTGAGTTTGCCGATCTTGCCGGTAAGCGACGCTATGCGGTCGGTATTTCCGTGAACGACGAGCGAAATGACGTGAGCCGCAGCAAGCCCGAGATTGAGCCCCATCCTGCCGACGATGATGTCGCCGTGCTGCGAAAGAATCGAATTTAATTTGGGAACATTTTCTTTTTCTGTAACGATGATCAGAACCGATCCGACTCTCTTTTCCATCAGACATCTCTTTTGGATAAGTTAATAAAAAACTCTTCGGTGCCGAACCTTCAGCACCTCGGAACAACGCGATAATACGGTTTAAAAACGGCGTGTCAAATTTTATCTATTATCTATCAAGCAAAGTTCAAATGTCAGATTTTCCGCTTGACTCCGCTTGCATAAAAAATAAACTATCCGGTAATGTTTTTAAATAATGTTCACGGAGGTGCAAATGTCCGGTCACTTGAGATTGTTTCTGGTTTTCTTAGGTTTGATCCTGTTTGTTTCCTGCTCGTCATCAAAATCGCAGAATGATTCCGACACTGTTCCAGATTCTGACATTGATACTCATGATTCAGAAACCGTTGATGACGATTCCGACACTCAGGAAGCTGAAATTATTGACGATTTTGAAGAAATTCCGGATGAATATGTCGAACCTGTTTATCCTGATCCGGTCTGCATCTATATTTATCCCGGGCAGGAAGATTCAAAACTCTGTTTCGGTCCCGTTAAAACAGACGTAAAATGCAAGGCTAACCCGAAAGAAAACCAGTACGTTACTGTTCTTGAATCCGACCCCTCAATGGGTATTTCCAGTCCATTGGGTAATGTTGATGATCCAATGGATATCAACGATGACTTTGTGTTTTTTGTGTTGAATCCTAAAAACAAAAAATTTTGTTTTTCAGGAGAAACCTACTGCCCGAATATCTACGGATGTAATAGAAAAAATAATTATGTTTATGAAATAGTGGTTTCAAAATTCATACATTCTTCTTTCACAGTAGACGGAGAAAGAATAGTTTTTAATGTTTGGGACGGAGTCAAGACTTCGTCCAACGCTTCACAACATAAACTCATGGTTGGCAGTTTAAAAACAAATGAAACCTTTGATATTACCGATTGGGGAAGTTTTGGAAAAATGCAAATAAAATATCCTTATGTTGTTTTTTTAGATATTTCAGACAATCCCGTAATATTGAATTTAGAAACCCATAGCACAGAAAAAATCTCCAGTGTAAGATGTGACAATGCGCCAAGAATCGATGACAGGCATTTAGTCTGTCGGGGTAAATATATCGGTGAAGGTTTGTCTAAAGATGAGTTGGATGTAACCGCATGGCTTGTAGATTTGGAAACATTCGAAGTGAGTCCTCTGAGTATTTTGACATATTCAGGGGAAACGCCTGTTATTTCAGCTGACTATGTTGAGCTCGGCTCAAGCAGAGACACGGTTTATTATGAAAACTATCCAGGGAAACTCAGCGGAATGGAGATATACAGTTTCAACCTAAAAACCAAGCGTGAAGAGAAGTGGACCCCTGAAATAAAAGGGATTTTTGAAGGAAATTTCACAATGCCGAGTTTTGAATATCCCTATTTCAGTTATGTTGCCAACGAAACAGAGATGACTTCGACAGGAAGCAGTTATGTTGTAAATATCGAAACCGGAGAAGTCACGAAACTTTATCCGAACATCGGTCAGGAGTGGCCTTATATCAAAGACGGTTATCTGCTTTTGGGCGGATATGTCAGGAACGGCATAGCCAAGCTGCCCGACTTGCCGAAACTGCCTGAAAATGCCGCTGAGCTTTGTGAAGACAACAATCCATGCACGGACAACAGATATTTTGTGACAGACGGCGAGTGTCACTTCATACCGAATCACGAAAGATGCGACGATGATGACGACACAACTCTTTTTGATATTTGTATTGATGGCGTATGCAAAGGATTCGCCGGAACCAGCACAGATGAAGAAATGGTGACAGTTGAAGCAGGAAAATTCATCTATGACGGT
>JAGCXM010000029.1 GCA_017961325.1 bacterium | reverse complement strand
ACATATTTTGAAAAGGAAGAAATCTCTCTCGACAAGCCGAAATTCGCACGAAATTTCTGCCTCAACGAAACTGACAATTCAATTTTCCCGGGCATCACGAACGTTTACGGCGAATGCGTGAAAGTTGAGAACTACGACTTCGACGAAGTTACTTTCCCGGACTACAAGCTGAGCGTCGCAGGTTACAGAAACAGCCTCTATCTCGGAGGTCTGACCGGAATCCGCAGAGTTGAAATCGGAGAGAACGGCGAAATCACAAAGAAAGAGATGATTTACAGCGGAGAATCGAACAATCTGGCAGTTTACGGCAATACGCTTTACGCAGCGAATTACAGTGAAATCGACATTTTCGAAATTGCCGAAGACGGCTCGATTGAGAGAAAATCATCAGTAAAAACAAATAATTGCCAGAACATCAGAATTAATGGCGGCAAACTTTTCGCAGCAGAAAACAAACGGGTCAGAATATTTGATCTGAACGATCCTCTTTCACCAAAACTGCTGAAGACGATTTCACTCAGCAACACTGTTGAAGACCTCGAAGTTGCAAGTAACAGACTCTTTGTCTACGAAAATCTGAACGGACTTCTGACAAGAAAGGGAAAAGTCACGGTTTTTGACGTTTCAGACACCGCAAATCCCAATAAAATCAAAGAATTTGCTCAATATTGCAACGATCCTGAGATGCAGAAATCCCAAGACAACGTATATCTCGGCTGCAAGAACGGTGTTTTCAAGATTGAAGAAAACGGCCTGAAATCAATCAGCGGCTCGAAGAACTATCTGCGTGAAGGTTATGTCTTCGACGGAATCCTTTATCAGGTTTTCAGCGGAACACTGCATGAATCCAAGATAGAATCTGAAGAAACTGAAGAAGACGGCTGGTTCTAATTTAATGCGGGTGAGCTGCCCGCGCTCCAACGAAATGCACTCAATCCGGCTGTAAATCGGCAAAACGGACATTTTAACTTTGCAAACACAGGACGTTATCGCTTTGTTTTGACAGATTTTATAACAATTGTTGATTTTCGTTTTTTGCGGTTTTACAATAACCGCCGGTTCGTTTATCGGTGTCTATTTCGGGAGGACTTTATGGCTTATCTACCGCTTTCATACATGCTCGGTTCAAGAGCAAAAGTCGATATTATCAGAATTCTTGTCAGCAAACGGAATTATACCGGCAGAAAAATCGCAATTTTAAGCAGTACCAATCCGAATTCCAACAAAAAAGCACTCGATTTTCTCATTGAAACAGGACTTGTCCGCAGAGATCATGTGGGGAACTCATTTCTTTACAATCTTAACGAAAAACACTTTTTGTATGAACCGATCATGGCTCTTTTCAGGGAAGAGGAAAAAATCACCAATAAAATTATGAAACTGGCGGCATCTTTCGTTGAAGAGTCCGCTTCTAAGACGCTGGCCGGATTTGTCTCTTACCGCAGAGACAATATCGAACTCACTGTTCTAGCGCACTCTTTTCCGGCAGACGAGCTTGTCAGCCATATTTACGAAAAAACCGGTTCCAGAATTTTTGTGAAAGTTGTGGACACGATTTCTCTCGATAGCGGTTCCATCGGAGATTACGAAGACAAGGTTTATTTTTGGAACAACTACAAATCGATTATGAAGATGGTGGATTCCAGAAACATTGTAAAAACTTTCTTCAGTTTTTAGGAGGCTTTTATGAGCAGACAGAATATCAATGTTCTTGTTGTCGACAGTGAAGAAAGTTTTCTTTCCGGTATTCGCGGAGTTCTAGAAAACAGAGGTTACACCGTTCACGCATACAGCGATCCTGAAAAGGCGTTGAGATATCTCAGAAGCAGTATCGTTCAAATAGCATTGATTGATATTGCCACTCCAGACATCGGAGGAATGTCGTTTGTCGGAGCCGTCAAGGAGGCTGCTGCTATGACGCAGATAATTATGACCGGCGCCTATGTCACGGCAGACAGGGTGATCGCCGCGCTTGAAAGCGGCGCAAACGATTTTATTTTGAAACCGTTTTCAAGTTTGGAACAAATTGCTTCAGTTGTTGAAGAATCAGAGAAAAAACTTATCCGCTGGCAGGATGTTCTCAAACGTCTAGGAGCTGTTTAATTGACGATATATTCTCAATCAAGACTTACTCATCTGCCTATTCAGGACATTGATTTTCCGCCTTTATTTGCAGCTGATTTCATCTCTGAATTTATGAGAATCTGCGAGTTCGGCAAATACGGCGCAAAGTATTACCACAGTTGGAAAGTATGCATAATTTCGTGCATGATCGGAAGAAAACTCGGCCTTGACAGAAGTGAAATGAAAGAGCTGTTTTTTGCTGCACTTATGCACGACATCGGCGGAGTTACGGTAGACGGTCACATCATTGAGCTTTTGACGCAGATTCCAGATGTTTACGGACAGAAAAACAATTTTCCGATTTTTATCCATCCCTTCAGAAGCGAAACGATTCTGGAATCTTTTCCTACTTTCAGAAAAATCGGTGAAATTGCTGGTGCGCACCACGAATTTTATGACGGAACCGGATTTCCGAAAGGTTTGAAAGGCGATAAAATTCCTCTTTTCTCGCGCATAATCAGAATTGCGGACGCCGTCGATATCGCCTTGAATCTGCATGGAAGCGAAACTCTCGACGATTTTATCTCTCTGCTAGGGATATCTTCCGGTGAGGAATTCGATCCTGAACTTTACAACATTTTCGTAGATCTCATAAAAAACGACGGGCTTTTCGACCTGATTAAAACGACGGAAGATGTTGAAAAAAATATGGCTGAACTCAAAAAGGAGATGCAGGACGGTTATTTTTTCGCTTCGTCCGATACTCTGAACCGTTTTTTTAAAACCGTCGCCGCAATTGTCGACAACCTCACTTCACCGGGACACAACCACTCTCTGCGCGTCGCTGAAATTTCGGTTCAGATCGCCTATCTTATGAAACTCAGCGAAAGTGAGATCCTTGCCGTCCGCTGGGCCGCATTCATGCACGATGTCGGCAAACTTGCAGGAGACCGTCTTGTTTACCGCAAAAAGGAGAAGCTTACCGACGAAGAGTGGCATACAGTCAGAGGGCATGTCCAGAGAAGTTACGACATAATCAACGGCATCGCCGGAATGGACAAAATCGCATATTACATCCTTTATCACCACGAAAATTACGACGGTTCAGGCTATCCTGAAGGTTTGAAAGGGGATAAAATTCCCTTTGCATCGAGGATTCTGCGTGTCGCTGACGCTTTCGACGCAATCACTTCAAACAGACCGTATCACAAGAAAAAACAGCAGGAAGATGCCGTAAGCGAACTTAGAAAAAATGTCGGGCGGCAGTTTGATCCGGCAATCGTCGATATTTTTTCAAAATACGTTATTTCGTAGTGTTTTCAGCTAATTAAAGAAAAATTCGGACATGAAGCGTTCGATTTCAATGTTTGTTTCGGAGGCTTTTACTTCCACTGCTCCCTTCATCGAGAGTTCTATTTCCGCAATGCGTTTCAAGGCGTTGATGATAGTGGAGTTTTTATACTTTGCGGCAATCCGGGTCGCGTTGTTTTTCATATAAAAAGCATTGTTTTTGGTGAGATACGCCGAAATTTCGCCGTCACGCCCTTCATGCTTCATTATCTTAATCTGCATCAAAGCTTTGAAATGTTTGAAAAACATTG
This sequence comes from bacterium, assembly GCA_017961325.1. Lineage (GTDB taxonomy): Bacteria > UBP6 > UBA1177 > UBA1177 > UBA1177 > UBA1177. The sequence continues at coordinate 48,531 of JAGCXM010000029.1, read as the reverse complement.
AAATCATTACGGGATTTACTTTCTGTTCAGCTTCAACGATCAGAGTTCCGCGGTAGAGCGATATTGCGTCCGAACATTTTCCGGCAACGAGAAAGTTCATAATTTTGAAAATGATCTGTTCGCTGAGATCGTTGAGGACAAGCGACATTTTTTCGCAGGTCATCTCTCTGATCTGTTTCGATTCGGCGTAAAGTTTCAATTTGTCGATTTCGTTGTGGATGAAGAACATATCCTGATTCGCACCGTTCAGAAAGAAGGAAACCAGATTTTCATCGGGTTGAAAGGGTTTGAATTCATTTTTTATGAAGTTCTTCAGTTCAACGGGTGTCGGAAGCGGAACGGGAAAATAAATTTTCGTCAGTTTCTGCAGATTCTTGAAAAATTTCAGGCGCTTGTCGATTTCACTCAGGAAGACGAGCAGAAAGTTGGCCGTTTCGCAGGAATCAATGTATTTTTCCAAAGCATGCTGTTCGGTTTCGCCAAGTTTCTCGGGAATTTCCAGAACAACGACGCGGCAGCTCGCAAAAAGTGTTATTTCGCTTGCCGTTTCTACTGCTTCCTGGACCGCGTTTTTATCTTCTCCAGCATCAAAGAAGCAGACTTCGATCCCTTTGCCGGCATTTATCGATGCGATTTCCGATTTCATCGTTTTAAGAACATAGCGTTCCGGACAGTGGATGAAAAAAATTCCGCCGCTTTTGTCAAAATCGATGAAATCATTTATTGAAGGAGGATAATTTTTCATTTTTTAACCGTGTTCCGTCTTTGTGCAAAAAACTCCAAACTCAAAATTTGCACCGCTTTTTTAGCGGAATATTTGAGAAAGTCAACGGCTTTTTTTATTTTTTGCCACGATTCGCGCTATCTGATGCCTGCAATCATTGATTTTTAGATTTTCTTAAATAATATTCCCCGTTTTTGATTTTTGGAGGAAGAAATGTCTGTTTTCGACGAACTTAAAAGACGCGGTTTTATCGCGCAGGTCACTGACGAAGGTATCATTGAACACTTGAAAAATAACAAAGTCACTGTCTATTGCGGTTTCGATCCTACTGCAGACAGCCTTCACATCGGAAACCTCGTTCCGATCATGGGGCTGGCGCATTTCCAGAGGTACGGAAACAAAGTTCTGGCACTTGTCGGCGGTGCGACCGGAATGATCGGAGATCCGAGCGGAAGATCTACCGAAAGGAACCTGCAAACCATTGAAAAAGTCAGGGAAAACGTCGAAGCAATAAAGAAGCAGATGGGAACCGTCCTTAAATTCGACGGCGAAAATCCGGCTGAGATAGTCAACAACTACGACTGGACGGCTAACATGTCGATCCTCGACTGGCTTCGCGAAGTAGGCAAATTCTTCACGATCAACTACATGCTGACAAAGGATTCGGTCAAAACGAGGATCGCTTCGGAAAACGGAATCTCCTTTACCGAGTTCAGCTACATGACTCTTCAGGCTCACGATTTCCTTCATCTTTTCAAGGAAAAAGGCTGCTCAGTGCAATTCGGCGGAAACGACCAGTGGGGCAATATCACGGCAGGTCTTGAACTTATCAGAAGAATCAATCCCGACGATGCAGGCAAGGCTTTCGGCATGACTTTCCCGCTCATGACGACTTCTACCGGCGAGAAATTCGGCAAGAGCGCGGGCAACGCTGTCTGGCTCGACGCCGAAAAAACTTCGCCTTACCAATACTACCAGTACTGGATCAACGTCACAGACGAAGATGTTGAAAAGATGCTGAAAATATTTACATTCCTGCCTGTTGAAGAGATCGAGAAAGTCGTTGAAGAGCACAAAAAAGAACCTCATTTGAGAAAAGCCCAGACTCTTCTTGCAACAGAAGCGACAAGAATCATGCACGGAGAAGAGGGACTGCGCAGCGCGAAAGCGGCAAGCGAGGCACTTTTCGGCGGGGATCTCCACGGACTCAGCGAAAAAGACCTTCTCAGCATTTTCAAGGATGTTCCTTCGACAACTGTTCCGGCAAGTGACTTTGAAAACGGCGTAAATATCACTGATCTTCTCGTTCTCACCAAAATGCAGCCCTCAAAAGGAAAGGCGAGAGCAATGATTTCTCAGGGCGGCTGCTACGTCAACAATGAAAAGGCCGACAACGCAGACATGATGCTCAAAGCGGCTGATCTTCTCCACGGATCGATGCTGGTGCTGCGCTGCGGAAAAAAGAACTATCACGTCATAACAATACAACGCTGATTTTTCAGGGTTTATCGGAAATTAATAAGTTGATTTTCCGAATTATCCAACCGCTTCTTCATTGAAAGAATCGAGCATGGCCTTGATTGTTTCCGGCGGAATTCTGAAATGGAGTCCTTTCGGAGTTTCAAGAAGTTCATGCGGATAGAAATTTTCGATACCGACAAAATTCATGTGTTTGTCAAGTATTGCCGCTTTTCCCTTTCTTCCGGTCGTTCTGAAAACGTCAAGTGAGCATGCAAGCTGGTTTTTTCCGATGATGCGCAAAACCGTTCCGGGCGGAAAAACTCCGAGCGTGCTGAAGAGCGCCTTGGCGGTGACTTTGGCGAAACAGCGGGCGTCAGCCATTCTGAAAAGCTGTTCTATCGCTTCAGGGCGTTTCATCGGTATCGATTTTCGTGCAGGCCACCAGCGTGTCGCAAGATCGTAGTAGTCGCAGACTTTTACAAGTTCGCCGAGAGGTGTTGACATAAGCGGTTTTTCCGGCGGAATCGGTTTGCAGTCGAAAGTGTACGTCGTGTGGTGCAGACCTGCCGTGATTGCAGCTTCCATCATTGCGAAGTTGAGCGAATTGAGCCGGCTGAGGACTGCAAAACCGTTCTGGCAGTGCTCGACGACTTCGCCTTTGGAGGTTTCCGGAATGTCAATGTCGTGGAAATACGCAGCCATTCCGATTCGGGTAAGAAACGAGCGGTCGATACCGAGCTGGACTCCGGCTGCGATGCTTAGAATCGCGGTGTTCGTCATGTGAGTCGCAATCATCTTGCCGCGAAGACTGTTTATTGAAGCCAGAACCATAATGTGAGATTCCTGCGAATCGCTTGAACCGTCACAAAGCATATCGATAATGTTCTGGATGTTCCTCATTGCCTTTTTAAGCGGCATCGGACGGTTTTCCCTGATTTTTTCCTTGAACATCGTGTGATCAAGAATCATGTTGCGGTATGTGAGCCGCGCAAGCTGGCTTTTGTTCAAAATATTGAAAAGATCGTCGCCGCCCGAGCTGTCGCGTCTTGTAATTTGGATTTTTATCTCTTTGCTTTTGATTTTCTGCTCGAAACGGTCGAAAATGTCGTCCGCCGAAATGTTGGATTTAGCCGTTTCCTGTCCGGCGATCAAAAATTCGACGATTTCGCTGATTCCGCTTGCTTTCGGGAAAATCATCGTAGCGATCTGAAGATTGATGAAAAAATCCTCCAACTCTTCCAACGAAATGTTGAGTCCTTTCTTTCTTTTGACTCTTATGTCGTTCAGCATGAAGTCGTTGCCGTTAAAGGTAAACTCAAAAAACGGGTCTGTCGCGAAGAAAAATTTTATCGTTTCGTTCAGTTTTTCGGTGTTTTTTTCGACAGTGTCGTTTCCGGCACCGTAAAGCCTGAGCGATTTCAGAAGAGCGTTCAACGCGACCGTGAAATCATACATTTTCTCTCTTTCAATACGATCCGAGTTCTCAAAAAACTCTGAGGATATGACGTTACTGTTCAGTTCTTCACTCATAGATATTTGTCCTTGATTTTATTAACTGTTTTTATTGTTTCCTTGTTCCCTGACGTCAATGATTTTTCAATGAATTTCTTCACTTCGGCATCATTCCTGTAGTAGAAGATGGCCTTGTAGAACTCCTCTTTGGCATTCGTTACCGATTTGTTGAAGAGACTTCCCGAAGCTGACAGCATATTTGTCATTGCAGGAAAGAGTTCTTTGAAAATTTCGGGTCTCAAAAGGTGGCAGAAGGCCTGAAGTTCGTCTGTTTTCATCTTTGCGAGAGAGTTTATATCGGCGGCGCGGACGATGAATTTCGAAAAATGGGTCATTGTCGTCGCTTTGCGTATCGCCTGAAGCGCCTTCAGCCTGATGTCGTGATCTTCCGTCAGCAAGTGTTGTCCCAAGAGGTCGAAAAGATCGTACCGGCGCATAGAAACTATCATTTCAAAGATTTCGTCAATTTCGTCAGGCTCGAGTTTCTTGAGGTTGTGAACCTGAAGAAGCCTGTTGACGATTGATTTTATTGCAATGTTATCCTTGAGTTCAAGGATTTTCTGGATAGCCGCGCTTCTGACATCGCGTGCCGACGAGAAGACGGCCCGTTCGAGTGCCGGAAGCGCCTCTTCGATCGAAAAATCCATAAGCAGCGCCAGAGCCTCGATTCGCGCCTGTTTCTGCGGGTGAGAAACCGTGGCCCTGATTGCAGGAACTATCTTGGGATCTTTTTTATCTTTCATTATCGCAAGGGCGTTTCTGACGATTTTCCAGTCGGAATGTTTCGTTAAGTCAATCAGTTCGTCTGAAACGGGCAGGTGTTCCGAGCAGCTCTTTACAATTGCGATTCGTGTCTCCTTCGAGTCGAGGGCGCAGATTTTTGAAACCAGAAATTCGGTTTTTTTCGGAGGAACCATTGCAAAAAGTTTGCCGATAATGGCAAGTTCTTCAGGCGGAATGTCTTCGACCGTAAAGAAAAAGTCGTTTAAGAACTCTTCGTTTTCAAGGTCGGAAAAGGTGTCTCTGATTTTTTTCGCGTATCCCGGCTGAGTGCTTTTCAACTGTTCGGCAATGGTTTTCAGAGTCTGGATGAAGAGTATCGCACCGCTTACCGAGCCAAACAGAAGAAGTTTCTCCCAAAGCGAAACGGCAGTTTCCAGAAGCTCCTGGCCAGCCTTTGTTCCCTGACTGTTCATCAGTCGCGTCGAAAGTTCTTTCAAAAAGCGGTTTACGACGAATGAATCGCTGTTGCGCTTCAGAGCCTCGTCGAATTTCAGCATTTCCATTTTGCCGACATTATAGTTCAAAAGCCTTTGGTTGAGCAGTTCCCTGCGTTCGTTTAAATCAATCGGAATGTTTTCGCGCAGAATGAGATCGGTATATTTTTCGAAATCGGTCATCTCGAAATCCTGGGATTTAGCCATGTCATTAGGCGATTTTCCGGAGCCTTCGCCGCCGTCCTCCTTGTCGATTTCACCGATTCCGTCCAGACCGGGACCGTATGAAAGCTCTTCGATAAGAAACGGCGAAAAGTTTTCGGAATCATTTGAAAGCGAAAGATTCTGCTTTATCAGCTCATCTTCAGTGATGTAGCCGATATTCGTGAAGTTGTGGTCCCAAAGCAGTGTCGAAAGGTCGTAGTCCTCGTTCGCGAACAGCGTGCACTGCGCCAGAATGTCGAAAAGCTGGGCTATTTCCTCTTTGGTAGTCCCTTTCTGGAAAAAAATCTCGCGCAGACCGTCGTTGTAAAGGAAGAATACGACTTCTCGGTCTTTTTCACCGGTGTCGAGAACATTGCTGCCGAGCATGAAACCTTTTGTGGAAATCTTTAATGAAATTGAAGGTACATCTCTTAAAATGTCATCAAGCTTGATTTTGAAATTATCCGCGAATTTGGAAAATGCCGGATTCGTTCGGGGATAAAGCCTGTAACCGCGGATAACCTTTCCGAAAAGCGCGACAAGCTCCTTCGCCGATTTGACGAGGTCGCCGTCGTTAAACATTTTGTCGGCGTTATCCTTGAAAAAATCAAAAATTTCTCTTTTTTTCTCGTTTGCTTTTACCATTTTTTACACTCTTCCAAAATTTTGAGAAATGCCTCTCTGCGGTTTTCCGCAGCCGTTATCGGGCGTCCTATTACAAGGAAATCAGCACCTTTGCGTAGTGCTTCTGCCGGAGTCGCAATACGTTTCTGATCGTTGACAGCCGCAAAAGCAGGGCGGATTCCGGGGGTGAGAATTTTGAAATCCTTTCCGCAGGTTTCCCTGATAAGTTCGATCTCAAGCGGACTTGCGACGACTCCGTCCATGCCGCACTCCTGTGCCAGTTTTGCGAGCCTTGCAACCTGGTCGCGTGCCGGAACATCGACCCCGACTTCACGCAGATCGTTGTCCCCCATGCTGGTGAGAACGGTGACTGCAAGCACCATCGGCGGGTTTGCGAGCTTGTCCATTTCGTTTCTGACAGCCTCCATCATCTTTCTGCCGCCCGACGCGTGGACGTTGAAGATCCTGACGCCGAGAGCCGCAGCCGCGAGACCGGCCTTTGCTACGGTATTCGGGATATCGTGGTACTTGAGATCCAAAAAGACATCCTCGCCCATGCCGACGATTTTTCTGACAAGATCAGGGCCGGCAGAGGTAAAGAGCTGCTTGCCGATTTTGAAGCAGGCGTCAAGACCGTGCAGATCTTCGACGATTTCAAGAGCCTGAGCCTCGGTATCGACATCAAGCGCAACAAAAATCTTAGACTTCATCTCTTCCTCACTTTCCTATAACAAGGCTGCCGTTTGCCGGGATCGTCACCTGACCGTTCTGAACGTTGACGGTACCTCCCTCGTAGCTCGTGAATGTTCCGCTGATGCCGCAGCTGCCGGTGTAGGCGCCTCCGCCCTTGTTGATGCCGGCAATTACAGTATCTCCGTTGTATTCGAATTTATAGAGCCAGACATTGCCGTCGGCGTAACAGGTCGTCCGCTTCGAATGGCGCAGCGCCGGATGCAGCTTTCTGAACTTGCCGAGCTTTTTGACGTGGTCAAGCGCCGACTGCTCGTTGCTTGAAAGTCCGGTGAACTTCATTACTGCGCGTCTTCCGCCGTCAAAGCCGTTTTCAGCCTTGCCGTAGGTTCCGATGTCATCGCCCTGATAGAGCATCGGGATGTTGATCGGCGAGGTTAAAAGCAGGGTCTGGGCATGCTTCAGCTTGTTGTAGTCGCCGTTGGTGTAAGTCAGTGCGCGGTCCTGATCGTGGTTGCCGAAGAAGTTGCCCATGACAGCTCCCGGGTAGCCGCCGCCGTTGCCGCCGGCACTCAGGAAGGTTGTGTCGAGGTTAAGCAGGCTCGAGGCCAGAGATGAGAAATCGCCGCCGTAAAGGACATGATCCCGCACCGCGTTGAAATACTGCTCGTTGACCTGACCCTGAACCATGTTCGGCCTGACGTGATAGCGCGGCCAGGCGCCGCCCAGAGATTCGCCGACAGTGTAGAAAACCTCCGCCTCATCCGGCAGATCGTGGTTGGAGACTGTTGTTTCAACCTTCTCCTTGATCGCCTTGCGCAGCTCGATTACAAAGATGTCGTCGATATGCTTGAGCGCATCGGCACGGAAACCGTCAAAGTTGAAATTCTCGATAAGCCATATTGCGTGTTCTATGACAGTTTTTCTTGCCTCTGCGTTATTGTAGTTGAAATCGGGCATGTAAGGCGTGAACCAGCAGTTTTTGATGACATTGTCAGCCCAGCCCTGATCCGCACAGGAGTTTTCGGGATAGAACCAGCCGTCGTTTTTATGCTGCTGATAGAGCGGAGCGTCTATGTAAACGTGGTTTACGACGAAATCAGGAATGACCCTGATCCCTTTTTTGTGAGCCTTTTCAACGAGTTCGCGGAGTTCTGCGACCGTTCCGAAAGCGTCATCGACACCTTCGTTGTCAAATCCGTAGTCGTTGTCGAAGGAATATCCCGTTGCAAGAGGATGGTAAGCGTGGTAGCTCGTGAAGTAGACATTGTTCTGTGATGATGAAGTACCACCTTTGCTTTCGTAGTGAGGATTGAGGACAGGAGTGCTTATCCAGATAGCGTTTACACCCATATCGGAGAAGTAGTTGTCGTCGATCTTTTTGATTATGCCCGCGAAATCGCCGCCTTTCCACTTTTCGAGATCCTCCGTCACATGCGGGAACTCGCTTGCCGGGACATTGTTGCTAGGATTGCCGTCAAGGAAACGGTCAGTCATGATCTGATAGACGAACGCGTCGCGCCAGCCGAAATCCGCAAAATCGACACCCTCGCCGATCCAGATCGGAACGAAGAAAGGCTCGATCTTCTCGCCGTTTTCATCGACAAGCCTGAAAAGCCAGCTGTATTTATTCGGTTCAAGGTTGGCTTGCGAAACGGTAAAAGTTTTCGTCGTTTCATCGTATTCGTAATCTGGTGTCGCAACACCGTTCAAAGTTATTATTGATTTTGCAAAATCGATTGCGGCTGCGCCGTGGTATGAAAGGGTGAAGGTGTAGGAATCAGCCGTTTTTTCGTGGCTGTCGAGGGTGAGGAGAGTCTCGGGGATCGCTTCGATATTTGCTTTTCCGGGATAGTTTGTTGCCGAAGTTATAGGCCAGGGTCCGTGACTGCCGCCGTCACCTGCATCGCCGTACCACCATGATTTGCCGTTATCAAGCGAATATCTGAAAATATAGATGAACTTTCCCGCTTTGTTGGTGGGGAACTTAGCCATATACTCATGATTGTTGCCGTTGTAACCGGAGTTGAAATCGGCATCAATTTTGTGCCAGGTTCCGGCAATTATAGGATATTCGGCATTTCCTGTTCCTTCTTTATAAAGCAGTTGAGCTTTCCAATCAGTATGTTGAGGGACGCTTGAACCTGTCTGGTCCGGAATATAAATCTGACCGTAAATGGTTTCCTGTTCATCGTTTTGTGAGGCATATACAGTATTCGGCCATTGTACACCGTACCACATGCTGTCAGGTTTCGTCATTTGCGTGCATGAAGTGTTGTTGTCGTAGTATCCGTCAGGGCAGTTGCATACCGTGTTTCCGCCTTCGACAGTGCACACGCCGCCGTTTCCGCAGTTGACGCCGTCGCATTTGTCCTCAACGCATTTGTGTTCTGCAAGGTCGCACACTTCGCCGCTGTGACAGTCATCGTCACCGTTGCAGTTCGGGTAAACGACGATGCAGCTTCCGTCAGACGGTTTGCATTCCTGCCAGTCTTCGCAATGAATGTTTTTGCATTTGTCTGCGATGCACTGCTTTGTCGGATCGTTGTCTTCATTGATATAGCCTTCGGGACATTCGCATTTTTTGCTGCCGCCTTCGTTGACGCAGCTTCCGAAGCCGCATTCAAGACCGCAAATATCAATATTGTCATCATCCTGAGTTTCGTGATTGTCATTTTCGGCATCATCATCGTCATTATTTATTGAAACACATGTCGGTTTGTCATTATTTGTTTTCTCGATATAGCCCTCTTCGCATTCACAGTAGATTCCGCCGCTCTGATAGGAACTTCCGCTGCCGTAACCGCTGCCGTAAGCCTCGCCTTCTTTGCATCTGCCGTGACCGCCGCAGTCTATATCTTTGCAAGGTCCGCTGACGGCAAAGCAAAAGCACGTGTCAGTATTACATTGTTCATTGCTGCCACAGTCAGAATTTTTGAGGCATTTGCCATGTTTGGCATGACAATCGCCGTTTATGTATTCTCCACACTTTCCGCAGGTGTCATGGTCATCCGTTTCTGTATCAGCGCAGACAGGGTTTCCTTTGTCAAGGACGCATTCAAGAGTGCCACTCTGAACATAGCAATCATCGCAGATGCAGACAGCTCTGCCGCTTGAATCGTCACAGGTTCCGTGTCCGCTGCAGGTAATTCCGTCGCACGGAGAATGGTGTTTCGATTCACCGCAAGCAGCAAAGAAAATCAGTAAAGAGCAAATTAAAATCAAAAATAATCTTTTCATTTTTAAACCTCCAAATAAAAACGCATTATTATGCGAAAAACGATAATTTAGTCAAGAGGATGTCGATTTCGGCGCGGAATGGAAAAGTCTGATGATGTCGTGCCTATCCGGAAGTCTTATCTGTTAAGTTCAGCAATGATTTTAAGCCCTTTTAAAGTGAGATCGCGGTCGAATTCGCTTATGTATCCGGATGCCGACGCGATAGCTCCGGCCAGTCCGCCTGTCGCGATGATTTTAGGTTTGAATGAAACTTCTTTCAAAGATTCCGCAATGACGCGGTCTATCATTCCGACGAAACCGTAGAAAACTCCGCTTTTGAGCCCTTCCAGAGTCGATTTTCCGATCGCCTGAACGGGTCTTTCAAGCTCGAAACGTGGAAGTTTGGCCGTCCGGAGCGACATCGCCTCCATAGAAATCATGATTCCGGGCATGATCGCGCCGCCGATGTATTCCTTTTTCGGAGTTACGATGTCGAGCGTTATCGCTGTTCCCGAATCAATGATGAAGGAGCCTTCCGGAAACATCACGGAAGCCGCCGCGGAGTTTGCGATTCTGTCTGCTCCGATTTCCGACGGATTGGAAATATTTAATGAAATTCCGCACTTGGTGTCATGACGCAGGAAAAGCGGCTTTATCTTCAGATGCTCGACTGCAAAACGTTCCCATGCATGATTCCAGGTCGGGACAACCGAACTTATTATGCAGAAATCGATGTTCTGCGGCTCGATTTTGTCAAACATTAAAAGCGCGAAGAATTTTGCCGCTATGTCGTCAACCGTGAGTGTTCTGTCTGTTGCGATCCTCCATCTTTTTATGAGTTCTTCGCCATGATAAATTCCTGCAACCGTGTTGCTGTTTCCGATATCCACTACGAAAATCATATTTCCTCCAATCAGCAAAAAACCGGAAACTTATAGGTGATAAAGAAATATTGTCAAAAAATCGCTGAAAAACGTTTCTGAACGTTGAATCAGCCGCTAAAAACCTGTCAACGCAAAGTTAAAATTTCCGCTTTGCTTTTCTTCTTTCTGACTAATCTTACCGTCCAGCAGACCCTTCATAACTGAACTTTATCCTATAAACTGGAATTATTACTTTGCTGACATTTGAGCAAAAAAGTTTGACTTTGCATCTGTTTTTGCTACAGCATAAAGACATTTTTAGTCTTTTGGGGGTGGAAGATGAAAGAGATGATTGAGATGATTTGCTCAAATGCCTTGGCAAACATAGTTTCAGATCTGGTTGTAGCATCGATTATATGGCTCATTGTAAAAGGATATGTTTCAAAATTCCGTTTCACCAAAAAAATGGAATCTCTTGGTTTCTTGAGTTCAAGCATAAAAATGCAGTCGAGTTGTGAAGTAGAGGATATGTGTAAAGAGGCTAAAGAAATTAAGATTATAAATGTCTCTGGAGTTAGGTATTTGACAGAGTATAAGGAATATTATAAGGAAGCTCTTAACAGAGGAACCAAGATAAAAATTCTTTGCTGCGATCCAAAGAGTGTGTTTTTGTCAGATTTAGAGGAGATGGAACGGTATATGCATGAAGATTGGAGGGAACCCTCACGTGAAAAAAAGGAAGCAATATCCGCAGAGATTCGGCGTGTTGTCGAGTTATACAAGGATACCCCAATAGAAATACGATTCTTTTCTACGCAGTATCGTCTCCCCTGTGTAATTGCACGTTATAAAGATGAAAGCGTCAAAACCTGGCTTACTGTCGCACTTTCGCCATATTCGTCTTCAAAGTTAAATCCAAAGCTCTTTACGTTAAGAGGCGAAAAAAAGGCGGATCGTTTTTACGACGAAGATAATTTTGTCGATATGATGGAGACTCATTTTGATACAATTTGGAATTACGGATCAAAACAGATTCCTTTGAACTCCTTTGAAGAATATGTGGCCTGTCTCCGGAAACCCGACATTTAAGGAGATCAAAATGAAGAAACATTCAATAATTCTAATATCATTAGCCATTGTCTTGTTTATTTCATGTTCATCATCAAAAAAACCGGCAAACGATTCCGATGCAGTTCCTGATGCCGATTCTGATAGAACAGAAAAAGAAGAAAATATTGTAGACGAAGATTTTTCTCAGGATTCCGATGTTGTTGATGACAAAGATCAATCCAGTGATTCAGATTCAGATGATTCGGATTCCGAAAGCAGCCAACCTTCTCAGGAAGAACCTGACAACGATTCCGGCTGTACGATTGTGGAAGGAGATCAGGATTACGAAAAACTATGGCTGACAGACGACGACCCTTATGCCGACAGAGAGAATTTTCTATATAAATATTACGGCGATTACGATGTTGTGGCTGATGACCCTGAACAGGTAAGAGCTACTTTGTGGAAATATGAGTTTATTGACTATAATGGATGTAAAATCTATAATCAGTGTTCAAAATACGACGTTCATCCTTACGAGGCATGTGCCGACAACTATCCGTTCGAACCCATATTGATTGAAGATTATCCTGTTCAGGATGACACTGTGGTAAAAAATGAAAACATTCTTAAAAACAAATGCGACGGTTTGATGACGCCTGAAAAACGTTGGCAAAATGATTGGATTTACGGAAGAGACCCTGAATATTTTGCAAAAAACGGCAAAGTGGTTTTTATAATGAAATCTTATTATGCTCCAGGAGTAGTCGGTACTTTTGTGTTTGATATTCAGACGAGACAACTTATAAAAATCGGAGACGGTGCCGCAAATTTGGATTTTAACGGAAAAATGGTTCTGATGTCGACCTACAACAAATCGATAAATGACGATTCACCGAATCTTCCTAATTACCAGATGCCTGTTCAGGAAGTAATTTATTACGATATAGAAAAACATAAATACGGCTATGCATGGTACGGAGAAAAGTTTTACGGAATCAACTATATGGGATTGGGTGATACTTACGCCATGATGAGTTATCAGACCAAGCCCAATGATTACGGAGAAATGAAAGTCGTCTATACAAAAATAGGTGATTGGAAGAATTGGAAGGAACTGAAGAAATTCACAGATAACGGGCAAGATTGGGTAGCAGCGATTTATCCTAATTTTTACGGTAGTCAGGTAGTTTTTTTAAACTATGCAGTTGCCGCAATTTTCTGTGACCTTGAAAGAGGAGATGACGGCTGTGTCAAAGTTTCCGATGAAAACGAAAAGGCATATTGGCCAAAAATGATAGGCGACAGAAAAATTATATACCTTTCGTTCAGTGTCGATACTCAAGGGGTAGAATCACATAATATAATTCAAGTAGAATTAAATAAAGACGGAACTGTAAAAAGCAGAAGTATTTTGGTTAATGACAATAAAATCACAGGAATACTGGATTTAAACAATGATTTCATACTTTACATGATAGAAAAAGGAAGAACTTCCAATGATCATCCGATATCGATGCTTTGCTACTACAGATTCAGTGATAAAAAATCTTTTTGTCTGGACAGCGATGACGATATGGAAATTCGAAAAGACTACTCTTATATGCCCGGTTACGGCAGATACCTGGTTTATCAGCATTATTTCGACTATGTTCTGAGGGACATGGAGTGTTACTGTGACTATCACCCGGATAGATGCCCGTACAGCGACTACAAACCTAATCCGGGAAATCCGAAAGTTCCGGTGTGGAGAAAATGATATTTCTAAAACACTTAATGCGAGTAAAACATCCAATAATTCTAATATCTTTAGTCATTGTCTTGTTTATTTCATGTTCATCATCAAAAAAACCGGCAAACGATTCCGATGTAATTTCTGATGCCGATTCTGACAGCACAGAAAAAAAAGAAAATATTGTAGACGAAGATTTTTCTCAGGATTCCGATGTTGTTGATGACAAAGATCAATCCAGTGATTCAGATTCAGATGATTCAGATTACGAAAGCAGCAAACCTTCTCAGGAAGAACATGATAATGATTTTGCTTATCCAGTTGATGAAGGAGATCCAGATTACGAGAAACTATGGCTGACAGACGACGACCCCTATGCCGACAGGGAGAATTTTCTGTATAAATATTACGGCAATTACGATGTCGTAGCTGATGACCCTGAACATGTAAGGGCTACTTTGTGGAAATATGAGTTTCTTTCACCAAATGGCGGGTTTATATTGAATCTTTGTTCAAAATACAATATTCATCCTTATGAAGCATGTGCCGACAACTATCCGTTTGAGCCGATATTGATTGAAGACTGGCCTAATCAGGATGACACGGTAGTAAAGAATGAAAACATTCTTAAAAACAAATGCGACGGCTTGATGACGCCTGAAAAACGTTGGCAAAATGATTGGATTTACGGAAGAGACCCTGAATATTTTGCAAAAAACGGCAAGGTAGTTTTCACAATGGATTCTTACTATGCTCCCATACTCAGTACATTCGTGTTTGATATTCAAAAAAGACAACTTATAAAAATCGGAGACGGTGCCGCAAATTTGGATTTTAACGGAAAAATGATTCTGATGTCGACTTACAACAAATCGATAAATGACGATTCACCGAATCTTCCTAATTACCAGATGCCTGTTCAGGAAGTAATTTATTACGACATAGAAAAGCATAAATACGGCTATGCATGGTACGGAGAAAAGTTTTACGGAATCAACTATATGGGATTGGGTGATACTTATGCCATGATGAGTTATCAGACCAAACCCAATGATTCCGGAGAAATGAAAGTTGTCTATACGAAAATAGGTGATTGGAAGAATTGGAAGGAACTGAAGAAATTCACCGATAACGGGCAAGATTGGGTGGCTGCGATTTATCCTAATTTTTACGGTAGTCAGGTAGTTTTTTTAAACTATGCAGTTGCCGCAATTTTCTGTGACCTTGAAAAAGGAGATGACGGCTGTGTCAAAGTTTCCGATGAAACTGAAAAGGCATATTCTCCCAAAATGATAGGTGACAGAAAAATTATATATATTTCAACGACTTATGATGAGCAAGGGAAAGAATTAAATAATATAATCCAAGTAGAATTAAATAAAGACGGAAGTGTGAAAAGCAGGGATGTTCTGATTCATGATGACAGGATAAATGCGATAAGAGATGTTAACAATGATTTTCTTCTTTACAGCATAAAAATTGGTGAGACAGAGAACGAGCATCCTATATCAGCACCGTGCTACTATCGTTTCAGCGATAAGAAAACAGTATGTCTTGACAGTGATGAAGATGCTGTATTTACAAAACATTATTCTTATATGCCCGGTTACGGCAGATACCTGGTTTATCAGCATTATTTCGACTATGTTCTGAGGGACATGGAGTGTTACTGCGACTATCATCCGGATAGATGCCCGTACAGCGACTACAAACCTAATCCGGGGAATCCGAAAGTCCCGGTATGGAGAAAAAAGTAATCTGTTGAAATGAAAAAACATTCAATAATTGTAATATTTTCAGTCCTTTTGCTGTTTTTGTCATGTTCATCATCAAAAAAACCGGTAAACTCCAAAATCAGGAAGACTTTATCCTATAAGCCGGACATTTTAACTTTGCACAGACAGCATATTATCGCTTTGCGCTGACACAGCCGCTAAAAACCTTGACGTAACGGCATTTGACTGCTATTTTCCGCCGTTTTTTTTGTTGAAAGGTGCTGATTTGGTTGAATTTATTGCCCGTTTTTTGCGCTCTTTGCGCAGGTTCCTGCAATTTTTTACGGATTGCTGCCGCTGGCTTTTTTGTCCGCCGTTCCGATTCGGGCAGATAGCGGAGCATATTGAAAAAATCGGGCTTCAGTCTGTTCCGATAGTCGCACTTTCGGTTTTTACGACAGGCATGATTCTTTCGCTGCAGCTTATCAACATCATGTACATTTTCCGCGCCGAAACTTTTGCCGGAGCGGCTGTCGCAATAGCGATGAGCAGGGAACTTGCGCCTGTCGTTACGGCCATCGTGCTGATTGCCAAGAACGGTTCCGCGATGACGGCTGAAATCGGCAGCATGAAGGTTACAGAGCAGATTTCGGCTATGGAGACGATGGCGGTGAGTCCGCTCCGTTATCTCGTCGTGCCGCGGATTTTCGCTTCGATTCTGACTTTCCCGGCACTTACGGCGATAGCGAACGCAGTCGGAGTCTACGGCGGATACTTCGTTGCGGCGCATGTCATGGGGGTAAACAGCGTGGCTTACAATCATACGATGTTTTTTTTCGTCGATCCAGACGACATCTGGACTGGCCTCGTAAAGGCGGCCGTGTTCGGATTTATCGTCACGGTCATCTGCTGTTATCACGGCTTGCAGACGAGCGGCGGAGCTAAAGGTGTCGGCAGACGGACTACGGCTGCGGTCGTTCTGTCTACAGTTGCTATTCTTGTCGCCGATTATATAATGACTTTCTTGTTCATCAGATTTTTGGGAATGTGATGGCGGAAACGATAGTAAAAGTCAGAAACGTTTATAAGTCGTTCGGAGAACACAAGATTCTGAACGGAGTCGACCTCGATATCGAGGAAGGGAAGATTACAGCCGTGATAGGGAAGAGCGGAACGGGGAAAAGCGTTCTGCTGAAGAATATAATCGGAATCCTGAAGCCTGACAGCGGCGAAATTTTTTTCAAGGATAGAGACATCGCCAAAATGAATGAACGCGAACTTCTGGAAATTCGCAAAAATATAGGTTATCTTTTTCAGGATGCGGCTCTTTTTGATTTTATGTCGGTTGAGGATAATATAAAGTTTCCGCTTGTCGAGCAGCTCGGCATGAAAAACGGTTCAGAGCTTTCAGGCAGAGTTGCGGAACTTTTGGATCTGGTCGAGCTCCCGGGGATTGAAAAGAAATTTCCTTCGGAGCTTTCGGGCGGAATGAGAAAAAGGGTAGGGCTTGCGCGGGCAATCGCAGTGAGACCGAAAATCGTCCTTTTCGACGAGCCGACGACAGGGCTTGACCCGATTCTGGCGGAGAGTATTGACGGATTGATTGATATGGTGAACAAGGAATTGAATATGACCTGCGTTGTCATAAGTCATGATATAGCTTCGGTTTTCAGGCATGCAGATAAAATCGCGCTGCTTTATGACGGCGTGATTCAGTTCTGCGGCACTCCGAAAGATGCACTCGCTTCAAACCATGAAGTCTTGAAGCATTTTATTTCGAATTCATTCAGATGCGCAGCTTCGGAGACGGTATGAACAGAGCTTTGAAAATATTTGTTTTCTTCGTTTTTTGTTCGTGCTGCGCCGGAATTTACATTTATAAATCGGCCGATTTTTTTGATGGCGGCACAAAGACTTACTTTGCTATCGCCGACGATGCGCTGGGACTTCTGCGCGACAGCGATGTCATTGTTTCAGGCGTCGTCGCCGGCAAACTTGACAAAATCGGGCTGGAGAACGGCAAGGCTAAATTCACGCTCAAAATTTCGAAAGATTTAGTGGTTTACGAAAACGCGAAGATAGAAAAGGTCATGGAAAGCATGCTCGGGACCTACGTCCTTTCGCTTGAACCCGGCGACAGTTCCGCGCCGGTTCTGCCTGAAAACAGTTATATCAAAAATGTAAAAACCGCTTCAGGACTTTCTTCAGCAATGGACAAGGTTGCCGAGATTATGGAGAAGACCGACGCCCTTATGGAAAAGGTTATGGAACGTGAAAATCAGGATAAAATCAATAAAATAATAGACTTACTTGTCAAGACGACTGAAAATACATCGCAGAGTATAGACGGAAACATGAAACTTCTTTCGTCGGTTCTCAAGGATATGGCCGACGTTATGCAGAAGGTAAATGCAAAAAGCGATACCGAAATGGAAAAACTCTCGCAAGTATTGAAGAATACGCTTAAAGTCACGGATAGGATCGCTGAAATTTCCGACGGCAAGGACGAAGAACTGAACAAAACTCTTGATGATCTGAGAAACAGTCTGAAACTTATCGCCGAAGAACTTGCCGCTTCCCGCGGAGCGATGCAGGATGTCCGTGAAATCACTTCGAATGTGAATCAGATTACCGAAAAGGTAGCGAACGGGGAAGGAACGGTAGGCAAACTTCTCAACGACGACAAGCTTTACAACGATATAGCAAAGGTTTCCGACAAACTCACCGATTATGCCGATACGCTGCTCGGGATGAAGGTTTACGTCGATGCGCATTCAAATTACATGGTTTTCGACAACTCGTTTAAGACATATTTTGACATAACTCTGCAGCCGCGTGCCGACAGGTTCTATCTGCTCGGCGTCGTTGACGATCCTCGCGGCAATGTTTCGCACACTGAAACTACCCGTACGACAGTCGTAAACGACACGACTTATGTCGTGAACGATGATAAAACCGTCGTTACCGACAATCTGAAATTCAATCTTCAGATAGGGAGAATTTTCGGTCCTGTTGCGCTCCGCGGAGGAATTTTCCAGAATAAAGCAGGTTTCGGACTTGATTACAATCCGTGGAAATATATTTCGCTTTCGGCTGAAATTTTTGATTTCAGCGGCAGTGCCGCGCCGCAGCTTCGCGTTCAGGGCATGGCGCGTCCGTTCCTTTGGACTATGGAGCCTTTCAGCTGGCTTTACATCACTGCCGGCGGCGAAGATTTGATAAACGGCGGGCGTGATCTTTACTTTGGTTTGGGTCTCAGATTTGACGACGACGACCTCAAAAGCATAGTCGGTTCCGTTCCAAAACCTTGAGATTGAGAAAATGCGGCCTGAAATAAGAAAAATAGTGATTGATCCGGCATTCGGTGATGCCGAACTTCCGCACAGAATAGCGGAAAAGCTGGGTTTGAAGCCGGAATTTAATACGAAAGACGGACTTTTGGACGAAATCAGACAAAATCCCGGCGGAGATTTATTCAAAACCGCCAAGAAAGTTCTTTTTTTCACTGAAAACAAAGGGCGTTTTCTCAAAAAATGCCCCGGCAGCAAAGGGGTCGTCTGCTGCAACTACTACACGATAAACAGCGTCACGGGCTGTCCTTACGACTGCTCGTACTGTATTCTGCAGCACTATATCGGCAACAATCCCTTCATTACCGTTTTTTTGAACAAGGAAAAGGCGGTGGACGAGATAGTTTCGTTTCTTGCCGAAAACCGTTTTCTTCGTGTCGGAACGGGCGAGTTGGCTGATTCTTTAGCGCTTGACCACCTGCTTGACGAAAGCGGATTTTTTATCGGAGAACTTGCAAAACGCTCGCTTTTCGACAGGGTCCAGTTTGAATTCAAAACCAAATCGGCGGAAGTCGGGCGGCTGCTTGAAGTGAAAAAACTTTATCCCGACTCCAGCATCGTTGCCGGATTTTCGGTAAACATTCCACGTTTCAGTTCTCATGAAGAGCCGGGAACAGCCTCTGTCGAAGAGAGGATTAACGCGGCGGAGCAGCTTCAGAAAAATGGAGTGAAAGTCGCGATTCACTTTGATCCTGTTCTTATGCTGGAAGAGCTTTTCGACGACTATATGCGGCTGATTGATTTCATTTTTTCGCGTCTTGACACTGAAAAAATCGCTTGGATCAGCATGGGAGGTTTCCGCCACACGCTTGCTCTCACCGAAACGATCGTCGAGCGCAATCCTAAGAGTCTGCTTCTGCGCGGCGAGATGTTTCCGTCAGATAGTGATAATAAATTGCGCTACCTGGCGTTTGTCCGCCGCAGATTTTATACCGCTTTCGACAGGCGGATTTCCTCGTTTTTCAAAGGGAGACCGCCGCTTTATATGTGTATGGAAAAGGCTTTTATGTGGTCTGACATGAAGATGCCGTTTCCGAAAAATGTTTTTGGAGGTGAAAATGAACAATTTAAATGCGATTTCGGTTGTTGACGGAAGATATGCCGGACATACCGACGAACTCAGGGATATTTTTTCGGAATACGGTCTGATCAGACACCGTGTTTTTGTCGAAGTCGAGTGGCTGAAATTCATCCTTTCAAAGCTCGGTTTCGACGATGCGCCGCAGGGAGTTGTTGACGCGATAGACGCGATCTACACCGGTTTCAACACCGAAAGCGGGCTTATGGTCAAAAAGTTCGAATCGGTGACGAACCACGACGTGAAATCGGTTGAATACTATGTCAAGGATCAGCTTGAAAACCGCGGACTCGGCCATTTGAAGGAGTGGGTTCACTTCTGCTGCACTTCGGAAGACATCAACAACACTTCCTATGCTCTGATGATTAAAAAGGGGAAGAAAATCGTCTGCGATACATTGAGGGAAGTGCTTGAAAAAATTGAAGTTCTGGCACGTGACAACAAAGCCGTTCCGATGATGGCGCGTACTCACGGGCAGCCTGCGACTCCGACGACCGTCGGCAAGGAATTCATAAATTTCGCGGCCCGTTTCAGACGGGAACTTGATATCCTCGAAAAAATCGAAGTCGAGTGCAAATTCAGCGGAGCTACCGGAAACTGGAACGCTCACGTTGCGGCTAAACCCGATGTTGACTGGCTTGCTGCAGCGGAGGATTTCATTTCAAATTCTCTTGGTGCGAAACCGCTTATCTGGACTACGCAGATCAATAATTATCACTATATTTCAGAAATATTTCACACACTTATACGCATCTGTTCGACGCTCATCGACATGGACAGGGACATCTGGACCTACATTTCGCTTGCTTATTTCAAGCAGAAACCGAAGGAAGGAGAGGTAGGCTCATCCACGATGCCGCACAAAATCAACCCGATAGATTTTGAAAACAGTGAAGGAAATTCGGGAGTTGCGATTTCTCTCATGGAACATCTGAGTACGAAGCTCCTTAATTCAAGGATGCAGCGCGACCTTACCGATTCAACGGTTCTGAGAAATATCGGAATAATTTTCGGCTACATTCTGATAAGCCTTAAAAACTGCAAAAAAGGTTTGTCGAAGATTGAAGTAAACTATCCGAAGATAGCAGAAGATCTTGAAGAAAATCTTGAACTTCTGGCCGAGCCGGTGCAGACCGTTATGAGAGTTTACGGCGAAGAAAATCCTTACGAAAAGCTGAAAGGGCTTACCCGCGGCAAGAAAATAGAGCGTAAAGCACTTGATGAATTCATTGATTCGCTTGAAAAAGTTCCTGAAGACGTCAGGGAAAAACTCAAAAAACTGACACCTTCGACTTATCTCGGAATTGCAGAAAAGCTTGTTGACGAATATTTTGGAAGGAATGGTGAAAAAAGTGAGTAAGTATCTGTTTTTAATGACAAAGATCTTCGTGGTTATAACGTTTTCCGTATTCGTTTCATGTTTGATCGGTTGTGAAGAAACATATGAAAAAACGGAAAAGGACGATGATCCGATTGTTTCGCCGGACGAAGATTATGGCGATGATGAAAATCTTGACGACGATGAAGATAACGATGGCAATGCCGGTGTAGGCGATGATGACGATGCTGATACGGATGACGATACGGATAAGGACGATGATGACGGAATTTCTGAAGATGATTCATGCCAAGCTCAGGACGCTGAAAAGATAAAATCAGTCGTTATCGGCACTTACAACACCCACCTTTTTTTGATACAAACTGTGACTCCGCCAACTGTTCAAGTTCCGATTTCGAGAAAGTTCTAACTGATTCCGAGTATAAAAACAAGGTCAGCGACCTTGCCGATTCGGTGAAGGAAATCGGTGCCGACATAATTCTTCTGCAGGAAATCGAAAAAGATTCGTGCCTCAAAGATCTTTTTGAAAAATCAGGTAGTTATGAGGAATATTATTTAGGTGAACAAGGCTATTCCGCATCAATTGATACCGGCGTTATGACGAAAGGGAAAATCACTTACAAAAACAATCACACGGGGCAGATAGATTGCGCCGACTGCGAAAGCGGAAAAACCTCTTTTTCCCGTGCATTTCTTGAAACTCATATTGAACTGGGGTGCCGGAAAATCATAGTTTTTTCGGCTCACTTCAAGTCAAAAGCTGACGACGATTCTGCACGCAGACTTGCCGAAGCTGCTGCGGCCGCAAAAATACTCAAAAAAAGGGCGGCGGAATATCCTGATGCGTTAATAGTGATGGGAGGAGACCTCAACGACGAGCCGGGAAGCGACACCCTCGGGTACTTTGAAAACGATCCGGCTTTCTTGAGAGTCGCTGACGAACTTTCTTCAAAAGATCAGGCGACTTATTCGTATCGAGGCAGTGCAATTGCTCTTGACCACATTTTCTGGGTCAAAACCGGCGGAGGAACTTACAAAAGCGGTTCGGCAGAAGTCGTCAAAGACGCGCCGAGCTGGTATTCCTTAGGCTCTTCCGACCATGCCGCTCTGAAAGCCGCTTTTGAATTTTAAGATGTTCAAATTCGTTGCCGCAAAACAGAAACCGCTGATAATTCCGGTGTTTATTCCGCATTTGGGATGCAAAAGGCAGTGTGCTTTCTGCAACCAGCATGATGTGACTGGAGTGAGCGAGCCTACGCCTGAAGATGTCGGAAACGCCGTTAAAAGCTATCTTTCGTGGTCAAAACCGCGCGAAAGGACTGAAATTTCTTTTTACGGCGGCACTTTCACCGCCCTTCCGCGTGAAAAAATGATGAATTACATCAGAAAGGGAGTCGAATTTGTCGAAAACGGCTCTGTTGATGCTCTGCGCTGTTCGACAAGACCTGACGAAATCGATGAAGAACGGGCTGAAATCCTGAAAAACAACTGTTTTGAAGTGGTCGAGCTCGGAGTTCAGAGCATGTCGGAGCATCTTCTTGAAAAAATGAGGCGCGGACACGATGCTGAAACAGTGTATAAGTCTGTAGAAATATTGAAAAAATGCGGAATATCGGTTGGCTTGCAGTTTATGACGGGCTTTCCTTATGAAACCGATGAAGATATCGAAATTTCATGCGATGCACTTTCAATTCTGCGCCCGGATTTTATAAGAATTTATCCTTTCGTACCCCTTAAAAATACACCGATCGGGCGGGAAATATCATCCGGAACCGCGCAGATGTATGGTGTCGGAACGATTCTTGAAAGAACCGTTACGCTTTTTCTTGCCGCAATGAAACTCGAAATTCCGGTGATCAGGATCGGCCTGCCTCAGAGCGGCGATGTCCCCGGAATTTATCCGGCAAACCTTTTTCAAGTCGTTGTCGCAAAAGCAATCTCTCGTCTTGCACAAGAAGGTGAAACCGAATTCATTATTCCCGATAATTTTGAAACGAGTTTCAATATGGCTAAAAAGGAGTTCCAGTCTATAAATTTGCTGAATTTATAGTTTCAGATTATTTCAAGCGTCAGGTTTATGTCTTTTGCAACGGCGGAGTGGGTAAGTGCGCCGACAGAAATTAAATCTGCACCCAGTTTTGAAAGTTCGTTGATTTTTTCGAGTGTTACGCCGCCCGAAATTTCTATTTTTGCGCGGTCGCCGATTGTTTCGATAGCTTCAGCCATCATGTCATAGTCCATGTTGTCGAGCATGATCACGTCGGCTTTTGCGGCAAGAGCTTCCCTGACTTCATCAAGGTTTGTCGTTTCGACTTCGATTTTGAGAAGATGGTGGATCTTGCTTCTGACGTTCTCGACTGCCTGCGTGATCGAGCCTGCAAGAACGATGTGGTTGTCCTTTATCATCACCCCGTCGTCAAGTCCGAAGCGGTGGTTGCTGCCTCCGCCCGTTCTGACTGCGTATTTTTCAAGTGTTCTGAGTCCGGGTGTGGTTTTGCGCGTGTCGGCAATTTTTGTTTCGGAATATCTGTCAATCTCACTTACATATTCCGCAGTAAGAGAGGCTATTCCGCTCATTCTCTGCAGGAGGTTGAGTGCAGTGCGTTCCCCTTTCAGAATCGAAGCGGCGTTTCCTGAAATATTCATGATCCTTTCGCCGGCGCAAAGTTTTTCACCGTCACGCGCAAGAAGTTCAATGTCCAAAGTTTCATCAATAAATTCAAATACATATGCTGCGAGATCGACTCCGCA
This sequence comes from bacterium, assembly GCA_017961325.1. GTDB lineage: Bacteria > UBP6 > UBA1177 > UBA1177 > UBA1177 > UBA1177. The sequence goes on along the minus strand of JAGCXM010000029.1, from coordinate 25,002 downwards.
TAAAACAAGGTCGCTTTTCGCTTTTATGAAGGCTCTGCCGTTTCTGATTTCATTCGTGACGAAGTTCGTCGTGACATCGCCGCGTCCGATATCTTCTCTGATTATTCCGGCGACGAATTCTTCTGTTGCATAGTCGGGACATCTCATTTTTTTCTCCTATTTTGAAATATTTTTCGCGTTTCTTACGAGTTCGCTTCTTTCCGCAGCCGGTTTGCCGAAGAAATACGAGCCCATGACGGCGATATCGGCTCCTGCTTTGATTATCTCAGGCAGAGTCTTCGCGTTCACGCCGCCGTCGACCGAAATTTCGTAGCTGAAGCCGTATTTTTCGCGTATCTCGGCAATTTTTCTGATCTTTTCGGATGCGCTTTCAATGTATTCCTGGCCGCCGAAACCGGGGTTTACGCTCATAACGAGGAATAGGTCGCACAAGTCTCCGACATAAGGCATAAAATCGACCGCCGTGTGCGGATTTACCGAAATTCCGGCTTTAAGACCGAGTTTTTTTATGAACTGCAAAGTGCGGTGAAGATGCTGCTCCGTCTCGGCATGGACCGTTATCATTTCGCAGCCCGCATCGGCAAACTGAGGGATGAACTGCGTCGGGTTCGAGATCATAAGATGCGCATCAAAAGGAAGTTTCACGAGAGGACGGATCTGTTTCACTATCATCGGTCCGAACGTGATGTTCGGAACAAAATGTCCGTCCATGATGTCGAGATGAACTAAGTCTGCGCCGCTTGATTCTATCGACTTGATCTCGTCGGCAAGCTTCAAAAAGTCGGCTGAAAGGATCGAAGGAGCGATCTTTATCATTTTTGTCTCCTCATTCTGCAGATGAAAAATATGTCTCTGTTGTCGTCGGGTTCCTTGACGGTGAAATACGATTTTTCCACGGTAAATTCAGGGTGATGCGCGGAAAAACGTTTGATCTGTTCAAGGGTCTCCTCTTTTGTGAAGGTGCAGACTGAAAAAACGAGGATCCCCCCTTTTTTCAGATATTTTACAGTTCTTTCGAGGATTTTTCCCGAAACTGCCGCCATTTTAACTGGATCGTTGTCGTTTTTTATCCACTTTATTTCGGGATGACGCCTTATCGTTCCGAGTGCGCTGCACGGAGCGTCAAGCAGAACTCTGTCGTATTTTTCATGCCACTCGGGGTTGTCCTTTGTCGCGTCGTGAAGTTTCATTTCGATATTTTTCTTGCCGTGCTGGATAACGACGTCTGCAAGAAGATTTAGGCGGTTTCCGTTGACGTCGGCTGCCGTGACGAAGCCTTCATTGCCGGTTAAATACGAAGCGAAAAGCGTTTTTCCGCCTGGAGCCGCGCATATATCGAGAATTTTATCGCCGGGTCTGATATCCATTTCGAGAACTGAAAGCTGGCTTGATTCGTCCTGAATGAAAATGTTGTCAAAACCTTTAAGCATCGAAAAGTTGACGGCCTTGTTCGTGCAGATTCCGTACGGACTGAGTTTCGCTTCTTCAGCCGAAGCCCCTTTTGAAACGAGCTTTTCGATGATTTTCTGCCGGAGTTCCTCATCGCCTTCGATTCTGAGAGTGATCCCGAGAGGCTTGTTAACGATTCGGAGATATTCCTCAATATCCTGTCCGATAGTTTCAGCCTGAGCTTTTGTTCTTTCAAAAAGCCATTGCGGCACAGAATAGTAAGTCTGCAAAAATTCATCGTGATTGTCGCCGAAATCGGCTTCCATGTTTTCGCGCGTCGGATTGGTGCGGAGGATTTCACGCAGAATGAAGTTGACAAAACCCGCCGTTTTTTCGTTCCCGCAGCGTTTTGCAAGCTCGGCCGCCTCAAAAACTATTGTTGCAGCCTCTCTGTTCGACATGAAAAGCATCTGATAAAGCGAAACTCTGATGAGTGCAAGCAGCTCCTTGTCCATTCTTTTCAGCGGCTTTTTGAACACTTTCAGAATCCAGAAATCGAGGTGGCTCAGGTGCCTAACCGTGCCGTAGACAAGCTCCGTGATGAAGCGCCTTTTCGGAAAATCAAACGCCGAAAGGCTGTCGTTCAGAAGTTCGTTCACGAAAAACGACTGGTCAAGTACATCCTGAATAAGCGAACTCGCAACGAGCCTGGGATCTTTTGTTTTTCTGCTGCTCACGGTCTCCTCCTGAAAAAAATCCGATCTAATATACGGTAGTCGCCTTCTTTTTCAATATTTTTTGCCTGCGCCGTACTTGGATGAATTATGAAAGCGGTCTACAATCTGTTTTTGCTGTATTTGTCTACGTTGAAAAAACGCTGGACTTTGAAGATTTCCGATGCCATCGCGCCGTCGAATGTACCGGAAAACAAAACATGCTTGTCTGCAAGCATTAAAACTTTCTGAGCCGTTCGTTTTATTGAAAGAAGTTCGTGTGTTACGATAAAATATGTCGTTCCCAGCTGCTCGTTGAGCTTGATGAAAAGCATATCAAGATCTCGTGCCGTGACAGGATCGAGACCGGCCTGCGGCTCATCGAAAAAGATGATGTCTGGGTCAAGAACGAGTGCCCTGGCCAGAGCCCCCCTTTTTTTCATTCCGCCAGAAAGCTCCTGCGGAAATTTTTCGCGGTCTTTGTAGAGATTGACCATAGCCAGTTTTTCATCGGCAATGTCGCGTGCCGTTTTTTTTGAAAAATCTGGATAGTGCATCGTTATCGGAAGCATGATGTTTTCTTCCAGGGTGAGCGAATTGAGAAGCGCAGAGTTTTGGTATAATATGCCGATTTTCTTATAAAAATCTGAATTTTCAGGCATCGGATGAATTATCTCTTCTTCGTGAAAGAAAATCTTTCCGCTTAAAGGCGGGTTCAGGCCGACTATCGCCTTCATCAAAGTCGATTTTCCGCAGCCTGACTCGCCCAAAACTACAAAGCGTTCTCCTTTTTCAATCTGGAACGTTATGTCTTCGAGGATCGTTCCAGCGCCGTAACCTGCGGTAAGATTCTCTGTTCTGAGCATTATTTCCCGGGGCATTGGCGTTTCAAAGACTCCGAAAGGTTGGTGTTGTGACCGTAAGCCTTGTCAAACTGCTTCGAGAACTCGGCAGCAAGTTTCTCCGCTCTTGCCTTGAAAGCCTCTTTGTCGCTCCAGGTGTTTATCGGATCAAGAATCGAGCTTTCTACGCCTGGACAGCTCTTAGGGATCATTACGTGGAAAAGTTTGTCTTCGGTGTATTCCGATTTTTCAAGCTCGCCGCTGATTGCTGCTGCAACTATCGCTCTAGTGATGTTGATATCCATTCTCTTGCCGGTTCCGTAGGCACCGCCGCTCCATCCGGTGTTTACGAGATAAACGTTTACACCGTGCTTTTCCATTTTTTTGCCGAGCAGTTCGCTGTAATCATTGGGATTTCTCGGCATGAAAGGGGCGCCGAAGAATCTTGAAAATGTGCTTACCGGCTCAACGATTCCGGTTTCAGTTCCTGCAAGTTTGCTCGTGTATCCCATGAGAAACCAGAGCATAGCCTGTTCTTTCGTGAGTTTTGCGACAGGCGGAAGAACGCCGTTAGCGTCTGCAGTAAGGAAAATGATCGTCGTCGGATGACCGCTGACAGAGGATTCCTTGATGTTGGAGAGGAATCTGAGCGGATAGCTTGCACGCGAGTTTGCAGTGTATCTTTCGTCGTCAAAATCGATCGTTCCGTCGGGATAGATCATGCAGTTTTCGATCATTGCACCGTGTTCCATGTAATCAGCCTCGTGGAAAACCGCGTTGTAGATTTCGGGTTCTTTCTCCTTTTTGAGGTTGATAAGTTTAGCGTAGCAGCCGTTTTCAAAGTTCGCGATGCCGTTATCGTTCCAGCCGTGTTCGTCGTCGCCGATGAGTTTTCTTTCGGGATCAGCTGAAAGCGTCGTTTTGCCTGTGCCGCTGAGTCCCAGCATGAGCGCGCTCTTACCGTCAGCACCTTCGTTCGCGCTGCAGTGAAGCGGAAGGATGCCGTATTCCGGCAGATAGTAGTTCATAACGGTGAACATAAGTTTTTTGCAGCTGCCGAGATAAGCCGAACCGAAAACTATGCCGATCGAATTTTCGTAATCCATGACGATAGCCATGTCGCTTGACTTGTTTTCGTTTATCATTCTGATGCGGTTCCTGTATTTTTTCTCGTCAAGTTTGTCGTACGGAAGAACCAGAAGCGTGAATTTTTTATCCCAGAGAAGGCTTTTTTCGATGCCTTCAGGAACTGCTCTGAACATGTTGTCGGCAAAAAGCGAAGTGAAAGCTCTGTCGGTGATCGTTCTTATCGGGAGAGCGTAGCTTGCATCAGCGCCTATGACTCTGTCGGTGACGAAAAGAGAGTCCTTTTTGGAAAGAGCAGCAACCGCATCTTCAAAAAGCATGTCAAAGGTTTCCCGGGTTACGGGAAGATTGTTCGGAGAAGTCCAGTCGACCGTTTTTTCAGTCTTAGAATTTTTGACGATAAAAGTGTCTTTCGGGTTTCTTCCGGTCGATTCTGCCGGCGTCCAGACCGCCAGAGCACCGGTTTTCGTAACAAAAACCTTCTCTTTCGTTACCGATTTGTGGATAAGCATCTCCCTCGCCGGGTTGACGAAAACTTTTGTATGAGAACCGATAAGTTCTTCAACAAGCTGTCTGAAATTCATAGCGGAACTCCATAAAAAATTAATCAAAAAAACACCGTATTAAACACTGAATTGAATAAAATTCAATATTAATCGCACTTTTACAGGGTTCAGGATTCGACTCTTAAAAAATAGTAGATTCAGGCCTGCACCGTTGTGAAAAAAATGGACGAAAAAGAGTTGTTGATTAAAATTATGCGGTTTTTTTAAAGGTGTAAAATGGATACATTCAAGCAAAACAAACCGACGGAAAAAAGTCGGATAACAAAAAAACAGGCTTCCGACAGCGGGATGGTGCTCGTTCTCATCGCTCTAATCTGTCTCGCCGCTCTTAAAAACAATTATTTTCTCTGGGTTGCGATGGTAATTCTCGTTTTTGACATGATTTGTCCAGTGATTTTCAAGCCTTTTGCATTTGTTTGGTTTGGGCTTTCACGTATTTTGGGAACTTTCATGTCGAAAATAATGCTTGCTCTGGTCTTTTTTCTCATCGTTTTTCCGATGGGATTCATTCGCCGGATTCTCGGCAAAGACTCATTGCGGCTTCACCAGTTCAGGCGTGAAAAAACAACAGTATTTGCGGAAAGAAATCACGAATATACAGCTGCCGACCTCGATAAACCTTACTAAAGGAGATAAATATGGAACTTCTGAAAGATTTGTGGGGATACCTTAAAGTTCGCAAAAAATTCTGGCTTCTGCCTTTGATCATCGTTCTTCTGCTCATCGGACTTCTCATAGTTTTGTCGAGCACGAGCGCGATAGCACCGTTTATATACACGATTTTTTAGTTTGGTAGCAATATGAAAAAAGAGATAATCTTAGGAATTTCGGCATATTATCACGACAGTGCAGCGGCGCTGCTCATTGACGGAGATATCTTTGCAGCGGCTCACGAAGAACGTTTCACCCGCAAAAAGCAGGATCCGTCGTTTCCTATAAACGCCTGCAGATTCGTTCTCGACGAAGCGGGGATCACCCTTGACGACGTTACCGCGGTAGCTTTTTATGACAAGCCTTACATAAAGTTTGAAAGGCTGCTTGAAACATACCATGCCTTCGCTCCGAAAGGGCTCAAAAGTTTCAATTCGGCGATTCCTGTCTGGATCAAGGAAAAACTCTTCATGAAGGATATGCTGCGCGAAGAACTTGCCAAACTTGGCGGCAGGATACCGAAACTCTATTTCCCCGAACACCATTTGTCGCATGCGGCGAGTGCTTTTTATCCGTCACCTTTCAAAGATGCTGCGATACTTACTCTCGACGGAGTAGGCGAGTGGGGGACGCTTACGATCTGTTACGGAAACGGTAATAAAATCAAGGTGTTGAAAGAACTCGACTTCCCGCATTCGATCGGTCTTTTCTACACCGCTTTCACCTATTACTGCGGTTTCAAAGTAAACAGCGGAGAATACAAGCTGATGGGCTTGGCGCCATACGGCAACAAAAACGCCGAAGAGACCAGAGAGATCAGGCGCAAGATCCTCGAAAACATGATCGATCTGCGTGAAGACGGCTCTTTCCTGCTCAATATGGACTACTTCGACTATGCGACGGGACTCAGCATGACGAACGATGCGAAATGGGAGAAACTTTTCGGTTTTCCGCGAAGAAAATCGGAGAGCGAACTTACGCAGCACTACATGAACATGGCTTATGCCATTCAGGAGATCACCGAAGAAATGGTCCTCAAGCTTGCTGAAACGGCAAAAGAGCTCACAAAATCTGAAAATATCGTTCTTGCAGGCGGTGTCGCCCTCAACTGCGTCGCAAACGGCAAGCTTCTCCGCACGAAAATGTTCAAAGGGATTTGGGTCCAGCCGGCATCCGGTGATGCGGGCGGTTCTTTGGGCGCGGCGCTTGCGGTGCACTACATTTCTTTCGGTCACGAACGCACCGAGATAAACGAACGCGATTCGATGAAAGGTGCTTATCTTGGCCCGGAATTCAGCGACCGCGACATTGAAAACGTTGCGCGCAGATACGATGCCGAATTTAAAAAATTCAATGATTTCAGTGAATTGTGCGAAAAAACGGCAGAGCTTCTGAACAACGACACCGTCATCGGCTGGTTTCAGGGAAGGATGGAATTCGGTCCGCGCGCTTTGGGAAACCGTTCGATTCTGGGTGATCCGAGATGTCCCGAAATGCAGAAGAAACTTAACCTTAAAATCAAATACCGCGAAGGTTTCAGACCGTTCGCACCCTCGGTTTTGGAAGAGGACATTTCGAAATTTTTCGATATTGACACGATCTCGCCATACATGCTGATGGTTGCGCCGGTTTTGGAGTCAAGACGGACGAAACTTCCTGAAAAATATGAAGAACTTCCGCTTTACGAGAGGCTTTACTTCCTCCGCAGTGACGTTCCGTCGATCACCCACATCGATTTTTCTGCGCGTATCCAGAGCGTAAGCCGTGAAACGAATCCCAAATACTGGCAGCTCATAAACACTTTCAAGCAGAAAACGGGCTACGGGATCGTTGTCAATACTTCTTTCAACGTCAGAGGTGAACCGATCGTCTGCTCGCCGGATGACGCATACCGCTGTTTTATGCGTACCGAAATGGATTATCTCGTCATGGGAAACTATCTTTTCGACAAAAAGGAGCAGCCGAACTGGGACAAGGCTGACAACTGGAAAGAAGAATTCAAGCTCGACTAAGTTTTACCGATTATTTTTCTTCGAACATCTTTTTTCTGTATTCTGGATCAGGAATTATTGCAGAAAGGGCGATTGAGGCTTTGTTTTCACCGATAGAATTAGACATGTTCTTGTAAAATTCACGAGTTAGGTTCAAAAACTTTTCATCGTATTCCTCACCCGAAATTTCATTCCGGTACCATTGAAGCATATAATCTTTCATTTTGGCGAGGGTGTCTTGATATTCCTCTACGCAACTTGCCGTTTCGTCCGGTTTGAATCCCAAATTTGTCAGAGTCTTGGATAGCTCGACATCCATGACATCCTGAACCGTGGTCAGAAGCAGGTTCCAAACTTCGTCCTCGCGTTCTCTGTTGTCCGGCCTTTTTTCTGATTTAAGCCGCTCAATTTCATTTTTCATAGCTTTGATCTGATTTTGCTGAAGATTGGAAAAATCGTATGTTTTTGCAGCATTTGTATTTTTATCTGATATTTCAGACAACCTTTTTTTCAAAATTTCGGTATCGATTTTCAATGATTCGTTTTCTTTGGCATATTTTTGTATTTGTTCTTTTAACAATGCGATCTCATTGGATTTATTTTGAGTAACAATAACAAATGCAACCGATGTGGCAAGAAGCAGAGCCACCAAAACGATTGTAATTTTATTCATGATTGCAAACTCCCTTATTTAAAAAATTTTCTTGCCACGCGCTCAGATTTTTGTCGGAAAAACCAAGTTTTTTTAATGTCTTAGAATATTTGCCATCGTTTTTTGCAGAATAAAGCAGCAAAATCAGCGGGTTTTTCTTTTCGACATCAGAATTCTTGCCCAGTATTTCAAAGAAAACCTCCCTCGAATCGGCGATATCTTCAAAATAAGGGAAGCAGAAAGTGCTGAAGAGTGCGCTGAAAGTGCCGCTTTTGTCTGAATTGTCGAAATTTTTTACCGAAAGAGCCGATTTTGCTGACTTGGTAAATCCACGTTTTTCCGAATTTTTTAATTTTTTATCTGATAAGACAACGATTCCGGTTTTATCATTTTTCTCAGTGACTTTTACTGAAACGAAATATATTCCTTTCTCATAAGTTCCCTTGAGAACTGAATATCCTCGGTCCGACAAAACAGATATCGTGCCGCGTTTCATTCCGTTGACCGATACCTCTCCGTTTTTTATACCGTAAAAAAGCAGTCCGGCATCTGTACGGCTTTCAAATTCAAAATAAAAGTAAACATATGATGCTTTGCCGGAAAAACCTTGAATTTCTTCAACCTTTTGTGCGTGCGAAAATTTCCTCGCCTTTGAGGCCGGCAAATCGTAAAGGCTTATGAAAATGTCTTTAAAAGTATCTTTTTTATCATTTTTGAGCCATACGGAATAGGCTTCAGGCTTCTGATAAAAGACTTCGAAATAGTCACTTAACGAACTTTCCGCGAAAGCGTAAAAACAGAAAAAAAAGAAGGGAAGCACGAAACTCCCCTTAAAAATCGATCTCATTTCGTTATCTGAGTTCTTCGAGAAGCATCATTGATTTGAGGTATGTTTCATCGGTCGGAAGAAGGTTCTTCATAAGGTTTTCCAAAATTCTGATAGCTTTGGGTTTGTTGGTTTCCTTCATTCCGAAAGCTTCCCAATAAACAGTTTGAGCTTTTGACGAAATGGCTTTTAAGCCCTCTTTTGCCGACTTGCTGTCGCCGTCGAGATAGAGAGCTTCGTTGAAATCCTTTCTTGCACCGGCAAAATCGTTTTTCTCGAGTTTGGCCATACCTGATTTTGAATAGGAATCTGCCATTGCGGATTCGATCTTGTTCGTAACTTTCGTTGGAAGAACCTCACGAACGCCTTCCTCTTTGTATTCCTGTTTGAATTTCTGTTTGACCTGCTGCAGTTCGGCTTTGTTGATTTTGTCGATATTTTCCTGATATTTCTTTGCGATCTGCTCTTTTTTAGCCTTTGCTTCTGTTTTGTCTTTTTCTGATGATTCAGGTTTTTGGGCCGTCAGTTTTTCAATGTTGTCTCTGACTTTTTCAAGCTGAGCGTTGCTGTTGAGCTTAGCTTTTTCCCAATTTTGTTTTTCCTTGTCGAGAGTTGCCTGTCTCCTTTCTTTTCTTTTCTCTTTTTCAGCAAGAAGTCTGTCTCTCTTTGTTATCATCTGCTGTTTGTGTTTTTCACGGTCATCTTTTTCTTTGATTTCCATGTTGTCGTACTTGTCAGTGATAGCAGTTTTGCCCTTTTCATACTGTTCTTCTTTCGTGTTTTCGGCTTTCTGCCACATAGCTTCCTGCTTTTTGCTGTCGGCATGGTGCTTTGCCTGCATGTCTTCGAGGCGTTTCGCCCAAGCGTTGTTTACATTGTTGATTTCTTTTGTCAATGCATCAATCTGCCTGTCGTTGTTTGCCATATTCGCTCTGTCTGTAGCGGTCTTTCTTTCAAAAGCGGCTGCCCTGAGGGTTCTTTCCTTGTTCCACGTTTCCTGTTGTTTTTCCCTCTCTTTCTTTCTTGCTTCGATTTTTGCGTCTCTCTCTTTCTGAGCCTGAGCGATCTGCTGGTTTATCCCGGCTTTCGTCTTGTTTTTGTCGGCAACGAATGCCTGATGCTGTTTTCTTGCAGCAGCTTCCTCTGCTTTTTTCTTCTTCTCGAAAGCGGTATTTTCATTCTGAAGTCTCATGCTTTCACTCATAAGTTTAGCGTCGAGGTCGGCAAAAATCTTCTCGTATTTTTTGTCTATTTTAGATGTTTCCTTCTGAATGAAGGCATCATGCGACTTTTCGTGCTGCGCGAGTTGTTTGGATACTTTCGCATGTTCGGCTTTCATTGCGCTGAGTTCTTTGTTTCTGGAAGCTGAAAGTTTCGCAATTTCGGTCGCCAGAACTTTTTTGAATCCGTTTTCTGCAACAGCTTTCTTTTTTATATTTGCGTTCGTATCGGCTTTGATGGCGTCAGTTTTCTGTTTCTTTTCCTGCTGAAGTTTCGCGACATCTCCTTTAAGCTTAGCACGGATATCGTTGTATCTTTTAGCTATTGCGGCATTTTGAGCCTGAATTTTTGCATCAATTCCCTTTGAACCTTGCAAAGAAGCAGCTTTTTTAGCGTTCAGATCGTTGACTTTCTTTTTGTGTCCGGCCGTAACGACGGAAAGTTTATCTGCTTTTTCCTTATTGAGATTCTTTTTATCATTGTTGAGCTTTGCAATCTCTTTTTCGTACGGTGCTTTTACTTCTTTAAGTTTTGCCGGATCCGGAGTATTCGATCTCTTTTCCCAGTTTTTAATTGCTGCATTGTTTGCCGCAATCTGTTTCTGTTTGTCGGCAATGTTATTTCTAATAGCAGCTTTTTCTTTGTCTCCCTGAGCTTTGTATTTTGCGTTAAGATTTGCCTTTTCAGCCTGAACCTTTTTGATTTCATTAGCTTTTTCAGCATTTATGGCATTCTTTCTCGTCTTTACGCTTGCAGCAGCGTTCTTTTCTTTCATTTCGCCGTCGCTTTTGATTTTCTTGGCAACATTGGCTCTCTGCGCCATCTGGTTTTTGTGTGCGGTTTCTGCTGCTGCGACCTTGTTCTGATGCGCTTTAAGGGCGTTTGATTTCTCTTTTTCGATTGCTGCAACTTCTTTCTTTATCGAAATAAGTTCAAGATTTTTGTCCTTTTCGATCTTGGAAAGTTCGTTTTTGTTGCTTGTGATTTTTCTTTCGTATTTCGATTTTTCAAGGTTGATTTTTCTTCCGGCACTCTCTTCTTCAAATTTGATTTTTCTTTCAACAGAAGCTTTGTCGTTGTCGATTTTTCTGATTGCGGCAGCATGTTCCCTTTCAATTTTTGCAAGTTCTGTCTTATTGTCCTTTGCTGCCTCTTTCTTGTCTGCATAATTCTGCATTTCTATGTCTTTGGCATTCTGCATTGCATCAAGCACTTCTTGGAGCTTGTTGGTCGTTTCAATCTTTTTGTTTTCGAGTTCGGCAATGGACTGATTCATTTCGTCGTTGATAGGATCAATGCTGTAAGGAGCCATTTTCTGATCATATTTTTTGTCGATTGAAGCAATCTGTTCTTCATATTTTGCGATTTTCGTGTCGTAGGAATCGGTAATTTTTGCTTCTTCCGACGAAAGATCGCTCATTTTCTTTGCGTGGGCGTCGGTGATTTTTGCATCTTCCGCAGCCGCATTGTCGAGCTGCGCTGCAGTGTCAGCCTTTATTTTTTCAACTTCTTTTGCAACATCTTCTTCAACGTTGTCGCCCTTTTGAGCGTAAGCGTCTTCAATTGCTGCAAATTTTGCTTCAATTTTGTTAAGTTCATCAGCTTTCTGCTGCTCGATTTTTCCGTCAACTTCGGCAAGTTTGCCCTTTTCTTCATCGATTTGAGTTGTTATCGCGTCATTCTTAGCCGCAAGTTTGTCGATTTCCTTCGCAACGTAATCACCCCAGTTACCCTTGAAGTTTTCGACTGCTTCGGCAAGTTTGTTGTTTTCAATCATTATTTTTTCATCGATGTTGCCTTCTTTTGTAGCGTATTCGTCATCGAGTTTGCCCTTGAAATCCTCGAATCTGCCGTTTTCAACCGCAATCTGCTCGTCAATGTTTGCGGCTTCGTTGAGAAGTTTTTCGTTTTCGGCATGGAGAGCATTTTCCTTGTTTGCCTTTTCGTTTTCTTCGTCGTCAACCGTTTTTGCGATCACATCCTGAATTTTCACGATTTTTTCTTCGTATTCCTGTTCGGTTTTTGCGAGATTCTCTTCATTTGCGTCGATTTTCTGATAAGCGGCAACGATCGTCTTTTCGTTTTCGGCAATCATAGCCTCTTCTTTTTTCGCCTTCATCGTTTCGGTTTCATCGGAATGTTTCGCAATATCTTCTTCGAGTTTTGTTTTCTGTGCAGCGAGTTTGTTGAGAGTGTTTTCGTAATCCTTTTCAAGTTTTGTCTGAGCCGTTTCTTTTTCTTTTGCGTAATCGGCTTCGGCTTTTGCACGCTCTTTTTCAGTGTTTTCCTGAATCGTGCCGAGAGTCGTTGCGCTTTTCATCATGTATTCTTCGATTTCCTGCTGATATTTCTGCAGTTCTTTCTCTTTTGCCGATTCCTGATCATCGTATTTTGCAAGGTTCTGGTTCAGACTGTCGAACTTTTTCTGATATTCTTTTTCAACCTGAACATTGTATTTTCTGTCTTCATCCTCATTCTTCATTCTGACAGCTTCGTTCGCAGCCATGATTCTGCGTTCCTCAGCTTCGAATTCGTCTCCCATTTTATTGATTTTGGCATCGGTATCACGGTTCTTGGCTTCAAGGGCCTGTTTGCGTTTTTCAAGCTCAGCAACTCTTTTAGTTACCTTTTCACCTTCTGTTGTTTCAAGTTTTTTCTGCTTTTCATAGTAAGCGTCCTTGTCCTGCTGGTGTTTCTTTTTCCAGTCGCTGTAAGCCTTGTCGTGAGCCTTGAACTCGTTTTCCTTCGCCTCTTCGCGTTTTTTGTTGGAAACCTTGATTACTCCTTTTTCGCGCTGCTCTATCTGAGTAATCTGACTTTCAAGATTTACGATTTCCTGTTCAAGAGCGGTATCGTCCTTTTCCCACTGATATTTCATATCCTGAATTTTCTTTTTAAGAGCCGCTTCGGCATCCTTCTGCTGCTTGAGGATCTCTTTTTCCTTTGTTTTGAGGTCATTTATAGCTTTTTCTCTTGCCTTGATGTTGTTGTTTACCCAGTCGTCTACGTCGGAAAGCTGTTTTGCGCGCCATTTTCTGACTTCCTCGATCTTCGATTTGAAGGTTTTGTGGATCTGTTCAACGGCCTGAACATCCTGCGGATTAGGTTCGGCATATTTTTTGCGGATGTTTTTGTCCTTTTTGAAAACCATCGCCTTATAACCCTGTTCGCGCAGTTCAGTATCGGATTTTCTGAGCAGTTCCAAAGCTCTCAAGGCTCCTTTGTAGTCACCGTCATCGAGAGTGTCGGTAGCTTTCGTAAGACCTTTCTGTATCTTTCTGACTGAATCCAAAAGCTTGCGTGCGATTTGATTCTGCTGGCATTTGCAGTTGAGTTCGTTTGCCGCACGGTCGAAAATCTCGGCAGCTTCGTCAAGATCGCCTTTATCGTAAGCGGCAAAACCTTTTTTGATTTCTTCCTTGACATCGGAATAGGAAACCGTTCTGTTGGTTGTCGCAGACTTCTTTTCAGGTTTTCCCTTTTCCGGAGTTGCGGAAGCGATCATCGATTTGAGTGCATTAAGCATGTCCGAAGCGATGTTTTCGCTGTCGCTGTCAGACGACGTTACGGTTTTGGAAGCTGTCTTCTTGCCGTTTACATCGAACATTGCAATGACTATTTTAATATTTGACGAACTCTTTGTCATTTTCGGAATAGCAACAAAATCTGATGCGGCTTTCTTTGAGATAGCCTTAATAATGCACCTGTCATCCTCGTTGCATTTGTCGACTTTTACCGATTTCGCAGATGAAACTTTAGCATTTTTAATGCTCGAAAGCAGCAAAGCCAGATTGTCGTCGATTTCTTTCGCAAGTTTCTTGTCAGAAGCGTTTTTCGTCAGCGTCGGAGCAACTGAAATTGAATTTTCTGCAAAAACGGAAAAAGAAAGAAAAACGAAAATCAGAATAGCCAAAACATTTGAAATTTTTCTCACTTAACTCTCCTTTTGATATTAAATAAAAATCAGTGTTTCAACCTCAAAAAAACAGTCTTTGCCACCATATAAAAACCAACCCTTTTAGTCAACTTTTTCGGAACTTTTTCCTCAACATATTAAAATAAAAGGAAATCTCAATAGGAATTCGGCTTCTTTCGGCTATTTCATCAATGATTCAAGCTCTGAAATTCTGTTTTTGAAATTTTCGCGCTCCGATTCCGGCAGTTTTTCGATTATCGTTTTATGATACTTCATGGGATCGACAACCTTGCCTTTGCTGCCGACATTGATTTGGTAATGGAGATGAGGTGCGGTCGATTTTCCTGTGTTGCCGGAAGCGGCGATCTGCTGACCGACTTTTACTTTCTGTCCGGGTTCTACATTGACTTCGCTCAAATGCAGATACTTGAATACATACGGGCTTCCTTTTGCTTCGATTTCGATGCAGTAGCCGTTGTAGCGCGTTTTCCAGTTAATGCGCGAAACCCTGCCGTCGACAGTGGCGTAAACCGGTGTTCCCACATTGGCTTTGAAGTCGATTCCTTCGTGTTTCGGGGCTCTGTCACCGATAGTACTCGTTATTTGAATGTAGTTTTTAATCGGTGCAAACGGAGATATTACTTTTTCAAGCATTATTCCGTCAGAATAGTAATACTTTGCAACGGAATCTTTTGCTGCGTATTTATAAATGTTTATTTCTTTATTGAATTTATGAGAATAATATTTAAGGGCTACAACTTCGAGAATATCCGGCAGGTCATTTCTGGTTCGTTTTTCATCATCCGGAACGGTGCGGAAAACGAAGTCGATACGGTCTCCTTTTCTGACATCGTTTCTAAGCATTATGTCCCAAATCAAAAGCCTGCCTACATGAGCGCTGATAACATCTGCTAAAGAAGGAATATTTAATATTTTAGCATACTTGACCAAGTCCGCATTTGAATTGAATGCGTTGTAGAAATTGTCTTCTATTACTGCCGACACGGCAATGAGTTCACCCTGTTCAATCTTGATCTGTGACTCGTTTTTGACCTCCCTGGTTTCTGTTTGAGACTGGATTTCTGGCTGATTCGGTTCTTCTCCGACCGACTGTTCGGCAGCAGCTGCAGATTGCGGGGCTGAATCGTCACCGTTCCGGTCAGTTTCGCTGCTTTTGACTGTGTAAATGATCAGCACTGCAAGAATGATGTTTAGGCAAAACGAAAGAAAGAAGAGTGTTTTCCACTTTTTTACCTGCGGATTTGTGAAAAGATAGGTCATTTCTCTCTCCTGAAAAGTGCGGAATAGAATACAGAATCCGTTGACGAAACCGCCAAAGGTCTGATCGTTCCGAATTCGTAAGCTATATTGTTCAAAACATGTTCATTCTGCTTTTCGTAAAAAAAGAGTGCAAAATCGGCTTCATTCAAAGTGTTCGTCGCTCTGATGTCGCTTCTTACCATGCCGGCCTTTTGCATAAATCTGAAGGAATTTGGGTTCAAGCCTTCATATCCGCTCATAATGAAAAGTTTTGCATTTTCCGGAGCATCTCTGTTGAGCGTGTCGGCAAGATCGATCATGTCGTAACCCCAGAAATTCCTTTGCATTCTCGCTTCGGCAGCTCCCTGAGCTCCGCCTATGAGTTCGTTATAGAACGCAGCGCCTCTTTTTGCAAATTTTATATTCGGCGAAATCAGAGAAACTGTGGCAAGCGTAAAAAGTGCGGCGACTGCAAGACTTTTTTTGAAATCGCTTGTTTTTATTAACTTTTTTGCGGATTCTTCGATCACGAAAACGCCGGACGTGAGCATGAGCGGATACCCGGTGAACCAGTGTTTTATGCCGCCGAAAATGGGAACGTTAGGCAGTGCGATGAGAAAAATCGGGAAAAGTGAACCAGTAATCATTGCAAAAGCAGCCTCTTTTTCACAAGTTTTTTCACTTTTCAGAAAATCGCGGCAGAAATAGACTGTTCCGGCAAAAAAGCAGACGAGCTGCGGCGTCGGAGTAGTGAAAAAAGTCATCGCCCACGGAAAACTGAAAGGGAAGGGGCCGTTTTTAAGAGGCGTTCCGAAGTAATAGTTCAGGTAATTCACGTGTTTTCCGTGAAATTCCGCATAGGCAATGAGTCTATCAACAGTGTTGAACCACATTCTCGGCCAGATGAGGAAATAAACCGGAAGCGAAATTATCACCATGAACCAGAAAACTTTCGGAATCGCCCTGAAAAATCCGGTGAAGGAGCCGTAACCAGCCTCTTTCCGGTATGAAAAAGCGTAGAAAAAGAGCCAGGAAACAAAGAGAACTATCGGAATAAACAGGACATTGTGTTTCGTCGCCATGCCGAATGCGAAAAAGAGCGCAGTGAGTGCGTGGACGGAAGTTCTTTTCGTTTTGAGGCAGATGATGTAAAGAATGAAAGTCGCGCTCCAGAAAAAAAGTATAGGCATATCGAAGCAGGCCAGATGCGAATGAAAAAAGATGTGCGGCATCGTAAAAAAGAAAAGCGGGCTTGCAACGGCGGTCATCCGGCTGAAGAAAAAGAGCCCGAAAAGATAGATCATAAGTGCCGTCAGAGCGGCAAAAACAGCCGCGACGAGACGTGCCGACATCGGTGCCGACATAATTCCGAGTTTACGGGCAAAAATGAACTGCGACAGACCGAAAAGCTCTTTCATGAAGGGCGGATGCTCGGAATTGTAGGTGAAATATCTGTCAATTTCATTTTTCGAAAAAATCTTGGCAAAATCGCCGTTAGAAATGTTTGTGCCGGTTGATTCGTACCAGTCCGCCATGTTGTTCGCCGCTTTCATGTAGAATCCTTCGTCGCGGACGAAACCGAATGAATCGTTAGTCAGAAAGATCATAAGAAAAACGAAAACTGTTACTGCTGCGGCGAGCAGAAAATCTATTTTTTCGAAGCGGTTTTTAAAGTTCATCAGTCAGATATCCGTTAAAAACAAAGTGTCTCTGTCTGTCGTCGGAGACGTTAAGTTTTATTGTAAGTTCTTTAATGTTTTCAGGTAGTTTTGTGCTTTTTTCCGTCACTTTTGAAGTGAACTGGCTTGCATATTTCAGCAGATTCTTTCCGTCAGCAAGAATTTCAATGTTGACCGGTTCACGGTTTTTCGAGCGGTAAGCCGATTCGGCAAAAACAGAATTGAATTGAAGTTTTCTGCTGTTTTCCGGTACTTCAAAAACAATTTCAAGCGTTTTTCCTGAAACCGGATGCGCCCAGACCGCCTGTTGCTGCCGTCCGTTGAAAGATGCAGTCGTCAGGCCGACGTAATTCCAGTTTTCATTGGAACACTGCCACTTCGTTTCGGAAACTTTGCGGCACTCTTCGCTTTTTTCGCCGCTTACAAAGGTCACTTTCTTAGCTTTGCCGATGTCACGGGAGAAAACGAGAGTTTTTTTCACAGTTTTGAAAAGCGTTTCGGCAAGAAGAACCTCGCCTTTGCCTGCTTTGAAAACCTCTATAACCTTCAAATTCAGTTTTTTAATGTAAAATTCCCGCGATTTTTCCGATTTGAGCAGCAGAAAAACTCTGTCTCCGCTGTTTTTCATCATAGCGGCCGATCTTTCCGTCGCATTTTTCAGATCCAAAAAAACCGGTAAAATTCCGCTTCTGAGATTTTTCAGAAAGTCCAGATCCCAGTCGTTTTCTGTAAAGACAATGTCTCCGGGCTTAAAATTTTCGTTGAGGATTTCGGCAAATTTCCGCTCGGTTTCTTCATCGAGCGCGTTTCTGTCACTGAGTCCGCTCCACCAGAAAATGAATGTCGAAAAAATCGAAAGAATAAATAAAACCAGAAAAATCTTTCCGGTAATTTCTGAATATTTTCCAGAGGTTGCAGATTCGGGCAAACTATTCTCCCCGTCCTGCATTGAATGCCACGTAGTTTGCCGCCTTGGCCGCACCGGTAGGCGAAAGTTTCATCAGAGCCTTAAGCCATATCTCTTTCGGAATAGCCGAGAAAGGTTCAATCGAGGAGAGAAGTCCGAGCATCGCGATATTCGCCGTTTTGCCGGATTTGTCGCCGATTTTTGCAACGGTTTCAAGGACATCCGTTTCGATGACCCTGTAGTTTGCAAGCGCTTTTCTGATCTCTTCGATTTTCGGGTAATCTTCCTTTTTCGCG
Organism: bacterium; assembly: GCA_017961325.1. Taxonomy (GTDB): domain Bacteria; phylum UBP6; class UBA1177; order UBA1177; family UBA1177; genus UBA1177. Next base: position 7,007 of record JAGCXM010000029.1, on the reverse strand, counting down.
TTCGCAGGAAGCGATTCGAAACGGTTGAGGATGATCGTTCCGTCCGGCTTCAAAAGATCGAGGAAGCCGTTGCAGAAAACTTCGGAAGTCTCCATTACGACGAGGACATCCGTGCTTTTCGGTGAAAGGATCGGGCTGAAAACTCTGCCGCATGCGAAGGTCGAAATTACGCTGCCGCCGAGCTGTGCCATGCCGTGAGTATCGCCTTTCACGATGCCGGTTTCACCGTACGGCGTGTGGAGCGCGACTTCACTCAGAACTTTTCCGAAGAAGAGGTTCCCCTGTCCGCCGATGCCGCGGATAGCAACTCTGATCGATTCCGGAAGAAGCTCTTTTGCAACTGTAACATCCTTGATTTCTTCAGGAATTCTGACTTCGGCTTCAGCTTTTGCCTTCTTTTCGGTTACTTCGACCGGAACAATCGCTCCGAACGGACATCTCTGCATGCAGATCTGTTTGTTTCCGCCGCAGTTTATGCACATGTTCGTAAATTCGGGGCCTTTTTCCTTATCGAATTTGATGCCGGGGCAGACATTGCATCTACCGCATTTTCTGCACTTTCCGGCATCGATCTTTATCGTTCTCTTCTTCTGGGATTTGTCCATGATCTGCTGGCACGGACCTTCGATGACCAGATTGGTGAATTTGCCCGTTTCGGCGTCGTCGAGAGCTTTTTCGAGAGCTTTTTCAATGTCTGCAAGATCGTAAGCGTTGACTGCGACGACATCGCATTTTTCAGCCGCAATCGCCTCTTTCAGCCTGAATTTGTTGGGAACTCCAGCGAGGTTTGTATAGCTTGTCGGAGCGGGCTGGCCGCCTGTCATCGCCGTTACGCTGTTGTTGAGAATGACTTTTACGCCTGGAACGTTTCTGAAAACGCCGTTTCTCGTCGCATCAAGGCCGCTGTGGCACTCGCACGAGTCTCCGATTACGCTGACGACTTTTGAAGCCATCTCAGGCCTGCTGAGGCAGAAACCCTGTCTCATCGAGTCGCTTCCGCCCATGCAGAGTACGGTGTCGATTCCTTTGTTTATGAAAAGGAGGGTAGAGCAGCCGATTTCGCCGAAACCTGCAAAAAGTTTTCCTTTCTTTCTCAGGTTTTCAGCCGAAAGGGCATAACCGCGGAAAGGACATCCGGGGCAGATTGAAGGAGGTCTGACAAGAGGCTTTATAAGCGGTTTTTCAGATTCCCTGTGAAGTTTTATCTCGATAAAATCTTTAAGGAAATCAATAACATCCTGCGGAGTCCAGTCTGTAAGTACCGAATATTCCGGCTTTCCTATGACTGCTATTCCGGCAGCTTCTATTTTTTCCTGCAAGAATCTGTCGCCGTCCTCGAAAACGAAAAGTTTCCCTTTGATTTTCAAAGCGAAATCGCGGATCCTGCTTATCGGAACGGGGTTTGCGACCGACATTGAAAGGATAGACGGTTCAAGTCCGACGTTGAGAAGAGCCTCTTTGACGATCATTTCGCTTTCGCCTACAACGACGATGCCGAAATCGTCCTTTCCCTCCGTCTCTTTTATGAAAGTGTCATTTTGTTCAGTGAATTTAAGTACTTCAGGGATCCTGTGAGTAGTCGCTTCGTTGTAGTTTTTCCTTGCGATCCCGGGCATGAGCATCCACTTAGAAAGATCGGCCGGAACGGGCATCGGCTCGATTTTGCGCGGTTCCCTCGTTACGACGAGGCCTTCGCTGTGAGCCAGAATACCGCTCGGCAGAATGCAGACCTGGGTTTTGAATATTCTCGAAAGATCGGCTGCGATGAAAGCCATATCGTAAAGTTCCTGATGATTTCTAGGCTCGAGAACCGGAATTCTTGCCGCACTCAGGAAGTATCTCGCGTCAATTACGTGCTGTGTGCTCGACGGAACATAGTCAGTAGCCGCGTAAACGACGAAAGCGCCCATCTGACCGGTGTAGAAAGCTGAGGTCGTGATCGTATCGGCTGCCTGGAAAAGGCCGGGGATCTTCATCGTGACGACGCTGTCCATGCCTGCAACGGCATGACCGATGGTGACGGCGACGGCCGATGCTTCGTTTACGCTCCAGCCGACAGTCATTCTGTCCTGAACATACTTGAGGTTTTTATCGATGACTTCGGTGCTCGGAGTGCCCGGATAACCGTCAGCAGCGTGGTAACCGGCATGAACTACGCCGAGAGCGAAAGCACTGTTGCCCTGAAGAATGAGGCGCGTTCCCGCCGGCGAATCGACAAGTTTCAAAAAATCAGCCATTGAAATCTCCCGAAATTATTCCTTAAATAACCTTAATAAACAAAAAACCGCTGATTATAGCGAAAATATTGAAAGTGGCAAATTCATTCTTAGTAAAGTTCCCTTACGCACTTCACTGAATGGGTCTCGTTTTTAAGTGATTGATTTTTTTCAATTTTTCCGACACTTATTATAAAGACAGCGACTTTTCCGTCTGAATTTTCAGTTGTTGTCCAGAACGATCCAAATTCAACAGATTCTTCATACTTGATACACCTTCCGCAAAGTTCGTTTTCACATCCGTCCCATTCGCAGCTGTCGGTAACGGCGCAGAAATCGTTGTTCTCCTCTTCCAGACACCTGCTTTCAAGAGTTTTGATTTCAAAAAGTGTGGGAAGACGCCAGTCGTCGAATTCATTTTCGGTAAGATTCCCGCAGTATGAAACAGCCTTTTCAAAAGTCATGGTTTCCGGTGAACTTTGCGACCAAAGAAAAGGATATCCGTAAGATTTTTTACGCAAAAAAAATCCTGCCGCGACGACTGCGGCAATCAGAAAAACCAGAAAGATCCTTTTTTTTGCCGGGCGACGGGCAGGATATGAAAAATAACGTGATTTCAAAGAGTTATGCGTTCATAGCCTTCAGGAAATCCTTGTTGGATTTGGTCTTGCCCATCTTGTCGAGCATGAACTCCATGGAGTCGATGACATTGAGCGGGTGAAGGAGCTTTCTGAGGATCCATACCTTGTTGAGAACGTCAGGTTCAAGCAGCAGTTCTTCCTTTCTTGTCGCCGACTTGTTGATGTCGAGACACGGGAAAATTCTCTTTTCCATGAGCTTTCTGTCAAGGTGGACTTCCATGTTACCCGTTCCTTTGAACTCTTCGAAAATGACTTCGTCCATACGGCTTCCGGTATCGATAAGTGCAGTCGCTATGATGGTGAGCGAGCCGCCTTCCTCGATGTTTCTTGCAGCACCGAAGAATCTTTTCGGTTTGTGGAGAGCGTTTGCGTCAACACCGCCGGAGAGGATCTTGCCTGACGGCGGAACGACTGCATTGTAAGCTCTCGCAAGTCTTGTGATCGAGTCGAGAAGAATAACGACGTCTTTGCCGTATTCGACCATTCTCTTAGCCTTTTCGAGAACCATTTCGGCAACCTGAACGTGGCGTGTAGCCGGTTCGTCGAATGTCGAAGCGATGACTTCCGCCTTAACGCTTCTCATCATATCGGTAACTTCCTCGGGACGTTCGTCGATAAGGAGAACGATGAGGAAAACATCGGGATGATTTTCGGTAATCGAATGTGCAATGTCCTGAAGAAGAACGGTTTTACCGGTTCTCGGCGGAGCAACGAGAAGGCCGCGCTGTCCCATGCCTATCGGAACAAGGAGATCCATGATTCTCGTTGACATAACGGTGCTTTTCGTTTCGAGATGAATCTTTTTTGTCGGATAGAACGGAGTCAGGTTGTCAAAAAGAGGCGTGTGTCTGTTCTTTTCGATGTCTTCAGATTCGAAAACGGATGTGATTTTCTGAAGAGCGAAGTATCTTTCGCCTTCTTTCGGGCTTCTGATTTCGCCGCTTATCGTCTGACCGGTACGGAGACCGTATCTTTTTATCATTGACGGTGGAATATAAATATCGTCCGGACCCGGAAGATAGTTGTATTTAGGACTTCTCAAGAAACCGTAACCATCGGGAAGGATCTGCAAAACGCCTTCAGCCATGATGATTTCGTTGTTTTCAACGAGTTTCTGCAGAATTTCATAAACGAGTTCCTGAAATCTCTTCGACGAAGCTTCTTCGATTCCGAGCTGTTCGGCCATTGCGATGAGTTCGTCAGCCTTTTTGTTCTTCAATTCCTGTAAATTCATAAGAGTCTCCAAAAAGTTAATAAAATATTGTCAATCGAGTTAAAGGATTTTTTCAAAGAAACAACCCATTTCCTACCAAAAACAAAGAGTCAATTTTTGATTTTTGTTAAAACACCCAAGCATTGAGAGTGAACAAAACGAAATTCACGGGGCGATTGATAGTGATTTTGTTAAATTTGTCAAGATTTTTTTTAGTGAAACACTAAGTTATTGATTTTTATGCTGAAAAGTTCAAAAAGAATTATTTGTCAAGTGTTTTCGCAATTTCGACCATCTCGAGGAATTCGCCGCGGAAACCGAAAATGTCTTTGCCGATATTCGCCTGTGCGCGCTTCAGAACAGAATCATAGCTTGAATCAGCCTTGAATTTCGAGTCTCTGAGAAGCATGCCGAATTCTGCTACAGCCGATGCAAAGCCCATATTCTGACTCATTTCGGCCGTGACATTTGCAGAATTCATAGTGGTGTCCATATACTTGCTGATATCAGCATTGGGTTCTTTGTAGCGCATTTTGAGAACGAGGAAATCGTCTTCACCGAATTCCGTTTCAGGCTCAGCAGCCGGTTCTGAACCGCCTTCTTCGGGATCAGTTTCGGTTTCCGGAGTTTCAGCCGCTTTCTTTTCTGCTAAGAAGACTTCATAGAACGCCGTAACTCTGTGACCTGCGCCGATCTCGCCCGCATCTTTGGTGTCGTCGTTGAAGTCTTCATTCGCCATAACGCGGTTTTCGTAGCCTATAAGACGGTATTTTGCGATTTTTGCAGGGTTGAAAACGACCTGAAGCTTGACGTCTTTCGCGATAGTGAACATCGTTCCCATAAGGTCGTAAGTAAAAATCTTGTCGGATTCTCTTTCGTTATCAACATAGAAATAGTTTCCGTTGCCGGCGTTGGAAAGCTGTTCCATTCTGTCGTCCTGATAGTTACCCATTCCGAAACCGAGGATAGTGAGATAAATTCCTTTGTTTCTCTCGGTTTCGATGTATGAAACAAGCTCGCCGGTATCATAAATTCCGACATTGAAATCACCGTCGGTAGCAAGGATTATCCTGTTGTTTGCGTCTTTGCTGTAATTCTTTTCTGCAAGAGCGTACGCACTCTGGATCCCGGCAGCACCGGCAGTGGATCCGCCCGCTTTAAGATCTTCTATAGCCGCAATTATTTCATCTTTTTTGTCTCCGCTTACGGAATCGAGAACAACAGCTGTACCGCTTGCATAAGTAACGATCGAGACTTTGTCGTCTTTATTGAGCTTTTCAACTAGCTTTTTAAATGATGTTTTAAGAAGACCGAGTTTGTTGGCACCGTACATCGAACCTGAAACGTCTATAAGGAAAACCAGATTCTGTACAGTGATTTCATCTGCCGCAAGCTGTTTTCCCTGAAGTCCGAACATAACGAGTTTCGTGTCACCTCTCCACGGAGAATCGGTCATTTCCATCGTTACAGAGAACGGCTTTCCCTCTTCGGGCTGCGGATATTCGTAGTCGAAATAGTTGACCATCTCCTCAATTCTGACCTGATCTTTCGGGGGCATGTAATTGTAGTTCATAAGGTGGTTTCTAATCAGCGTGTAGCTTGCAGTATCGACATCAATCGAGAATGTGGAAGTATTCTCGGTTTTTGTTTCAACCCACTCGTTTTCAATAAGTTCTCCCGGTTTCGGTTCTTCAGAAGGTTCAGATTCTTCCGGATCAAATCCGTTATAGTTCTCGCTGTCGGAAGATTCCCAGTCTTCATAACCGGTGTCTCCCGAATCTCCCGGATAAGAAGCATTGTCCCCTTCATCATACCCGGGCTCATAGGATTCGGCATCAGCGTTGTCGTAATAACCTGAATCACCCTTGTCGTAATTGTCGTTGTAATCGCCATTCGAATTACTGTAATCACCCTCGTAATTGCCCTCGTAATCAATCAAATCTTTATTTGTGCTACTACAAGCAGCGAAAATAAGAAGGCAAATCATAAGGAGCATTGAAATAACAGACTTTTTCATTGTAACACCTCAAAAAACAAAGTTAATAACACTTATTTAGTTACATGAAGTCGTGATTTTTCTGAAAAAAAATTGAAAATTTTTGCAAAAAAATGATAAGTGGCGGAAACAACAAGGTTTTTTTTACTCAATGGTCGGCTTGTAAAAATCAAAATGGATATATTTTTTGTCCATGCTTTTGCGAACCGCCATTCCTTCATTGGTTTTTATGTAGATTTTCAGAACATCGTCGACTTTTTTCGGTAAAATGTAGGTTACTTCGGCTTTGAAAGCACGCGTATCAATAATGTTAAGCAGATATTGCGGAATTTTCGCGAAATTGTGGACATCTATTACGAATCCTCCGACGATTTCTCTGAACTGGTAGTCTACTTCTCCGTCAAGTTCCATCGTTACGCGGCTGAATTCGGGGAATTTACGAAAGAAAAGATTTTTGAGTTTCCCTTTTTTCGTCAGTTTTACGACCGGAAGATCGGGCAGTTTTTCGGCAAGAGTCGGTTCTTTTTCCACTTTCGTTACTTTCAGCTGACGGATTTCTCCGTCTTCCGATTTAACAGTTTTTAACTGCCGTGCGGCGGCCTGTTTTTCTTTTTCAGTTTCAGCTTTCTTAAGTTCGGCTAACCGTTTTTCTTCGTCTAACCGCTTTTTCTCTTCGGCTTTTCTGAGTTCAGCTATACGTTTTTCCTCAGCCAGCCGCTTTTTCTCTTCGGCTTTTCTGAGTTCAGCTATACGTCTTTCCTCAGCCAGCCGCTTTTTTTCTTCGGTCTTTTTGAGTTCAGCTATACGCTTTTCCTCAGCCAGTCTCTTTTTTTCTTCGGCCTTTTTGAGTTCAGCTATACGCTTTTCCTCAGCCAGTCTCTTTTTTTCTTCGGCCTTTTTGAGTTCAGCTATACGCTTTTCCTCGGCCAGCCTCTTTTTTT
>JAGCXM010000028.1 GCA_017961325.1 bacterium | reverse complement strand
GGCTGGGAAGCAGGTGATTTAAAATGCGCCGGCGGTCAGGCATCACAATATAGCAGTACATCTGCCGGTATAAATACAAGTTATAGTGAACCGGCTTTAGGAACGAACGGTGTACCAGGTGATGACAGTTCTACAGGCGGTTTGGGTTGGGAATCAGGTTTCTATTTTACTGGCGGCAACGGCGGCTGGAAATGTGAAGGATGTAGTTGTACGGACTATGGTTACGGCGGTGGCGGCGGCGGTTCGTATATAAGCGGCAGCAGCTCAGGCTGGACGGGAGGTGAACATGCAGGTGCCGGAAAAGTCGAGATCACTCAGATCAAATATAAGAACTGCAATTCATCCTGTGACGGTTTCTCTGATACAACCTGTCAGTAAAGCATTGGTCTCTTCGGGTGTCTATGGATAAGCTGATAAGTCTTGCTCATCCTCTTCTAATCACAAAATTTCCCGTTTTTTGCAGATATATCATTGAAAACAGACATGATATCTGCAAAAAATACTATCCTCAGATCCTGCTTTCAGGAATTTCGTCACTGCTTCTGACACCTGTTGTCTGTGCCGAAAATCTTTTGTGCAGAAAGGCGGTAAAAAACAGCATCGTAAAATCACCGCTTTTTGTTCTCGGTCACTGGAGATGCGGAACGACACTCCTTTTTTTCTTATTGGCTCAGGATAAGAATTTCGGTTTTGTCGACCCGATGATGACTTTCACGATGAATTTCTATCATCTGCTGGGCTGGGCATTCAGACCGACGATTGTTGCCCATCTCCACGAAGGGCGTCCGATGGATAATTTAAAATATTCAATGTCACTTCCGATGGAAGAATATGTCTCCTTCAGTACAATTGAATCCGACAGTGTCTATCCGCTCAATTTCTTTCCGCAATCGTTCATCCGTTACAACAAAAATGCTTTTATTGATCAGTTTTCAGACAAGAAACGGGAGAATTGGAAAAGAAGTTACGACTGTTTTTTGAGAAAGGTAACTGCTTTAAACGGCGGAAAGCCTCTTTTGCTGAAAAGCCCGGACAACACTGCCCGCGTTCGCTTTTTGAAAGAGACTTATCCCGATGCGAAATTTGTCAATATCTACCGAGACCCTTACACCGTGATTCGCTCAACGATGCACCTTTACGACAAGATGATGTCGCACTGGTCGCTTGAGGAAATTCCGCCTGTTGAAACGATGGAGGATATGATTATTGAAATCTTCAAAATGATGTATGAAGCATATTTTAAAGAAATTCAGGTACTTCCGCCTCATTCTCTGTTCGAGATAAAATTCGAGGAGTTTGAGAAAGATCCTCTTCCGGTTCTCAAAAACATGTATGCTGAACTTGAATTAAACGGTTTTGAAGATGCTCTGCCTTCAATCAAGGCTTATTGGGAGAGCCTTACCGGATATGAGAAGAATAAATTCGAATACTCCGACAGACTTGTTAAAAAGGTGAATGACAATCTCGGTTTTTATTTTGAACATTACGGATATGAGAAGAGGTAATATGGCGAAGAAACTTTTTAATCTGACACACTTAGGCATTAAAATTATTGCTGTTGTTTTACTTGCTATATATCTAAAAATATATACGGAGAATAAACATGAAATTTTTTTGTCTTTTGTTGTTCCGCTTGTCCTTTTTGTAATTTTTTTGCTGTACAACTGCTTGTTGGTTCATTTTCATAAAAAGGGATTCTATACAACAGTTCAATCAGCAGAATTTTATGAAAAATGCCGGGAACGAAACATTTCTGATTTTCAGGAAAACAATTTAGAGAAAGCAAAAGATTTATATTTTTCAATCTTCGGAACGGATAAATATATCGGGGAAAAAACGCTTGATGCTCACATGGAAGAGATTTATAATACCGGCAGGAAAATAACTGAAAAATAGTCGAGGTTTGCCTATGTTTCCTAAATTGAGGTTTTTTGGTATCAATGTTTTCTATTGGGGGCATATTTTAGACAGCATTATTGTTGTAATGTTCTTTATCTGGTATTCGAGAAAATGCAGAATAAACGCTGAAAAAGCTTTTTTACTGGCAATTTTGATAACTCCGTTTACTGTATCGGCAATGTATATCGTTGCAAATCTTGACAGTATCGGGGGATTTAACTGGGTAAGAGCAGTTATCTTTATGCCTGTAGTAATATACTTGATTTCTCTAACCATTGATTTACCTTTCATCAAAACGATGGATTTTATTGCTCCTGCTGCCGCTCTTCATCATGGAATTTCCCACATTTTCTGCATTTTTATTGGTTGCTGCTACGGCTATCCATCTTCTTTCGGAATTTGGAACGAAGAGCAGCAGGATTATCTATTTCCTGTTCAACTGTTTGAGTCGGCGACTTCTCTTTTGATTTTTTGTTACCTTCTCTGGTATGCGAAAAGGAAAAAATATGATGTCCACGGGATTTCTTACGGGCAGTTTCTTTTTCTTTTCGGCCTAACGCGGACTTTCTGGGAATTTTTCAGAGACAACACAAAGATATTCTGGAAAATCTCACTTTTTCAATATTATTCATTTGCCGCATTTGTGCTGGGTCTGATCTGGCTGGGCGTAGCATTTTATCTCCAAAAACATCCCAGATTCGTGGAAAAACACGGACTTCTTTCCAGAGAGGATGCTGGAGAACTCACTAAAATAAGAATGTTTCTGAGAAAAATAATTCCATCCCGCAATTCCTGAAAGATTTATTTGCGGCAAATTGTTCAGAGATTTTATCATTTATACTTTTCAATCACGCACTCATGGACTTTTGTCGTTTTGTCGTAATTGACTCCGACAAGAAGCAGATTATCCAGATAATTTTCAAAACCTGCCGGATAGCGTTTCTCTTTTATCTGTTTTATCGCAGTATCCGCATCCTGATTGTATTTGAGTTCTACAACCATTGCCGGATCTTTTTTGTCAAGAGGAATAAAACCGATGTCGGCAAAACCGCGGCCGGATGGAAGTTCCTTAACGATCGTATATTTTGAGCGAGCTGTGTAATACGCAAGGATTATTGCCGTTTTAAGCGACGATTCGTCATTGTAGTCAAGCGGATCGGCAACATTCAGATGAGCATTGTCAAGCGCCGCCGCAACTCTTTCAGCATCACCTTCAATAGTCCATTTCAAAAGGCGGTCGGAATCCCTGAGCATTGCGGCAATTTTGCTGAAATTCTCGCTGTCTCCGACTGCCGACTCCCATTCCTGCCTGATTTCCTTGTTCGGAATACGGCATAAACCTGAATATTTATCGTAATTCAAATATCCGAGATGAATCAGATATGTAAGAACATTATCTTTATTTTTGATCTCATTAAGGGAATTTCTGAAATTAACTACATTTACTGGAACAGATTTTCCTGAAATCATATCGGCAACAACACTTCTGATTCCGTCAAAATCGAGTTTTATATAGTCCGAAACCGCTTCATAAGAGCCTGAAATCGTCCAGTAATTTCTATACTCACGCTCAATCATAGCATTTACAACGGAATTAGGATTGTAAATCTCAATGCTCCCGATTTTGTAGCCGTCATACCAGTTTTCACACTCGGCGTAACTCATTTCATATCTGTTGCAGAGTGCCTTGACTTCCTCTTTTGTAAAACCGAAAAACTCTTCAAAACCGAGCGGATTGAGCATTGTCGATTCCCGAACAACATTGAGTTTCGACTGAACTTTATCGCGGATTATCGGCAGAATTCCGGTTAAATATGCAAAAGCTATCGCCGGAGAAAGTTCGTTGTTCTTGAAAAGAGAATTCAAAAATTCGAGATACTCTTTCAAAAGCGTTTCGTTCACGCGCTCCCTGATTAAAACATCGTATTCGTCAATAATTATAATGAACTGGATCTTTGTTTTCCTGTAGACACTCTGGATCATATCGGCAATGGAATCATCATCAAATATCTTAATATCAGGAAAATCTTCTCTAAAATCTTCCTGAAGTTTTATTTTAAGCTTTTTCAGTATATTGTTTTTATTCTCGGAACTGCTGAACATTCCGCCAAGATCAATAGTTATCACATTGAATTTATTTAGATTTTCTTCAAAGCACGTTTCTTTTGCGATTTCCAGGTCTTTGAAAAGTTCACGGGAATCACAACCTTTTGAGAAATATGCCGCCATCAAATTGCGAACCGTTGTCTTTCCGAATCTGCGCGGTCTTGAAACGCAGACAAAACGCTGATTTGTGTTCATCAACGAGCAGAATTTTTTAAGAATCAAAGATTTATCAACAAAAATCTCGGAATTTAAAGCCATTTTTAAATTCTCGTTTCCAGGATTGATGTAAATTCCCATTGTGCCCCTCCGAATTTATCGTAGAGACGTCATATTATGGCGTCTCCGGAACATCCCGCGACCTTTGAGACGTCATGGTATGGCGCCTCTACACAAAACCGCCGTATTATACTCAATTTTTTGAAAAATTCGATATTTTAAAGAAAATTGCTATAAAAGTCCGTTCTTGTCTGTTTTTATGACGAGGTTTGCAATGTTTGAGACTATAAAAAAAATCTTCAAATTCAAAAATCCTCAGTCTTATTCATATCTTATTCTGATTTTTTCAGTATATTGGTCAATGAAGTTCTTCCTGGGGATTTATATGTCCGACAAAGTCGGAAGCGATTCTCTCGTTTTTGTTCCGCCTTTTTCCCTGCTTTTGAACGTGACCGATGTCTTTTTTTGTCTGATTACGGCTTATCTGATTGATTTTATTGCAAAAAACAACAAATATCTGTTTTTTGCCCTCACTTGGGCGACATTTCCGCCGATTTATTATTTTGCGATAAAAGGTTACATAATTTACCTTTACTTTCACGGATTTGTTAATTTCGGGCTTAACAATTTCCTCGGTTCGAAAGGAAACGAGACTGTCAATTTCATTCTTTACGCTCTTGATGTTTACGCAGTCATATTTCTGATTTTCCTATTGATTGTCACTGTTTTATATCTTATTTTTGCAAAGAAGTTAGGTACTTACATCGCAAAAAAAAGGCCTGACCTTCCGCTTTTCTTCCTGATTGCGGCACTTCTGCTGCTCCCGTTCAGAATCGCTTTTTCGGAGAAATGCGAAAGAATCGACGCAAGCCCGCTTTTTGAACTTCCGTTGAGTTACATTACGATGCCGGATTATATGCCGAGAAATTACTCCAAAGATTTCAGACCGCCGGAAAAACTTATTTTCGGCAGAGAAAAAAGCAGTGTCAAAGTGGAAAAGGGGGAGCTCAAAAAGAAGAGAAATATTTTATTTTTGCTAATAGAGTCAACATCTTACAATAAAAAGGAAAGGCTCGGATTTTTCGACTACTTTCAGAAAAATTCAGTCGAAGTGACAAATTTCAGAGCCTGTTTCCCCGGAACAACGAGATCTTTGATTTCGACAATGTGCGGAACCTACAGCGGAACCGAGTTTACGGCTCTGACGCGCTATCAGCCCGATTTCAACTGCACTTCCCTGCAGAAGGAACTCCGTGGAAACGGATACCGGACAGGTCTTTTTTCAGCCGTAAATCTTTCTTACGACAACTTCGATCAGGCAAAAATGCTTAAAGATTTCAATGTAATAGAAGAACCTGCAACTTTGACGAAACGCTATCAGCCGAAAAAAATCCACGGAACGGGAAACGCGATTGAAGAAGAAATTCCGATTGAAGAAATCATAAAATTCATGAAAAATGGCGAAAATCCGTTTTTCGTTTTTTACTATGTTTACTGGACGCACAGCCCTTACGAGCATCCTTTCAAGGATACGGGATCTCTGCCGCTTGAAGAACGTTATGACGAATCATTGAAGTATGTTGACGAGTCGGTTCGGAAACTGTTTGAAAAGATGAAAGAAAACAATCTTTTTGACGATACAATAATAATTGTAACCGCCGACCACGGTCAGGCTTTCGGCGAGCATCCCGGAAACTACACCCACAGCAACTACATTTACGAAGAATCGGTAAAAGTTCCGTTCATAATGAGAAGTCCCGATTTTCCGGAGCAGAAACAGACGGTTGATGTCGATGCGGCACACTTTGACATTCCTGCGACAATTCTTGATTTTGCCGGAATAGAACAGCCTGAAAACTGGGACGGGCAGTCTCTGATTTCCGGAAATTACAGGCAGAAACCGAAGCTGATGTTTTCACGCGGAATAGTTTACAGCGACGGGATCCTCGACGGAAACTACAAATACATCTACTATCCTGACGGCAAAAAGGAAGAACTTTACGATTTGATCACAGACCCGCTCGAAAAAAATAGCATTGCTAAGGAAAACAAGGAAAAAACCGAGAAATATCAGCAGCTTTTCAGAGAATGGATCCCTTATCAGCAGGAGAGGATAACAAAGTAGCTACTTGACTTCCTTGGTTTTCAAGCCTGTAATTTCTATAAGTTTTCCGCCTGAATCTGTACAGAGCACGATCGATTTTCCGTCTGCGGTGCAGAAACCTTTTGAAGGGATATTCCGCTGAAAAAATTCGATTTTTCCGATTGAAACGGGAAGAACGAGCTTGTTTGCCGCAATCAGTGCAACCTGAAGCATTGAGTCAATCAAAGTCGGCGTAATCGTTGAAGATTCGTTGAAATCCGAAAATGAAAGCTCTCTTTTTTCTCCGCGAATCCACGATGCGGCACAAAAATCTTGTTTAAGAGAGAGAACTTCTTTTATGTGCCGGAAAAATTTACCGTGGAAAACAGGTTCAGGGATGAATTTTTCAATATTTACCGGCTTTTCAGAAAATTCAGGAAGCAAAACCGACTGATTTTGATTCCGCAAGTTATCGAAATAAAATTCGCATGTTACGACATTTTGAGAAAAACCGTCGAGGCTTGTACGCAGAACAGAAACAAGAGACTTGTCATAATTTTCCGAAACGGCGGCAAAAGAGCGGAGTTCTACAGGCGAGGCGTCTGAAAAAATAACCGGAGAAGAAATTTTTATGTTTCTTATTGCTCTCAATTTTCTGTTTCCGGCAATCAGAGCCGCATTTTTGGAAAGCAGTTCAAGAATAAAAACGACCGGCAGAACAACCGAACCGTTTACGACATGATCTAAAAGATAACTATCTTGATTTATTGACATTTTTGTTTGGGTTACAATTTCTGTCTTCGGGATAAAGCGGATAATTCTCGTATTTTTCGAGCTGTTCAGGCTGCCGTATTCGGGATATAAATTCGCCTCAAGATGCTGAGCCAGCCTTCCCGTAACGACAGAAATTCTTGAATCGGATGCAATAATGTTTTTATAAGCCCCTATTCCGTCGTTCGTTGAAAGCGGAACGACGCCGACACTTTTGAGATAGTCGATGACGTTGTCATTTTTTCCCATTCCGGTTTCGTTCCAAACAGTATAACCGATTGATTTTGTTGGTATATTCATCTTGTTTAAAATCAGGCACAGATAGTCGAGCCAGCTGTTTGCGAAAGTGTAGTCAGCCTGCATCCTCATTCCGGTTTTTGCAAGGACAGACGAGATAAGGTGAACGAATTTCAGATTTTCGGTTCCGCAGACAGAGAGAATATCGAGCAGACTGCCGGCTTTTATCTCCAGACATCTGTCGAAACTGCTTTTTTCCATATCCTGAAAAAGTGAATAGCTGCTGATTCCCGCTCCGTGCAGTATTCCGCTGATCTTACCGTGATTTTTTATTATTTCCTTAATAGTTTTCTTAGTTTTAACGCTGTCAGAAAGATCGCAGGAATAGTAAAAAACATTCTCGGAAGTCTCTTTCAAAGCCGTAATATTTACAAGCGTCGTCGAATTTTCTCTGAAAATTTCATCCTTTTCAGTTGAGCCGATCAGAACAAAACGGCATTGCAGAATTTTGCTCAATGCAAGAGTATGCTCAAAAGTTATCCCTTTTGCTCCGCCGGTAACGAGAACCAGATCGGTTTTGCTGCACAATCCACGATATTTATTGAGTTTTTTATCACATGACTCAACCGCAGCCCAGGTTTTTCTGTTCAAATTTTCATCGTAAACAATTTGCAGATTGCCGTTTATGGAAGCCTCGGACTCCTTTTTTATTAAAAGCTGAACTATCGGATCGTCAATATTTTCATGAATCGAAAGCCACAGAAATTCGCCGTGAGTGTATTCCAGACGCAGGGTTTTGAGAAGTGCTGCAGCGGGATTCAAAGAATCCGCAATATCAGAAAAACGCGAAACGAAAACGAGCCGGAATTTTGAATGAATAGGATCCTTGTCTTTCAGAAAACGCTTCAATTCTGCGAAAACATTCTTGGAAAACTCGGCAAAACTTTTTTTCAACTCATTAAAATCATTAGATTTATTTATTTTATCGGCATAAAGAACAAAAGTGTCTGTTTTTGATACCGCGCCCGTTTTTTTATGCTTCGAAAAAGGAGCGTCGCAAAGCCCGATTTCAAAAGTTTTTATCCATTCCGGAATAATGCCGGGAGTCGTAACAAATGCCTTTTTATCGTTTCTGAGATCGGTTTCGGAGTAACTTTCGGAGGCGTCGGCCAGCATCGTATCAATGATTTCGCGGATGGTCGATTCAGAAAAAAGTGTCGGACTTCCTATTATTTCTCCCGTTCTCAGCCTTCTGCCCAGAGCAAGCGTGAATTCAGCACCTTTCAGGGAATCAAAATTAAGATCATATTTGAGATTCATATCGATATTGATGCTTTCTTTTGCAAAACCGGTCTTACTTGCAATCCAGTTGATCGCAAAATCGTATATATTTTCTTCTTTTTCAGCCGTTTTTTCGTATGAATTTTCCTTTTCTGCCGGTTCTTTTTCCAAAGGATTCGTGATGAAGGAATGTTTCGGCAAACTGTCAAAATTAAAAGACAAGTCATTGTTTTTATTTGATAAATTCCCGTTCAGCCAAAGGAGGGCAACAGTTGAAAGAATGGATTTCTGCGGAGTTCTTTCAGCGTTGCCGGTTGCTGCCGACAGAAAGTCTGTTTCCAGAATATCGGGCAGAAGTGATTTCAGAACATCTTCCGGACCGCATTCGATAAAGAGATTTATTCCGGAATCATTCATGTTTTTTATCGTTTCACAGAAATTTACAGGCTTTAAAATCTGCTCTGAAAGATATGCGGCGAAATCGGAGCGATCTGTTTTCTGAGCGGTAACGGTTGAAAAGAAATGTGATTTTTTGCCGCTTTTAAAGCTTATTTTTTTAAGGAATTTTTTGAATTTTTCTGCCGCATCTTTCATAAAATCAGAGTGAAATGCATTGGAAACATTAAGTTTTTTGTAACCAACGGAAAGAATGTCCAGAAAACGTATAAGTTTTTCCATCTCAGTTTCAGCTCCGGAAAGAACGACCTGCCTTTCGGAATTTATGTTGGCAACATTGAGTTCTATTTTTGAACTTTTCAATATGTTTTCAACTGTCTCAATATCGCAGAAAAGGGCTATCATTCCTGTATTTTCAGTGCTTTCAGACATCAGCAGACCGCGTCCCGCCGCGATTTTAACGGCGTCTGTGTCAGAAATCACGCCCGCTGCGCACAAAGCAGTGATTTCGCCGAGGCTGTGACCTGTAAAATAAATCTCTGAAAGCTGATATTTTTTCAGAATATCAAGAAAAACGAGAGATGCCGCAACGATTGCAGGCTGTGCGTATTTTGTCAGCGTAACTGACGCATCTTTCGATTTCAAAGCGTCGTCAGAATATTTCCAGCGGTTTTCAAGAACAAAATCTGAAATTCCTTCGGGAATTATTTCCTTTACGGCTGAATCGAGCCTGCTGAAATACTCTTTTTCTTCAGGAAAAGCCGTCAGAATTCCAGCCAGCATTCCGAAATACTGGCTTCCCTGTCCCGGAAAAATGAAAGCTGCGGCAGAAGAGTGCTTTTTCGCAGAAAATCCGCATGACAGACCGGCATCGAAAAACGAATCTCTATTCTTCAATTCAGCAATCAAGGTTTCGCATTTGTCCTGGAATGAAGAAGGGTCGCCTGCTACGACTGCAGCTTTGCAATTATTCGATTTTATTGATTTATTATAGTTTTCAGAAAAATCTGAAATCTCTGAGAAACTCATATTTTTCGCAGTTTCTGCAATTTTTGAGATCTCATTTCCGAGAGCTTTTTTCGTCGGAGCCGAAACCATGAAGATAAATGAACTTTTTTCAGGTTCGACTCTTGCAGCAGGATAAATTCTCCCCTCTTTTTCAGGAACGAATTCCTCCATCGTTATGTGCGCATTCGACCCGCCGAAGCCGAAAGCGCTGACTGAAGTCCTGCGTTTGTGCTCATGCGCCGTCCAGATTTTTCCCTCCATCGAAGGCTGAAGAATTTCGGGCGGTCTGCCGAAAGCCGGATTCGGAATGAAACATCCGGTCGTCGGCGGAATAAAATGATTTTCAAGAGCTAAAACAGCTTTTATCGTGCTGAACGCACCTGCTGCCGCCTTTAAATGACCAATGTTGGCCTTCAGACTTCCGATATAGGAAACATCGTTTTTCTTTTTGTTCATAACCGAGAGCAGAGCTTCGATTTCCGCTGCATCCCCGCGCACCGTGCCGGTGCCGTGACCTTCAAAATAACCGACGGAATCAATCGGATAGCCTGCTTTCCGGTAAGTTTTTGCGAGAGCGACAGCCTGGCCTTCCGCTTTAGGAGCCGTTATTGCTTCGCCTCTTCCGTCCGAAGAAAAGGCAAAACCTTTGATTATTGTTTTGGGAACGAAACCGTATTGAAGAGCGGTTTTCAGATCGGCCAGAAGCAGAAGCGCACAGCCCTCGCCAGGCAGCATTCCGTCTGCACGGATGTCGTAAGGCAGAATGTTTTCTTTAGCAAAAGCTCCGACTTTGGAAAAGCCGACATATTCAAAAGGATCGAGACTGATGTCTACTCCGCCGCAGACGGCAAAATCGAGATCGCCCGATTCGATGGCGAAGCAGGCGTTGATTACCGAAAGCAGAGAAGACGAGCACGCGCCGTCAACGGTGTATGCGCCGCCGCGGAAATCGAAGAAATTGGCAATTCTGCCGGCAATGATGTTCGACATTCCTCCCGGAAGCGAATCCTCGTTGATGTCAGGCAGCATTCCGACCATATCCTTTTCAAACTGCGCCGAAATCTCCGCTTTTGTTTCTGAATCAAGTTCAAAGTGGCTTAAAGCCCGATTCAAGCGGTCGTTTATCGTATTGAAACGCGATTTCAGAGTGAAACTTCTGGCAAATTCGCCCGTAATGCTGTTGCCTATTATCACACCGGTCCTGTTGTGGTCAATTTGTTTTAAGTAATTGAATTTATTTAATAATTTCTCGGCAGTATCAAGAGCCAGCCAGTGAGCGACATCGTAATGTTCCGCACTGAGCGGGGAAATCTTGTATTTCAGCGGATCGAATTTCCAATCGGTAATCAGCGCCATGAGCCGCGTTGCACTTTTTTCAGGAATTTTTCCGCTTTTGTCGTAGTAAAGTTCTTCCGGCAGCCTGACATCGGGCATGATACGGAACTCTTTTTTCCTTTCCGTCACGATTTTCCAGAGATCTGCAGGTGTTTTTATTCCCGGTCCGATGCAGGCAAAATCAAGAACGGCGACTGATCTCAAATATATCTCCTTTTTCTCACCGCCAATTATTTGTCGATATTTCGTAATTTCGAGATTTCGAGGCAGGGAATCGAATTATCGACAAGAGCAACAAAAACCGCGATATGGTACTGAATTTTTCAGGAATTGCGAACATCAACCAATAAACCAGGGCAAATATGAACTATTTTTTCTTTATGGAAATATCTGAAGAATCAGTTTTAAAACCGAGACTTCTGCCCGCTCTGTTGGCTGCATTTCTGCCGCTCAGCCAGGCTGAAAAAACTCCACCGTAAAGCAGAGCGTAATCTCCCGCCAGAAAGATCCTGTCTACAGGATTATTTATACATTTATCAACTGCCCCGTCACAGATATCGAGTCGACTTACAAACGACATTTCACAGTCGTTCGAATTGTCTTCACAATGGTTAGTCACCAGTTTGTCCCAAAGTACGATTTCGTATTTCACGATATTTTCCTGCGTAAAGCTGCCTATTCCGATTTTATTTAAGAAATTCAGTGATTTTACCAAAAAATCTTCATCATTGGAATCAATGAGTTTGTCAGAGTAAACTGTATAAAACGCATAACTCTGATTATTCAGGAAATAACGGTCTACTTTCCAGAAATCATACTTAGGTTCCATATTGATGTAAGAAAAAGGCACTAAATCATCTGCTTTTTTATAGACAAGGGAAAGTATTTTTGTTTTGCTGTATTTTACTGAATTTAAAAATTTCTGAGTGTTTTCAGGCAGATTTCTGATGATTTTTTTAGCAACACCGGCAGGAGTCGCAACAATGACCGCCTTTGCCGAAGTTTTGAATTTCCTGCCGTCTTTCATGTAAACGACAGTAGCGTTATCTCCTTTGGATTTAACAGATAGAACCGTGGATTCAAGACTTGTTTTTTCGGCAAACAGCGATTCATAAAATGAAATCAGATCGAAATCGTAGAAATATCCGTCAGGTTTGTAAAATTTATTTTGCTCTACATTTTCCATACCCTCGAAATGAACGGTGAAATTCAGGAATTTATGCGCGCTCAAAGACATTTTGCCTTCTGTCAGTTCATCGAAAGCCTGTTTTGAATAATCTTTCAAAGAAAGCCTGTCGTTGTAATAAACACCTTTCGGCGCATTCTGGAAAACAATTTTATGTTTACCTTTAAGTTCGGTCGGCAGCATCATTTGGTGATAACCGAAACACGGTCCGAGAGAATAGGTGAAATCATCCGTTTTTCTGTTGTAGATGCGGCCTCCGAGATGACTTTCCTTTTCAAGAATCAGAATTTTCAGGTTTTTGTCAATATGACTCAGTTGGTAAGCGGCGCTCAATCCCGCCATTCCGGCTCCGACGATGACGATATCGTAATTTTCCGTTTCTATCGCATCTTCATCTTCTTCCGCTTCCTCTTTACTTTCCGCAATTTTCTCGGGGTGCCTGATTTCTTCCGTTTTTTCCGCTTTAACTGTTTTTTCAGGTTCATTCTTGTGAAAAGCGAAAAGACAAACAGCGGAAATTGCAGCCAGTACAGCCAGAACAATCATAATTTTCTTCATTCTATTCTCCGTTTTGAATTGGAATTCATTTACAATATTTAACTTTAAATCTTGGATAAAGAACTTTGTAGTAATAAACCGCCCAACCCGCAAAAATTATCGAAAGCCACTGGGAAGTCGTCAGTCCGAGGAAGTATGCCGCCCTGTCGTATCTCAGAAAATCGATGCAGAATCTGTAGGGGCAATAGATTGAAAAATACAAAGCGACATAGCTCAGCGGAACCTTCTTTTTGTCTTTGAAACTTTTCAGCAGCAAAATGAAAAAGATGATTATTTTTGCAGCAACCATTATCGGCTGAGTCGGGAAAAGGGGCGGAGTCGGCATTCCGGCTTCAAGAAGTCCGCGTTGGGCAAGCTGTCTTGCAGCAGAACTTCCTGATGAATAGACAAGACTGAAAGCCGAATCGAAAGGGAATCCGTAAGAATCGCCCGATGCAAAATCGGCCAGACGTGAAAACATCGCAGTGAAGGCAAAACAGATAATAGTAATGTCAAAACATCTCAAATAGGCTGCCTTGTCCTTCCTCAAAAGCGGATAAATCAGAGAAATTCCAAGAAGACAGCCTGTCATCGAGCCGTAAAACATGATTCCGCCGGCATAAGGATAAAAGAAATACCTCAAAATGTGTTTAAAACGCGCATGTGCCAACAAATCTCCGTAAAGATTAGTGGCATCAAAAAAAGCGTGGAAGATTCTTGCGAAAAGATATGAAAAATAGAGCGAAACCAAAGAAATGAAGAAGAATTTGACTGCCGGCACTTTAAACCTTACGGCAAGATAGAGTTCCAACGGAATCATCAGAATGAATGAAAAAAGCAGAATCTGAGCTGTCAGGTCTTTAACTATGAAATTGAAAACAGAGAAAAAACCCATATCGCGCTGCATCTCCGAAAAGTGTTCATAAAACTAATAGAGTTGAAGTTTTACTCAGATTCTGCAAACCGGATCGTTTTTACTTTATGACTAATTGCATGTTGCAAGGCTTGATAAAGCACAGGAGCCGCATGTTTTATAGTGAGTCTGCGTTATTACTACATAACCGGCACCGCCGTTGCTTCCTCCTGACCATCCTGCGCCTGAAGCTGCACCGGCGTAGTATGAGCCGCCGCCGCCGCCGGTATCATCACTGCTTGCACCTGCACCGCCTGAGTAGCCGCCGCCGCCGCCGCCGTGAGCGTAATTGTGCGTATTATTACAATCCGATTCAGTATGGTTTCCTCCGCTTCCGCCGGCCATTATATAACCGCTTCTGTTGTTCCAGCCGACACCTCCGGTAGCACCGCCGGTTCCGCCACCGCCGTTGTTGCCGCCGGTACCGCCGGAACTTCCACCGGCAGCTGCACCGTTATTCGAAGCCTGACCGCCGGAGCACTGCGTATGGTTGCCATCCCAGCCGCCGCCGCCGCCGCCGGCAATCATCAAGAGCGTGCTGCCTTTCAATACAACCGAAGCCGTACCGCCTTGACCACCGTAATTTGAAGCACCTTGAGCTCCCGTTCCACCGGCTACGATATTGAGCACATCGCCTTTGTTCAAATCGTAGTTTCCATAGACATAGGCACCGGCACAACCATTGTCACTTCCGCCGTTTCCTTTTCCGCCTGCTCCGCCGTAAACTTTTATTGTATATCTTCCGGTAGCAGGTGCTGTCCAACTTTCAGATTTTGTAGCTGTGCCGCTGGCTGATACAGTTTTGGTATTGCAGGATTTTCCGTAACTGCCGCCACTGCCGGACAGAAGTACACTTCCGCTTGCATCTGTTTCACATGTTTCACCATATTCGATTTTTCCGTTTCCGCATACCGCGCACCTGTCAGCGTTGCTGATTGTACAGGTATCGCTGCATGTGATATCAGACCTTGCGGTATAGACAATATCAGTGCCTTTTGCCAGATTGCAGAGTTTGTTGGTTCTCTGTTGATTATTCGAATAGGTGTCTTTCGGATCACATTTTTCACTTGAGAAAGCGGAAGCACTGCCTGTCCAGCCCGGTCCCGGATACTGGCTGGTGCCGTTACCGGTGACTTGTTGGCATGTCGCTCCGTTGGTACCGCAACCCTTGCTGGAGGAATAAGTATTTCCGCTATACTGAACCACACCGTCGCCGCAGAAGAATTCAGTACCATTTTTGATTCTGCCTGTGCAGTCTGCTTTGCAAGCAGAAACCTTGGTTCCGTTCCAATCAACGGCATTGTATGTACCGTTAAGTGTTGATCCGTCATCGCACCCTTCGTTTGCTTCTGCTGTAGCAACATACTTACATGCCTGTGTTTTCGTTTTGCCGTTGAAAGTCAATGAAACTGTTCCGGCAGTAATTCCTGTTTTATCAGAGCACTCTTTAGTCTGGATAACTCCGTCACCGCATGGTGTATACGGTTCACAAACTGAACCCGTCCACCTGTAATTTCTCATACAGGTAAACAAACATCTGTCTTTAGTCGCTGCTGAGTTTACGTTGGTTTCATTTGCAAATAATTTGGCTGTAGACGGCGTATACGATCCATCCGCAACAACAAGATCCTGATATATCCAACGGTCATCCTTGGCCGTACCATCACCGTTTAACATCATGCTGGCGGAGCCGTTATTAACGGTTACCCATGCTTCACCCGTTGAAAGTCCTGTGCATTTAGTATGCACTCTGGTTTTCTTACAACTTCCGACCGAGAACGTAGAATCTGACGAGCATTTATATTTGCAAAGTCCGTTGTTGCCGGAGGGAAGATGATCCTCGTGTGCTGTAGCCGGAAGCGAAGTCAGATTCAATGATACGGCACCGTTTGCATTAACGGAAATCGTCTGAGTAATGTTCTTCCAATTAGCTTCGGTACACTTCGTACCGGTGTCCGGATTTATACCATTCGCATCGGTACATTTAGGACATGGCAAATACCCGTTTTTGGGGACACACTTAGAACCGTTCCATTCAAGTTTTGCAGCACCTGAATTATCGTCTTCATTGTAGCACCTGAACTCGCAATCTTTTTCAGCGTCGGTACTGCCGGCTCCTTTGTGTTTCAAAGTCGTGGGTGCAGCCGGAGTCCATGCCGAACCGTTCCATTTTCTTTTGTATTCTCCGGCGCTCTTTAAATATGAAATGGAATTACCGGCTTTGTTCCAGCCCCAACTGCTGTTGACAGCAGAGTCGAGAGGCAGGCAAGCATGCGACAATGTACAGGTATCAGTCCTTTTCCATTTGCATGTTCCCGAACTGCCTGTTCTCTTATCACAAGCCGTAGAGTCATCCGTAATCGTTGCACCGTTGGGGACACAGCCTGCAAACGGTGTGTTTTCGTTGGTAGTGCATGGAGTTGTAAAGATTAAGTTACATCCTTTTACTGCATCACCTTCACATTCTTCGACGAATGCTTTAGGTGTTGCCGTAGAATAACCGCTCTCGTTGTAACCGACACTGGTCGAATAAGCTTTGCCGTTTCCGCCGGTCTGAGTGATTCCGTCGCCGCAGTAGTTGTAGTCGCATGCAAGAACCGTGTGTGTTCCGCCGCTGGCGTTTTTACCGCTTGAGCATTTATTCGTCGGACCGTTCGCAGTACCCTCGTCACATTTTTCATCTATACACTGGACATTGTTTACCAAACCGTAAGCAGCGCAAGTTCCCTTGACCTCGACACATGACGTATTGCTGCCGCAGGAGTTGCCTTCGTCGTGGCAGACCCATCCGTTCTGGATATGACCCGACTGGTTTGTTGCCAGCGTGATTGAAATGCTGTTACACTTTGTAACGATTCCGTCACCGCACTGCTGACCCATTGTCAGTGTCGATTCACCGATGTTGATCCACGCACTCTCAGGACTCGTGTTATCGTTGGCCTTGTCGATGGATTTGACAAAAATCTTGACCTTAATCGGGTTCTGTGTCGCGAAATCGGTTACTCCCGTTCCCTCGCTGTTCGGGTTGTAGAACCAACCGTGCTTTGAACCGCCGCCGCAAGCCTTGACTACATCGTTTGAAACATTGTCAACCGTCTGTTTGTATGCGGTTTTAATATTGGCTCCGTTCTTAGCGTAGAACTCGATTCTGACCAAATCGGTCGGATGATCCATCGGATGATCGGGATCGCAGGCCCAGCCTGAAATTTCAACCGGGGAAATGACGTTGACTTTACCGATAGGATCAGCTTTACAACCGTCAAAGCAGGTAAAATCTACTGCCTCACCGCCATAAGTTACGGAACATGAACGTGACGAACAGTCATATATCGGATTTCCCTCACCATCCTGTCCTGTAACCTTACAGCCGTTGTTACTGCTGCCGCAGTCGCAGCCTTCGAATCTCGGATTGCGGTTTCCGTCGCCGCATGTGCCCGGCCGCGAACAATACAAACATATATCGGCAAGATCGATACCGGCATTTGTAAGAGTCTCCGTTCTCTTCTCTTTCGGATCACAGAGTTCGGTTGCCCCGTCGACATCAGATTTGCAACTGATACCGTGGGAATCCTTACATGTTTCACCCGTGCACTTGCAGTCTGCATATACCGAGTTCTGAATCGTTCCGTCACCGCAGTAGCCGCCCTTACCACGGCCCTTGCAGTCTCTGTCGCAGGAATTTCCATAATTAACAGCATATTTTCCGTTGTTGCTTCCTTCATCACAATATTCACTGTAAGCAACACCGCGTTCATCCGTGCCTGACTGCACTGTTCCGTCACCGCAGCTTGGCATCATACCGCTGCATGCCTTATTGCAGTGACCATAATATCCGTTAAGATCAAGGCCGCTGCCAAAACCTTCATCGCATGATTCGCCTGCAAAAGCATCTTTCCTGCCGTCGCCGCAGCGTGAAAGCGAACCGCTGCCGTGGTCACCTACAGTACAGCCCTGCTCCCAGCAGTTTGTCGTGATAATACCGCCGCACATATAACTTTCTGACGTACAGCTTCCTTTGCATCTGCCTGTGCAGTACTTGCCTCCGCGGTTAGGATCCGGCGACGTAGGTTTGTTTTCCCCGTCGAAATTGACATAGCTGCCCGAAACATCTTGAAGGTTGTCGCACGCCTCGTTCTTACTTGCGATGACGCCGTCACCGCATTTGCCGCTGCGATCCCAGCAAGTAATGTCACAGTAAGCATTCCTATCTTCGCACTGGCTGATACAATCCTGCAATTGAGATTTAATGCATACTCTATCACCGTCGCAAGCCTTGACGTCATCCGGATACTTGTATTCGCAGTATGCAACGCATCCGCACGGGTCTTCATGACATTTCTCGAGGCAGGCTTCTTTGTCTGCTCCGCTCAAACCGAGAGAATCACATGCACATCTCGGATTTGAAAGGTTACATGACTCGCATCTTTCGGAATAGCTTACATTGCTGCATTTTTCCCAAAGACCGGTAAAGGAATCCTGATACAATCCGCAGGAATATTCAACATAATCCTTCAATGTTTTATTGTTGCCGAAAACATGTTCGTTGTTTATGCAGTTTCTGTCGTCGTCTTCATCATCGTTGGTTTCATATTTTTTATTAAAGCAGCAGTGCAAAGCCCCCTTGTCTATCCAATGTTTAATTGCATATTTGCTTTCATATGCTTCCGTAATAATTTTGCCGTAAGGCTTGCCTACTTCAGTTTCAAGATCAGCAACAAGTTTCGAGCAGAGCGGTTTGCCTTCTTCTATACATTTCCCGTAAGTGGCTTCACCGCTGATACAGCAGTCAACGACACCTCTGTCGCGCATCGTCTTCATGGTCGGCACACCTGAATCGGAGCTTGAAAGCGGCAGATCAAGAAGCTCTTCGCAGAGATACGAACGCTTGAACGAGAATATGCCGTCGCCGCAGGAACTCTTATGCTTGCAGTTGTTGGTGCAGTCGTCGTGGTCGTCGTTGTTTCCGTCATCGCACTCTTCACCCGGGTCTTTGATACCGTCACCGCATCTTGAAATCGTGCAGTTCGGACGGCAGAAAACAGACTTGTTGACGCCTTCATGCATCTTCGGATAGTTAGAGTTCGGATAATAGTAGTTTCCATCTTGATCCTTACAGATATAAATGCCTTCGGACGTCTTCTGGTTGAGGGCATAAGCTTCGTTGGTATCGCTACCGTTCAGAAGCAGGAGTTCGGCAGCATTAACATCTTCAGCCGCAACGACACCGCAGTCACACTCTTCCACATAGTCATAAGAGCCGTCTTCCTTCGTCTGAGGAATTCCGTCGCTGTTGGTACGGACGACATAATCAAGAATACCGTCACCGCATCTTGAGAATGTGCAGTCCGTTCTGCATGTTCCGTAGTTGTTTATATTGAGAATCGCTTCATTGATGTTAGCGGTAGCTCCGCCGTTCGTACCCAGAGGCAGGTTGTTGTTACCGCCACCGCTATCGCAACTTTCGGAAATGAAGGTAACAAGCTGACCAGTAAATACGTCTCTGTTTTTTTCTTCGCTGTAGTTATAGGTATTCCCGTCGTATTTTTCACTGACGAGATTACACCTATCCCAGTCCGTAACCTTATACGGACAGTCGTCACTTAAGCTATAATTAATACACAGGCTTTCGTCACGTTTGGAGAAAGGACAGTCAGCTTCCGACTTAACATCAAGAACGCTGTCACCGCAGTGAGGACCCAACTCGGTACAGCCTGGCTCGCATCCGTTGTAGACATTGGTTTTGTTCGAGCCGTTGTCGCACATTTCATTTGCATGCTTGTTGCCGTCGCCGCAGTAGTTTGTCCATCTGCAGCCTGTCTGATTTGATCCCTTTACGAACTTCGTGCATGCATTCATGTAGGAATTATCGCCCTTTACATCTTCGATATCGAGGTTGGCGTCGCCGTTGTCGCACATTTCGTTGGCACCGGTTCCCTGAGGATTGCCTTTACCGCTCTCAAGAGTGTAAACCTTAAGACCTCTGATGAGGAACGAAGTCCATTGCTTAGCTTTGAACTGGAAATAAACCTTTACATAACTCGTATCTGCCTTCCAGTTGTGGTTTGATGAACTTGTGCCGTCGGTCGTTACAATAGCAACAGTATTCTTTCCGTTCTTCCACTTATTGGGTACGATATGATTTTCGCTGTTTTCGATAAAGAAAAGCGGGTTCGTATCAAGACAGCCTTCTTCATCGCATGAATCAATTATCTCGTCGTTGGAGTCATACATTCTCGCACCGGCATGCATCGTTGCAGTATTATCTTCTCCCATCGGCAGAACTTTGACATCGTATTCGAAGAAATATCTTAATCCTTCGACTATCGGAATCTTGATGTTAAGTTCGACATCCTGATATTCGTCAGCTTCCTTCATGGTAAAGCCTGCTGCAAGGTTCAGGTCGTCTATATAGACATCAATATTGGAACCTGACTGGACATCCCATTTATCCTCGCTGCTGCGCCATTCGTTGGGATTAGCGACATTGCCCGATCCATCCGTAGAACCGAGACCGTCAAGGCTGTTGTCTATTATACCGTCACCGCACCAACGGCCGTATTGACAGCACGGAACACCGTATGCTTCCCACTTGCTCGGAGTGTCAAGGCATATATTGTGACCGGCATCGTCACCTTCTTTCGGGACGAATACGCCGACACATGTTGCACCGTGCTCCATACTCCACGCATTCTCTACAGAGCGGTTTCCGCCGTCGCCCAAACCGGCGTCACATTCTTCTTCGCCGGATTTAGCCAAATTGGCGTCGCCGCAGTAAGGTTTGCCGTTGCATGTTGCGTTGCATACTCCGTATTGATCATTCAAGCCCAAACCGGCGTCGCAGACTTCTTCGTTATCAGCCGCCATCTTTACGAAAAGGAGAATCTTTTTACCGCTTACATACTCATCAGCACCGTTGATTACCTCTCCGGAATACTCTAATCCGATAGTATTTCCAGGAGTAGCAGCAGTACATGGCGTAGAAGTCATGCCTTCAAGGCATCCGGGTCTTTCTATCATGCCGTTGTTGCATCCGTATTTGAACTGACAGTCAAGTGAACAGCCGTTCTTGAAACCAAGACCGTTGTATTTTGTCTGTGTGGTATCGTAACCGTCGTCACACTCTTCGTTCGCGCCAGAAACTTCTTCGCAGTTGTCATAACCAGAGCAGTTTGCTCTCTGGATGATACCGTCGCCGCAAGCCTTGATATCCGATTTTCCGCAGGATAAGCTGCATGCATGGTCTTCGACAAAAATTTTATATCTTGCCAGACAGTTGCTGAATTCGCTCTGAAGGCTGCTTATCGGATAATCGGCACCGTGAAGATCGGCCGAACATCTGCTTTTCCATTCCGGATCAAGCGAATCAAGGAATCTTTCATAAGTTATAGGCAGACCGTTGTAGTTGCCTTCATCGCACTCTTCGTTCGCATCGGCAACCGTTACGCAGTTGTCTCCGCACCACATCTTCTTGCAGTCATCCTTTTTAGCTTCATCCATACTGTCGCAAGCGCTGCATTTTGCCTCGCAGTTGCTGTTCTGGATGATACCGTCGCCGCACAGATATTCCGTTTTGCAGTCAGCACTGCATCCGCTTGAATAAGTTCCGTTGCCGGCTCCTTTATCGCAGATTTCCTTATCGGCATCGTTTTTAGGATTCGTTCTAACTTCTCCGTCACCGCATTTTGCTACCTTGCAGTTGCTGAGACAGTCGTCGTTTTCGGAAAGGTTTCCGTCGTCGCACTGTTCCTGATGTTGAGACTGCGTTTCACCGTCGCCGCAGTAAGGCTTTCTGTATGTGTCTGCATAAACCGTACACTGTTTGCAGATAGCACAGTATTTCTTCGACGCATCATTGCCGTCTGTTGCCGGATTGTAATACTGAGATTCGGGACATGCGGCATTATCAAGTGCCGTTCCGCAGGAATACGATCCGTCATTGTTTTGGATAAGAAGATATACGCCGGATGCCGCGTTTCCGCAGTCGCACTGTTCCGTGTACGAAGACCCCATATTGTTTCCTGCGAAATCGTAATAATGGCAGCTGTCATGTCCCGCAGCATAGACAGCAAGTCCTGTTGAAACACTGCAGCTTTCACCCTCAGTGTTTTCGCATTCTTCCGAGGAATTATTCTTTACGCAGTATTTGCTCTGAAGTATGCTGTCGCCGCAACCCGGAATCTTGACTCCTTTCCACTGACATTTATCCTGATCGCATATCTGGCACTGGTGCGAAGGATCTTCACTCCACGGAGAAGTGTAGGAACATTTGGTTTCAAAATCGCTCCTTTCGCAATTTTCCCTGTCTTCTTCATTTCCGTCGAAAGTCTGATAGTTGTCTCCGCAATCGTTTTCCAGAACGAAACGTTCTTTCGAAGGCATGATCACGGATGCCGTCTTCATTCCGGAATCAACCGCATAAGCCGATACATAGTAAGGCGGCGTTCCTAATCCTTTGACTGATTTGATCAAATCCGCGATTTCCCCTCTCGTACCCGGATTGTTGAGATCGAATTCGAAGAGATAGGGCTGACTCGTCATTCCGTGGCAGTTTGCACTGATTTTGAAGTAATCGTCACTGTTTACTGCCGGCAGAGCGTCTGTTTTTCCGTATTTGATACCTTGTATCTGCGTTCCGGGAATACTTACGAACAGTTCCGAAGAAACCAAAGTCGAGATATTGACACCATTTTCGTCTACAATTTCGAAGTAAATATCGAGAATGTTTTCAGTTTTTTCCTTATCACACGCCCAACCTGAGAAAATCTGACTGGTCCTGGGAAGTCCTGAATGGAAAAGTGCCGCAAAAGTCGAACCCTTTATGCAGATAATACGATGCTTTCTCGCCTCAAGGTCTCCCGAATCACTGCAACTATAATTTGAACCGGAATTGCCGGGGTCGGTCAGACAACCTTTGGGAACACGGTAGCTTCTGCCGTCTTCCATGTTTACCGCCCATACGAACAGACCTTCATTCTCGTTTTTGCTGAGAACGGTCGTGCTTGACCAGTACCAGTTGTTTCTTGAGCATTCTCCGTCGACACAGATATATCTGTCGTCGTAAGCTCCGCCTTCTCTGACACACTCCTCATCAGTTGTACACTTTTTCTTATTCCCCGTCGCCGGATCCACCAGTTCGACCCTGTCGTACCCGGTTTTGAACGGGAATACCGTTGCAGGATCGTAAAGATCAAAATCGACCATCGAATAAAGCTGGTTGATATCAGGCAGCGTCCATCCTTTCGAAGGTTTGCCGCATGTATCGTTACTGCTCAAATCGGTGAAGCTGCAGGTGATAGTGATACCGTCATCTTCATCAATTCCCTGAACTACCGTGTATCCATCCTTATTATTTTTAACACAGATGTTAGACGGGCTGTTCTTCCAAATGTAAGTCTTGCCGTCAATGACGCATACTTTTTCCGGACAGACTTTATTGACCGTTCCGATAGCGCATTTGTTGGTTTTGCACATACAGTCTGCGGTGTTGGGTTTATCGGGGTTGCATGTATGGCTGTTATCGACATCAATCAATGTTCCCGAAGAACATTTCGGATAAGTTCTGGTCGTGTCGATCTTTTTGCAGTATCCGTCCTTTTCAACCCAGCCTGACTTGCATGAATAAACTTTATCCGTTTTAGGATAACACTTGTTGTTTGCCGAATATTCGTTTGAAGCACATGGTTTTTTGCACTTATATTCACCGTTTACCTGTGTGAGAGTCTGACCAGACGGACATCCTATGCACTCCCACTCACCTGACGAGTTGTCAAGCTGGTAACCTGAATCACACTTATAGCATTCCTGCTTGCCGTCTTCGTATGTCTTATAGGCAGAGCAGCTCTTTCTGCAGTCGATGCCGTAATCCGTATTATAAAAAACAGCATTGCTGATTGTTGAATTTCCTTTAACACACTGGTGGCACTGATTGTTAATATGTGACCAGCCCGAAGCACACGGGATCTTGTCTGCACAATTAGTACTGGAAACGTAGCCTACTTTACCACATACTTTGTTAATAGCATAAGAAGTGATTCCAAATCCAGTATTTGCATCCCAAACATCTATCTGACCGTTACAGCATGGAACCTGATTACCCAAGCCAGAAAGTGTCGATATTTTGTCATAGCATTTGTTTTCGTCTATAATATTGCCGTTTCCGTTACAGTTTGCATTACTCTTAAGAGCATATTTTCCGCAGGGGCTCGGCTCACAGCATCCATTATTATTAGTCGTTCCGGAAGGGCATGATTCGCCGTTGGGATCTTCCGAATTTACAGAATATCCTGTATCAATATATCTGGTACCGTATTCAACATCCGAATAAACGCTGGTTCCGGCATTTTTATCATAGCAGGTTCCGCTTGAACTCTCGGTATATCCGCTCGGACAGGACCAGTCGACACCGACCTTATTCGCACAGAGCTGAGCTTTCGATACGCATGTGTTGGAAGTGTCGCATTCACCTTGGCGGGTCGGTTTGTCGCAGCAGTTTGAATCTTTATAGCCGGAACATGTCCTTGAATAAGAGGAAATGCACTTTCCGCACAACGGGTCATCGCCGGAAGCGGACTCAGGATAACATATATCGTAAGTTTCACTTCCTACGGTCTGCTGATAATCGTAATAAGGAGTAAAGTTTGCGTTGCAATTCGGAGATGCACACCTGTCGTTCTTAGCCTCACATGTATTTGTACCGTTTGACACCAAACTATAGGAAGCACCCGCAGGAACTGCCGGACAATCAGGTTCGGGGCAGTCAAGCGTTCCGGTTGTACCGCCTAAAACGACATCCTTGCTGCAGATTTCGAATGCTTTCTCCCATGTTCCGGCCAGTTCTTCAACTTCGATGAATCTGAGACCTGTAGCGGTATCTTCATAATATTCACTATAATCACCTGTGGGGATGTCGTACATTTTGAATCTGCTTTTTGCATCTGCCGCCTTATCCGCTTTTTCAATATTGATAAATCCGTCGGTATAGAAAGAATAGGTGAGATATATATCTTTGATGCTGCCGTCTTTGTTGTCACACTCCGGCTCTGAAACAAGAACGGTGACTACATCCGAATATTCGTTCGGGTTTTGCTTGCCGTTCTCGGTAAAACATTTCTCAGAAATTTCAGCAAAATATGCAACCTGTCCCCTGCCCTGCGCAAGAGTCTTGCCTTCTGTACAGCTGTCACCCTCTTTGACGGTGATGAGGACATCAGTTCTGTCGGTTCTGAAGACATATTTCGAACCCCTTCTCAAAGCAAATGTTATATACTGACCCGATTTAAGAAGAACATTCTTTTCGCCGCAGACCGTCTTGCCCTCACTGTCTTCGGTGCAGAAATCAGTGTAACTTCCCCACGAACTGCAAACATCGCTGACGCATGAATCATTCTGCTTTCCGTAACCGCAGAAATCGGCAACTTTTTTAACAGCAGTCTCACGGCACTGGTTACAGTCGTAGCGCTGCCAGTCAAGCGGGAAGGAATAGAGATATGTAAGAGAGACTCTTTCGGCCGAAGGAGTGCTTTCAGTCGCCGCAAGCGGGAATCCTTTAGAGTCTGTTGCAATACCGGCACCTCCGACAACATATTCATCCTGAACCCTGAAACAGTGTGTCCAGTGCAAATTATTAGGTGAATTGTCATCTCTTGCACACTGCGAACAGTTGTATTCGTTGAAAAGAAGCCGGACAGTGCCGGTAAAATTGGCGTGCCATTCAAGAAGCGACTGTTTCGTTCCGGCAGGACAGTAATCGTTCGTACCGCTCTGATCCCAAGGGTTCTTCGGCAGATAAGAAGTTTCGCTGTCATCATCGAAAGCGAGGAAATATCCGCAGCCTTCGCCTCCATCCGGTTTGAAAAGCGTGAGCTGTGTATCGAATAAAACCGATTTGCATGTCGACCAACGGTAAATTTTACCCTCTTCGACATCAAAATCGACATAACTTCCCGGTTTTAACCAGTTTTCGGTAGCTGCTGACGAAGCATAATTCGGCAAATCTATGTATTCATAAGCCGAAACGGGCGTCCAGTCGGGAGCCTTCACCGCATTGACTATCGGATTCGTGTTAAAAGCATAATCAACGCTGTTGCCGCATTCCGCACAGTGTTCAGGAACGTAACGCTGCCACTTCAACGTCGTAAGCAGCTTGGTATTTTCAGCGATTTGAGAATCATGACATGAAGCATAGCTCTGTGTTGAACTGTTGTATTTGTTGTTCGTGACAAGAAGAGCAACGGACATGCTTTTCGGTGCTTTGTATTCAAGTGTCGACTGGTTTCTTGTACCGCCTGATCTGCTGAAAGCTAAGACTGTTCCGTTATCGCAGTCCTTGCTCCCCTGCTCTATGTCGATAAGAGTGAGCTCCGTGTCGAAAGGCCATGCACAGTGACCGTTCTGGCATTTCATCTGCGTTCCGCACAGAGTGTCATCGTCGACACCGTTGACATTACAAGATGAACCGTACAGAACACCGCCCTCGAAGTCCTCACCGGGGTCATATGTCGTCCATCTGTAGGTCATTCCGGCTTCGAGTTTGAACTTTATATACTGACCGCCGAACATACCTGCAGTGTGGTTGACAGCCTCTGTCCAATCCGGCTCAAATTCCGGCTCTGTCAAATATTTGTCATTGGCATAGTAGTTTCCCCCTTTGCAGCCGTTTTGAGCTCTGACGGTATTGCCGTCGCTGGACGTTTCACAGTAAGACTGGCAGCTGCATACTGTTGTCGTTCCTGAAACATTGCCGTTTTCTTTTAATGTGCACTGTTTGCACAAATCGTCGGCAAAAGAAAACTGAACGAAGAAACAAAGTGCAGAAAAAATCACAAAGGATTTGAAATTCGCATTGAAAAATTTATTGTATCTCATTGTTTCCTCCGCTAATCAGCTTCTGTTACACAACGTACGTTATAAACATTGTAACGGGATGTATACTCGACAAATCCGTCAAAAAAATTGATTATCCATGCCGCAGCATACTGTTTTTCATCGCCGTCCGATGTTTCCGAATTTAAACGGGAATGATCCGATGCCCAGAACTGTTTGGAAAGAGAGGTTTTATCGATACCTTGGTAAAAAATAGCGTCTGTCGCAGGATCTATCTGTCCGTAGTTCACTATCGAACGAAGCTCGGCAGTAGTCGGAAGACGCCATCTTTTGCCCGCCATTCTCAAAGATTCACAATAATATTTGGCTTCATACCACGTTACATTTTCTTTTATGTGTCTGCTCCAAATGCGGTGCGTAACGTCATCCGTTATCGTCTGGCTGTCCGTTGCAGTCAGAGAACGCGTTCCGATTCTGCTTCTGTCCTGAAAGAAAAAACGATTTTGGCGGGATGCCGGACACTCGATCTGTTTCTCATGATCGAAACACTGTGTCTGCCCCGTTGAAACCGGACCCCAAGTCTGCGTATTCATCTTGCGGAGCGGACTCTTCTTCAAAATAGTCGGAGCAGGTTTGAATCTCGCTTTTCTCAGTTCCTCCCTGTTAAGTTCAGTTCCGTTGCTGCTGATGCTGAGACTGTCCGAGTCAGTCTCTTCACCGCAGGAAACAAAAAAGAAAAGGGCTGTAATCATAAAAAAGCTGAGTAACATTTTTTCTCTCATCTAACCCTCCCTAATTATTCTTTTTTACAGTCTGGTTTAGAATTGCTTTTATCAACAGTGCAACTTAAATCACAGCATGTTTGACCAGTGTAACATACGCAGGCCTTTGCTGTAAAGCCGTTGAGGTTCGTTATGTCTATTGTGTAATAATCTCCCTTAAGCTTGGCACCGTAATAATCGGTAAGAATTGTCGTATCCTCATCAGTAGTTTTCCAAGAACCTATCAAATATTTTCTGAAACTGTTGAAATAATCTGCTTCGATCGCAGCTATATTCATCAGCTGTTCTTCAGCCTCTACCTGTTTAGCTCTGTTGGTGTAACCCGTATAAAGAGGAATCGCAACAGCTGAGAGAACAGCAACAATGGCAAGCACAATCATTACTTCTATAAGCGTAAAACCTTTTCTTTTCATAAATTTCTCCCTCATTCACACACGCAATTATTCGGTATGTCGTAAGCTACCTTCACACCGGATTTCAATTCTATGAAATTAGTAACATCCGTCGTTTGTTTGGACACCAAAGACGGAATATAAAGCCAGCAGTGCGGAGTGTTGTTTATACAGCGTTTGCCGTAAATCCAGTAGAACATTTCGCCGCCTTTTTTAATATAAACGCCTGTTGCGAAATCCATTCCGTCATCAGCACTGATTCCGAACGTATTTGCGCCTCCAAGTGACTGTAATGAAGGAGCGTATGTAGCGTTTTTTATAAAATATTTTTCCTGTGCTCCTGCCAATAAAAACATCTTGGACTTCAACTCGTCAACTTTCGAACTGTCTGAAAAATAGCTAAAAATAGGAACCGCAAAGGCCACAATGACACCGATTATGGCAAGAACCATCAAAAGTTCTATCATTGTAAATCCTTTGAAACTTTTGGATGATGCAGTCATTTTATTTCTCCCTTCCGGCAGGAGCACCGCTTCTATTATCGAACTGTTTTTTATTTTGTCCAGATTTTTCACCTTTTTCCTTCTCTTCGCTCTTAACGTTTTCGGATTCATGACCTATAAAAATCGCCTTCGTCATTGAAACGGTCATCCCTCTCCTGACAATATCGGGAATTCTGTAGTTCCTCGCCCACTCACTCTGGTTGAGTTCATCAAAATCTTTAAAGAATCTCGCACTTTTATAAACAAGTTTACCGTCAGTCGGACTGATCTGGAAAACTCCTGCAAGCCAGGAATTTTTGATAAGTTCCTTAGCTGCCGGAAGATTGAGGACATATTCAGCCGAAATCTTTTTGATTCTCTCTACCTGCTCCGGCGTAAGCATTACTTCTTTGATATTGTTTTCGAAAAGGTGTAAAAGGGGAAGATAACGTACATAAGTTGAAGCATCGTTGCTGAAAATTCTGAAAATATTGTCCACATAGAAGGAAAGCCTCATTTTTCCGTTTTTCACGCTAGCCGCACGAAGAGCATTGGCCATCCCGTGGGATCTGAAATCGGTATCCTTTTCAAAGACTTCTATTAGTCTGCCTATTTTTTCAGTGTCGGTATTCGCTTCATACAAAGTGTTTTCAAAAACAACAGAAAACGGATTGATTTCAACAAGTTGTCCGACAAGAACAATAAACGGGAATTCCGAATATGAGTTGCCTTTTCCGGCCGTTCTGTCAGCAAAAAGTGTGAAATTCAGAGCAACGACAAAAATAAGTACTAAAATTTTTCTCATATTGTCCTCCTTAGTAAAGCTCATACCATTTAAGAACACGGGTCGTACTGATAACGACAGTAATTCCCGGCTTTCTGTATATGTCTGCTCCCGCTCCGAAAGCAAGATCGTATCCCTCACTCGTTGCAACCACTCCTACCGCAGTCGCAACACTTATGCCCTGCGTCGAAGAGTCTTTGCACTTCGAAGGATCCCATTCGCCGACAGTACTGGACATTTCTGTCAGTTTCAAAATATTCGAACCGTCCACGACATGTCTGTCGTAGTTGAAACTCGTTCCGAAATTCATGCAATCAGTACTCTTTTTCGGAACATATGTGTTCCATGCAAGCGAGTAATCATACGTGTCTGAACTTCCGTTGCTGCCGTAAAGATCGTAAAGTATCATCGGCTCCGTGATGCCTTTTTCACCTTTCGAATCTTCTGAGCCGCCGAAATCTATTCTCCAACCGCTCTTGCCGGAATGGAACTGGTTGTTGTTGTTAAGATCTGCGGTTTCATAATCATTCGAGTTGTAACCGCTGTAACTTGCCTGATAATCTTCATCCTCCTTAGGCTGCTTGTCGTAGAAAATGGTCATTGAAGCTTTTTCAGTATCAATTTTCGGCCACGAAGCGTCTCCGAATACGACGGGGATCGGAACCAGTCCCTCCTTATTGTCGCCTCCGGGGTTGTATATTTCCAAAGGCGGGAATAAATTGTTGCCGGCATAACTCTTGCCCTGTTCAAAGAGTTTTACGCCTCCCGTATCGCCGGCGGAATTTCTCTTAGCAAAAACGACTTTTGTTTTATCTTTCCAGTCATGTATATTTCCGTCTCTGACATCGACTCTGAATACAGTTCCGGTAAGATCGGTAAAGTAGACGAATTCGGTATTGATTGATCTTTTGCCTTTGGTGTTTATTGCAAAAGGTTCAGCGGCAAACGAAGCGACAAGCCATTTCTTCTGATTGTTTGTTTCACCTTCGGAATCACGCTCATAATTGAAAAATGACCCTGCACTCGTTGAAAATTTGTTTTGTTCCTTATTGAAAGGATAAATAGCGAATTTGTTGCCTTTCATAACGTTACCGCCCTCATTTGAGCTGTCCTCTGGCATTTTGCAGTCAGGATCGTCACCGTCTTCACAATCGTCGTAACCGCCGGGAACGGCAAGATAATAGTCAAGTTCTTCCGCATAATTGCAAACACCGGGACACTTCCTGAATATGAGAGCCTTTCCGAAACTGTAACCGCCGTTCGTGTTGATATTCTGAACGAATTTCGGGCTATCCGGTTCGGAGACATCAATTACGGTATAGCCTTTCGCTCCACGCCTGTAACCGAAAATAAGGAAAGCCTTCTCGCCTTCATCAACAATTCCGTCATGGCTCTGATCAATGTGGAAGAATGTGATCGGACCGTCAACCATAGCCTTGAAATTCATGGAATTCGAATTGTTGGCAATCTTGCGGACGGACGGAAGGACATTGCTCGGGATATAAGCCCATTGTTCATTTCCGCTTTCGTCAAAAGCATGCAGCATACCGTCGTTGGCTCCTGCGAAAATTCTTGTCTTGGTATTATTGCCGTAATAAACCGCAACCGGTTTTGAGTGAACGATTGCGCCGAGAAGAACCGGACGGATTGTTACATACTTTTTGTTGTTGAAATCGATGTTCAACGGATCCCTTACTGTTATGGACGTGCCGGTAGGACTATTATCGTAACCGAATCTTAGTTTCCTCTGCTGATCGACATTATCGGCAAACGAATCATAACCGTACATATAATCGAAAATCTTTTCAGCTGTAGCGGCTCCTCCGGTCAATCCGAATTCGTCGAGAAGTATGCTCATGTCGCCGTCGCTGATATCTTTAAGTAGCTTAAGGTCAGTATTCGGAGCATTGTCCGCATCGTAGTATATCGTCCTTGTGCTTACTTTCTTAAAGCAGGGAGGATTGCTGCACGTCTCGGTTCTCAGTTTATCTGAAAGTTTTCTTGCGGCTCCGCCGGCAAGCAGTCTTCTGAAATCCTCGCTGTCATCGCCAGGCATATCACCAACCCCATTGTCATTATCGACAAAACAGTCTGCCGAAGATGCGAATGTCTGTTTCTGCCAACCTCCGCAGCCAGTACCGCACTGGCCATTATTTTCCGCATAACCCTCACACGAAATAGTTTTGTTGCAATCGCTATTTCCTTCGTCGACCATATATTTTTTGAGGTTTCCGAACCAGAATCTGCTCGTTGCCGATGCTATGGGAACAGCTCCGGCTACATAAGCTTCCGGACCGCGGTATTTTTCCTCGACATCGAAAGGCTGGACAAGGGAAGATGTCCAGTGCGGACGACCGGACTCGACATCGGTAGGCTGAGGCAACGTCAACAAATCGGAGAGAAGATCCGTAATATTTCTGAACGAACAGTCGTTTACACTGTCTTTGCCGAGTGTAAGCGAACAGTATTTGCCATCTGTCGCCGTTTCATCATCAGTCGGATACTTCTTCGTGATTTTTTCCAGATATTCAAAGTCTGGTTTGTTATAGAGAGCCGAAAGAGTCCATTCTCCGATAGCTCCGGAGTGGATCCTGTTTATAACAGCCTTGTTGTTTCCTTCACCAGCAATTGTTTCCATACACTTTGTATCATCAGGATCTCCCTCATAACCCAAAATATTTCTCTTCAGCTGGTCGGTTTTGACACAATTCTCATTAGTATTATAGAAAGAATGGGTCTTTACAAATCTTGCCACATTCATAATGGATGACTGATACCAGTCAGTTTCGTAATAAGGTTTGTTTCTATTCACATAACCACCTCTGCCTCCATCCGCGCTGTTGTCATAATAGTCATCTTCGGTAGGCGCGACGCATGGTATCTCGCTAACCTGCGACATTGAAGGACAGGTTACGTTAATGCCCTCCACTTTTTCGATTCTGTTGTTGTGGTCGAACTGTGCCTGACCGCCCGAAAGAACAACGACCTCGTTTGAGAAACACTCCGGTTCCTGGTTAGCAAACGGAGATTCATAAGGTCCTTCTTCACTACCGACAACATGTTTGGGATCGTGCAGGGCATACATTCCGCCGAGGAATCTCCATGCATCGTAAAGTGTTTCACCCAGTGTCGGACCGCCCACGGCTTTCAATTCTTTTATAGCCTTCTGGAAACGGGCTCTTGAATCCGGATCGACAATCTGTTCCTTCGAGAAAATCAGCTCGCCGCCTTCGCTTCGCGGAACTTTCATCCAGAAATTCGGATCGGTACACTTGTCATCAGGAACACTTATACTAGGATCTAGGCAGTTGCCGCAAGAAACCGTGCTGCATATGCTGCAGAGATCGCCGCCCCAGTCATCCAAAAGATCGTATATGCAGACATTCCTTCTCTCCGCCGAGCTCGATGTTTTGAAACCGCTGATGGTCGTATCTCTGATACCTAAGTCTTTTGATTTCGTTTCAATGAAAGTTCTAGCGGAAATCCACTCATCATACGGCGAGAACAGGGTTTCATCATCAAGGACATACGGACTGAGGAGGTATGTTCCGTCATATTGGCCGGTCACACTGTTCATAACTTCATTGGTATGTCCGTTTATAATTTCGGCATGGAATCCGACCTGAGTGTCACTTCCCTTGATGGCACTGACGGCGCAATGGTAAGTCTTTTTTGTACTGCTACCGGGAGCATCCGGCATGGAAACACCCTGCACCGGCTCGAAAAACGGTTCATCCTGATACCAGCCTGCCTCATAATAATAAGCACGATCTATACAACGGCAGCATTCTTCGACATTGTTAGTTTTTCCTCCTGAAGGATTCGGACTTATATACGATTCCCTCTGACACTCTTGTGAACATTTCTCAATACCGCCTCTCTCGTATTCGTCCATCTGAAAGAATGTAGCCATGCACGCCCAGGGTTCGTTGTAAGTGACTTCGTCACGGCAAAGGTATGAACAGAAATATGATATTTCAAAACCGCAGCCGCTTTGCTTCATGATGACTTCCTCTCTCCTGTAATCCGGATCGCAGTATTTGACATCCGTATATCCCTTCTCGTGAAATTTTTGAACGATTTTGTTCGCGTCCCTAGGACAGGAACTGGAATCGGTATACGCCTGAGTATGATAGAAAGCCTGTTTGCACTCATATTCATGAACTACCACACTCTGATCACCGCCGGCCTGATTTTTTAGAATCATGTAGTAATCTTGTGTGGGATCTAATACTTTCTGCCACTCTTTTTTACCGGAGAAGTTACCTTCCGGAAGTTCGTATTTGAATGAGACTGAAAAACTTTCGCTGCTTTCTATCTTGCAGTATCTTCCCGTAGTAGAAACTTCGAGCTTGACCTTATAACCTTCAGTTTCACAACCGGAAAGTTTGGGAGTCATTATCTCCTTATCATTCTCATAATAGTCTTCGCAGTCAGGATCACTGTCTC
Organism: bacterium; assembly: GCA_017961325.1. Lineage (GTDB taxonomy): Bacteria > UBP6 > UBA1177 > UBA1177 > UBA1177 > UBA1177. The sequence goes on along the minus strand of JAGCXM010000028.1, from coordinate 76,077 downwards.
TGTAACAGGTAAAACTTGCCATCTCATGCCACGAGTCGGTATCGTTATTGCAGGCGTAATAAAGCGTTACCGTCATATCTTCAATGTTATCCCCACCATCCATGGATGCGATTTTAACTTTAAACTCTATGTTCTCATCATACATATATGCCCCTGGATTAGGAAGAACAGGTTCGCTGACAAAAGTAGAGGTTTCGTTTTTTTCCGTCATTACTGAACCGATCGAGCAGATCTGGCATCCGGTCGTGGTATCGGTCAGATACTCTTCGATTGTTTCACCGTTTACACATTCCACCGATCCGCAGCAGTGGGTCTTATCCTGGTCGAATTCGCTGTAAAAACCGAGGTTGCACTGATATTCGCCGTCTTTAAGACAGGTTTTGTATCCTTCGGAAGTTTCGTCCGGATAAGCTGTACTATTATTCTTGCAGCAAAGATCGTTGTCCCTGCACTTTGGATTTGTACACTTAGAAGTTTTGCAGCATTTCTGACTATATGTGGCAGTATATTCACCGTCGAAATTTTGTTCTCTCGGTATGTTATTATCGAATTCTGCATCGACTTCAAACTCCTCGCAATCCATTTCTTCAAAAGCCGGATCCTCGGTATCACCGTTAAACTTCATACACTTGTGACAACCGGCCGTTTCCGCACTGACTGGTGCCGGATGTGCGGATGTTCCTTTATCAAAATGCAAACCCGGACCGTCTTTTTTGTCATAGAACGAAAAATCGGCTAACAAGTCATAGTTTGCACAAACCTCATTTTCGTGTTCGCCTTTATCGTCAGCCGACCATGAACCCGAAACAAGCGTACGCATAGCATTAAGGATTTTAGACCGCTCTTCATCCTCTTTGTCCAGATACGCCGTATCAAAATAGGATCCGCCGTTAGTTGGTTCAGGGCTTATGAAACATATCTTCTTGTAATAAGATTTGTCCGTGTTACCGTCTGAATCCTTACAGCGGACCTCGCCCGTTGCATCATTAACGACCTCTTTAGTGTAGCCTTCTTCACACTGAGTTATGTCAGGTTTGACCGGCTTGTAATTGTATTGGATACACTTGTTTTCGCCTCTCCACCTCGGAGGATATGAAAACTGGTGGACATTCGCAAGAAGAATTTTAACGGCATCAAGGGATGTCGCGTATCTCCAGTTGAGCCAGTGCCCGCTGACGCCGCCCTTCAAAGATGAAAAACTCTGACCGTTGTCCATATTGTCGTTACCGTCGGTTATGCAGTCCCAGTCCCTGCGGTCACTGCCGTAATAAGCGGTTTCAGACAACGTTGCACCTTTCGGGTCTTTTTCTTTGGATGTTCCGACATTATGGCAATGTTCCGGATCATAGTCGCAGGACGGATTAGACCAGTGCTCGGAAGTAGTTCCGTTCAGTACGTCACCGTTGGTATCGTTCGTCCAGTCGTAAAAACAGAGATCTTGCGTATAGAAACTGTCAGGATTCCAAGGACCGACAAACCTCTCTCTCTTCGGGTCGGTTCCTGATCTGGTCAGCTGTCTGTTTTCCGGCTGATGATCAGGATCATCCATGAAAGCGTAAACAGCCTTCAAATCATTGCAGTAATTTTCAACTCTTTTCTGCGTCGTCTTAATCTCATCGCAACCGTTCGCAAGCTGCGTACAGTCGACACTGCCGCAGAAACCATCAGTTGCGTCCTTTACTTCCAGGCACTGTTCCAAAGAATTAAGACAGATTTCATGTGCATGTTCAGCGTTAGCATAAGCGTCTGCACAAGTTTCGATATAGTCGCTGTACGCAAAACTGTTCATATTTTCGGAGGTGTCGAGAATAAAAATGGTATTGGCAGCTTTTTTGGCAACCGTAATCATAGCCGCAACATCATCCAACTCCGATTCCGTCACCGCCACCAGCAAAACCGGAAGCAACAGCGCCGAAACGAAAACTGCTAAAATTCTGTTTTGTGTTACAAACCGTTTCATATCACACCTCTTATTTAATTACCTGTATGATCAATTTCTCCTTTTGTAAAGCAGCTTATCTGCCCGACAGTCTTCATTTTACCTAAAACATATTGATCCGGATTGTCTCCGGATTCTTCCACTTCTATTACATTATTGGTGCTAGTTCCGATAAATGTAACTGGTATTACATCCACCATGATATCGTAGCAGGCATCTTTGTTTAAATTAAATTTAAATTTACCTACTATGCCGTAAAGCAATGCATCGCTGTTAGTCGTGAGCTTTCTCGCAATCGCACGATATGCAAATTTCGTTTCCTTGCCGCCTTTACCGGTGTCTAACGGATAGTATTTGAAATCCCTGTTGGTAACATTTATAGATACGGTTTCACCGGCTCCGATCGAATAAAAGTCTGCAAAATCCAGAGTAGAATCAAGAAGCTGTCTGAGCTCACCGTTTACGATATTCATCGCAGAAAAAGCATATATCTGAAGCCGCCTCTCCTCCGAATCACCGACTCCCGTGTGGGAAAGCTCGGAAAGTTTCGACATGGTTGCTAAAGCTATAATCGAAAGGCTCAATGTCATCAGAACGCTTACAAAAAGCGCTGCACCTCTTGAATGAAACGTGATTTTCAGCATTTTTCACCTCAATTATTGAAATCTTTCAGCAAACGATGATTTGCAAGGTATACTACACGCCGAAAAACATAAGCAGTTTTGTTCGGGTCTCTAAGAGTATAACAATCTTTTGTTTTGTATCTCTCGTCACCGAAAATGCAGTATTCCTCGCTAAAATTTAAATTTACAGGATAGTTTCCCTCATTTCTTGTTCTTTCCGAAATAAGAACAAATCCGAACCTGACTGCGACAATATCTTTTCTGAGATCTTCGCCCTCCGAGGTACCCAAGGTACCGTTCTGCCATTTTACAACGAGATCATTTCCGGATTTGGTTTCAGTGAGATACTGAATGAAGAATGTGGGCATATCGTAAGTCTTATCTGCATCTGGCATAAAATTTACAACCGATGTGTCCTTTTCTTCATTAAATCCATTAATACAGTCTGCCGAGGTCATCATACTTTCTTTATCAGTAAAGCAGAGTTTAAGCTGCCCGGTAGCATCGTTGTACTTCAGCATAAAAAAATTATCCTGTCCTGAAACTAACGTCCCGTACGGAAAAACAGCACTGCACTCCGTACCGTCCAAATCGTTTCTCGGAGCATTTTTAAAACCTGATCCGTTTGTAAAAACGAGTTCACCGCTGCTGCTTATGCTTACAGTTAAGTCCTCGTCTTCTTCTGTTTCAAAAATTCCATCCTGATTGTGAAAGAAAAAGGATTTTGTTTTATTACTGAGGGCGGTACTGCTGACCAAGGTGAAAGTGCAGTTCGGATACGTTCCTTCAGCATCCTTGGCCAGCTTGGTTACAGGTCCGCCGTAAGGTGAGAGAAACTCGAACTGATCTTGCTCCGCAATCCTTATTAACGGCCTGGCAGAACTAATTGTCCCGCTATTATAAAAGTCCAAATCGGAGAGTTTGCCGTTCAAGCCTATAAATCTGATTGCATTTGAAATCGCATCAAGCATCTGCTCACCGGCAACATTGATTGAGATTCTGATTGCGGAAGAACGTTCTTCCCTTGATGCTATATTGTAGAGTTTGTAAAATGAGGCTACTACTAATATCGTAAGAAATATGCTCACCATAAGTTCGATAATGGTGAAAGCTTTCATATTACCGTTTTTACCCATATATCACTCCTTCTCATCTATAGTTTTCGGCCGATCTTATCAAAGGAATAGTTATAGACTCACATTTGTCATTAAAACCGGATTTATCGCAACTGTGCGCAGGATAATCACTTTTCGGCCACGCTACACGCACTTCAACTTCATAAAGCGTGGAAAGATATGTACCTTTTTGAACAAACCTCTGTGTTCGTTCTGCGTACGCCGTAACTTTTACAGCTCTGTAAAAACGGTAGTTATCATTGGCATCAGGCGACGGCTTTCCGAAAGAATTAAAAGGACTTGCTACAAAACCCTTGCCAAATGCACCGGAAGATGTACCGGAAGACTCACCATTTGAATCAACAAACTCTTTGTCCTCTCTCCATTCTTTTAGAGGTGCGTTTGTTATAAAATGTTCGCGGAAACCGCTGTAAGACATGGCGTTTATTTCCTCAAGCATGTTTGAAGCGAGCGCATTTGCCACCTGGAACATTTCCTGCTCGAACAGAACCGACTTGGTATAAACATGAAACGCCATAAATCCGATCATGGCAGAAGAAAAAACAAAAATAGAAACCATAACCTCTATCAAAGTAAAAGCTTTAATCTTTTTCATATTTTTCTCCTACATTTCAACAACGGATCCTTTTGAGAAATCACAATCAGCGCCTCCCTGTGCAAAAGTCATGCAAATGTTGTATCTCCCGGCCTGATCTACAATACCCCTGTAACAAATCGCATCTGTCGTGCCGCTGATCTTGGCTTTCACAACAGCTGAAAAAATCGACGCCAATTTAGTATCTACATCGCCGCACTCATAATCACTGCTCGGTTTCGGTTCTATCATGCCACCGTCCTGATTTTTGACAAATCCGGTTGAAGTAAAAACGATGGATTTCGCATTTGAAAAACCCTTGCTCATTACGATATTCTCGTTAATGTTGCTGTCAGCAAAGGTTGCGATATGGACATAGTCAAGCAGTTTCTGTGTTCTAAGACTTTCAGCGTTTTCCCAATTACTGTTCAGTGATGCCTTTTGCAGAATCTTATATCCATCTGACCAGAAAACCATTGCAACCTGAGGCCGCGTGCCAAGGTTGACGGTATTGGAACCGTTACCGGATGGAACCTCGATTTTTCCTTCGGACCCGCCATCGTTTTTAACAACCGTAGATACGGCTATCAACTTTGCCTTTGAAAAATCCGAGACGATCTCCATAATCAACTGCAAACCGCGGTTTCTGGCATTCCAGACTTGAACTCTGGGAACGGCAATAGTCGCCAGAATCGTAACTATTCCCAAAGCAATCATCAATTCGATCAATGAAAAGCCTTTTGTCTGTCTCACGTCCACCTCCGTCAAACATCAACGCAACTTTTTACTTAATATACAAATAAATTTCGTCCGCCTGTGTAGAAAAGAACACCGGACTTTGGCAAAAAACGTCCGTCTGTGTAGAGGAATACCATGTTTCGCAAATAAAATCAAGTAATTGTTTATTTTTTATTTTTTTCTTAAAAACAGATATTTTTTTGTTGTAATTTATTGCTTTTTTTCTTGATTTCCGATGTTTCTGCGGAATTCCGCCGGAGTGAGTCCCGTACGCTTTTTGAAAATGTTGTTGAAAGTCGATTTCGTATTGAAGCCGGCTTCGATCGAAAGTTTCAGAATGCTTTTGCCGTCACATTTCGGATCATGCATCATCGCAATAACTTCCTCAAGCCGGTATGTATTTATGAAATTGTAAAAAGTCTGACCGCAGTAGCCGTTCAGAACCTGAGAAAGCGTATTTGTCGAAAGCTTCAGTTTCTTTGCAACCTCCGGCATCGTAAGATATGGATTTCTATAGAGTTTTTCTTTTTCCATCAACTCTCTCGCCTCGGCGGCATAAGCTGCTGCGATCTCTTCATCCAGCTGATAGCCTTCATATTTCCGCTTTTCTTCAACCTCGTCGGCCGCAGGATCGAAAAGTTCTTCATCATCTCCCCTTGCCGTTTCAGAAACAGGCTCAGAAATAAGGTCTTCATCCTTCGCCGCTTCAGAAACAGGTTCGGAAACAAGCTCGTCTCCCCTCGCCACACTGGAGAGGGGCCGGGGGTGAGGTTCATCATCAATTTCTTCAATAATTTCAAGAAATTCAGTTTCTGGTTCAATATTTTCAGAATTATCTTGACTCTGTTCCACAGGCTCGGCGACCTCATTTTTTTCTCCCCTAACCGCTTCAGAGATGGATTCAGGGGTGAGGTCTTCTCCCCTCGCCACACCGGAGAGTGGTTCAGGGGTGAGGTCTCCCACACTTGAGAGGGTCCGGAGGCGAGGTCTGAAAGCTTTTTTCACCGCAAAAACCAAAATTACCGAAGCAAAAACCGCCAAAATCACGAAAATTCCGGAAAAATTTGATTTTTCTTCACTTTTCACAATAATAGTTGGATTTTCTTCAGGTACCAGCGAATCAAATTTAACAGGTTTTCTCCCGTTTTGTCTGAGAACCGCGATTCCTTCAAGGGTCGGGAACCACAGATCGCCGTTTCTGCGCTTCAAAACAGAAGGCTGGACTCCTCCCGTCGATTCAGGCCGGCGGATTCCGTCAGTAGAATCGAAAGGAGTGCATGAAAGCGAACCGTTCTCGCTTTTTGCCGCTTCGACAACCTCTTGTTTTGAAAGGGAAAAAATGCCGTTTGTGCTTGAAAACCAGAGATTTCCGCTTTCATCTGCCGTCATTCCCAGAATCGTGTCGCTGCAGAGCCCTTTCCGTGAATCAAGCTGTGCGGATTTAAGATCGGGAAAAATCAAAGTGAGGCCGCGGTGCATCGAACCGACGAAAACGACATCGTTTTCATCGACAAAGAGACTCACAGGCATATTTCCGTCAACACCTTGATTTATCTCATGAAATTCATCATTTCTGTCAAGCTGCCACAAACCCTTCGAGGCGGCGAACCAAAGGTTTCCGCGACTATCCTGAGCGATTGCCGAAACCAAATCGGATTCGTCGCCGAATTTACGGAGAAGATGCCAGCCGTCTTTGGTATCAAGATAAATAGCACCGCCGCTGCCGCCTGCCCAGAGACGCGATTTTCTGTCACGGAAAATAACACTGACGGCATTCATACTTCCATTGCGAGAAACTTTCATCTTCTTGAAAACACTGGGCTTTTCCGGCAAAAACGAAATCACTCCGGAAGTCGTTCCGACTAGTATGCTGCCGTCGTCGTTCTGAAACAATCCTCCTACCAAACGCCCGATATCACCCTTTCTGTCCTTCAGGTATCTGAATTTTCCGTTTTCGTAGACAAAAAGTCCGCCGCCGCGTGTGCCGGCCCAGATTCTGCCGGAATCATCTTCGAGAACGGCATAGACCTTTTCGGAAAAAAGCCCCGATTCACGTCCCAAAGTTATGAATTTTCCAGGATAAAACAAAGTTACGCCGCGGCTTCCGGAAAGCCACAGGAAATCGTCGTCAAGCATAACTTTTGAAATGGAACCGTTGTCTGCGCAGAAACTGCCGCACGGCTTCAGAGCACCGCCTTCGGCAAAGAAAAGTGCCCCGTCGGAGACAAAAGCAACTGTTTTTTCCTGAAAATCGAGTGAAGTTACCGCCTTGTGCGATTCGGTTCTTGCAATTTTCAAGCACTTTCCGTTTTTCAGTTCAAAAACGGTTCCGTCGGCGTTTCCGGCAAAAATTCTTCCATCTTTTGCTCTTCCGGCAGTAACCGGCGACGAATTTGCGCCGCAGAGGTTTCCTGAGAAACCGTCCTCGCCGAAAATTCTGATTTCGCCGTTTTCAAAACCGGCATAAAGTGCGAAACCGTCTGAAAAAAGAACCGAAACGGGACTTTCAGGGAATGCCGTTATTTCGCTCAACTTACTGATTTTATTTGATTTTATCATCATTATTTCTTTGCCGTTCGTCGCAAAGAGAGTACAGTCGGTGAGTGTTTCGATATCAAAAATGGCGTGCGTTTCGGCGAGCTTAGAAATCTTCAAGCCTGAATCACTGATTTCTGAAACCCCCATCGGAGTCGCAACGAAAATTTTGCCGTAGCATCCTGACAAGTCGTTGATTTTATTGCTCAAAATAGCACGAGTCGTGCTTGTATTGAAAATTTTGGACGATTTAGAATCGATTCTGACTAGCCCTTCGACCGTTCCTACCCAGAGCAGACCTTTTTCATCACGGTAAAAAGATGAGACATTGTTGTGGGGAAGCCCAGAAACGGCATTCCATGAACGCGAAGAAAAGTGGTAAAAATCGGAAAAAGTTATATCTCCGCTGAAAATCCCGAACGGAAACAAAAATAAGATTGCAACAAATAAAAAACGACCAAACATGCCGGCATTTTAAAAATCTGATTTTTTTTGGCAAGTTTTAAATGTTTCCGCCTCATTTTCGACCGGTATGCCGATTGTCAGCATTTCACTATATCGACTGCGGCAAAAAAGCGGCAGTAAAAAGTGGATTTTTTTCTTTTCACGGGTAAAATACACTGGTTTTTTAAAAATTTATTTGGTTTTAGAATAGGAGTTTTACAATGAAGTTTTTCAAAATTTTGCTCTGTCTCTCTTTCATTTTTGTCTTTTCCGCATGCGGTGACAAAAAGGATTTCTATGACCAGTATTCCGGCGGCGATGGAGGAGACAACACTTCATCAGGCGACATCGGTGATAAATGCAGAAAAGACAAAGACTGTAAAAGCGGCCTTGTCTGCATCAATAAAGTGTGCAGCAAACCGGTATCCGACGAAGACCTGACCGAAGATTCCGACACGATACCGGACGGGGAGGAACCGGCGGACGATACCGATTCCGGCAAAAATGATACTGATACCGGTACCGACACGGATATTCCGGACAGCACCGATTCCGGAACGAACGACGGAGACGGACCGAAAGACGATGCAGACTCCGAACCGGATGAGGATCAGTATGTTCCCGAATGCGGCAACGGCATAAAAGACGAGGGCGAAGAGTGCGACAATGCTCTCGACAACAGCAACGAACCAGGCATACTCGGGCAGACCTGCCGTACGAACTGCACTTTTGCGACATGCGGCGACGGAACCGCAGACAGCGGTGAACTCTGCGATGACGGAAACCGTACGGACGGCGACTACTGCAGAAACGACTGCCAGGGAATTACAGGCTACTGCGGAGACGGTATAGAACAGTGGAACGAACAGTGCGACACCAGAAACAACCCCTACTGTTCTGAAGACTGCCAGACAAAACTCGGGGAATGCGGCGACGGAACGAAACAGTCGTTTGAAGTCTGCGACAACGCCGATCCGAGTGTCGGAAAACACGAAGGAATCGGAACTTACTGCAGTGAAGACTGCAAGAAGAAAGAACACGCCTGCGGTGACGGAATCACCCAGCTGGATATGGAAGTATGCGACGACGGCGCAGACAACGGAAAATACGGAAAATGCAATAATAAATGCGACGACTACGCTCCGGACTGCGGAGACGGAATTCTTCACAGGTCAAACTGCAACGGTTACGGCTCGGACTGCGTTGTCTTTGCCGGAGCAAACGAAGCATGTGATGACGGAAACAACGAAGACGGCGACTACTGCTCTTCGGACTGCAAGACATCGTTCGGAGCATGCGGAGACGGAATAATTCAGGAAGGTCTCGAAGTATGCGACAGTGCAAAACCGGGAGTCGGCAACGGCGAAGGAACGGGCGCATACTGCGTAGACAACTGCCAGACGCTGCTCGGCGAGTGCGGCGACGGAATAATTCAGGAAGGCATTGAGCAGTGCGACAACGGCCAAACAGGTACCATACGGAACGGAAATCTGGACTGCGAATACGGCTCATATGTTCCATGCGAACGCTGTACTTTGGACTGTAAAAAAGTAGAGGGAAAAATCAGATTCTGCGGTGACGGAATAAAGCAGCCGAACGAAGAATGCGACAAGGCAACGACCGGCGAAGGAATCGGACCTTTCTACTGTTCCGACGACTGCAAAAAAATTACAGGCTACTGCGGTGACGGAATAAAGCAGCAGAACGAAGAATGCGATCCGAACAAGACGGATGACCCGAACACTCCATACTGCTCGGATAAATGCAAAATCGAAGGACGCTGCGGCGATAAAATACTGAACGGCAACGAGGAATGCGACAACGGAGAAACCGGTACGAACCCGAACGGCAGCACGAAATGCGCTTATGGGGAAACGTCCTGCGAAGTCTGCACGACCGAGTGCAAAAAAACGGCAGGAATCACTTCATACTGCGGCAACGGCGGTGTTGACGAAGCAAACGGCGAAAAATGCGACGACCGCCAGAACAACGGAAAATATTCTCCATACGCTACATCTGCAGAAGCGGCATACTGCGACAGCAACTGCAAAGGCAGAGGCGAAGGCGGTTTCTGCGGTGACGGAAAGCTTCAGCGTGCGAACTGCTCAGGATTCGGCGACTGCACAACGGCAGAAGGGGCCAACGAAAGCTGCGATGAAGGAGCAAACAACGGCAACGAATACTGTCCTTACAACGAAACAAGCTGCGAAGTCTGCACTTCCGGCTGCGAAAAAACGGCAGGTTCAAACGTCGCTTACTGCGGCGACGGAATCCTTCAGCGCGAAGACTGCACCGGCTTCACGGACTGTGTCGTAGTTAAAAATGCAAACGAAGTCTGTGACGACGGAAACACGGCAGACGGCGACTACTGTTCCGCAAACTGTCAGGAATCGTTCGGATCCTGCGGAGACGGAACCAAACAGGATTTCGAAATTTGCGACAAGGCCGAACCGAATGTCGGAAACAAACAAGGTATCGGCGCTTACTGTTCGGACAACTGCAAGACGAAACTCGGCGAATGTGGCGACGGAATCACCATGGAAAACATTGAAGATTGTGACGACGGCGCAAACAACGGACATTACAAACACGATGCTCCCGGTTTCTGCAACGGCGACTGCCGTGGCAAAGGCGAAGGCGGTTACTGCGGCGACGAAACGAAGCAGCCGGAAGAAGAATGCGACAACGGCGGAAACACCCAGCCCTACTGTCCTTACGGTCAAACGAACTGCAAAATCTGCACTTCCGACTGTACTTTGGAAGACGGAATAAAATCATACTGCAACGACGGAATAATCCAGCGCGAAGACTGCACGGGTTATGCTAACTGCGTTGTCGTCGAAGGAGCGAACGAAACATGCGACGACGGCGCAAACAACGGTAAATACGGCGGATACTGCAATTCCAGCTGCAGCGGCTCCGCTCCTCACTGCAACGACGGAATAATCCAGCGTGCCGACTGCACGGGTTACGCGAACTGCGTTGTAGTCGAGGGGGCGAACGAAACATGCGACGACGGCGGAAACAACGGTCAGTATTCACAAAACGCTCCAGGATTCTGCAACTACGGCTGCAACGGCCGCGGAGAAGCCGGCTACTGCGGTGACGGAACCAAACAGGACGGCGAAGAGTGCGACGACGGTGGCAACAACGGCAAGTACGGTTTCTGCGATTCGACATGCTCCGGCAATTCGCCGAAATGCGGTGACGGAATCATTCAGCGCGAAGACTGCACCGGTTACGACGAAAACTGCGTTGAAGTTGCAGGTACAAACGAAGCTTGCGACGAAGGTTCATACAACAGCGAATACAATCACTGCAACAGCGACTGCTCGGCACAACTTACATGCGGTGACGGAATTCTTCAGCGTGAAAACTGCGACGGTTACGGTGAAAACTGCGTCGTCACTGAAGGTGCAAACGAAGCATGTGACGACGGAAGTGACAACGGCGGCTATGAAAAATGCAACAATACCTGCTCTGGCCACAATGAAGGCGCTTACTGCGGTGACGGAATCCTTCAGCGCGCCGACTGCACCGGTTATGACAACTGCGTAGTGGTCGAAGGTGCAAATGAAATGTGCGACAGCGGCACAAACAACGGCAAGTATTCCGCAGAAGCTCCCGGCTACTGCAACACGAACTGTGACGGTTTTGCCGAAGGCGGAACATGCAACGACGGAACAATCCAGCGCGAAGACTGCACCGGTTACGGTGAAAACTGCGTCGTAGCTGAAGGAGCAAACGAAACATGCGACGAAGGCCAGTATAACGGCCAATACGACCACTGCAACTCTACTTGCAGCGGCACCTCTCACTGCGGCGACGGAATACAGCAGCCTGGAGAATCATGCGATGACGGTTTTGACAACGGCAGATACGGAAACTATTGCAATGAAACATGTAACGGCTATACCGGCTACTGCAATGACGGAATCATCCAGCGCACCGACTGCACAGGCTATGACAACTGCATCGTTACTTTATATGCTGACGAAGAGTGCGACGACAACGTCTTATACAACGGAACATACGGCCACTGCAACGACGAATGCTCAGCTTACAGAACGGAAAGATGCGGCGACGGAATCATCCAGCGCGAAAACTGTGACAATTACACGAACTGTCAGGTAGTTCCGGGAGCTTTCGAAAACTGCGACGACGGTGCAGAAAACGGTCAATTCGGCAAATGCGATGAAAAATGCAAAGAAACGATAACATGGAAATGCGGGGACGGCAACATTGATTTCAGCCACGGAGAAGTATGTGACGAAGGAGAAGACGTCAACGGAACATATCAGATGTCTGCTCCGGGCAGTTGCGATTCCGACTGTTTGGGAAGAGGCAAAGGTGGTTACTGCGGTGACGGAATACAGCAGCCGGAAGAATCATGCGATGACGGAGCAGACAACAATACTCCAGGCTTCTGCAACGAAATATGCAACGGCCAGACTCCTCTATGCGGTAACGGAATTATTGAAGGTGCAGAAGCATGTGACAACGGCGAAGACAACGGTAAATACGGAAAATGCAAAACCGACTGCTCGGGTCTTGGCGAACACTGCGGCGACGGAAAAATACAGAAAGCAAGCGAAACAGAATGCGGTTCCATTCCACGCTGCGATGGGAATACGATCCAAAACTGTTGCGAAGTTGCTGAGTTTGCAGAAGGTTATTCACCTGAAATCTGCGATGAAGGCGGTAAAGACAACGGATATCACGGTCATTGCAACGAAACGTGCGACGGCATTTCTTACTGCGGCGACGGAGTTGTAGGAAAAGATGAAGTATGCGAACAGAACGGATCCATTGATTTCACTTTATACTGTTTTATGATCTCCCAGTTTACAGGATACAGCCCGATCAGATCATGCAACGACGAATGCATGCCGATTTTTACGGATTGCAGCAATAATACTTCATTTACCAGTCCGTTCCTTGATACGAAACAGACGCTTTGCTATAACAATAATTCGATCATACCTTGTCAAGACGAGAGCGGCGATTTCTACGGTCAGGGTAATAACTTTTCCTATGAGACACAAAATTATGATGTCGGAAACGACGTTATCACTGAAACATTCTCCAATTCCGTTTGGCAGAAAGCAACACCGGCTTCCTACGAAAACTGCGAAAATGAATCTTCATGCAACTTTGAAGAAGCACAAAATTACTGTAAAAATCTCAACTTAGGCGGACAAACAGGCTGGAGACTGCCGAGCGCGTTTGAACTGCCGCAAATCGCCGATTTTACTACAGCCAGCCATATTTATTCAGGATTTACAAATACGAACGGCAATTACTGGACAGCAGAGGGAGGTATTTTCGCAACTTCCGACGGAACTCTTACTCAGGGATACTCCGGCACGGCTCAGGTAAAATGCGTCATTTCAGACAATAAAAACACTTCATGCTTAACCTGCGGAAACAATAAACCCAATGTCTTGGATTACCCGAATGTACTTGTAATAATTTTCGGCGAAACGGCTTTCTCGTTCTGGTATTTTGAAGATCTGACACACACCGTTTCATGGCAGCAGGCACTTGCTGCATGCAAGGGAGTCGATATCAACGGTGTCAACAAGATGAGACTGCCGACCGCCAACGAACTTATTTACCTCATCGATCCGACAACCGGCAAATCTCTGATTCCTGAATTTACAGGAAAAGCCTGGACTTCAACGACTTTAAACAGCGATGCTACAAAGGCTTATGCCTTCGATTTCCTAAGAGGCGACCTCTCGACTGCTACAAAAACAAACACCAGCGATAATATTGTAATTTGCGTTGAATAACGGAGAGAAAACATGAAACTTAAAGCAACAATTTCCTTTTTGATTCTTTGCGCGGCTATCTTTTTTACCGGATGCAGCGACGGAAACAAAACCGATTACCCGGAAAATGATGATGAAGCGGTCAGCGACACCGATTCCGTAAACGAAAACGACGATGCGGATACTGCCGATGACAACACGGAGGCAGACACCGGTGACGACACGGAGACAGACACCGATTCCGGCAACGACACCGATACGGATAGCGATGAATCCGACACCGTTTCAGAGGATGATGCCGATTCAGGCGAACCTTCCGGCGATGCAGACTCGGAAGAAGAACGCCCTGACGATTCCGATTCCGCTAATAACGATGCGGATTCAGTTTCCGACAATGATACCGATTCGGACACGAATGATGATGCCGATTCAGGATCTGACGACGATGTTGCAAATCAAGAAATTCAGGAAACCAACTCCGCAGAAGTTCTCTGTACGGGTCAGAGCAAATGTTTCGACAAATATGACGAAATAGAATGTCCTGCACCGTCAGAACCATTTTTCGGACAGGATACCCAGTATGCAGAGAAAGGTTACTGCGTAAAAAGAAGTTTCACCACGACGGAAGATTTGGTAACGGACAATATCACGGGTTTGGTCTGGCAGCGTAACCTTCCGGAGACATACTCCGGCTGCTCCGGCTCTTCAGGAACGCTCTGTGCACCTTCAGAAGCAGTCAGCTACTGCAACAATCTCAACTATGCAGGCTACAGCGACTGGCGTCTTCCGACTCCGGCTGAATTGGGAACCATTGTGGATTACGGCAAAACGAATCCGTCAATTGACAGTGAAATATTCCCGAACACTCCGGGAAGGCCTTTCTGGACTTCAGATGTTTACCTTTATGATACCGACAAGAACTGGGCTTTAGATTTTTTGCAGGGTAAAATCGATGGAAACAAAACAACCGGTTCTCTTTCCTACCTTTACGTCCGTTGTGTAAGGGGAGAAGGAACATTAAAAACTCCTTCGTTTAAAGTATCCGGAACAGAAGGAGAGGAAATAGTTACCGATTCCGTCAACAACCTTGTCTGGACGAAATCGTTCGGCGGCAATCAGGATTGGGAAAGCGCTCTTAAATACTGCAGAAAAATCGGCGGATACGCAGGATTTTACGATTGGAGACTTCCTAATATAAACGAACTTAAAACTATGATCAATTATTATAAATTCCATCCGGCATCCGATTTTGAAGGAATGGATACTGAAACTTTCTGGAGTTCGACTTCCTATACCAACAATGGGGAAAAAGTATGGGCAATACGTATGGCATACGGATCAACAATGGAACTTTCAAAAGAAAACTCTTTTAAAGTCATCTGCGTAAGACAGCGTTTTTAAACAGCTATTTTTCAGGTTCCGTTTTCTGAAAAAGCTTCCAACCGCCGATAAAAAGAAAAACCGAAATCCACTGACTTGTTGAAAACATCAAAAAACTGCCGCGAGAATCAAAGCGCAGGAATTCTATCAAAAAGCGCGTTACCGAATAGGAAATCAGGAAAACCGCCGAAATATATCCGGGATTTTTAGGTTTTTTCGACAAAGCAAGTTTTAAAAGGACGACAAATATTACGAAATTGCTGAATGAATGAATAAGCTGTGTAGGAATTATCGGCTGAGTGTCACTGACAAGACTAGTATGCTCGGGATCAAGCGTGTAAAGCATAAACATCGTCTTCGAGCCTCGGGGGAAACTGATTCCGAAAATTCTCGACGGGATTCCGAAACAGCATCCTTCAAGAAAACAGCCGATTCTTGTCAGCCAGAGTCCGTTTGCGACACAAATCGAAGCGGCGTCTGCTGTTTTTAGAAAAGATTTTTCATCGTGCGGATATGCCGCCAGAGTGAAAAGCGCGCCGGCCAGAAATCCGCCGAAAAGTCCGCCGTAAAAAACATGTCCGGGCTTGAAAGGGTTGAGCATTACTTTAAAAAGATATGAAATTCCGTTCTCTTCCAAACCGTTTATATAGGTCGTAATCATTCCGTCAAAAAAAACATGGAAAATCTTTGAAAAAACAAGAGCGCACGGCACGATGACAAGCGGCATGCCGACCATTTTCCTGAAGCTCAGATCGAACCGCTTTGAGGAAAAAACCATTATCGGCAGCGTCATGAAAAACGAAAAAAAGAGAATCGTCATGTATGCGCCCGGATATCTGAAACCGAAATAATCGAAAATCGGTTTGAAAAGATCTGATTTCATGCTTCTCTCCCGCTAATTTGTCTCAGAAACAGCGGTATTTTCCACTGTTGCAGGCTTATTTTTCGATTTGAGGTAACCCCAGGCTATGAGTTCGGTGTTTTCGGCGCTGAGTTTGAGAGTCCTGCAATACTGCTGAACGAAATTTTTGACGTAAAGATCGGCAGGAAGCTGCGAATACATATCGTTTTCAATCGCGTAGAGGACTCCGTTCGATATTTTCGTCCGGGAAATTATAAGTTCGTAAGAAATGCCGGCCTCCTCACGGATCTTGCGCAGCAAATCGCCGGTTACAGGCAACTCTTTGTATTTGTTAAATATTTCATTCACATCAACAAAATCGGACTCTGTCTGAGACGGAACATTTTTCTCCGCACTGCGACCGAAAACGTCCTTTTTCACAAGAGTTTCCCTTTTCTTTCCGCGGTTATACTTTTTAATGACCTCGCCGATTATGAAAATGTCGGGAAACGATGTTTCAAGCGAAACGAGGTGACTGTCGATGTCCATGTCGTATTCACGCCTGATTTCCGGGTCGTTCAACTCACTGAAAACAGTGTCGAGCAGCGCATTGATGATGAAAAGGTCGCTGTCACTGTAAATGTCGCGCAGGATCGGATTTTCGACGACATAAAGCTTTTTCAGTTTTTCATACTGCGTTTTGATGTCTAAAGAGGTACATCCGCGGTCAAGACCGAACCATTCATAATAGTTGAACGGCGTGATTTTCAACTTCTTTTTAAGCGGGCTCTTCTGGAACAGATAACCCGAAAGAGTACTTGCCAGATTATCAAGAACATCAATAAATTCGGCATTTTTTTCAAGAGTAACGACAGGTTTCATCGCGGCAATAGAAGTCGGAACAAGGTCTGAATATGCTATTTCGGCAATACAGTCGCTCTCGACTCCGAAACTGCTGCTGATTATGAACTGGTAAAGCGATGCCAGCTCCTTGTCGGCCGAGTTTTT
Organism: bacterium; assembly: GCA_017961325.1. Taxonomy (GTDB): domain Bacteria; phylum UBP6; class UBA1177; order UBA1177; family UBA1177; genus UBA1177. The sequence continues at coordinate 59,085 of JAGCXM010000028.1, read as the reverse complement.
CATTCCGTTGTAGACTATTCCGATCTTGAGATCTTCAATATTGGCGATCTGGTTTGAATTTTTTGGAATCGCCTGGGAAAGGAGAACGAGCAGGTTTCTGAATGTGAAAAGATAATCCTTCTTGGCACGCCTTATGTTCTGCGTCTCAAGAAGAATGTCGTACTTTAGTTCGACGTTTCTCAGACGGTAGTTGACAAGCTCCCTGAAAAAATAGTTGCTCTTTTCAAACGAAACGAAATCGGGCGAAATGAACATCAGCGAATAGTCGGCGATTCCGATGACCTCCATCAGATCTGAATTTATCACGGAACCCATATCGATGAAAACGAAGTCGAACTGTCCCTGCCGGATTTCCATCTGCCAGCGCACCAAAAGTTCGCTGACTTTCGTGCCCTGATGCAGTAAGTTACTGAAAAAACTAAGATTTTGATAATCAGTAGAAATAAGCGGCAGAACCGAAAAATGTTCCGCGACTTCATCGGAAACGGCGATTGTCGGAAGATTGAGATAGGAGTGGAGCGTTCCCCCGTTAGGCGCGGCATCAATCAGAAGAACCTTTTTCCCCTTCTGCGCAAGATAAATCGAAAGATTCGCGATTATGAGCGAAGTTCCTGCTCCGCCCTTAGGCGAAAACGCGGCAATCAGTTTTACCATTGTCAACCTCCGTCACAGTTTTTCTTTTATTTTCTGAGTATAAATTTCAAGTTCATTGAATGTTCCGGCATCGATTCTGCCGGCTTCAAGCGATTCGGCCGCATACTCAAGAGCGATTTTTCCCTTAAAATCCTTGGCAAGCGGCGAAACGCTGCGCGACATAAGAATTCTGACACACCTGCCGAAACCCTTTTCGGCGGCAACTATCAAAAGCGTTTTTTTGTCGTTATCGCGCCTTTCCAGATCGTCTGATTCGGCGACAAGCATTTGAAACAATTCAACATTTTCTTCTTTTGCGAAATTAAGGAAAGTGTTTAGCGCATCACGTCCGTAGTTATCACGCCAGTTCACGTCGGCACCATTTTCAATGAGAATCTTCGCATTTTCCAAAGAGTTTGCGGCGACGGCGTAATGCAGCGGAGTTTTTTCGGCATTATCCATGATTTTAAGGTTTGCACCAGAATTTATCAGCTTTTCAAGCATTTTTGAATCCTTTTTCCGGGAAGCCAGCATCACGGCAGTTCTCCCTGATTTATCAGCAAAATTAATAAGATGGGGCATTTTCAAAAAAATTCCGACCGCCGCAGAGTCGTCGTTTTCAACAGCTTCCAGAAAACCGATTCCGTCGGCTTCATAACCCATTCTGTTGAGAATGCCGGCATTGCTCTGTGTGCATGCGATAAAGAAAAAAAGAATAAAAAAGATTATCGGCAAACGCATTTCGGAAACTAAAAATCAGAGAACAAAAAAGAAAATTACGAAAACCGCAGCCAAAACGGCAAGCGCGGCAAGAATCAAAACTGTTTTTCCGCCGCCCGAACCCTTTTCGATGCGGGTGATTTCGGTTTTTTCATCTCGTTCTTCATCGTTGATACTTTTTATTTTTTTGCCTTTTATGTCTTTTCTCAGCTTTTCTTTTCTCGTCTCTTCAGCGACATGCTGATAGGGGAGCGGATCGTACTCCTCCCCCTTTTCGACAAACTCGAAAATATAGTCGCCGATTCTGATTTCGTCACCGTTCCTCATATCGACCGAATCGACTCTGGTATCGTTGACGACAAGCGGATAATCGGCATTGTAGTCGCCTTTTACGAGAAGATAAATGTTGCCGTCGAACACGATTTTCGAATGGATCGGAGGAATATCGTTTGACGAAATGTAGACATCGGCACTCGCATGGCTTCCGATTACGGTTTCACGTCCGGTGATCGGAAAAACCTTTCCGCCCAAATAGCCGTTCTTTGCGAGAAGAAGATTTTCGGAAGCTATCTTATGCCCCTCGGTTTCGACTGCCATCTGAACAGTTTTGAGCAGAGACTCATCGTCCTCTTCAAGATATATGTTGTAATCTCCGACAGTTATGACATTTCCCACAAAAATTTCGAGCTTTTCGCCGAAAAGTTCGCGCTCGTCGACAAAAGTGTGGTTGAAACTTCTGCAGTCGCTGATAATTATCCTGTCGTCAATTATTTCAAGCTGGAAATGATAGCGCGAAACGTTTCTTTCGTTCAGAACGAGATCGTTTTTTTCACTCCGGCCGACAGTTATCAGATTTCCGTTAAACTCAAAAACATTCAACTCGTTCCTGTCGTTTTCGACTATAAGCTTCAGCACCGGACTCACCCTCTAAAAAAACACTACTGCAGGATTTTCAACAATTTATCGAATCTGTCAAACATTCCTGAAAAATCTTTGTTCTTATCCTCCGCGCCCTGAAACAAAACCCTGACATCAAGTTCAAGCGCCTTCATTTCCCTCGGCTTCAGCAAAGAATTCGCACTTCTCAGCAAAAGGAGAAGAATTTCGTCAAGATAGCCGTGATAGGCGGCAAAACGGTATTCTTCCGCAACGAATTTTCTGGTTTCGAGAAGAGATTCCCAGTTTACGGTGCCTCTTTCGGGCGAATATTCAAGCAAAGAATAAACCTGCGGATACTTGCCTTTTAGGTAAGAAAGGATTTTTCCGGCAAGGGCTGCCACGTTCTCCGGCGGCAGAATTTCCGCAAAAACCTTGAAAACAGCGGAAAAGGCATTGAAATAAACTCCGGCCTCCTCAGAGACGAGATCCTTTTCAATAAAATCAAGCCCGCTGCTGAAACCGAAAGAAGAAAAAAGATTCTCCGAAATCTTTATCCCGAGAACAATCGGTTTAGTAATGTCCAAATTACCCAAATATGCGCCGAAATTAACCGGATTGTCTTCAAAAATGTAAACGTTTTTCCTGCTGTCAAAAAGAGCGAGAAAAGAAAAATTCCCTTTGTCGAAAGCGACGATATCTATCGCCTGACCGTGCTTGAAAGCTATCAGCGCACTCTCTTTCTGCCCCGACAGATATGAAACCAGAAAAGGAACATTTACGAAACGATACGGCGAACAAATAAAATGAGGATAAGCCAAAAAATCAGACAAGTACTTTAAAACATTATCATTTTTTACACTTGCCAACGTAAGTTCCAAATGCTGTTCTTCCAAAAAGGATTCTATCGGAACGGAGGCAAAGACCTCTCCTTCGTTTGAAAAGGCTATTCCGCGCGACAAAACCGCTCTGCCGTCTGAAATCAGAACATATCCGGTTTTGTTCGATGTCTCGCAAATGAGTATTCCGTTTTGAAATTCGCCGTCACGGGCAATGTCGTTCAGAAAAGAGGGAACAAATTTTCCGTCAAAATCGGGCGAATGAAACTTGACTTCTGAAAAAGGAATCAGCATGGGCGTCTCCATAAATAACCGCGTCCTTATAACACATTGAATTTTTTTTGCAAAATGAAAATTATAATCAGACTGAATTTACATTTTTTGACTCTTTTTCCGTTATTGTTTATAAAAGCGTGTTTTAATTTTTTGACAGAGGAGAGAACAATGAAAAAATTGCTTGACACCGTTTTGCTGCTGGCTCTTCCCGCTTCCGGAAAGTCTGAAGTCCGCAGATTCATGGAACATCTTACCCGCGAGCAGTGCGAAAACGACATGCACATGGGCGAGACGCTTCAGCTTGACGACTATCCTTACGTTCACTTCATGCACAGAATTGACGACGAGCTTGCAAAGCTCGGCTGGCACTATATTTTCTACAAAGGTGCGACGCGTCCTTTCAAGGATCCGATGGAGTGGTCAACTCTTATCGAACTTCTCAACGAAGATTACGAAGACCTTGTAAATTCCAATATAATCAATGTTCCGTCGGCTGCACAGTGGCTTTTCGACAGGATGGACAACATCCGCGAAAAACTCGATCTCGGTCGCGAATTCGGAAAAATCCCGTGGGACATAAGAGTTGCAGCTGGAAAGGCCATTGAAGCGGAAGTAGCTGAATTTCTTAAAGAAAAAAATGCAACGGCGGCTGCTGACAAAACAAACAAAACAATCGTCATCGAGCTCGCTCGCGGCGGAGCAAACGGCGCGAAAATGCCTCTTACACCTCCGCAGGGTTATGCTTCGGCATTTGAGATGTTCTCCGAGCACATCCTCAACAGAGCTTCGATACTTTACGTCTGGGTAACGCCGGAAGAAAGCAGAAGAAAGAACTACGAACGAGCGAAACCGAACGGAGAAAGCTCCATCCTCAACCACGGCGTTCCGCTTGAAGTCATGCTCGGCGAATACGGCTGCGACGACATGGCTTACCTCATCGAAACGAGCGACAAGCATGATACGGTCAAAGTCGAACGCACCGTTACGGTCAAAAAGGACGGAAAAGATGTTTTCGCAACCAAAAAATGGAATATTCCGGTCGCAAGATTCGACAACCGCGAAGATCTCACGACCTTCATCCGCAAAAACCCGAAAGATTGGGGAAAGGAAGAATACGAAAAGATGTACAAAGGCCTTTCCGACGCTATGAAAACCCTTGCGGAACTTTCATAAATTTTAATAATTTCAATGCCTTAACTTTTTAAAAATCATGATTTACTTCATTCTGACTCTGCTCATTTTCGCTTCACTGGAAGTCGTTTCAAAGCCGCTCATGCCCTACATCGACCCGTTCGCCCTGACTTTCTGGCGGTTTTCCATGGGTTTCGTCTTTTTCCTGCTTTATCCCGGCATGAAAAAACGCTTCGCCGAGATCGGAAAATTTTCGAAACGCGACTGGTTTTTCCTGTTTCTGCTCGGTTTTCTGAATGCATTTCTTGCGATGAGTCTCTTGCAGTTCGCAGTGAAAGAAAGCACTCCGGCGACAGCGGCTGCGATTTTCTGCTCGAACCCGCTTTTCGTCATGATAATTTCTTCGATTGCGGGTTTTGAGAAGATCAGCGCGAGAAAGATAGCCGGGCTTCTCATCGGTGTAGCGGCGATATTCGTGATAATGTGGGAAAAGGGCTTCAAACTGAACTACGGCGCGGTCTATGCAGTTTCTGCAGCCGTCATTTTTGCGGGATTCACCGTACTCAGCAAGAAAACCGTCTCCAAGATCAAGCCTTTTTCGGTCAATCTGGTCTCCTTTTTCTTCGGTATCGTCTCGCTTGCGGTCTTTATGCTTGCAACGAATAAAAGTTTTGCGCTCAATCCTGTTTTCTTTAAAGATTACGCAAAGTTAGCCGCTTTTGTTTATCTCGGTTTCATTGTCACTGGCCTGGGCTATGTCACATTTCTCGCGACAATCAAGAAATATTCACCCGTCAGTTCGTCGCTTATTTTCATGCTGAAACCGGCAGTCGCGACTGTTTTCGCCGTCATTTTTCTCGGTGAAAAACTTTCGGCTTATTTCATCGCCGGATTCGTCATGCTCCTTCTCGGAACCGGCGCGATAGTTTCTGAAAAAATCTGGAAATAAACTGATTGCCGGAGAGAGATCGGCCCGCGTGCAAATTCCACAATATTGGATGTAAGCAAAAACTTGCACTTTTGACGACAATACCTAAAATGCTACGTTTTTTTGGAGGAGGCAAAAATGAAAAGATTTTTTGAGGTTTGCGCAATTTTCGCAGCACTGATCTTCATCGTCAGCTGCGGAGGTTCGAAAAAAGCTGACAACGGCACTGAATCCGGCGAGACAGTAAATGACGAAGACACCGAACCTACAGACACCGTTGATACATCAGCGGAAGGAATCTACTTCGGGATCATCGGATTCAACGAAGCTCAATACACCAAGGAAATCGGTCTGCTGGACAATTCGACTGAAAATACTTACAAAAGTTTTATCGACGACCTCACATCCGGCGACGGCACCGCTCTCTACTTTGCCGACTACACCGCGCTTGAAATGATGCGCAGCTATCCTGTTCCCGCAAAGCTGAAAAATGTAGCTCTGGTCACATTTACAGACGGACTCGACAACATTTCGCTTGCCAACGACGATTACAACCCCGGGAACTACGGCAGCACAGCCGCATACAGAGACGCACTTCATGAAATGATCGTTAACGATAAAATACATGAACTGAACGTAGCAGCCTACACCATCGGCCTTAAAGGCAAGGATGTCACCGATGAAACCGCATTCGGCGAAACACTGAAAAAGCTGGCAAGCAGCGACGATAATGTCTTTCAGGTTTCCGATATGGAAGAAGCTATGGAACATTTCAAGGCAATTGCCGAAGCACTCTATTCAGTTTCCAAAACGGTAAATCTGGATATTAAAGTGCCCGGCGGTTACGATGACGGCCAGCATCTGCGCTTCACATTCGACAATTCAGATACGGCTACAGATTCAAAACTCTACATTGAAGCCACTTTCCGCCGCTCTGACGGAAGAATTCTTGAGGAGATCACATGCCACGGTTTAACAAGCCGGACTACGGTATCGACCGGTTCTCCGGACGGAGCATACTACCATTTTGTGTTTGAAGACCTTAAATACGATGACGGCAGCACTCCGGTATCGGATGCCGACATCAGCAGAATAATGTTGTGGAAAGAGACCAGCACCGGCGGCTGGGACAAAGAATCGGAGTTCAATCCTGAAAGTTCGAGCACCGTTACAGAAGATAAGAACAGCGCGCTGATAATGCTCGTTCTTGACTGCACGACATCTCTCGGCAGCGATTTCGCAAGAATGCAGCAGGCAGGCAAGGATTTCGTAACAACGCTTGTCAACGGCTCGACGAACCAGACAGATCCGTCCGATGATCATACCGATACGATTCCCGATGAAGATGCAGCAGACACGGATCTTGATGACGATTCAGATTCTGAAAACCAGACGAATGACGATGATTCAGATTCTGAAAACCAGACGAATAACGATGATCAGACACTGCTGTCCGACGAAGAAAAATGTGCCAGCGCAGGCGGAACGTGGGATTCTTCAGCGCAGAACTGCTACAAAACAAAGAAATGCGATACTAAGCCTGCACATTCCGAATGGAACGGTGATTCGAGCTACGACGTATATTACGATGTTGAAGCAGGAGCATGGATGCCGGGACCTGCATATACGACACATTACGGAGACGGAGAACCTGAGCCGTGCCAGTACAAATGTGTTTCAAACGCCCGTCCTGACGGATCGGAAGGTGACGAGTGCAAACCTCTCTGTTCCGCAGTTTTTAACGGAGAGAAATCCAAAATCGAAATTGCAGACAACGATCTGCTGAATCTCGGACAGGCTTGGACGATTGAAGCCTGGGTAAAGCAGGATATGAGTAATCTCCCGACATCAACTTACAAAAAAACTCCGATTCTAAGGAAGGGTGACGGATATTTTCTGACCGGTTTCTACAAGACAACGTCTGATTCAAATACTTATTACAATATGTACGGCGGTTTTTATTACAGCAGCTCCGCAGATCTTAGTGCTGAAATCAAATACCAGAATACAGATGCTGATTCACCGATCAAAGAAGACTGGAATCATATTGCACTTTCTTATCATGTAGATAACGGAACATCCCTGCTTCGTCTTTATATAAACGGAAAACTGGCAGGCGAAAAGACCAGCAGCAGTGAGCGCACTCCGAGAACAGTCTCCAGCGCACTTAAAATCGGTTATTATTATGACCAACCCCTTATTAGCGGCACTGATCTTTATTTCAAAGGTCTTATCGATGCAATAAAGATTTCGAATACCGCGAAATATACGGCTGATTTTACTCCGGGTCTGCTCAGTGCAGACAATGATACGATCGCTTTCTGGAATTTCAGCGGCAATGCAGACGATTCGTCTCCGAACGGCCTTAACGGCACGGCTACAGAAATAACTTATTCCACAGACTGCAAATAATCAAAGTCTGCCGCTCACGGCTTCGCTTTGCGTTTACCGGTACGACAGTTCCGGAAAAACTTTTTCACAAAAAGGCGAACCTAACCCTGTAACTCAAAAAAATTGCAAAAAATTCAAAAAGTAGTATGCTATTCCGCTTTTCGGGTTCGCAAACCCGCAAACCGCTTATTGAAGTTATTTTTGAGCCAATAAATAGGAGGAACAAATGGCTGATTTCAACAAAAGCTCTTTACGCAACGTTTGTGTCGCAGGACACGGCACATCGGGAAAAACAACTCTTGTCGAATCGCTGCTTTTCAACGCAGGCGCAATCAACAGACAGGGTTCCGTTACTGACGGAAACACCGTTTCTGACTTCACCGAAGAGGAAAAAAACAGAGGAATTTCAATTTCCGCATCAATCAATTCTGTTGAGTACAAGCAGAATCTGATTACTTTCATTGATACTCCCGGATACTTCGATTTCGGCGGCGAGCTTGCAGCTTCAATGCCTTTCTGTGAAGCGGCTCTTCTCACAGTTGAAGGTTCGACCGGCATCGACGCCGGAACAGAAAAGGCTTTCAAGCTCGCGAAAAGACTCGGAAAATCGATAGCTTTCTTCATCAACGAAGTAGACCGCGACAACATAAACCTTGAATCGGCTTTCGACAGCATCGCAAAAGAGCTCGAAATTTCGCTTGCTCCGATCACCTATCCGGCTGCAACTGGTCAGAACGCTGATTCGATCATTGACATTTTCAAAGGCAAACTCGTAAAATATGCAAACGGCAAAAGAGCTTCGGAAAGCGAGATTCCTGCTCAGTTTGCTGACAAAGTCCAGGAACTCAAGGAAAAGCTCATGGAAGCAGTCGCAGAGAGCGATGAAGAGCTTATGACCAAATACTTCGACGAAGGTTCGCTTTCGGAAGAAGAGATCAACACCGGTCTCCACAAAGCTTTCTCGAATGGAACAGTTTATCCGGTATTCTTCGGTGCCCCGAACAAAGGCATCGGCGTTGATATCGTTCTTGACTCTGTCGTTGACTTCTTCCCCTCCCCGGAAGGCAAGATCATGCAGTTCGGCGAAGGCGAGATCGATACGAACGACGATTCCGTAACGAAAGGCATCATCTTCAAAGTAAACTCGATCCCGCAGTTCGGCGAAGTTTATGCGTTCAAACTTCTCCAGGGTAGTCTTGCTGAAGGCGCAGACGTTTACAACATGTCTTCCGCATCGGCTGAAAAATTCGGTCAGCTCTTCTACACGAGAGGCAAAGACAGATTCCCGCTGAAAAACGTCGTTGCAGGTCAGATCGCCGTAACCGTTAAACTCAAAAACAGCAAGACCGGCGACCAGTTCTCCGACAACAAAGCTGCCGAAGTTTATCCGTTCCCGCTCATTGAATGGCCTGAAGCAATCGTCCGCGGCGCATTCGCAGGTGCTTCGAAAGAAGATACCGACAAGGTCGCTGCTGCAATCAAAAAGATGCAGATCGAAGACGCATCCTTCAAAATGGTCAACGATCCCGAACTCAAACAGCTTTTTGTTGACGGTCTCGGCGAACTCCACCTTGAAGTTCTGGCAAAGAAGATCAAGAACCAGTTCGGACTTGACGTCAAAATACTTGAACCGAGAATCCCCTACAGAGAAACGATCAAAGGAAAAGCGGAAGCACGTTACCGCCACAAAAAACAGTCGGGCGGATCGGGCGAGTTCGCAGAAGTCAACATCGTTCTCGAGCCGAACAGCGAAAGCGAATTCGAATTCGTTGATGCTATCGTCGGCGGCGTAATCTCAGGCAGATTCATTCCGGCAGTTGAAAAAGGTATCCGTGAAGTTCTCGCTGAAGGCGTTCTTTCGGGCTGCAAATTCATCAACTGCAAAGTAACACTCAACGACGGTAAGGAACATCCGGTCGACAGTAAGGAAGTCGCGTTCAAAAAAGCTGCTCAGATGGCTTTCAAAGATGCCGTCAAGAGAGCCAACCCGATAATCCTTGAACCCATCTACGAGATCAAGATCACCGTTCCGGAAGAGTTCGCAGGTTCCGTAATGGGCGATATCTCCAGCCGCCGCGGCAAACCGCAGGGCATGGAAAGCGAAGGCAGACTCACCGTCATCAAAGCGCTCGTTCCTCTCAAAGAAGTTCACGGATATTCGACTCAGCTCCGTTCGATGACAAACGGCCGCGGAACCTACACCATCAAATATGACCATTACGAGCAGGTTCCGGCTGACATCCAGAAGAAGATCATCGACGAATACGAAGCAAACAAAGACAATAAAGACGAATAAAAATCCAATAAAATCACAATGTTAACGCAGAGACGTTTCCTAAAACGTCTCTGCGAAAATATCAGAAATCAATTATTTAATGTCTGATTTTTGCAACAAAAGAGCGCAGAGACGAGCGGAGAATCGGTTCCTTGATTACAACAACGACTGCAAAAGCCATTATAAGCACGGTTTTGAAAGCAAGAGAAAGGATTTTTCCCTCGATCGGAACGAATGCTGCTACAGCCCAGAGAATCATGGCAAAAACAAAATAAAAAACGCCGCTTTTTACACGGTATGAAATCGGGAAATATTTCTGTCCGATGAAATATGAAGCTGCCATGACGACGAAATTCGATGTAAACGAAGCCCATGCACATGCCATGAAGCCGAATTTCGGCACGAAAATCACTATGATAAGGACCGTTATGATGCATGCGGCAAGTGAAAAATAGCTTCCCCATTTCGTTCTGTCGGTAAGTTTGTACCAGATGGAAAGGTTGGAATATACTCCGAAGAAAAGTTCACCCAGCATGACTATCGGAACAACTGCAAGCCCTGAGAAGTATGCGCTTCCGATCAGATGTTTGAAAATATCGAGATAGAAGGTGATACCCAGAAAGACCAGCAGCGAAAAAAGGAGGAAAAAGTGCATTACGTCAACGTAAATCGAAGTGTCATCCCCTTTTTTGTAGCGGAAAACGAAAGGTTCGTAGGCGTATCTGAACGCCTGAAGCGACATTACCATTATCACGCTGATTTTAAAGCACGCGCCGTAAATCCCGAGCTGCGAATTTGCCTCGGCAGGATCGGAAAAAAGATACGGAAAAAGGATTTTGTCGGCAGTCTGGTTGAAAATTCCGGCAACTCCGAAAAGAAGAATCGGGAACGAATACGTGAAAATCCTCTTCATGAGTTTTGCATCGAAAGACCATCTGAAAAGGAAATCCGGCGAAAGCGCGAGCAGGATGAACGCCGATGAAACCAGGTTTGAAACGAAGACATAGCGGATCTCCAAACCCGGCGACCAGATCAGATCGACTGCAGTAAAACCGTTTTTCGAAAGCCACGGAGCGGCAATGAGGAAAAATAGGTTAAGCCCGATATTTATCGCAATCGAAGCCAGTTTTATGCCGGCAAAACGGAACGCCTTCTGTTTGTGCCTCAGGTTTGCGAAAGGAACGGCGCAGAAAGCATCCATCGCGACTATCACGGCAAGCATCATCACGAATTCGCTGTACTGCGCATAACCCATTGCGGCTGAAACCGGCTTCAGAAAAAGGGCAACAGCAAGAACGAACAGCGTTGAAGTCGATGCAAGCGAAGTGAGGATCGTACCGTAGACCTGCTTCGGATCAGGCTCCCTGTTGATGAAACGGAAAAAACCCGTCTCCATTCCGTAAGTCAGAATGACGAGCATCAGTGCCGTCCAGCCGTAAAGATTAGTAACTATTCCGTAGTCGCTCGTCCGCACCAGAACACGTGTGTAGACCGGCACCAGCATCCAGTTGAGAAACCGCCCGACGATGCTTGAAAGCCCGTAAACCGCCGTTTCTCCCAAAAGTTTTTTCATTCTTGAACCGTTCGCGCTCATTTTAGCCCCGCAAAATCAAAATCCGCGCGATTATAATTTTCGGGAAACCTTTTGCAAGCTATAAAAATTATTAAGCCTGCTTTTTTGTGCAGAAAGCAGCGACTTGTTTTTAATCCGAAAACGAATAAAATAATCAATTGTTTGATTTTTAACGGTTTTTTGAGGTGAGAAATGAGAAAATTCCTTGCTGTCTGCGTTATTTCGGCTACGTTTCTATTTTTCGGATGCGGTGACTCACACAAAAATAAAGTAGATGATGACGATTACCTTGCTGATACGGAAGCAACTGACGATTCCGACTCTGACAGCAATTCCGAAACTTACGGAGGTGGAGATTGTAATGTTCGAATTTCCTACGGCTCGACTTCATTAATTAGAGACAACGGCTCTGTTTTTGATGACTGTGTCAGAGAATCAATACACGGCTATTGTATTTTTAACGCAACTGAGCTTTTGTCCAAGCTGCAGAAAACGACAATAGTTTTCAAAAAATCCGGCGAACATCCTGATTTTATACCGAATGCAATAAATCTTTCCCAGCTTACAGGCTGTAATATTTACCGTAGCTACGACACACCGGATGACACTAGCAATTGTCTTGTCGACTGTCCGCAATACTATTTCTCGACTGACAATGAAATTTTTAAATTCGTGGAGTATCAAAAGTACGATCACTATGCTTCATCAAACGAAGCTCACTTCTATTCTAAAAATACAGAGAAAAATCTTTATTTTTATGTCGACATCTACCATAAAACCGCCTCTTTCAAGTCACCGGATTCTACGACAAATCTTTCTGTCGAGATTTTAGTCGACGGAATACCGGAGTAACTGCCGCATCTGGGAGAGAGCAACTTGGACAACCTGAAAAAGAAATTTTTTGACATAATTGAAAAAAGCCGGTTTCTGAAAATAGTCTGGAAAACCGGTCACAATTTTTATACCGACGACTGTTTTACCTTCACTGCCGCAATCAGTTTCTACTTTCTTCTAAGTTTCATCCCGTTCCTCATCCTGCTCGGCGCATCAGTCGGATATGCCGTTGATTACATTAAGGATATTCAGAATTTTACTTCGGAAGAACTTACGTCATACATAATGAATTCGCTCCATATCGCGATCCCGTTCTTAAGTGAAAAATATGTTTCCGGCGTTGTCGACATCGCAAACTACAAGGCGGGTCTGACAACGGTCGGCGTCATTTCGCTCCTTGTTTCGGCGACGCTCCTTTTTTCGACCCTTCACTACTCTTTTTTCAGGATTTTCGGCGGCAAATCGATAAATTTCATCCTTTCAAGGCTGATGGGAGTCGTTTTTCTGCTGACGATCACGATAATCCTCTTTTTCGTCCAGTACTTTTCGGGAATTTTTCTTTCGTTTGCAGGGAACATCGCGCAGAGAATCCCTGTTTTGCAAAGAATAATCGACGTGATTTCAACAGGTCAGGCCTACAGTTTTGCTCTTTCTACACTCATAATAATCCTCCTTTTCCGCATTCTGATCTCATATTTCGTCTACGGAATAAAACTGCGGAAAAATGCCGTCCTTTTCGGGGCGCTTCTTTGCAGTATTTTGTGGAACGCAGCTAAATTATTATACAATTTTTACATCAACGAAATATCGAACTTCTCGTTTCTCTACGGTTCGGCAGCCTGGATCATAACAAGCATCCTCTGGATCTACTACAGCGCGCTGATCCTGCTTGTATGCATGGAATTCATCAAAACGCTTTCGGCATCCGAAGAGGCGCAGAAAAAATAATCTGACTGTTTTAGAGAACTGACTTTTCAGCCGGAATTAACGGACTGTTTTAAGGAATTCTTCGAAATATTTTATGAAAGTCTCGTTCTGCTCTTTGAGACCGATCGAGAGTCTGAGCCAGTTCGGAAAGCCGTAGTTTGCTACAGGTCTTACGATGACGCCTTTGTGAAGAAGGTAGTCGTAGCAGTCGCGCCCTGAATTTGCCGCTTCGCCGATTTTGAAAAGCATGAAGTTGCCCTGAGTCGGCAGATATTCGACCCCGAGCCTGTCAAATTCTTTGTAGAGGTATTCCCTTCCCTCTTTGTTGACTTTTATCGCGTTTTTAAGGTAGTCCATATCATTGAGAGCGGCGATTCCCGCGATCTGAGCGAGCGAATTCGTGTTGAAAGGCTCTCTGACGCGGTTCATGTAGTCAACGATTTCGGGAGTTGAAACGGCATAACCGAGCCTGATTCCGCTGAGTCCGAAAGCCTTTGAAAGCGTTCTGCAGATTATCATGTTCGGGTGCATGTTTCTGTAGTCGAAACCGTTCGGATAGTCCGGAGCGTCGGCGAAGTCGAAGTAAGCTTCGTCAACGACGAGGATGACTTCCTGCGGCACTGCCTTGAGAAGTTTTTCAAACTGAGCCTTCGGATAGTAAGTTCCGGTCGGGTTGTTCGGGTTGATGAGGCAGATCATTTTCGTCTTCGGCGTGACGGCTGCGATGAGTCCGTCGATATCGACGACGTGTTCCTTCGTCTGCGGAACGAGTTTCATCTTGATGTCCGCCGCCTTGAGAATGAGTTCGTAAGCAACGAAACCCTGCTCGGAAAGAACGACTTCCTCATCGCCTTTGATCAAGGTTCTGATTGCGATGTCAATGACTTCGTTCGAACCGTTGCCGACGAAAACCTCTTCGAATTTTATCTCTTCACCCCTGCTTTTGTGATAGCCGACAATCGCGTTTTTGAGGTAATATGCATTGCCGTCCGGATAGTAATTAAGCTCTGAAAGCGCATTGATCAGGGCTTCTCGGACTTTCGGGCTGATCCCCGTCGGGTTTTCGTTGCTCGCAAGCTTGATTGCAGAAGTAAGCCCCAGTTCCCTTTCGACTTCTGAAATCGGTTTTCCGGGTTTGTAAGGGGAAATAGCTTTGATGTTCTCACCGACTTTTACCATGTCACTCTCCTATCGAAATTGTTAAAACAACCAAAAATCACCCGTATAAATCGCACAAAATCGAACATAAAACAAGTAAAAAGTTTATTTCCCTCCGTTAATCATTTTTTCAAGTTCTTCGTAGCTGTGCTTGCCGGAACTTGTCAGAATAATGCTGCCGTTTTCGTCCGCAAGAACCATGTAAGGCATGATCACGCCCGATTCCGCCAAAGATTCCGGCGCCTGCAGGACATCGAACTGCACATTTTTTTCGGCGATTATCTTCTTTATCTTCCCCGGCATCGGATCGACGCTGATTGAAAGTATTTTCAGCGTTTTTCTCTCGTCTTCATACTCTTTTTTCAGCTTGTTTATCTCCGGGAACATCGCGATACAAGGCTCGCACCAGCTCGCCCAGAAATCTATAAGTATCCGTTTTCCTTTGAAATCCCCGAATTTCACATTCTCTCCGCTCTTTATCGAAACCATTTCAAAGGCGTGTATGTTTTTCTCTTTTTCAAAATCTTCGCCCAGGATCTCGTCTTCAAGCCCTTCGACTTCCATTTCCTCGGTTTCCGCCGTTTCAGCAGGTTTTGCAGCCTTTTCCGCCGCTTCCATCTCCTCGTTTTTTGCCGTTTCAGCAGGTTTTGCAGCCTTTTCCGCAGCTTCCATTGCCTCGGTTTTTGCCGTTTCAGCAGGTTTTGCAGCCTTTTCCGCAGCCGGAACACTGTTTTTCGTCCCGCTGCAGGAAATCAAAAACATAAAGGCAGCACTTAAAAGAATAACTTTTTTCATGGTTCACCCCCATCAACAAAACCGGAGAAACATACAAAAAAAGATAGGCCGATGCAAAACATTTTTTGCATTTTTCCATTTTTTTCTTAAAATTTTACAGTTGTTTTTTGATAACTGTTTTTGGAGAAACCCATGAAAAAAATCTTTTTGTTTTTGACGGTTCTGCTCGTTTCATCCTTGCTTTTTGCCGAAAATGCGACGATTACGCTGAAAAACGGCAAGAAAATTTCGGGAAAAATCGTAAAAATCGAGGCGGCACCGCTTAACAGCAGGTCCATGATCGAAACAAAAACGATTTCGGCGGCTCAGGGCGTAAACGAACTTATGCTTAAATTCGCCGACATCAAAGAGATCGAATTCAAAAGCAGCGATGACGTTTCGTGTTTCGAGGACGGCAGATTCGTTCCAGTCAGAAAATTCTGCTCGATGAAATCGCTCTACCACATCGTACCGAAAGTCAAGGGCGAAAGCAAAGACCCGGTCGAAATCGAAGACGACAAGGTTTTCTTCTTCCACATCGAAGGTGAAAAAACGCCCGTTGCCGCATTTTTCTACAAAATTCAGGTCAGCAACGAAGGAAACGAAACAAAAAAGGACTATCCCGATCTTGAAAGGGAGGTTCTTTCACTCAGCAGAAACGGAATCAAAAAAATAGTTTTCAATTAGGAGGGAACAATGCTTATTCATGCAAACGAAGAAACTTTTCAGGCGGAAGTCGTCGATTTCAAAGGTATCGCAGTCGTTGACTTCTGGGCTCCGTGGTGCGGACCGTGCAAAATGCTTGGACCGATTTTCGAAGAGCTTTCAAACAACTACGAAGGGAATACGAATGTCAAGTTCGTAAAGGTCAATACCGACGAGAACATGGAACTTTCGTTCAAATACAAAATCCGCGGCATCCCGTGCGTCAAAGTCTTCAAAAACGGCGAAGAGATCGACGGTCAGATCGGTCTTGTCCCGAAAGAGGTTCTTGACGATTTAGTCAAAAGATATTTATAAATTCGCGTAGTTAGCGGAGCAAATTTTTCCTTTCAAAAAATTTAGTTCCGTGTATAATCCACTGTTTGTTCTTTGAAGCTTTGAAAATACTTTAATAATTTTTTATGGAGAAAAAAATGAAAAAGTTTCTGGTTCCACTGATCGTTTTGGCTTTGTGCCTGTTTACGATTGCATGCGGCACAACATGCAAAGGCGATAAGTGTGGCGACACCGACGACACCGGCGACACTGTCAATGACTGTGATGATGACTGCGGTAGACCTGAAGGTGATACCGATACTGACTGTGATGATGATGACTGCGGTAGACCTGAAGGTGATACCGTTACTGACTGTGATGATGACTGCGATGAAACCTACAGCGGTGAAATTCAAATAATCAAAATCAAGGATGACGAAGGTTCAGAGGTTAAAATCAGTGAATGTGTTGTTACGGGTATTGAATATATTCAGGACAGCCAGACCCATGAAAACACCGGAATCAAAGCATTCTATGTTTCCGAAATCATTCCTGAAGCAAAGCCTTATTCAGGAATTTATGTTTTCGTCAAAAACGCTGCCGTTGATTTTTGCAAAATCGGCAACAAGCTCGAAATAACTGGAACTTATAAAAAATACTACGGCGGTCCGCAAATTGAAACAACAGAAGACAATATCAAAAAACTTGAAGAAAGCGTCGCTCTTCCCGAACCTATTGAAGTTGCAGCAAAAGACATTGCAACTCCTTTCATAACCGATCCTGAAAAAGTTACGGATTCCTGCAAAGCAGGCTGGACTTCAAGCAAACAGCACGGCGAAAAGGCAAAAGAATACGAAGGCGTTCTTGTAAAAGTAAATAATGTTGCAATCGTTGAAGAAAACATCTGTCACGGTGCATTCACCGTTACCGACGATCTCGCAATCTACAAGAATCTGTACTACTACTCCGGGAAAAGAACGACCGGCAAAAAATTCGAATCCATTCAAGGCGTTTTGATGTATACCTACGACGCTTACGAACTTGCGCCGACAACAGAAGAAGACCTGGTTGAAGCCCCCATCATTTACGAAGAAAGCAAGATTCGGGAAATCAAAAGCGAGGATAAGGAGGGCAAAGAGGTTAAAATCAGTGAATGTGTTGTTACGGGTATTGAATATATCCAGGACAGCCAGACCCATGAAAACACCGGAATCAAAGCATTCTATGTTTCAGAAATCATTCCTAAAGCAGAACCTTATTCCGGAATTTATGTTTTTGTCAAAAACGCTGCCGTTGATTTTTGCAAAATCGGGGACAAGCTCGAAATAACTGGAACTTACAAAAAATACTACGGCGCTCCGCAAATTGAAACACAGGAAGGCAATATCACAAAACTTGGAGAAAACGTCGCTCTTCCCGAACCAGCTGAAGTTGCATCAAAAGACATTGCAACTCCTTTCATAACCGATCCTGAAAAAGTTACGGATTCCTGCAAAGCAGGCTGGACCTCAAGCAAACAGCACGGCGAAAAGGCAAAAGAATACGAAGGCGTTCTTGTAAAGGTAAACGATGTTGCAATCGTTGAAGAAAACATCTGTCACGGCGCATTCACCGTTACCGACGATCTCGCAATCTACAAGAATCTGTACTACTACTCCGGGAAAAGAACGGCCGGCAAAAAATTCGAATCCATTCAAGGCGTTTTGATGTATACCTACGACGCTTACGAACTTGCGCCGACAACAGAAGAAGACCTGGTTGAAGACACCGGAGACACCGGCGACACAACCAACGACGACAACACTGACACCGGCGACACCGGCAACGACAATGACACTGATACCGGCGACACGAATGATGACGATACTGACACTTGCGAACCCGCAACAATCAAAGAAATTCAGAGCGGAACGAAAGCAAAAGAAGATCTTGTTAAAATCGAAAACGCGATAGTTATCACTCCTGTCGTTTCACAGACTTTTGATGACGACACAACCGGTTACACATTCTATGTTTCCGACGGAACAACAGGAGATTACAGCGGACTTTACATTTACAGAGTCACATCAGACAAAGCTCCTGCAAAAGGTGACAAAGTAACAATCGAAGGTCAAATTGATTTCTACGGCAAACAGTGGGAAATCAAAAACGCGAAAAACGTAGGTTCAATCACAAAGACCGGAACTGGAACGGTTCCTGCAGCTGTAAAAAAAGCTTATGCAGACCTTGCAGAAAAAGACAAGGGAACTTTCATTGAACTGACCGACACAAATTTAGAAGTTGAATCAGTTGATGGAAATAAAAATGTTACTTTCACAAACGGCGTGGTAATCAAACCCAAGACTTTCTCAATCAATCTCTCTCTCAAAGCAGGTGACAAAGTCAGCAAAATAAGCGGTGTTTATGACGTAACTTACGGCGTTCCTGGTCTTGTTATTGTTGATGCAAATGATGTAAAATAAAATAATTTTTCGGAGATTCCATGAAATCTTTCAAAATTTTAGTTTCATTTTTTTTTTCGTGCTTCTTCTTAACTTCATGTTTTGACAACAGTTACGGCGGTGCACCCGTTGACGAAGGTCTTCCGCAGAAGCTGGTGTTTATCCACACCACAGACACTCACGGAAAGTATCTTCCGTTCTGGATGGAACCCAATATGTTCGACAGAAACATGGGACTCCAGTCAAGCAATCCGCCTTGCTGGGATCTTGATTACAGCGGCGGAGGCTCCTACTGCAACGGCGCATACAATGCTGACACCGGCAAGTATCAGGTCTACGAAAACGGCAAGTATGCATACTACACGAAAGAAGAATTGTTATCAAAAGGCTACTACTCTGATGACCCGACAAAAGTAATCGAAGACATCAACGAGGACGGCAGATGCGATGTGCTCGACTGCCAGAGATGCTGGGACAAAAACCGCAACAACATCTGCGACCCGGAAGAAAATCTGGATTTCGACCCCGTCGCACAGACAGGTCTGGGATGCGGTTCGGGTGACTGCTGGGATCCCTATTCGACCGCATATCTCACCTGCTGGGATACGAACAAAAACGGCGAATGCGACAAATCAGAAGATATAAACTTCGACAACCGCTGCGACACTGACGACTGTGCGCTTGTCTATGACCGCAACCACAACGGAAAGTGCGATTATCCCTACGATTCGCTGAGAAGAACCTGGCGTGATGAAAAAGGCAGCCTGATTCTCCGCAAGAATTTTGATGATGATCTTTCATATGAGCAGGCGATGATCAAAGCCGAAAAAGAGAGCGAAGACATCAATCTCGACGGGAAATGCGATTACAGCGACTACCGCCCTGGACTCATCAATACCGGCGGCATTGCAAGAGCAAAGACTCTGATCGACGGAATCAGGGCAAAACACGAGCGCGACGGCGTTCCGGTTCTCTTCCTCGACAGCGGCGACACTTTTCAGGGCGCACCGGAATTCAACCTCTACAAAGGCGAAGTCGAGATGCTTTCGATGCAGAAACTCGGAGTTGACGCGATGGTTATCGGAAACCATGAATTCGACAACGGCACCGGCGGACTCGTTTCGGCTTACAAAAAGTCGGGAGGATTTCCTCTTCTCGCTTCGAATTATCTCTTTGACAACGACGGTCACAAGGGGCTTATGGACATCTCATCACCTTATCTGATCGTGATGGCCGGCGGACTTACCGTCGGTATAGTCGGCGTTGCAAACGACAGTTCGATAAATTCGGGATATCAGGTAGGCGGCAGTATAGGATTCAACTTCATGGACCCGATAGAAACTACACAAACCTACGTCAACAGTCTTCGTCCGCTTGTTGACATAGTAGTCGTCCTTTCGCATCAGGGACTTGACGGTGACTACAAAATCGCGGAAAACGTCAAGGGCGTCGACCTTATTCTCGGCGGTCACCACCATGTCGTTCTCGATCCGCCGAAAGTCCTCAAAGGTCCGGACGGAAGAGACGTTATCGTCGTCCACAGCGGAGTAAACCTCAAAGTCGTCGGAGAACTTGAGATTGCAGTGCAGAACAAGAGAA
Organism: bacterium; assembly: GCA_017961325.1. Taxonomy (GTDB): domain Bacteria; phylum UBP6; class UBA1177; order UBA1177; family UBA1177; genus UBA1177. Next base: position 38,732 of record JAGCXM010000028.1, on the reverse strand, counting down.
TCGTATGGCACAAATATGCAACCCACGCAATCACTGAAAAAGTTGCCGAAAACGGCGATTTCGTGAATATGCTTAGACCTTATGTTCAGGGGCTCGACTATTCGCAGTATCTCCAGAAAAAAGTGGGATATGCGACATCGACGATCGTCAGAAACGATCCGGCCAACGGTGACAGTCCTCTCGGAAATATCGTTACCGACGCGATGATGAACCATGAACTGGCAAGAGCACAACTCTGCGTAACGAACTCGATGGGTATCAGAGCCGACATTCCGACAGGCGATATAACCCTTGAAAAACTCTACGAAGTTTTCCCGTTCGAGAACTCGATAACGACGATGTATCTGAGCGGCAACGAGCTGAAAACGCTTTTTGACTTCGTTGCGAGAAAATCTGCGACGCGCGGATGCAAAACACAGGTTCAGGTTGCAGGAATCGGCGTTGAACTGGACTGCAACCCGAGCGAAGAACTTCAGAAAAAGCACAATTCATACGCTCTGACGAAGTGTCTGCAGATCGGCGACACGCTCGTCATCGACAACTATGAAGTTCTCCTTCCGAATCTGCTTTTCAAAATGGCTACAAACGACTACATGGGTCGCGGCGGCAGCGGATTCTACATGCTTGAAGCAAATACGACGCGTCTCGACACCTCGGTTTCCCTTCGTGACGCCGTAGTAGATTTCTTTGACAAAATCGGAGAGATCAATCCGGTCTCATTCTCGCAGAATCAGACAAAACCCGATGAATGCGGACGCGGCAAACGCATTTTAATGATCAATTAATGAAAGAAAAAGCTTCCGCAATCAACATCATCTGGTTTTCCATAATCCTTATTTCGATCGCCTCGGCCGCATGGCTCGGCAAAATGAGTGAAATCACTCTCGCCCTTTTTGAAGAATCGAAGGCAGCGGTCATGCTGGCGATAGGACTTATCGGCTCGATGGCTTTCTGGCTCGGAATGATGAAAGTTCTCGAAGCGGCAGGAGCACTTAAGATCATTGCAAAAATAGTCCGGCCGGTGATGTCGAAACTTTTTCCCGAAATCCCGAAAGATCATCCCGCAGTCGGCGCGATGGTTATGAACATGTCGGCGAACATGCTCGGAATGGGAAACGCTGCTACTCCTTTCGGCATCAACGCTATGCAGGAACTCGACAAACTCAACGGTGAAAAAGGGCGCGCGACGAATGCGATGTGCCTTTTTCTGGCGATAAACACTTCAAGCGTAACCCTCCTTCCGCTCGGCGTCATCACGATCCGCGCGGCGGCAGGTGCAAAAGACCCCGCTTCTATACTGATCCCGACGCTTTTAGCGACGATAGTTTCGACAACGGTTGCAATAATAGCTACAAAACTCATGCAGAGAGGAACTCCCGACTGCACAATGAGCGAAACTCCGGCTGAGATCGAAGAAAAGGAGCCTGAAGTTGAAGAAAACAAAGCATTGAACAGGAAAAAAATCGTTGTTCTGCTATTTGTCCTCGTCATTCTTGCCGGAATGATCTGCCGGATTGCCACGTCTGACCTAAGCACTCTCAGTTTCACGAAAGCGACAAAAGCAGTTTCCGACTGGCTCATTCCTGTAATCGTTGCCGCAATACTTATTTTCGGATATCTGAAAAACGTGAAAATCTACGAAACCCTGTGCAGCGGCGCTAAAGAAGGCTTCAACACCGCAGTGAGGATAATCCCTTTCATGGTCGCGATCTTCGCAGCTGTCGGAATGTTCAAGGCGAGCGGCGCGATGGATATAATGATCCGATTTTTAAATCCCGTCACCAGTCTGGTAGGAATGCCGGCGGAAGCTCTTCCGATGGCGCTGATGAGACCTCTTTCCGGAAGCGGGGCATTCGGAATAATGAGCCAGATCGTAGGAAACGAGCCCGATTCGTTCCTTTCTTTCCTGGTTTCGGTAATGCAGGGATCTACAGAAACGACCTTTTACGTTCTGGCACTTTACTTCGGTGCGGTAAACATAAAAAACAGCCGTCATGCTCTTCCCGCGGCACTTTGCGCCGACTTTGCGGGAATTATGGCAGCTGTCGCCTTCTGCCATCTGTTCCGTTAAAAAATTCTTCATAACAACAAAAGAGAAAAAATTTTCATCTTACTGGTTGACTATAGCTAATTTTGTTAGATAATATGGCTGAGTTTTCTCGGGATGTTCTTTAGATTTGAATATTTATTTAATATTCTTAAATACTTGGAGAGAAAAATGGATTTTTCGGCATTTACCTACATTCTTCATCAGATGTCACCTTATCTTCTGTTCGGATTTTTTGTCGCAGGACTTCTTCACGTCTATGTTCCGAAGGATTTCTACCACAAATATCTCGGCGGGAACAACGCGAAATCGGTGATTCTGTCGGCTCTTTTCGGCGTTCCTCTTCCCCTCTGCTCGTGCGGTGTCATTCCGACGGCCGTTTCACTGCAGAAGGAAGGAGCTTCCAAAGGTGCGACCGTTTCGTTTCTGATTTCGACTCCTCAGACGGGCGTCGATTCGATAATCGCGACATATTCTCTCATGGGTCTGCCTTTTGCCGTTATCCGTCCGCTCGCAGCATTCGTAACGGCTATTTTCGGCGGTTTCCTGACCAATGCATTTCAGACAAAAGATGAAAAAAATCAAATACTTGAACCAGACAGTGATGAATGCTGCTGTCATGATCACGACTGCGACGATGATGAGTGCTGCTGCCATCATCATGGCGGGAATGACCACGACTGCTGCGGTCATGAGCATGAACACGGCCGCGGGAATAAGGAAAAAAGCAGAATCCGCCGCGTTTTCGAATACGGTTTTTCCAACATGATAGGCGATGTCGGCAAACGGCTCGTTTTCGGCCTTGTCGCGGCAGGTCTGATCACTGTTTTCGTTCCGGACACCTTTTTCACGCAGTTTGCAAACATCCCTGTCATAAATATGCTTGCCGTACTTGTCGTCGCAGTTCCGATGTATATCTGCGCAACAGGTTCTATTCCGATTGCCGTTGCGTTGATGATAAAGGGGATGACGCCGGGAGCCGCGCTCGTCATGCTGATGGCGGGACCTGCCGTGAATGCCGCTTCGATTCTCGTCGTCGGCAAGGCAATGGGCAGAAAGACTCTGCTGATTTACCTGATTTCGATAGTTGCCGGAGCCGTCGCTTTCGGTTTTGTCGTCGATTACGCCCTTCCGAGAGAGTGGTTTACGGCATATCTGCCGGATGCAATGAGCGCGCATCACCACGGAGAAGGTGCATCATGGTGGGAAATAGCGTCAAGCGTCGTTTTTGTGATTCTTCTCGTTAAGGAACTCGTTTTAAAACCTTTGTTGAAAAAATTCCGGCATTAAAACAAGCCTTCATTCCCACCCTTCTCCATTGTGGCGAAGGGAGAAAAATTCAGGCAAGAGACAGAAAAAACATGGAGAAATAAATTTCAGAAAATCCCCTCTCCACGCTGGAGAGGGGAATAAAAGGGGTGAGGTTATTCTTCGTTTTCTTCCGGTTCGTCGAACTGCGGTTCAGCGACGTTTCCGGAATCAAGAACACCGGTGGTATTGCCCGATTCCGGCTGCAGGTCTTCCGGATCGATGATCTTCGTGACGGAAACGACAAGTTCGCCGTTTTCGACTTTGAAGAGTCTGACGCCCTTCGTGTTCCTGCCGATCACGCTGATGCCGCTGACCGGAATTCTGATCGCCTGACCGTTTGAAGTGATGAGCATAGCCTCGTCGTTCTGGCTGACTTTGAGAACGCCGACGACGTATCCGTTTTCTTCGGAAGTCTTGATCGTGATGATGCCTTTGCCGCCTCTCGACTGAAGCCTGTAATCTTCGACCGGAGTGCGTTTTCCGATACCTTTGTCGGTGATCGAAAGAAGCGTCGTTCCCTCTTCGATAACGTCCATCGTGACGACTTCGTCATCGCTGTTGATTCTGATACCGCGGACACCTGCCGCAACACGGCCCATCGGTCTGACGTCGTTTTCGTTGAAACGGATGCTGAGACCTTTTTTCGTTGCAAGAACGACATCGTCGTTTCCTTTCGTGATCTTGACTTCGATAAGCTCGTCGCCTTCGTTGAGTTTGATCGCCTTCTTGCCGTTCGTTCTCTGGGTCTTGTATTCCATGATGTCGGTCTTCTTGACGGTTCCGTTTCTGGTTCCCATCATTATGAATTCGCCTTCAACGAAATCCTTTATCGGAAGAACTGCCGCGATTTTCTCGTCCTTTTCAATGTTTACGAGGTTGATTATCGGTTTGCCGCGGCTGTTTCTCGTCGCTTCGGGAAGCTGATGGACTTTTGTCCAGTAAACTTTGCCGAACGATGTGAAGAGAAGAAGGAGAGTATGGCTGCTTGCGACGAAAATGTTCTTGACGTAGTCGTTTTCCTTCGGATTTATCGCGTTGATGCCCTTTCCGCCGCGTTTCTGCTTGCGGTAGAGGTCAAGCGGAGTGCGTTTGATGTAGTTTTCAGTCGTGAGCGTTACGACCATGTCGTCGTCGGCAATGAGGTCTTCAATGTCGATGTCGCCGTCGTAGTTGACGATGTCGGTCTTTCTCTCGTCGCCGTATTTCTCCTTGATTTCCTTGAGTTCGTCCTTGATTACGCCGAAAAGAACGTGCTCGTTTGCAAGGATCTCCTTGTACCATTCGATCTTTTTGTAGAGCTCTTCGAGTTCGGCAATGATTTTGTCTCTTTCCAAACCGGTGAGTCTGCTCAGTTTCATATCGAGGATGGCGTTCGCCTGAAGCTTCGAAAGGCCGAATCTGTCCATCAAATTGATCCTTGCATCGTCAGTCGATGCGGACGATCTGATGATGTGAACGACTTCGTCGATGTTGTCGATCGCGATCTTGAGTCCTTCCAAGATGTGTGCGCGTTTTTCCGCTTCGGCAAGTTCGTAACGGGTCCTTCTCGTGACGACGTCCTTTCTGTGAAGGATGAAGTAGTGAAGCGCGTCCTTGAGGTTGATCGTCTTCGGGATTCCGTTGCAGATTGCGAGCATGTTGATGCCGAAGGAAACCTGAAGCTGCGTCATTTTGAAGAGCTGGTTGAGCAGGATGTTCGGGTCTGCGTCCTTCTTGAGTTCGATGACGACTCTGATCTTTTCGCGTCTGCCCGACTCGTCGCGGATGTCGTGGATCCCTTCGAGTTTCTTTTCCTTAACGAGTTCGGCGATCTGGATTATCATGTTCGCCTTATTTACCTGATAAGGAATTTCGTGGATGATTATGCGGTCACGTGCACCGTTCTGACCGAGCTCGATAGTAGCTTTCGAGCGGATCTTGATGATGCCTTTGCCCGTTTCGTAAGCTGCTCTGATGCCCGCTTTGCCGAGGATCGAGCCGCCGGTCGGGAAGTCGGGGCCCGTGATGAATTCCATAAGCTCGGGAATGTCGGCGTCGGGGTTGTCGATAAGGTGGATAGTTGCGTTTACAGCTTCGGTGATGTTGTGCGGCGGGATGTTGCTCGCCATACCGACTGCGATACCGCTCGTTCCGTTGACGAGAAGTTCGGGGATTTTCGTCGGCATTACTTCCGGTTCCTGCAGACTGCCGTCGTAGTTGTCGCGCATATTGACGGTGTCCTTGTCGAGGTCGGCCATGATCTCGCCTGCGATCTTCGCCATTCTCGCCTCGGTGTACCTCATTGCAGCCGCGCCGTCACCGTCGACCGAGCCGAAGTTGCCCTGACCGTCAACGAGCGTGTAACGCATCGAGAAATCCTGAGCCATTCTGACCAAAGTCTGGTAGACAGCCTGGTCGCCGTGCGGATGGTATTTACCGATGACGTCGCCGACGATCCTCGCAGACTTTTTGTAAGCCGCGTTGTAGGTGTTTCCGAGTTCCTTCATTGCGAAGAGCACTCTGCGGTGAACCGGTTTCAGACCGTCTCTGACATCGGGAAGCGACCTGTCGGTGATGACGCTCATCGCATAGTCGATGAACGCCGTTTTCATGGAGTGCTCTATCGCGATATCCTTTATTTTGCCGTGTATCAATTCGTCCATTTTTCCCTCCGTTAAATGTCGATCGTTGCGTTAAGGGCGTTCTCTTCGATGAACTTTCTTCTCGGTTCGACGTTTTCGCCCATCAGGATGTCGAACATTCTGTTGGCTTCGGCCGCGTCTTCCGAAGTGACTCTGAGAAGGACCCTGTTTTCAGGGCTCATCGTCGTTTCCCAGAGCTGTTCGGGATTCATTTCACCGAGACCTTTGTAACGCTGGATCTTCTGACCTTCCTTCGCGATATTGAGAACCGTGTTGAGGAGCTCTCTCCAGCCCGTAACTTCGGTCGATTCCTCTTTTGCAACATTTCTGATCTCGTATTTCTGCGAACCGTAAGCCATCATCTTTTCCCTGAGTCCGTTGATGAGAGTGATTTCTGAATTGTGGGTGTATTTCTGATCGACTACGCTGACTTTCTCTACTCCGAGAGTCGTCGTGTAGATCTTCATCTTGAACTCGCCCTGGACGCGCTGGTTTTCTTCAAGTTCCATTCTGAAGGGAGCTTTCTGCGGAAAATTCTGTTCCATGTAACCTTTGATGAGTTCCCATTTTTCCCAGAGGTTCGTTTCGGATGTGAAATCATCCTCGACAAGAGTGGTCGTCGCCGCGATAGATTCAACGATCGCCGAGTCGTATATGAATTCTGTCTTAGCAAGGTTTGCGTTGAGGTCGACCAGAAGTTCCACATATTTTTTGAGGCCCGCTTCGTCAAGCTCGGTGTCTCCGATCTTGAGCGTAAGTCCCTGAATGCCTGTATCGATAAGGTAATCCTGGAATTCCTTCTCGTCCTTGACGTAGGTTATCTTTTTGTTTTTCGTAATGCCGTAAAGCGGCGGCTGAGCGACGTAGAGATAACCTCTTTCGATGACTTCCGGCATGTGGCGGTAGAAAAGGGTGAGGATAAGAGTCATGATGTGCGCACCGTCGACATCGGCATCCGTCATGATGATGATCTTGTGGTAGCGCAGCTTTTCGATGTTGAATTCTTCCTTGCCGATCCCCGTTCCCAGAGCGGCGATGATCATCGTGATCGTCTCGCTTTTGAGAAGTTTGTCGAGACGCGCCTTTTCGACGTTAAGGATCTTGCCTCGAAGCGGAAGTATCGCCTGAGTGCGGCGGTCTCTGCCCTGTTTTGCCGAACCGCCTGCCGAGTCACCCTCTACGATGAAGAGTTCGGAAAAAGCGGGGTCTTTTTCGGTGCAGTCCGCAAGTTTGCCGGGAAGGGCGGTGCTGTCGAGAGCGCCTTTTCTTCTTACGAGTTCACGCGCCTTTCTCGCAGCCTCTCTCGCAGCGGTCGCCTCGATGATCTTGTCGATGATCGTCTTTGCGATATCGGGGTTCTCCTCCAGATAGATCGTGAGCGCATCGACTATCGACTTTGAGACGAAAGCCTGGATCTCGGAGCTTACGAGCTTGTCCTTCGTCTGCGAACTGAACTTCGGGTCAGCCATTTTTACCGAAAGGACCGCCGTGAGACCGTCTCTGACATCGTCACCGTTTATCGAATCGACGATCTTGTCGTTCTTGATGTTCTCCTTGATGTAGTTGATAAAGACTTTCGTGATACCGAGTTTGAAGCCTGCAAGGTGGGTTCCGCCGTCACGGTTGTAGATGTTGTTCGTGTAGCAGAAAATCTTTTCGGTGTAGGCCGTCGTCCACTGCATCGCGATATCGACCGTGAGATCACCCTTTTCTTCGTGGTTCGAGACCGTGATGATATCAGGATGGAGCCCCGTCGTGTTTTCGTTCAGATACGCGACATAAGCCTTGATTCCGCCTTCGTAGTGGAACTCGAACTCCTGACCGACTCTTTCGTCAAGCAGATAGATTCTGACGCCGCTGTTGAGGAAAGCCATTTCGCGGAGCCTCTGCTCGACTTTCTTGAGGTCGAAAGTGGTCATCGAGAATATTTCAGGATCGGGTTTGAAGGTGACTTTCGTGCCGTGCTTGGTAGTCTCGCCGACTTTTTCAAGCGGGGCAACGGGGGTACCGCGGTGGTAAGTCTGCCTGTAGATGCCGCCCTGACGCTTGATCTCAAGATCGAGAGTTTCGGAAAGGGCGTTTACGCAGCTTACGCCGACGCCGTGAAGACCGCCCGAAACCTTGTAGGCGTTGTTGTCGAATTTACCGCCGGCGTGAAGCACCGTCATGATGACTTCGGCAGCAGAACGATGTTCTTCAGCGTGCATATCAACAGGAATACCACGGCCGTTATCCTTTATCGTGATACTTTCATCAACATGGATATAAACGGAAATTTTGTCGCAGTAACCGGCAAGAGCCTCGTCGATACTGTTGTCAACGACTTCGTAGATCATGTGGTGGAGACCGCTTCCGTCATCAGTGTCTCCGATGTACATTCCCGGTCTTTTTCTGACCGCTTCAAGCCCTTTCAGAACGTGGATGCTGGACGCACCGTAATCCTGTTCCGCCTGAGCCTGAGAGATGTTTTTTTCTTCGTTAAGATCTGTCATAAAAAACCTCCTAAATAAACAGACGCGGTATTATATTTATCGAATCGCAAAAAGCAATTTTTATCGAAGAAAAAAATCAATGATTTTTAGGACATATATGATTTTTCGGCCTCAAAAAACACGTTTTTAAGTTGTTGATTTTATTGGGTTTTTCAAGAACGGTTCTTGAGTGGTCAAAAAACGTCCGTTTTTTGAGCAGAAATGCAATTTTCTAAGGCAGAAATTTGTGATTTTTTATGGCGAAAATTTACGATTTTCTGAGCACGAAAAGAGGCTCTCCGGCGCGGACTTTTTCACCTTCTGCAACAGCCGGTTTTTCTACCGCTTCTTCGGGAATGAGAAGAACTATAGTCGAGCCCATTTCGAACATTCCGAATTCGTCGTTCTGTGAATATTCTTTGTCGTTTCTGACCCACTCGTCAGAAAATTTTTCGGTAAAATTCATTTTTATCGAGCCTACGAAAGTTGCTCCGACCGCAATGTAGAAGTAGGTAAAATTTTCAGCTTTGAATTTCGTGACGACGCGCTCGTTTCTTATGAAAAGCCTGTCGATATTGTTTAAGCCGAACGAATTTACCGGAAAAAGCCGCCAGCCCGTGTGAATGTGGGCCGAAAGAGTCGAATCGACCGGAACGTGGAATCTGTGGTAGTCGCGCGGCGAAAGATAGATGGTCGCTAGCCAGAAACCTTTCTCGAATGGAAGCTCCTTTTTGACAAGTTCCGAAACGAGGTAAGTCTTCCCTTTGACCTGCGTCGCAACATCGGCATGGATGTTTTCGAGAACGCTGACGACACCGTCGCAAGGCGAAAGAAACGCATTTTCGTCGTTTTTCAGCGGACGCACGTAAGTGTCGATTTTTCTTGTAAAAAACGCACACAGAGAATCGTAATCGACAAGATTTCCTTCAAAATTCTTCATATCGATTTCGTAGTGCGAGGCATAAATCCGGATCGCCTTCCGAATCAGAACTGCCGGGAACTCAAGTTTAGTGATTTTTCCCCAGATCCTGCTTAGAAAAGGAAACGAAATGATGAAAAGAAACAATTTTTTCAAAAACTTCATAAAAAACTCCTAAAACCAAAAACCTGGTGATTATAACGATTTTTTCCTGCGCCGCAAATCTTGTGTCGGGATTCCGTGATTCCGAGATACCGTGATCCCGAAGCAGCGCAACCAGAATCCCGTGATTCCGAAATCCCGAGATTCCGGTAAAACTTTGCGCGCCAAAAGAAAAAATTTGACTTGTAATTTTTTTTTCCTACAATCCCGCCGCTATGGTGCTACCGTGGCTCAGTCGGTAGAGCAGCTGATTCGTAATCAGCAGGTCGGGTGTTCGAGTCACCTCGGTAGCTCCATTTCTTTTTATTTGAAAGCATGAAATTGTTAGAGTTGAGGCAGAAAACAAAAAAAATATCGCGCATCGTTTCGATCTTGCTGTTTTTTCTCATCGCGCTCTTCGCCCTATACTCTTCCTTTATGAAGTTTTCCAACTCGAAAATCAGTGAAATCTCACAGCAAATTACTGATTCCATTAAAGAAAAATACGGCATCGACGTCAAACTCGAGAACATTCGGATACGATTTTCGCCGCTTATTACGAATTCTGAAATACATTTGAAGAAAGGAGAAATTTCTCATTCTGGTGAAAAATTTGCTGAAATTAATGACTGTGCCGCAAGCGGTTTCGGTTCGATTCTCTTTTCAGATACGAAAAAAATCAGTTTAAAGTGCGGAAATACTGTTTTTTATGCGGATAATTACCGTAAGATATTGAATTTTTTCAATAAAATCAAAAGTGAAGAGGCTTCGGGAAACAAAGACGCGGAAAAGAACGGAAAAACCGGAAAATCGTTTTCGTTTTCGACAGATGCCGAGGTGCTTTTCAAAGGAAACAGCTTTAAATATGAGGTGGAATCCGAGATTTCGCACGAAAGCGGCAGAATATTTCTGCAGGAAAGCGAAGACGAAGGAATTATTGAAATCAATTTTTATCCGGCGCTGAAAAAAGCCTTAGTGCGGCTTGACGGAATGGATTTGAACCGCTATCGCGAAATCATAAAAAACAAAACGACGCTCGATATTCCGGAAGGGAGTGCAAACGCCGTCATCATAGCAAATAAAGAAAACAGAACTATTACTTTTGAAAACGATATAAGCATCAAGAACCTCTCTTTTTTCCATCCGGTAATAGATTCGAACCCGTTCACGATTCCCATGTTCCGTTTTTCTGGTGAAATTATAGCAAATATGGATGAAAAAACGGTTTCGATACAAGATTCAGAGGTTTCACTCGGCGGAATAGACGCAGTGTTTTCAGGCAGTTACAGCAAGAAATCAAAAGAGTTTTCAATTGAGACCAAATCCGCAACACTGAACAAACTTGAAACGCTGATTCACGACGAAACTTTCGCCAATTATCTATTCGGCGGCAATCTGGAGCTTTTTGTCGCATATTCTAAAAAGGACGAAGAAGAACCTCTCTTTTCGGTGAGCGGCAACCTTGTCGATCCGAAGCAGCTTTCCGACCGTTTGGACTATCTGAAAGGAACTTTTGAATACACTTTTACCAATAACGACGGAACGAAAAGGAGTATCGTAGTCGGGGAATCCAATCCGGACTTTACGCCGATAACTCTTATTCCCGAGCATCTTATCTGGGCAGTCGTGGTGTCGGAAGACGCCGGTTTTTTCGTTCATAAAGGAGTCGATTTTCAGGAGCTTGACGCCGCCGTCAAGGACAACATAAAAAATCACAAAATGCGCGGCGGTTCGACGATTACGCAGCAGCTTGCAAAAAATCTGTTTCTGAACCGCGACAAGACGCTTCTGCGCAAATTCAGGGAGGTTCTCCTCGCGATAGAGCTCGATGCGACGCTGTCAAAGGAGCGTCTTCTTGAAATTTATCTCAACATCATCGAATGGGCACCGGGCATTTTCGGAATTTCGCAGGCGGCACGGTACTATTTCGGCAAAGAGCCGCCTGAGCTCACCCCGATGGAATCGGCCTATTTAGCTTCGGTAATTCCCGGTCCGAGCAAATACCATTATCAGTTCCTGACAAAAAACATCAGTGAAAACTGGTATAAAAACCTGGTCAGAATACTCACCATAATGAATGAAACCGGACATCTTTCAGCAGAAGAGTGTATCAGGGCTCTCGGTCAGACGCTGGTTTTCCGGGAAAAGGAAGAATCTTTGCAAAATTCGAATCCAGAAACCCCGAATCATTGAAAATCAAAAAAATTTTACGGAAAAAAATTGAAAATGGCGCGGTCGACCGGACTCGAACCGGCGGCCTCCGACGTGACAGGCCGGCGTTATAACCGACTTAACTACAACCGCGCCTCAATTTTCAAAGATGGTAGGCGCTGCAGGGATCGAACCTGCGACCACCGGCTTGTAAGGCCGATGCTCTCCCAGCTGAGCTAAGCGCCCATCAGCGGCAAGATTTATAGTAATTTTTTTTTAAAAGTCAAATAAAAAACGGTTTTTTTTGAGACAAGAAGATAATTGTTTGAATTTATTTAAAAAAATCTGACAAATCAAGCGGAGGAAGTTCTCCTTTCTTTTCGACCAAATAAGCTCGCGTCTTTTCAAGAGCCTCTTGGACGTCTGCAGGAAGCCCCGAAGCGCAGAAAGCCTCGATCTCGTCGCGCAGGGCGTTGTATTTTTTCGCCAGCAGCTCCCACTCGAACGCCGATTTGCACAGCATTATCCTGACGTCGATGTCGCTGAGCGATTTCATAAGGATTTTTATATCGTTAAGCATCTTTCACTCCGATTAGCCTTTTGATTTCTTCCAGTTTTCAAAAGTCGGGATATCGAATGCCGAAATGTAGTAATTCGTCAGATATTCCTTAAACTTATCGGAATCTGACAGAACTTTGAAGCCGTATTTTTTATCGATATACTTTACCGCTTCCATGTAAATTTTGTCGAAATTCGCCCTTCCGACGCGCATTTTCGCCTTGTCGATCTCCAGACTTACGAAAGTTTTGTATGATTTGTACATTTCATCGTCTTCCATTCCTTCGACATGTTTTCCCGGAATGTCTTCTTCGTGCTGAGGCGTCGATTCCGCCTCTTTTTTAACCTCTTTTCTGATGCCCTGAACAGGTTTTTCAGATTTTTTCTTCGGCTTTTCCGGCTGTTTTGCGGGTTGTTTGGCCGTGCTGAGTTTCACCATTATTTCTTCATCAAAAGGAACGTAAAGGACAAAAGTCTTCTGATTTTCTGTCAGTTTTTCGATCAAGAGAAGACCGTAAGCCATAAGGTTGTTACCGAGTTCCTCGAATTCTGAAGTCGTAAGATAGTCAAGCCCGATCCTGCGCTTCAGAGTGCTGCCCCAGTATCCGTAATTCTTCTTCTGGTCGAGCACAAAGCAGTAAAGCTTAACGAAGCAAGCATACTCTTCAAGCGGCAGCATTTTTATAAGTTCGGCAAGTTCTTTAGGAATCGTGATAAGATCCTGATTTTTCTTGTACGAACACCTGACGAATTCAAGGTCGTTCGCTATCGGATAAATCTCTTTTCTGCGCGGTTTTTCGGCAACTTCTTCAATTTCTTCAGTATGCTCGGGCTGAACCTTCTCTTCTTTTACAACCGGCATTTCCTCTGCTTTAGGCTTCGGCTGCTCGGTCTCTGTTTCTGCAGGTTTCTGCACGTTTTCGGCTTCAGGGCGTTTCGGAGCTTCCTTCTCGGCTTCGACTATTTTCAAGAGGTAATCCCTGACTTCATTTTTTACCGCATTTCCGATGTTTTTGATTAAACCCATCTTTTCCTCCGTTATTTTATTTCCAATTTAAAGCTTTTTACCGTGCATTTTTCGGCAAGTCCCGTTTTTTCGCTGTAAAGGCACACCGCAAGGGTGATTTTTGCCGAAGATTCTCCGAAATTTGATGTGTAAACCGCCTTTTTTTCATTGTTTTTGACAAAAAAATCCTTCTCTATCCTGCCGAGTTCCTTTTTACCGGCGTCAAGAAAAATAAATTTGTAGGGAGCGTTTTCGTTGTCATTGAATTTAGTGTTTTTTCCGTAAACGATCGTGTAGACGACGCCTTTTCCGGATTTTGCGAAAGAGACGTCAACCGTGGGCGACAGCTTAGCCTCCCCGAAAATTGAAAAAGGGAACAATACGGCAAGAAACATCAACAGATTCAACAGTCTGCCAATAATTTCCGATTTCTGATAAGCGTTCATTTTCAACTCCTGTCAAAAAACGTCTGCCGGATTTTAAATTTCAAAAGAAAAAAGTCAATTTGCATTCAAAAAATCATTCGCATAAATTGACTTTTTATTTTTTTAGACTACCATGCTGCGTCAATTTTGCCGGAGTGGTGAAATAGGTAGACGCACTGGACTCAAAATCCAGCGGGGGCGACCCCATACCGGTTCGATTCCGGTCTCCGGCACCATTTTTGATTTTTCCGAAATTTTTAAGATTCAATCTGCCGGGATTCGAAGTTCTGATTCCGCTTAATGGACAAATGAGCAATCCATTGATGAAGAAAATTCAGTCGGAAGATTTTCCTGATACGGTGAAGGGTTAGTTCCTGAAGGATGATCCCTGAGGAATTTTAAAACAGCCTTCGGCATCGCACCGCTATTGAAAGCCTGGGTCGATAATATGTTGTGGCTGCCGCCGTGGTTGCAAAGAATTGCATCGTGACCGTTTTCATGGAAATAAGTTCCGTCATTGTTAGCCATCTGATTGAAATCAATTTCGATATTTAAAAAATCTCCTTCAGTCTTCCATGAATCTTCCCCTGCTTTGCCGAAAATGAAGAGCTGCGGGTATTTTGTATGATTTTCTTTAAAATCGGGCCATTTGAAGTAGTCTCCTATCACTATCGGATATCCCTGATATGATATTGTTCCGAGTGCTTCGCGGTTTTTATCATTCGAGAAGTATGCTCCGGAAATTGAAACGACACTTGCGATTCTGTCGTTTCTCTGCAGAGCGATGCCGTCTGCCGCTACCGCACCTGCGGAATATCCGAGGAGGTGAATGTGCTTTTCATCAATATTATCTTCAAGGCACGCAAGAATTTTGTCGAACATATCGGCTTCGGCATTTCCGTCTTCAAGATTTACCATATCCCATTCCAAGCCGGTCGGTCCAGTCGGTGAAAGGGCGTCGTCAAGGTTGAATTTATCCTTTCTCGATTCGGGAACAACAAGAATGAACGGCATCTCCCCGTTGTTTACATAGCTTGAAAAATAGGAATCAAAATTTTCCGCCGTATCGTTGGAACCGTGATAAAGGAAAATGACAGGGAATTTTTTTTCGGAACCGATGCCGTCAGGCAGATGGAGAATAAATTCTCTTTCAAGTTTGTTTTCACCTTCGCCGACAATCAGATTCTTGTTGAGACCTTCCTTAAAAGAGCATCCGAGCAGAGTTTCAGGATTTTCCGGTTCGTTATCGGTATCATCGTTTTCTTCATCCTCTGAATCAGTATCGTCATCTTCATCGTCACTGTCCTCATCTTCACCATCGTCAATATCTTCGAGATCCTTCCCGGTAAAGAAATGACAGATTCCGGCGAAATCTTCGGGCATTTCTTCGCGGTACGATGATTTTTCAGTGCCGAAAGGATGATCTTTGAAGAATTTTATCATTCCTTCCTGACTTATTCCTGCGACAGTATGATCCTGATCGTGTTCGCAGAGAATCGCCTCGTGACCGTTTTCAGTGAGATAGTTTGCTCCCAGACGGCCCATCTGGTTGAAATAGATCGTAAATATTCCAGATATGCTCCATGCGTCCTCTTCTTTGTCGCCGAACACGAAAACCTGCGGATATTTGTTGTGTCCTTCCGCAAAATCAGGCCAGCTGAAGAAATCACCGATTTTTGCCATTCCCATAAAGTCGCCCAAAGCGTCGCGGCTCTTTTCATCGGAGAAGTATGCGCCCGAGTATGAAAGAATGCTTGCAACTTTTTCAGGTCTCATTAGAGCGATGCTGTTCGCCGTGATCGCACCCGCCGAAAATCCCGAAACGTGAATATGTTTTTCATCGATTTTCCATTTTTTGCCAAGACATTCAAGAACGGCGTCGAACATGTCGGCTTCAGCGTTTCCGTCCGTGAGATTCATCATATCCCAGTCAAGACCAGACGGCGGAATATTGTCGAATCCGAATTTATCGGATCTTGATTCCGGAACAACGAGGATGAACGGCATCGTTTCGTTGTCGACATGAGGTTTCAAAAGCGGTTCGATACCTTCGGCAGTATCGCCGTAGCCGTGATAAAGGAAAACGACCGGGAATTTTTTGTCAGAGTCAATTTCTTTCGGCAGACGGAGAATGAAACTTCTCTCGAGTTTATTCGCACCTTCGCCGACAATCAGATTTTTGTTGAGTCCGTCAACCAGATTTGCGCATTCAAGCGGCGGGACCTGTGTTTCGTCATCGTTGGTTTTTTCAGAATCATCCTTCACTTCATCTTCGTCTGAATCATCTGAATCATCGTCTGAAACGGATTCGTCATCAGAATCTTCATCAGGCGTAACATCATCTTTTTTTGAAGAGTTGCCGTTGCTGCATGAAACCGCAAACAAAAGCACCAGAACAAGCGCGGAAAACCAAAGAAATTTTTTCATGATATCCTCCTAAAAACAATAAATCCGCCAAAACTTTAAAAATTTTACCTGTTTTGTCAACTTAAAATTGTTCTGTCTTTTTTCGGATTTTCTGCTATATTCAGCCGTTTTTGTTTAACCTTACCAAAGGTGCCGTTTTGGATTTCTATCTCGCCCCGCTTGCAGAAATAACTTCGAAAGAATTCAGGCTTCTCTGCTATGAAGGCGGTGCCGACAGCTGCTTCAGCGAAATGATTTCGGCAAAAGCGGTGACCCTGCGCAACAGAAAAACGATTTCGCTTTCGGAAATTGACGAAAAGGAACCGCGCACCGTTCTCCAGTTTTTCGGCGGCGACCCCGATGTCATAAAAGAGGCAGCCGAAAAAATTCTGGAACGGGTGACTCCGGCCGGAATCGACATCAATGCAGGATGTCCCGTGAGAAAAGTCGTCGCCGCACGGGCAGGGTCTGCTCTCATGGATGATCCCGAAAGACTCGGCAAAATCGTGAAAACCCTGCGTGGCGTCACTGATCTGCCGCTTTCGGTCAAGATACGGAAAGGATTCAAAACTCCGAATTACGAGCGCTGCGCAATGGAAGCTGTTGACAACGGAGCGGACATGCTCACAGTACATCCTCGTCTGAGAACAGAAATGTTTTCAGGAAGTTGCGATTTCAACGTATCGATAGAACTTGCCGAAAAACTGCCTGTTCCCGTCATTCATTCGGGCGATATCAGGCAGATTGAAGATCTGGAAAAATTCAAGGGAACGAAAATCGCCGGAATAATGGTCGGCCGCGGTGCACTGGGAAAGCCGTGGATCTTCCGCGAACTCAAAGGTGAAAAAGTGACTCCGGAAGAGAAAAAGGAGATGATGGGAAAGCACTTTCAATACTACCTGGATCTTGACACGAAAGTCGCCCATACGATGATCCGCAGGCACGCTTCGTGGTATTCGGCCGGTTTCCACGCAAGCGCAGATTTCAGGAATTCTATTTTCAGCCCCGAGAACGACACCGCAAAAATCATTGAAATCATTAACAATTTTTTCGGACTTAACCTGTGAAGAAGATTCTGGGACAAAGCGATACGGCAAAAGAAATGCGCAAAATGCTGCGGAATGCCGAACCTGACGGAACTTATCTTATCGGCGGAGAACCGGGAACCGGAAAAGGTTTTCTGGCGGGGCTTATCGCCTCGAAAATAACAAAGGAAGAAGCTGAAAAAAACATCATACGCGTAAAAAAAATCGAGGATTTCAGAAAAAAGGGGATCGTTTACATCACAGAAAACCGGATTCTTTTCGATATGCGCGCAGAAAGATTCACATCTTCGCTATGGCTCGCACCGCTTCGGGAGAGGCAGAGCGACATGTCAGAACTCATTGAATATTTCATTCAGGAAAGCGGGACTGATTCTTCATTCTGGTATGAAAACGACAGAATAAATCTGCTCCTTTCCTACTGGTGGCCGTTCAACATCCAGGAACTGAAACGGGTCGTCGGAACGGAAGACGGAGTGAAACTGCTTCCGTTCGAGAATCTCGATAAAATACTGCCGAATTACAGCGCGACCGAAATTCTGAAAATCAAAATAGACGGTTTGTTCGACGAGCTCGGCAAATCGCAGAACGCCGGAAAGATATACCAGCTTTTTCTCGATTCGGTCGAGAGCGTTTTCATTGAATCCGCCCTTAAATACTGCGGCGGATCGGTTTCTAAAACCGCTGATTTCCTGAGTGTTCATAGAAACACCTTGACTAAAAAAATAGGCAAGCTGAATATAAAAAACGATCAGGTTTGACATAAAAAGGATGTTTAAATAAACTTCTGCGTTTTTGGTTTTTATTTAACTTTGGAGGGAAAAATGAAAGATCCGAGAATCGTAAAAATCGCGAAAAACCTTGTCAATTACAGCACGAAAGTTCAGCCCGGCGACAATGTCCTGATTGAATACAGGGACAATTGGCCGCTTCCGCTTGTCCTCGCTCTCATTGATGAAGTCAAGGCTGCCGGCGGAAGACCGTTCGTAAACTTCACCGACATGCAGCTTCAGAGAAAGCTTCTCAAGGCAGCAGACGACGAATGGTTCGACACAATGTGCGAAATCGACCTTCTCAGAATGAAGAAAATGCAGGCTTATATTTCAATCAACGGCAGAAACAACAGCTTCGAACTTTCCGATGTTCCGCCGGAGCAGATGAAGAAAAACACGCAGAAGTATCTTATTCCTGTCCACCTTGATCAACGCGTAGCTCACACCAAATGGTGCATCCTCGCTTTCCCGAACCCGTCTTATGCCCAGGCTTCCTCGATGAGCACCGAGGCTTTTGAAGACTTTTACTGTGATGTCTGCTCGGTTGACTACGCGAAAATGGACAAGGCGATGGATCCGCTCAAGGAACTTATGGACAAAACCGACAAAGTCCGCCTTCTCGGCCCGGGCAGAACCGACCTTACGTTCTCAATCAAAGGGCTTCCGGGAATAAAATGCTCCGGTCAGTGCAACATTCCTGACGGTGAAGTTTTCACCGCTCCGGTAAAAGACTCTGTCAACGGCGTTATCGAATACAACACTCCGACCGCTTACCACGGCACGAAGTTCGACAAAGTCATACTCACTTTCAAAGACGGCAAAATCGTCAAAGTTGAAGGCTCGGATGTTGAAAAACTTGAAGAAATCTTCAACACCGACGAAGGCGCGAGATATGTCGGCGAATTCGCTATCGGCGTAAACCCGTACGTTACGAAACCGATGGTAGATATTCTTTTCGACGAGAAAATCTGCGGTTCGATCCACTTCACGCCGGGCGATTCATATGAAGAGTGCCCGAACGGCAACAAATCAGGTGTCCACTGGGATCTCGTCATGATCCAGACTCCGGAATACGGCGGCGGCGAAATTTATTTTGATGATGTTCTCATCAGAAAGGACGGAATGTTTGTTCTTGACGAACTGAAACCGCTGAATCCTGAAAATCTTAAATAAAATCACACTGTTGACGGTCCAAAAACACGATGTTTCACGTGAAACACTTTTTTCTTGACAAAGCAGCTCAGTCAATTTAGAAATATCAGCTTTTTAGCGGTTTATTAACACGATTATGAGGAGAAGTCATGCACAAGATTAATCAAGATGTTTGCGTAAAGTGCGGTGCTTGCGCAGGTACATGCCCGGTAGAAGCCATCGTTGAAAAAAACGGCGGCTACGAAGTAACCGATGCTTGCGTTGACTGCGGCGCTTGCGAAGACGGCTGCCCTGTTGAAGCTATCAAGGCTTAATTCAATCGGATTCCTTTTTTCCGACCCTCTCCGGAGGGTCTTTTTTTTATCAGTTGCAGAAAACGGCTTTGAACAATAAATTTTTGCGGAAAAAATCGATTCTGCTATAATATTTGGATTTGTTTTGTGAGGAGAGAAAAATGAAAAGGTTTTTGTCCGTTGTTTTTGCGGTATTTTTTGCGTTTACAGCAACTTCGTGCGTTCATAACGAAACTGTTGACGGCGAATCAGAAGACTTTGTAAACGATAACGAGACTTCCTACTACACGGAATATGTCGATGAAGATTTCATTCCCGATGAAGATGTCGCGAAAATCGACTGGGATGTAAATTTCAGTTTTTCCGGAACGATAAACGACGGAAACGCTGAAAACATTATCGACGGATCGGGACTTCTGACCTACATCGACTCAGAAAAGAACGCGTTTACGGTAAATTCTGCAACCTGGGTGATAAAAAAGGATATAACCTTGAATTCAGGCAAAAAAGTTCCGATGCTCCAAGTGTTTTTTGCCGACAATGCCGCTAACGTGGACGAAGACGGAATGGTTCTTTACTTCATTCTGCAACTGGAAGGTTCATCCGTTTCTTCAAAAAGTGAAACATACTACCTGAACAACGACAAAATCTACAAGGCGAAGGTAAAACTTGATGACGAAACGGGAAAGGTCAAGGAAATCTGCTACATTCAGGAACCTGATCCGTCAAAAGGAATCGTTCATATTTTCACGAGCAACATCCGCATCGGCGAAGAACTTAAAGTCAGCGGATATGCGAACATGATGGACATGGAGGTCAAAGAGTGCAAAACGATGAACTGAAAAAAACTGCTGAGGAACAATCGGAATTCGACGGAAAACTGACACGTGATTTTTTTGCAAAACTGCCGAAAACCGATCTTCACGTTCATCTGGACGGCTCGCTGAGGCTTGAAACCATCTGGGAACTGGCAAAAAAGGATAAAATAGATTTAGGGGTAGGTTCGCTGGAGGAGCTGCGCGAACTTATCGCTCCCGGCAAGATACACAATTCCTTAAACGATTACCTCAAGGGTTTTGAAATAACGCTTAAAGTGCTTCAGACCAAGGAAAATCTCTATCGTGCAGCTTACGAACTTGCGGAAGACTGCGCCAGAGAAAACGTCGGATACTTTGAAGTCCGCTATTCACCGATACTTCACACGCAGAAAGGGCTTTCTCTGCCGGTAATTCTTGAAGCTGTCATTGACGGTCTCAAGGCAGGCAGACGCGATTTCGGAGTTGCAAGCGGCATAATCGTGTGCGGCATGCGCAACATCTCTCCGGAAGTGAGCCTCAGAATGGCGGAACTTGCCGTCGCATTCAAACACCGCGGAGTTGTCGGATTCGATCTCGCCGGTGCCGAAAACAACTATCCTGCGCGTGACCACCTCGGAGCGTTTTCGCTGATTCTTTCAAACAACGTCAACGTAACGATCCATGCCGGCGAAGCTTACGGTCCGGACAGCATTCATCAGGCTCTGCACTACTGCGGCGCTCACAGAATCGGCCACGGAGTCAGACTTCGCGAAGACGGCGATCTGCTCAACTACGTCAACGACCACAGGATTCCGCTTGAGCTCTGCCCTTCGAGCAACGTTCAGACCGGCGCCGTAAAGAACATAAAGGATCATCCGCTCAAATTCTATCTTGATCTCAGCCTCAGGGTAACGCTGAATACCGACAACAGGCTCATCACGAATACTACGATGACCGACGAATACTGGCAGGCGTACAAAACTTTCAATCTTTCGCCGCAGAACATACTCGATCTCATTATAAACGGCGTCAAAAGTTCGTTCATGCCTTACGAAATCAAGAAGTCCTATCTTCGCGAGGTAAAACGCAAGGCTATCAAACTCTTCCTGCGCGAGGCTAACATAAATCTCAACATCAAACCCGTTACGGGTAAATAAGTTATACTTGGAGAAACACAATGATTTCGGCAATCAAGGGAATGAACGACCTCTTCGGCGAAAAGGCTTTCCGCTGGGGAAAAATGGAAGAAGACATAAAAAAGATGATGGTTTCGGCGAATTTCGGCGAGTTCAGAACACCGATTCTTGAAGAAATTTCCCTTTTCAAGCGCGGTGTCGGAGAGACGACCGACGTCGTAAAAAAGGAGATGTACGACTTTCTGGACAAAAAAGGGCGCCATATCGCAATGAGACCGGAAGGAACGGCAAGCGTCGTCAGGGCTTTCGTCGAGCACGGAATCGGCATCAACTATCCGTCACCCTTCAAAGCCTTCTACATCGCACCGTTTTTCAGGTACGAACGTCCTCAGAAAGGGCGTTTGCGCCAGTTCCACCAGTTCGGAGTCGAAATTTTCGGCGACGAAACCCCTCAGATGGATGCCGAGATGATCTTTACGGCTTCCAGAGTGCTTGATCACTTCGGCATAGATTACGAAATCCATCTTAATTCGATCGGCTGCAAAAAGTGCCGCGCCGCTTACCGCGAAAAGCTTATAGAATACTTCTCAGCGCGCAAAAACGAGCTCTGCGAAGACTGCAGAACGCGTCTTGAGGTCAATCCGCTGCGTCTTCTCGACTGCAAGGCATGCGATCCGAAGTGCAGATACGCCGACGTTCCGAAAATGACCGACTACCTCTGCGACGACTGCAGAAACCATTTTGAAGAGCTGCAGAAGGCGCTACATGCTTTCGGAGTAAAGTTCGTTCTCGATCCTTTCATCGTCCGCGGGCTTGACTACTACACCAAAACCGCTTTCGAAATCGTTGCGAAAACGGGCGGCTCGCAGAATGCTGTCGCAGGCGGCGGAAGATACGACAATCTTGTAAGCGATATCGGCGGAAACGACACTCCGGCGACCGGCTTTGCGATGGGTCTTGAGAGACTTTTCGATCTCATTCCGGAAGATTTCTATCACGAAGAGCCTCTTGCCGTCGGATACGCGCTCTGTGACGAAGCAGTCCTTCAGCTTGTTGAATTTAATAAAAAAATATCGAATAAAATAATGACATTGAATAACCAGATCCGTTTTCTTGCAGATTACAAGCCGAAAAAACTGAAAAAGGCCCTTCAGAAGGCTGAAAAGGCAAACGCTGCATTCGTTTTCATAATCGGCGAAGACGAAGCTGCTAACGGAACCATTCTCGTGAAAAACATGGCAACGCGCGAGCAGAAATCTTTCGATAGAAACGATAAAAAATATATTTCCGGCATATTCAATTTCATGTTTCCAAAAAAACAGAACAAGCAATAAAAAAAAACGGCGGCTCAAAGCCGCCGCAGAATTACTGAAAAATCAGTAACTTAGTCAAGAATGTGAACAAGAAGTCCGCTTCTGAGCTTAGGTTCGAACCATGTCGATTTCGGAGGCATGATCCTTCCTGCGTCAGCAACACTCATAAGCTGTTCGATAGAAGTCGGGAACATGCTGAAAGCCATCGTGCATTCGCCGCTGTCGACTCTCTTTTCGAGCTCTTCGGTTCCTCTGATTCCGCCGACAAAGTCGATTTTCTCGTCGCTTCTCGGATCGCCGATTCCGAGTATCGGAGCAAGAAGGTTGTTCTGAAGGATCGCGACGTCAAGGCTTTCGATCGGGTCGTCAGCCGGGAAAGTGCCGTCCTTTGCTTTTATCGTGATCCATTTTTTATCCATGTAAAGGCCGAATTCCTTTGCGCATCTCGGTCTTGCTTCGCCTTCGCGGACGATCTCGAACTTTTCGAGGACTTTCTTCATGAACTCTTCTTTGGTGAGGCCGTTCATCGTGAGAAGGACTCTGTTGTAGTCGAGGATCTTGAGCTGGGTTGCCGGGAAGAAGACAGCAAGGAAGAAGTTGTATTCCTTTTCCGGGTTCCAGTGCGGATCGTTTTTCATTCTCTCGGCCTTTGCTCTTGCTGCACTTGCGCT
The DNA here is from genome assembly GCA_017961325.1 of bacterium. Classification (GTDB taxonomy): domain Bacteria; phylum UBP6; class UBA1177; order UBA1177; family UBA1177; genus UBA1177. Next base: position 15,498 of record JAGCXM010000028.1, on the reverse strand, counting down.
TCTGTGGTGACCGTCAGCGACGTAAAGAAGCGGAACTTCGTTGTAGAATGTTCCGGTGATCTCGTTGTTGATCCTGTTGTCTTTGATTACCCAGACCGTGTGGCGGATGCCGTCTTCAGCGGTGAAATCGACTTCCGGAGTATTTTTAACGACTTCTGCAACGAGTTCGTCGATGCGTTTGTTGTCTCTGTAGGTAAGGAAAACGGGGCCTGCGTTGATGTTGAGTTCGATTACGTGGCGGGTTCTGTCGTCCTCTTTTTTCTTACGGGTGAGCTCGTGCTTTTTTATGAGGTCGTTGTTGTAGTCATCAGCGCTTGCACAGCCGACGATGCCGTACTGCTCGTGGCCGTTCATGATCTGGCGGTAGATGTAAAGGTGCGGTTCCTTGTCCTGAACAAGTGTTCCTTCCTTCATCATTTTCTGGAAATTCTCCTTTCCCTTTGCATAGACGCTGTCGTCATAGAGATCTGTCCCTTTCGGAAGGTCGATCTCGGGTTTGTTGATGTGAAGGAAAGAGATAGGATTGTCTTTCGCAAGTTCCCTTGCCTCTTCCGAATTGAGAACGTCATAAGGATAAGCCGCGACTTTGGAAGCTATTTCGTCACGCGGTCTGATCGCTCTGAAAGGTCTTACTGTTACCATGGATTCCCCCTTAATTGAAAGTTAATAAACAGAAAACGGCACTTCTTATTATTGTAGCACCTTTTTGTCAAGTAGAGACGTCATATTATGGCGTCTCTCGAATTAACCTCAAGCATTTTTGACAACACTGCAAAAGATTGTAGAATATCTGGTTTTTACTGTTTAAGGAGTTTCCGATGTTTAAGAAATTTTCGCTGTTTTCTGCAATTTTTATCTTTTCTGTCATAAACGCCGAAACGATAGACATAGATATTCCCGATGTCAGACTGACTGAGTCCGGCGGATTCGTCGTGCCTGAAATCGAAGGCTTCGAACTTGACGGAACGGCTGAAGAGCTTGTTCTTCCGTATAAAAAACTGGTTTTCAATTCGGAAGTGACGAAAGTGGAAATACTGAAACAGCACAAAATTGCGACGAAAGCTCCGTTGAAAAAGGGGACGCCGCTTTTCAGAATGATCGACATGAAGAAAGCCGCACCGGTAAAACGCACCGCAAGGAATCTGCCGTCGGTTTCCAAATTCATCTTCAATCCATATTCGACTTTCAAGCGGAAGCAGAAGCAGTTCGGCTTCGATTTTTATCCGGTAATTCCGAGAAGTGACACCGAAATCGTAAAAATCGACAGAATAAGAGTTCACACGAAAGGCACCGCACTGCTGCCGCAGAAAAACACGAAAGGAGGAAATTCGCTTCTCATACTCACTACCGAATACTTTTTGAAGGAATCGAAGGAAATCGGAAACTATATCGCAGCAAAAAAAGCCGACGGTTTCAATGTTGATTTAGCCACCGAAAAAACATACGACGGCGGAAAACTCACAGGTGTCGACCGCTTCAAGAAAATACGCGAATATCTCAGAGGCGTATACGAGAATTACGATTTTCTGCTGATAATCGCCAACCCGTCACCATACGGCAACGAAGTTCCGATGCTCGTTACGCGTCCCTGCCAAACAGACGAACCGAGTTACGACAACGTTCCGACCGATATTTTTTATGCCGAACTTACCGAAGACATCGATTCTTCGGCAAACGGAATTTACGGCGAAGATCAGGATATGATAGAGTTCGCATTCGAACTGATCGTGGGACGGATTCCGATTTACGGTAAAAATGTTGCCGATGCCGATGCCATTCTGGCGAGAACTATTGAATTTATTAAAGGAAAATCTCAAGATATCGAAACTCGGCGTAAAATTCTGTTTCCGACGACGATCTCCTATTACGAAAATCAGGACGGTCAGTTCGGCATACCGAAAATGGACGGTGCATACGTTGCCGAATATCTTCGCAACAATTCTATACGAGAGCCGTTTTCATCCAAACTTTTAGTTGAACACAAAGGGTTCGATCCATCTGAATTTGCATATGAAGAAGAGGCGATAAACTCCCAGTCAGTGCTTGAAAACTTCGACCAGGGGTTCGGAGTGGTTTTCTGGATGGGACACGGCGAACCGACTTACTCCGTGCGGACAATCTGGAATTACGACAGAAACGATAACGGGAGAGCCGACCTCTATTCCGGCGAAATCGGCTCGGAGACTTTTGTCAGCAATACCTTGGTCAATAAAGTCCAAAAAGAACTGTCCTTTGTATTTCAAGGCAGCTGCCTGAACGGGAGCATTCAGGATTCGGGAAGCATCGCCTACACGATGCTCATGAAAACCTCTGTCGGCGTAGTAGGCGCCTCTCAGGTTTCATACGGCGCAATCTACAGCGGTTACAATCTGGCGCAACAGGATATTTTCGCATACGGAACCGTTTTCACGGATGCGCTTGTAAACAACAAAATACCGGCACAAGTCCTTTTTGAAACAAAGGAAAAATGGTCAAACTACGATGTCCTGCTGGTAGATAAAATTGAAACGAACTATTTGGGTGACCCGTCTCTAAAACTCAACATAAAGAAATGTGCTTCAGACAGCGACTGCGACGATGCGCTTTACTGCAACGGCCGTGAAGCATGTGTGGACGGTTTCTGCGGAAAGGCTGATACGGTCGAGCCGTGCAAGGACAGTGAAAATTCATGTGAAATGAATTTGTGCGACGAGGCAACGAAATCGTGCAAAAAAAGCCTGAAAGCCGACGGTTCATACTGCGCTTCAGTCGAAAACATGTGCTTCGGTATCAGCCAGTGCATTTCCGGAAGATGCGAGAATATGAATGCAAAGGACTGCTCGCACCTTGATTCTGAATGCGCAAAAGGAGAATGCAACCCTGAAACCGGCGAATGTCTGCCGGCTCCGATAAACGAAGGAGCCTCATGCAGCACCGGTTTAATGTGCGTCAAAAACGAAATCTGCTCAAACGGCGCCTGCATCGGCGAAGAACCCGACTATCCCGAACCGGCAGAGTGCAACAAAATGAGCTGCGACGAAATCGACGGTTTCGTTAATATTTCAGATTCTTCGCAGAACTGGAATGACTGCACTACGGCTGACGGCAAACAGGGTTACTGCTCATACGGGATATGCAGCGAAAAAGCCAGACAGGAACCGGAAGAATCATCTTCCGGCTGTTCGGCGATTATTTTTTGATTCATTTACCGGCAAACCGCTTTCCCCATTGGCGTAAACGGACGTTCGCCGGTATTTCGGTCAATTTTTACAGAAACTATTTTTCTTATTCTTTTTTTTCAAATATTGCGCCATAAAGTTTGCAAAATTCCCCGCGCTTTTATATATTCCGCCGGATTTTTTATTTGGAGAAAGAAATGTCCGAAATCAATTACAAAAATGCCGGTGTTGACATTGCCGAAGGTGTGGCGATGGTCGACAAGATCAAACCTGTCGTAAAAAAAACCATGCGTCCCGAAGTTCTTGCCGCCATCGGCGGATTTTCGTCGCTCGTTTCGATTCCTGAAGGGATCAGGGAACCCGTTTTAGTCAGCGGAACAGACGGCGTCGGAACAAAACTCAAGTTCGCCTTTCTTGCCGACAAACACGACACGATCGGCATTGATCTGGTTGCGATGTGCGTCAACGACGTCATTGTCGGCGGCGCGGAACCGCTTTTTTTCCTTGACTATTTCGCGACAGGAAAACTGAGAAGCGAAGTCGGCGCTGAAGTCGTTACGGGTATCGCGGAAGGCTGCCGTCAGGCGGGATGCGCTCTCGTCGGCGGCGAAACTGCCGAAATGCCTGGATTTTACGCTGAAGGCGAATACGATCTCGCCGGTTTCAACGTCGGTGTCGTTGACAAAAGCAGGATAATAGACGGTTCGAAGATAAAAGAAGGCGATGTCATCGTCGGAATCCCGTCAACGGGCGTCCACTCGAACGGATATTCGCTCGTAAGAAAGATCGTTCTCGAAAAAATGGGACTCAAAGTTAGCGACAGAATCGAAGAACTCGGCTGCACGGTCGCCGAAGAGTTCCTGAAACCGACGAGAATCTACGTGAAAGAAGTTCTCGGACTGCTTAAAAAATTTGACATCCGCGGCATGGTTCACATCACCGGCGGCGGTTTCTACGAAAACATTCCGAGAGTCATTCCCGAAGGTCTCGGAGCTCTGATCGACGGCGATTTTGAAGTGCTTCCCGTCTTCAAATGGCTCAGAAAATGCGCTGACCTGAGCGAGCGCGAAATGTTCACCACCTTCAACTGCGGAACCGGTTTCATGCTGATCGTTCCGCCGGAACAGGTTGACGCTCTGCTTGAAAATTCAGACAGATACGTCGTCGGCAGAATCGTAAGGACCGGCAAAACCGAAAGAGTCGAGATTGCGAAAAAATATTTTTCTTAAAAAATCGAATGAAGTCAAAAAATTGCTTTTTGAAAATTTCAGACTACAATTCTCCGGTTTTTTTGTTCAAAGGAGAAATTTATGGCAAGAGTAACTGTTGAAGATTGTCTCGAAAAAGTTCCGAACAGAATGGAACTCATAATTCTGGCGGCAAAAAGAACGCGCCAGCTTCTTGACGGTGCCGAACCGCTCATTACCAACGCAAAAGGCAACAAACCGCCGATAATCGCCCTTCGTGAAGTCGGTGCCGGCAAAATTGAACTCGTCGAAGCAAAAGTAAGGCAGAAAAAGCCTTTCCGCCGCCGCCGCAAAATTTCGACTTACCGCAATCAGGAAGATTAAGTTCCGTTTTTTGGGTGAATGGCGCGTGGAAAGCACTTGCAGGCACATATTTTTTCTAAAACGCAAAAAAAGTTTGACTGTTAGTTTGAAATTTGATAAACACCGCCGCTGTTTGTTTAGTTGATTTGGACAATTTTTTATAAGGGTTAGTGACATGAAGTTATTTTCAAAATTCGTTGTTATGGTTTTGATTGTAAGTTTGGTTGTTCCGGTTTATTCACAGGATTTTGATGAAGAACAGGAGCAGGAACAGGTACAGGAGGAGAAGGAAGAGAAGGAGCAGAAGCAGGCTTCCGAAGAACAGCCTTCCGGTGTAAACCTGAAAGTCGGCGACAATTTCTACTTTGAAGGCAATGTCAACGACAATGCAAACGACGACAAAGAAGAGTCTATGGCTGAAACCCAGTCAACCCCATTCTACAAACAGACCTGGTTCATTGCTACGATCGCGGTTGTTGTTATCGCCGGTGCTGCAGTAGGCATCTACTACGGAACGAGAACCGAAGAAGCAAACGGTAGAACGATTGAATGGGATAATGCAAAATAATAATTGGAGGATTTTATGAAAAGATTGTTTTTTCTGCCGTTGGTTTTCGCTCTCGCTTTTATGTCCGTAGCATGCGATTCCGGCAATACCGGTGATTTCAGAATCACACTGAAACTTCCTATCGATTATGATGAAAATTGCGGTGATTACGGCGAAGAAGACCACGATTATACTTATTGTATAAATGCAGATGATCAGATTCAGCTTTCGATTTATTCCAAATCTGATCCGAAAGAAACTTATCTCTACACGGACAGTACTCTTATCGACGTCAACAAAGTCGGAAACAACAACGGCGGTAAAACCGAATTTATCAGATCTCTCAAAAAGGGAACTTACTACCGCTTTTTCGTTGAAGTCACCAATTCAAACGAAAAACTCAAACTTACCGGCGGCATAGAAGGCGTTTATTACGACGACAGCAAAAATTACGAAGTCGACATCTTCCTGGCTCCGGCAGGAGATTTTGCAAGAGTTGTCGGTGAAAGATCGAATTACAACGCTGACTACAAATCGCTCACTTCATATTTCCAGGAAACCAGCGGCTCCAAAGGCGCAACGGCAGTTGCTCTGAAAGACGCAAGAATCTTCATGGCAGGCGGCTTCGATTTTGAAGAAGATGAAATTTCCAACAAGGCGGCCATCTTTGACATGAAAGCTCTTTCTAAAAAAGAGATGCACCTTCCTTCTCAGATTTACGACCATGTTGCAGCATTGGTTGATGACGGTTCGGAAACGGGAAAAGTCGTCATCGGTTTGGGAACAACGGATGGCGGACTCAACGACACGCTTTGGATTTACGATCCGGACACCAACAAGTATAACACGCTTTCTATCGGTGCTCCCGCTATGACCAAAGCTAAAGCCATAACGATTGACGGCAGCGTTTATATTATCGGCGGCTGCACGGACTCAGGCGCATCGAACGCAGTTTATAAGATTTACGCTGATGAAAGCGGCAGAATTCTTACAGAAAATTTTGCGACCTTGAAAACCGGACGCTGCAATCATGCCGTTGCAGATTTCTCTACAGTTGACGAAAACGGCAACAAAAACGTCAGAATTTTGGTTGTCGGCGGATCGACCGACTACAAAACGGAAGGCAAGGAAACTCCTGTTCTCGGAGGAGATTTTGCTGAGCTCGTAACGCAAGGCGCTTCCAAAGCACTTGAAATTGTTGACAGAAACGGCAAGGATGATGCCGAATTGAAGACGACCGGTCTCATTTCTCCGGCAGCAGTCGGCATGCTCATGGATGATAAGGAAGAATCCGAAATGATCGCAACCGTTCTCGGCGGATACATCCGCAACGTTGCAAACGACGAAGAAGAATGGATAGCAAACCCGCGTCTTTTTGTCTTCAGCGAAGACGGAGATAAACTCGTTTATGATTCAAACTCTACACCGAACGAATGCGCAAGACCGTCAGCGGCTCTTCTCGGTTCGGAAGAAAAGAATGCTCTTAAATATGTTGCCGTAAACTGCGGAACAAAAGAGATGGGAAGAACCGGCAGCGATTACAGTGATCAGATTATTTTCGTTCTTCAGGTCAAGAGAGTTAAAAACTCAGACCTCGGAAGAGAAGTTTTCTCATCGTCTGTAAAAGATACTCTGATGGAAGGAAACAAGGACAAAGACAGCAGCGCTAAAATAGTTGACGGACCGGTTGCAGTTGACGGACTCGGCCAGGTCTTCATGTTCGGCGGATTTTATGTTTATCAGGTAGGAAGTTACGCTATTCCGTAACGTATTGCCTTTTTGAATTTAAAACGGGGGGTTTCCCCCGTTTTTTTTTGCTTTTTGGGGGGATCGTGAAAAAGTTTTTCATTCATACTTTCGGTTGCCAGATGAATGTTTACGACAGCGAACGCGTTGCCGTGATGCTTGTCGAAAACGGTTGGGAATACACCGAAGATGCTGAAGAGGCCGATTTGATCATCATCAACAGCTGCAGTGTGCGCGAAAAGCCGCTTCTCAAACTTTACAGCTGCGCAGGCCGATATCTGCCGCTGAAAAAATCGAAAGGAACAAGAATTTTTATAATGGGCTGCGTCGCTCAGCAGCTCGGCGGCGAAATAATTGAAAAAATTCCGTATGTTGACGGAGTTTTCGGACCCGGGGCCGAAGATATGATTGCCGATGTCGCTGAAAAGGGAATCTTTCCTTTCGTTTCAAACAAGGCTGATTCGCTTGAACGCGAGGAGATTTTTCCTGCGAGGTCGAAAGGGAGTTTTTTCAGTCCCTACTCTTCGTACGTCACCGTTATGCACGGCTGCAACAACTTCTGCAGCTACTGCATCGTTCCTTTTGTCAGAGGCCGCGAAATCAGCAGGAAAAGCACTGTAATTATTGATGAAATCAACAAACTTGTCGATTCCGGCATTCAGGAGGTCACTCTGCTCGGTCAGAATGTAAACAGCTATAAAGATCCGGAAAACGGCACAACTTTTGCCGAACTTCTGCACGAAATTTCTGCAAGAACTGCTTTGAAGAGAATACGCTTCATAACGAGCCACCCGAAGGATTTCGGTGAGGAACTGGCAAAAGCAATCGGTGAAATTCCCAATCTTATGCCTTACTTGCATCTTCCGGCGCAGTCCGGCAGCAACCGGATTCTGAAGCTCATGAACAGAAGGTATACCGTTGAAAACTATATCGAAAAAATGGAACTTGCGCGGAAATACTGTCCGGATATAGCTCTAAGCAGCGATTTCATAGTAGGTTTTCCCGGAGAAACGCGCGAAGACTTTGAAGATACGATGAAACTCGTCGATCTGGTCGGTTACGATTCGATTTTTGCCTTCAACTACTCTCCCAGACCGTTTACCAAAGCCGAAAAAATGGCCGATGACGTGCCGGAAGAGGAAAAATTCGCCCGTCTCAATGAACTTCTGGATCTTGAAAAGAAAAGACTGAAAACCGTCCGCGGCCGTTATCTGGGCAGAACCGTCAACGTTCTGGTCGAATCGGCAAGCCCTAAAGGCGACACGTTCATGGGACGCAGCGAACACAATCTGATAGTTCACATTTCAGGCTCGACGGCTTCCGACAAAGGCAAAATCGTCCCTGTCAGAATCGTTGAAATCCTTGAAAACACCATGCGCGGTGAAAAAATCGTCAGCTGACGGGAATTATCTTCGGTTCCGGCAGAGTCACTTCCAGAATTTTTTCAAGACTGTAGCTGTTACGCCTCAAAAGAAGTTCGTACTCCTTGTTCTTTTCGTCGGAAACCTGAGCAAGCGGCCTGTACTGTTCAAGATCTTCCTCTTTCAACTTCATCAGTGCAGGGCAGTTTTTCATTAAAAACTTTCGCCACTCTTCATCAGTGAAAAATTCGCTCACAAACGGTGTATTCTTGCACTGAAACGGCTTGAAATCGTGGATCGAACATTTTTTATTTTTGAGAAAAACACACGCGTTTTTCTTCTTTTTCATAACAATATAAGGCAGATACGAATAAGATTCACCTTCTTCGCAGCTTTCCAGAATCACGAAATCGGTATATTTGTCGACAAATTCCTGAACTGTCAGCGAAAAGTTTTCAGCCAAGTTTTTTACATCATCGGGATATAAAAAAACTGAGCCGTCGCCCGAGCAGCAGCCTCCGCATGCAGTACATTTAAAAAAGTTCATTCCCTTTCCCGCCTGATTCTGTTTATAAAATAAGATGCGGCACGCAAGGTATTGGAAAGTTTTACCGATTTCGCCCGGTCGGAGGCGCGCAGCCCGCCCTGGATCATAGTTTTGGATTTTGAATTTCCCCAATTCGGAAAATCGTCGCCGCTGACAATGAGTCTGTTGATGAAATCGGATGATGTCAGCACGGTTTCAGCCGTTTCGCCGCCTATCATATTGTTTGAAAGTGCCTTCATCAGACCGTCAGACATAAGAAGAGAAAGAGAGGTATCGGGGAATTTTTTGCCTTCACCGGCGACAAAAGAACCTGATTCGCTTCTGAAACCGCGCGAATCAAAAACCCTGCTTTTTATGAAACCGCTCTGCGAAGCAAGGAAACTCTTCATTTCGCTATACGGTTTCGCACCGTTTTCAGCAGTAAATTCAGTAAGATATGCTATGAACCGCATTTTGTTTTCATCATTTGCAGTTTCAAAAAGAGAAAAAGCCCTTTTCAGCAGTTCAACGATTTTTTCGTCTTTGTTTTCATCTCTTGAAAGAAGTGAAAACGCTTCAATAAAAATGCCCGAATAGACAAAATTTGAAGAAACTGCCTTTTCTGTGTAGTCGAAATCAAAAAACCGGTATTGATAACCCATATCCTTATTCCGTCTGACGAGGAGGGTTTCCGTTTTTGCTATTGCGGCATCATCTTTCCCTTCTTTCAAAAAGACATACGAAAGAGCTTTTTCAGCCGCTTCATAAAGCGAGGAATCTTCTAGAATTTCAGCACTCTTGAAAAGAATTTCAGCCGCATAGGCCTGTATAAAAAGCGATTCTTTTGCCTTCTTTTCCGCAGCGTCGGCAGTTTCAAGCTCCGTAGGGAACGAACCGTCACTTTTCTGAATGTTTTTAAGGTGTTTGGCAATCAGACGAAGCGAAAAAATCGGGGAGTACTCCTGTTTTTTCAATGACGAGCCGTTAAGCCATTTGACGGCGGTGCCGCTGTCTTCCGAAAACTGAGCGATTCTGTAAAAATAAACCGAAGCGGCATCTTTTTTGTATTCGTCCCTTTCGAGACCGTATTGAACCCCCTTTCTGTCGAGAACGGATAGCGGATTCACGGAATATTCCCACGGAAGGAGCCTGATCTTTGCGCCGCGAGACTTTAAATAAAGTCCGTCGATTCCGCTTTTCGGCATTGAAATCAGATACTTGTCGCTTTTGTCTTCAAGATATGCGTATTCTGAATGGAAGTAGAGAATAAGGCGGAGTTTTGCCAAATCGAGTTTTTTTATCTTCGCTATCTCGTTAAAAAGTTTTTTCAGATTTTTTGCCGTATGAGAAATTTTTTCGTTCTCATAAGTAGATGAAATAACTATGTTTCCTTGTGCATCCAAGGCCGTAGCCGTAAGAGTCCGCCTTTTATCCGGAACATTTTCAGGGCATTTTTCCGACCGGAAGCATTTGAAAATAAAATCAGCTTCTTCCAAAGAAATTTCGTTTTTTTTCAGAAGGATTCCTTTTTCTCCGGCAAAGAGGTAATCAAAACCGTCAAGTTTGCGGAAATTTAAGAGAGAAGCTGCAAATTCGGAGCTTCTGATTCCGTCTGCAGGAACAAAAACGCAGTCCGAACCGGCTTTTTCAAGATCCGATTCGTTTTCAGGCGGTGTTTCAAGTTCAAAAAACGATATGCATTTTTCTTTTCTGATGCGCTCGATAACTTCTTTCGGTTTCGTGATTTCCTGAACAACGACGACAACAATGAAAATCAGTGTTGCGGCAAGCGTCGAAGCCGAGACAAATTTCAAAAATTTTTCAATAGTGATCATTTTCCGCCGGAACATTACAAAAAACGCAACATTATGGCTTTCGTGACTCTTAAATCAAGGAAAAAACTTGATAAAAACATAAAATTGTAAATAAAAGCCGTATCAATGTTTTTTGCAGAGGAAGTCAGATGTTTGTTCCTGTTGTTCTCTCGATCGTTGCCGTTCTAGTCGTTATTTTAATCGTTATTTCATTGATTTTATTGAATAAAAGTAAGAACAGCGAAGTAAACGGCGTCACGGAGAAGCTTGACGGTTTTGAAAAAAGGCTGGCTGATTTCGACTCTCTGCTTAAAGATGAATTCGAGCGCAGCCGCAGGGAGAATCTCACTTCCGACGCCGCGACACGAGAGGAAGCGGGCAAAAACCTTCTTGCATTTCAGAATTCGGTGAACGGCAAACTTGACGCTCTTACGAAAAGCACTCAGGATTCGGTCGTAGGCAGCATTACGAAACTTATGGGAGAAGTCCGTGAAAACCTTAAAAACATTCAGGACGGCAACGAGAAAAAACTTGAAGAAATGCGCAAAACCGTTGACGAAAAACTTCACGACACGCTGGAAAAAAGGCTGACCGGCTCTTTTGAAATCGTAACGAAACAGCTTGAAGCGGTGCAGAAGGGACTCGGCGAAATGCAGAATCTGGCGAGCGACGTCGGCGGATTGAAACGCGCCCTGACGAATGTCAAAACCGCCGGCGGAATGGGCGAAGTCCAGCTTGAAGCTATCCTGGACCAGATGCTTTCGCCCGAACAGTATGTGAAAAATTCTCATCCGAATCCCTCAGATTTGAAAAAAGTGGTCGAATTTGCGGTGAAAATTCCGTCGAAAACGGCTGACGGAGAATTTGTTCTTCTGCCGATAGACTCGAAATATCCGGCCGAAGTCTGGAACAAACTGACTTTAGCTTACGAAAACGCTGACAAAAAGGAAATCGACGTGCAGCGCCGGGCTCTGACGGCCGACATAAAAAAAATGGCTAAGGATATTCGCGAAAAGTATATCGAACCGCCCTTTACGACAGATTTCGGGCTGATGTTTCTCCCTTTTGAAGGGCTTTTCGCCGAAGTAATATGCATTCCGGCTCTTTTTCAGGACATTCAGCACGAATTCCGGGTCACTATCGTCGGTCCTACCACTTTGGGAGCGTTTCTGAACAGTCTGCAGATGGGATTCAGAACGCTTGCGATCCAGAAGGAAACTTCAAAAGTCTGGGAACTTCTCGGCGCGGTCAAAACGGAATTCGGAAAATTCGGAGACGTTCTTGCTGCAACAAAGAAAAAACTTGAATCGGCAAGCAGTGAAATCGAAAAAGCCGAAACGAGAACCAGAGTAATCGAAAGAAAACTGAAAAACGTCGCCGAACTTCCCGCAGGGGAAAGCGGAACTTCAAAAATTCTGGACGAAAACTGATTTTTCATGATAAAAAAAACCGCCCTTTCGGGCGGCTTCAACCAAAAAAAGGAGACTAACCTCTTTTTTTCTTCATGTTTTTTCTGCGTCTTCTCTCCGCTTCTTCCTTTTTCAGGCGGTTACGGACTGACGGCGGCTCGTAGTGACGGCGTTTTTTGATTTCTTTGTAAAGACCTTCGAGAGCCATTTTTTTCTTGAGGATCTTTATCGCCTTCTCGAGATCGTCGGAAACATAAACCTCCAAAGGAGCGATGATTTTCTGTCTACGCATGGTTTTCACCACCTTTCATACTTCTGATTTGTTAATAACAACATGAAGCGCGGGAATTGTAGGCAGAAAAGTGCTTTTGTCAAGAATAAAAAGCAGATACGCACTTTGAAACTATGCAGATCCGCCTGATTTTTGCCGCAAAAACTAAAAAAGTATTGATAATAGGGAAACACTGACTACATTTTTTCCCGCTGATTTGACTTTGCGTTCTGCAATAGTAAATATGGCGGGGCAGGAGGAGAAGTTGAAAAAACATATTTTGATAGCAGTCGGTTTTATTGCCGTGACATTAGGTACGATAGGGATGTTTCTTCCGCTGATCCCGACTGTTCCGTTCCTTCTTCTTGCCGCATGGTGCTTTGCAGGTTCTTTGGAAAGATTCCACAAATGGCTTCTCAACCACAGACTTTTCGGTGAATATATCCGGAATTACAAGGAAAAGAAGGGGATGCTGCTCCGCCATAAAATACAGAGTCTCACGATATTATGGCTCGGGATCGGCTACTCCTTCTTCTTTGCTATGAAAGATATCGACCCTGACAAACTTTTTTACATACGGATATTCCTCGCTCTGGTTCTTGTCGGTGTTACGACTCATCTGCTGCTGCTGAAAACTGTAAAAAATGATAAATAAGAGACTTCCGGACTTAACCTGTTCTGAATCTGGTCCTCAAATTATCTAAACTGTCCAAGTAACAAACCATTCTCTAGTCCATCTTATCCTTTATATCCTTAAACAGGCCGCTAAATCAGCTCTTTACTTCCTTTCCAAATCCTTCATCAAAAGGAAGTCTTTGAGTTTCAAGTGGTCGATATTGCTGGTGGAGTAGTCGATATCGTCGTTCGTGACAATGATTTTCCTGTCCCTTTGCGTCAGAGAATCGAACGCACCGAGTTCCCGCTCGTAAGTTTTTTCCTCGGCAATGCTGTATGCAACCTGAATGTAGTATCTTTGATTTTCCTTTTCGGCAATAAAATCAATTTCCTTTCCGCCGTTGTCAAAAACAGAGAGAGTATAGCCCATAAAAACGAGCTCGTTGTAGACGATATTCTCAAGATTGTGCGTCATGTCGAAGCGGTTGTCCCTGCACCGTATCGAATTGAGAGAAACATCGCAGTTGTAGATTTTTTTGCTTTGTTCAAGCTCTTTTTTCGCCTTTTTGGAATAGCGCGGGATTTCATCGATGATATAAGCGGTAGCAAGATAACTTATCCATTTCTGAACGGTGTTCGAAGTGCAGTCGATGCCGCAGCTTTTCATATAGTTCGAGATCGATTTTGCCGAATAAATCCTGGCATTTGAAATCAGCATAAAGTTCACGAATTTTTTAAATTCGACAGATTTTCTTATGCCGTAGCGGTTGATAATGTCGTTTGAAACTATCGTCTCGTCAAGTTCAGAAATATATCTTCTCGTTTCGCCGCTTCCGTTAAGTTCGAACCTTTTCGGAAAGCCGCCCCAGACAAGGTAGTCGGTAATCGTAAACTCTTTTTTGAGCTCTTCTGCATATTCGGAAAGTTCCTTGTAGACAAACGGACGGATCCTGAACGCGACATATCTTCCGGAAAGTTCGCTTGTGAACTCTTTTGAAAGAAGTTTTGAATTTGAACCTGTGATAAAAACCGAACAGTTTTCGCGTCTCAGAGAGCGGCATGCAAATGCCCAGTCTTCGATTTCCTGAATTTCATCGAGAAAAACATAGCAGAGTCCTGTTTTTTTGTGCGAATTTACATAATCAACAATATCTTTCCAGCTTTCTATTGAAGAAGTTACCGCCCTGTCGTCAAAGTCGAGATAGACCACATTATCGGAACGGAGCCTTATTTCTTCCATAATTTGTTCCAGAATCACCGACTTTCCGCATCTTCTGACACCAGTGATGATCTTTATAAGGTCGCTGTCATAAAAACCACGGATTTCAGCGAGATATTTCTCTCTTTTTATCATGCCCGGACTCCTCCAAAAAAGAACCTATTGAGAAATTTTACTTATTTTAGAAAAATTCGCAACACTATTGAGAATTTTTTCTTATTTCGGAAATTTTCTAAATGCTATTGAGAATTTTTCCCGAAATCGGAAAAATTTTAAATAGGAGCCAAAAGATGTTTCGCTTTGCTCAACATGGTCAAAAGAAAACAATCGTTGCCTTTCCATGCGATTTTCCTATAATTTCGTGCTTTTTGTGATTTTGTTAAAAAATGAGTTCCAAATGAAAAAGCCCGAAAAAACCAATGTCATGCGTGTTCTGGAGAGCAAAAAAATCTCCTACACCGCGCATGAATACGAGCCTGACGCCACTTTGACAGGCGTTCAGATCGCCGCGATCTTAGGCGAAGATACGTCCAATGTTTTCAAAACGCTCGTCACCCAGGGAAAAAGCGGCCAGCACTATGTTTTTGTGATCCCCGTCCATGCCGAGCTTGACCTCAAAAAAGCGGCGAAAGCATCAGGCGAAAAATCGATCGAAATGATAAAACAGAAGGAGCTTCTTCAGCTCACCGGATATGTCCACGGCGGCTGCTCTCCTATCGGAATGAAAAAACACTTTCCGACATTTTTGCACATAACCGCCGAAAATCTCGAAAAAATCTACGTCAGTGCGGGAAAAGTAGGCTTTCAGGTCGAACTTTCGCCCAAAGACCTTATCAGTGTCAGCAGATGCACGCCAGCTGATATTGTGTGAAAACTATTTCTTCGAAATTTTAGTCTCAAAAATCCATCTTTTGAGCCATGGAGCGCAGAAATGTGGAAAAGTATAGATTTTTCCGTTGAATCCTATGTTTCTGCCGCAGAATTTTATTCCGTATTTTATATCGTGATACTTCTCTTTTCCGACAAGATTGTTCAGAGAAACGGTAGCGCTGTCCTGTGCTTTGACTTCGACCGGAATCAGTGAGTCTGCATCGCGGACGAAAAAATCCATTTCGAGAGTTGATTTTTCATTTTTATAGTAAAAAAGATCGTAATCCTGTTTTTTCAGAATGTCCCCGACAACATTTTCATAAACTGCACCCTTGTAGATGTTGAAATTTCTGTTCCGGCGCAGATCTGCCTGAGCCTCATCGTCCAGCGAGGCAATCAAAAGCCCTGTGTC
>JAGCXM010000027.1 GCA_017961325.1 bacterium | reverse complement strand
TGCAAATCCTGAATAGAGCGGAACATCGTGATAAAGCCGTCTCATGCCGCTTCCAAGCTGGTCGGAGAAGTGAATTTCGCGGAATACCTTCGCAATAAGCGGATTACGCGGACGCGGATCAAGATTGTGGGCAGTTTCAGCGTTCATGCCATTCTCCTTTTTTACTTTTTAATCCCGCATACCGTTCCGAAACCGCGGCTTACGCTTTTGCCGATACCGAAAAAGTCCGGGATTTCAAAATTTGTTCTGAAAATACCGATAAATCCGATGATGTCAACGCCTTTTAATTTAACTTTTGTTGTGTTCAGTGTGGTTTCGGCTTCGATTCTTGCCGGAACGGTGTATTCAAGACCTTTTGACATTGATAAAATGTTGCCGATAAGAGTTTTTCTAACTAGTTCTTTTTTTTCTTTTAAAGTTTTAAGTGACTGATATTTTTCATAATTTTCTTTGTTTAATGCAATCCACGGATGAATGAATTCATATTCAATCAGAGAATCTGCTATTCCGAACGGACAGTCGGTGACTGAAAGTTCCTTTTCATTTATCGGAATATATTTTCCTTCAATATCAAGATGGTCGAGTGTCATAAATATTTCGCCGAAAACTCTTGTTGCTTCGTCTCCGATCGCCAGGATTATCGGGCTTTCGTCAACTGTCTTGAACTGAATAAGCGGATAGCGGTAAATCAGACCGTTTGGACCATGATTGTGGATCAGATCGTATTTTTCGAACATATTTCCGATAAATCCGCGCATTTTATGGATTTCAAAGTCCATGAGTTTTACATCTTTCATTGTGAGCTGTGCGACTTTCATTTTTGTCTCTCTCTTTCCTAAACTTCCCGTTAATAAAACTGAAACGGTGCAAATAATCAACAATATTTCGGAATTATTCCGAAACAGCCAGCTTTTTTATAAAGAATTTGCCGAAGCAGAAAAGTGTTACCGGCGTGAGAAGCGCCATTGCACCGATCCAGAACCAGATCATGGCGTGGTCAGGAGAAGCGGGAAGGGGATGACCGTTTTCAAACGGAGTGTAGATTTTGATGAGAAGTCCCGACATCGGACCTACGAAGAATTTCGCGGCAAACCACGGCAGGATCGAAAGGGCGATGTATGTTCCTTCCTTTCCTTTCGGTGCGATCTCGGCCGTGAACTGCATGAGTCTGGGAGACCAGATCGATTCGCCTATTGTAAAAATGAAAATGAAGAAAATAAGCGGCCAGTATTCAGAAACTGCTGTTATCCCCGACATTTTTTCAGGTGAATCGACAAGTCCCAGCCACTTTATGAAAACGAGTTCGCCGAGCGGAGTAGACGTCAGACCTTCGAAAAATGAAGGGGGAATTACCGCGATGAAGCACGAAAGCGATGATACTACCGAGCCGATTATCAGCATTTTGTAGGAAGATGTTTTTTTCGTGATGTAGGAGACTATCGGAACCGCGAAAATGATGAGAACCGAGTTCAGAAAGCCGTAGATGTTGCCGATCGGAGCGCCTTCGCCGAGAACGCTGATGCCGTATTTCGGGAAAGTGTATGAAAAATGGAAGAATACGCAGCGGACGAAAAGGGTGAGGGCAAGGATTCCGATGTAGATCCAGAAAGTCTTTTCGACGACGACGTTTCTGAGCATCGTCGCGACGTCGATCGCTGAGTTTTTGACCGATTCGAGGCCGCTTCCGAGCTCCTTTTTCGGCGTTTTGACGACTTCGCCTTCATCGTTGATTTCAATGTGACCTCTGATGAAGAATGCAACAATAAGACTTACGACGGTGAAACAGAAGCCGATGACGAAAACCATCTGATAAGTCGTGAAATGGTGCCCCAAAAGCATCATTCCTGCGTTTTCATTGACGTTTCCGGCTGCATCCGTGACAGAGAAAAAGCCTCTGATTTTGTCGAAAAGTACCGATCCTATCGCGTAACCCAGGTTCATGAGAACGTAGAAAAGACCGAATCCCATCGCCGCAGTGTCCTTCGTCGTGTATTTTTTTATCGCGATCGATACGAGCGGCCCGACAACTGCGAAACCTATCGCCATCGGGATGAAGCCGAGGACGAAAATGAGTGCCGGATTCGTGATGAACGACATGAAAAACCGCGAAAACAACAGGAAAAATATGCTTATAAGCAGTGTTTTTCTTATTCCGATCGTGTCAACGACCGCACCTGTCAGCATACCGGTGATCGAAAGGAGAATCGACCACACCATGATGTATGGACCGGCGCCGAGATCGCTGATCCCGCAGTCGGCCGTGAGCCAGAGCGTCAGAGTGAGGTTCATCGCCATGTAGGCGGTGTATTCGATTATGTTGTAGATGAAAAGCAGCCACATGTCGCGCGGACTTTTGCGCAGACCTTTCGCGTAGCTCCAGATGATGCCGATAAATGCCAGAACGGCACCGGCTGCCAAAGAATAGGTAATAAAATCGGTTACTTGCAAATCGATCTCCTTATTTTGTGACTGGTTTTGCGCTTTCTGCAGTCAAAGAATTATAAATTGCTGTTTTTTGCAGCCAGTTTCGCCTTGATGTATTCGTCAAGACCGCCTTTCTGCATGATTTCATCGACTTCGGGAGGAAGCGGCGGGAAGGTGACTGTCGAGCCGTCAGGAAGAAAAACGGTTCCCGTTTCGGTGTTGATTTCGAGTGTGTCGCCTCTTTTGATCCTGCCGAGGAGATTTTTTATCTCAAGTGCCGGAAGTCCCGCGTTGATGCAGTTTCTGAAGTAGATTCTGCTGTATGATTCGGCGATAACTGCACCCATTCCCAGATATTTGAAGCAGAATGCAGCCTGCTCTCTGGAAGAGCCGCAGCCGAAGTTCTTGCCGGCTACGATAATGTCTCCTGGTTTGACTTCCTTAATAAAATCAGGATCTTCGTCTTCAAGAGCATGGGATGCGATCTCTTTCGGATCTGTCACGGTGTAGGTGTATTTACCCGGAAAAATGACATCGGTGTTCACATCGTGTCCGTAAACGAAAACCTTTCCTTTGATGATAGCCATGATTTCCTCCTAAAGTTATTATTCAGCAACAATGTATGCGGATTTTTCCGATTTTCTTACTCTCGGCAGTTCGGCTTCTGCGGCTTCACGCGAATCGAAGCATCCGGTTCTGAGCTTGTACCAATTTTTGCCGTTGTTTTCTCCGCTGACCGTGCGCGGTTTCAGGGATTTCAGCTTTTTAGCCGCTGCGTCAGCCTGTTCTTTGGTGCTTGCGGCGAAAATCTGTATCGAAAAGCGGCACTTTTTAACCGTTTCCTTTCTGGAAGTCTCTTTTTGGGGAGAGACGCCTTTTTCACTCAGAATTTCGTCGATCGTCTTGTTTTTATCCGGTTTCGGTTTTTCATGTAGAGGCGTTTCGTGAAATGTCTCTACGGATTTGGATTCAATGGATTTCGGTTCCGCAGGTTTGGTTTCTGCGGGTTCCGGTTCGTCCGGTTTTTCTGCAGGAGACGTTTCGTGAAGCGTCTCTACGGATTTTTCGTCGGGTTTTGCTGCAACAGGCTTTTGTTCGGCAACGGAACATACGATTTTCGCATTGACGGCGTCGTTTTCATCCAGAAGCCCTTTTTCGCGCGCCGCGTTCCTCAGTTTAAGATATTTTCCGCGGAGTTCGTCCAAATTGAAAATGCAGTTCGAAAGTTTTTCATTTATTCCGTCTTCGTCCGAACTCGTTCTGTCGATGTTGCGTCTGCCGTTTTTTCCGATGACGACTCCGCTGACGAAAGCGACTGTCAGCAGAATGACGAGAATGAGTACAAGCTTTACAACCAGTGCGGGTTCGATGTTGTTTTCTTTGAATTTATCCACGCTGTCTCTCTTTTCTTCTTCTGTTAAGTTTTTTTGCAAGCAAAAGCGGATCCGATTCACGATCGTTTTTGGCCAATTCACCGTAAAGCGAAGTCAGAAACGAGCAGTTTTCCGATATGTCGGGAGCTTTGAAGTCGTCGGTAATCCGCATAAAGTAGTAAAGCCTTTTCCTGTTGCGTTCAAGTTCCGAAACGGCTTCTGCTATCGTCTGCGGCGTAACTTCATCCAGAATGATCCCCCGTCCCGATTTTCTCACCTTTTCGGCGATAGCGTTTTTGCCGGAAACAATCAGAGCCTTTCTTTCGTTAACGGCATTGTTTACCAGAAAAGTGTCGTTTCTGAACCACTTCGCCGGAATTATCAGCACATCGGCAGTGTTGAGCGCCGCGTTTATTCTCCCGCCCTGGACAGGACCGTGAAAAAATACGTCGGGATTTTTCACTCTTTGTTTTAACCTGATGAAATAATTGGAATTTTCGTGCATTTCACCGTAAATGTGCAGTTCATTGCGGAAACCTTCACTGTAAAGGATGTTGAAGGCATCGACAAGTTCCAGAATTCCTTCTTCAGGCAGAATTTCGCCCATGAAACAGAATCTGACAGCCCCTTCTATCTCGAAAGGACGGTTCCAGAAGTCGAGTTCCCGCAAAGTCCCCTGTTCCATAAAAACCGCCTTGTTTTCAGGAATCAGCGGACGGTAGAAAAGGTTGTATTCAAGTTCCGAAAAAAGGATAAATTTATCGCAGAAAGAGAGTGCTTCCGCTGCAGATTCCGTTCTTTCCTCAAAGACATCGGACATGATGTCGCCGTTTGAAGTCCGGTTGTAGTAACGGCTGAATCTTCCGATGTTTTCAAACCAGTACGAACGGTGTTCAGGCTTGAAAATCGTGACGAAACGCTTTATGAACGAGGTTACGGAGGAGTTTACGAAATTGGATACACGCACTTTTTCACCGTTTTCCGCAAAACCTTTCTCAAAAATCGAGTTTGAAAAAAGAAAACCGTCGGCAATCGTGCAGACAACCGGAATTCCCCGTTCCTTAGCAAGTGCCGGATAGCTGAATGAATGGTTTTTCAGACTCCAGACGTGAATCACGTCGAAATGGTCGTCTTTCAGGATAAAGTTGAAGACATCGTCCATTTTTTCGTTGAGATAAGTCTCGCTGAACGAATCGAGCCGCGTCGGAATGTAGGTTACGGCCCTGCGATATTTCGGCATCTGAGTTATGCTCAGAGAAAAATGTTCCTCTCTGTCCGAAAATTCGGGGTAGAACACCGTCAAAGCCGTTTCGTTCGCCATACAGTCGGTAAGCTGCTCTATAAAACTGTTGAAAAATGCGAGAGAAGCGCCGTTCTGCGGGGACGAATCAAGAACAAACAGGATTGAAAGCAAATTTTCAGAATCCACAGATCTCCCCTTTCAATGCCGAATAGGCCGCCGTTGCCGGGCTAGCCAGATGGACTTCGCCGTTTCCCTGCTTGCCTTTGAAGTTGCGGTTTGAAGTCGAAACGATAACCTCGCCGTCACCGGTCATTCCGATCTGACCTGAAGCGCAGCCGCCGCAGCCCGGATTTGCGATTACGAAACCAGCGTCGAAAAGCGTCTCAAGTATGCCCGTTTTCATGAGCTCGCCGTAAATCCTGCGTGAAGACGGTACGATGTATCCGTTCGTTCTGATTTTTTTGCCTTTGACTATCTTGGCAACGTCTTCGAAATCGGAAATTCTGCCGTTCGTGCAGCTTCCGATAAATACCGTATCTACTGCCTTCCCCGCAAATTCGCTGACGTTGTGGACGTTGTGCGGATGCGGCGGAGCAGCGACCTGCGGCTCAGTGAGAGCGTCAAGGTCAAGCTCGTATTCAGCGGCATAATTCGCGTCGGAATCTGCCTTGATTTCTTTGAAGCCTTCAAGTCCCGTCGTCGGGATCATTATCGAAATTACGCCCATTTCGGTTCCCATGCTGGCAATCGTGACTCTTTCGTCGAGAGTGAGTTTTTCAGCTTCATCGCCGTAGAGCTCGACGACCTGACCCAGGAAAGTGCGCGAACCGAACTTTTTGAGCATGAAAAGAACGATGTCTTTAGCTTTTATTCCGGGTTTACGGGTTCCCTTGAGAGTGAGTTTTACGCTCTGCGGCACTTCAAACCATGTTCTGCCTGTTTTCCAGATGTAGGAAATGTCGACGTCTCCCATTCCCTGACCGAAGCAGCTTACCGCACCCATGATGTTGAAGTGGCTGTCGGTGCTGACGATGGTCATTCCCGGTTTTGCGTATTCGTCGATAAGGATGTGTGAACCGATGCCTGAATCGACGTCGTATACCTTGAGCCCTTCCTTTCTGGCGAAAACCCTGCATCTCTGCTGGTTTACGGCATAAGGAATCGTTTTTGCCGGTGCAACGCAGTCAAAAGTGAACATCGTGCGCTCTTTGTCGGCAATCAGAGAGCCCGAAAACCTGCTCTCGAGGTTGTTTACGACGTTTGCGCCGCCGAAATCCCTCGCACTTTTGTAGTCAATATTGATCCAGACGATCGAACCCGGCGTTACAGGCTCGTTTTTGTCAATCAGATGATCGTAAAAAATCTTTTCAATAATAGTTTTTCCCATAATTTTACCCCTCAAAAAACATAAGCGGCTTATTTTAAAGATGAAGAGTGAATTGTCAATTTAAGAGATACTGCTTTTTGTTTTTAGAGCAGTCGGCAGCCTTCGCCTGACGGATCGGCAATATAACCGTTTTCTTCGTCACAGACGCATTCGTATCCAGCGTCAACATTTGAGTTTTCTTTGCAGACTTTGTTTTCGCCGCAGGTTACATCTTTGCAGTTATCTGTTTTTTCAATGCACTTTTGAGTTTCCTGATCTTTTTCGTAACCTTCTTTGCATTCACAGGTTCTGTATGATTCGTTGTAAACTTCTGTTTCATCATCACACACGAGTATGCAGGTATAACCGGTCGGGTTTTTGTCGGTTGTTGTGCAGACAGTTCCTTCCGGACATTCAACAACATCGCAGAAATTGTCAGGACATTCAACCGTCCTTATTCTGTCAGAATCAGACTCGGAATCATGATAGTGTTCTTTGCAATAACAAGCATCTAAGCCTTCCTTTGCATAAGCTTTCTCAATTTCTTCCGGAGATATTACTATGCTTGCATCGATTCCGACTTTGATTTTCTGTCCAACTTTGATTGTTGCATTTTCGTCCATGCAGTATTGGAATTTTCCTTCCGGAACGTTGTCAACAATGGTGCTCATACCGATTGCACAGGATTTTGTGAATTTTAATTCTTTGCCTTGACGGAATGCGGTGATATGCTCAAATATATAAACAACCGGAGCGAAATCAGCGATTTCACCGTTTCCGACTTTGTTCATATCTGATTCGGTAATGACGGCCATTGCATCCACACTGTGAGATGTAACGAAATATGAGTAGTCAGAATGATCCGAAGAATTATCCGAAATGTTAGATCGAGAATGCAATGTAACATAAATTGTATTTTCGTCTGGATTTTCATGCATATTTTCATAAAAATTCGTATGATCGCACGCCCAGAGTAATGTTTCAGCAAGGTCGAAATTAGCAGAGTCGGAAGAACTAACGGAAAAATTCGGATAATCTTCATCATATAAAGTCGTCTTAATCCGAGGCGTATAAGATAGTTGACCGCAAGATTGCAAAGAGTCTATAATGAAGCTTTTAACCAGAAAATATTTGTCATATTCTGATGTTTCGAAGGAATCGTCTATTTCGCATAATTCGATGTCTTCGTCGTTTTCCTCTTCATTGTCCGGTTCCGGCTCTTCGTCCGGCGGCTGGGTGCATTTTCCTGTCGATTTGTCGCATCCGCCGCTGCAGGCTTCATTAAGCTGCCACTCGTAGTTGTTGTTGCAGTACATTGAAGAGTCGTTTTGACAGCGGTATGTGCCGGGATTGCAGTGAACAGAGTAATCATAGCTCTCCTTGGAACATCCGGAGCACGCAGTCTGAAAGACAGAAAATGCGAATAAAAGTACAAAAATCCAATTTTTCATAAAACTTCTCCTTATACCTTATATGAGCAAAAGAACGTAAAATGATACGGAAGGCCGCAAAAAAGGCAAATTTTTTGGGTGTCAAATGAAATTGACATGGACCGGATTTTCCTTAAAATATTACGTCTTACTGATTTTGAGAAGTAAAAAGAGGCAAAATGAAGGTTCTCGTGATAGGAAAAGGCGGCCGCGAACACGCACTTGCATGGAAGGCGGCGCAGAGTTTTTACGTTGACGAACTTTTCTGCTTTCCAGGCAATGCCGGAATTGCTGAAGTGGCAAAAATACCTGAAATCGCTGATGATTCTGTCGAATCACTGCTTGATTTCGCGCTCAGGGAAGGAATCGATCTCACGATTGTAGGCCCGGAGGAATATTTAGCGAAAGGAATAGCTGACGCTTTTGAAGCGAACGGACTCCGCATTTTCGGCGTCAACAAAGATGCCGCGCGTCTTGAATCGAGCAAGGCGTTTGCGAAAGAGGTAATGAAGGCGGCCGGTATTCCGACGGCGGCATATTCGGTCGTCACCGATGCTGAAAGCGGTGATAGTATTCTCAAGACTTCGAAATATCCCGTGGTTTTGAAGGCTGACGGTCTTGCTGCAGGAAAAGGAGTAATAATATGCAATACTTATGAAGAAGCGTCGTCCGAACTTTCGCAGATGTTAGGCGGCAAATTCAAGTCTGCCGGAGCAAAAGTCGTAATCGAAGAGTTTCTTAAGGGCGAAGAACTTTCGCTTCTCCTTCTTACCGACGGAACGAATGTCAAAAGGCTTCTTTTTTCGCAGGATCACAAGGCGCTCTGCGACGGAGACACCGGTCTCAACACCGGCGGCATGGGAGCTTACGCCCCGGTTGCCGCAGGAACAGACGAACTTTATGAAAAAGTCAATGAATCCATAATCTTACCGCTTTTGAACGAGCTTAAGAAACGCGGAATAAACTACCGCGGAATACTTTATATCGGCCTTATGATAGTTGACGGAAATCCGTTTGTTCTCGAATACAACGTCCGTTTCGGAGATCCCGAAACCGAACCCCTGATGTTCATGCTCGTAAGCGACATTATCCCGTATTTCTGGGCTGTTTCAGGCAGGGAAAGTGCTGAAAAAAGCATAAACGGCTCACCGCTGCCTCCGTTCACTTCTCTTGAAGCGATGCCGGAACTCGTCTGGAGAAGCGGTTACGGAATGTGTGTCGTCATGGCGAGCGGCGGTTATCCCGAATCTTACGAAAAGGGAAAAGTCATTTCGGGGCTTGACGACGTTGATGAAAACAGCGTCGTTTTTCACGCCGGAACGAAATCCGGCAGGTCGGGAAACGTTTTGACCGACGGCGGCAGGGTTCTGATGGTGACATCATGCGGAGATTCAATAGCGCATGCCGTTGAAAACACTTATAAAAATGTTGAAAAAATAAGTTTCGACAAAGCGTATTTCAGGCACGATATCGCACACCGCGAAATGGAAAGGGAAAAAAATGATCATAAAAACGGCTGAGTTTGTCAAAAGCGTCTCTTCGGTTGCCGGGCTTCCCGACGACGGAAAGGCGGAGTTCGCCTTCATCGGGCGTTCGAATGTCGGGAAGTCAAGCCTTATGAACATGCTGCTCGGGCGCAAAAGCCTTGTGAAAACGTCGAAAAAGCCCGGTAAAACGGTGCTTCTCAACTATTTCAGCGTGAACGGTTCCTTTTATTTCGTCGATCTTCCCGGATACGGTTTTGCTTCAAGATCAAAGTCGGAGCAGGATCTGTGGCGTGTTCTGATTGAAAAATATCTCAAAACCAGAAAAACCCTTGCCGGCATCTTTCTTCTTGTCGATTCGAGGCACGGGATCCTGCCGAACGATGAACAGATGATTGAATTTCTTGAACATTTTCAAATCGGATACACTCTGGTGTTTACAAAAACAGACAAGCTGACGAAAACCGAACTTTCCGTTGCAAGACAGAAAAATCCCGATTCTTTTTCCGTAAGTGCAGTAAATGGCGAAGGAAGAGTTCAACTACTTGATTATATTGACAAAATTCTTGCAAAAGGAGCTGGAGAATGATTGCCGGACTACTGCTTTCAATGCTGCTTTTTTCACAGGCCGTGCCGCTTGAAATTGTCGTCGCGAGCATGAACAACCGCGCGATCACCTATTCGGAGATTCTTCAGGAAGGGGAACTTCTCAACATTGAAAACAATTTCCCGCCAGAAACACCGCTTTCGAAGGAGATGAAGGAAACGATTTTAGACCTGATATTCTTCCGTATAATCACTTTTGAAGAGGCGCGTGAACACGAAATTACGGTTGACGAAAAACTTGTCCGGCAGAAAACCGAAACATACAGAAAGAATGTCAACATGAAGGCGTTCATCGAAAAGTACGAGCTGACCGATTTCGAGTTTAAAACGATAATAAAAATGAGACTTCTGACCGATAAAATGACCGAACGTTTTCTTGAAGAGAAGTTTCCGCACGAAAGGAAAATTTCAGACGAAGAAAAAAGAAAGGCGTTGGAAGACTGGAAGAAAAATCTTTTCAAGCGTCAGAAAATCATAAGATATTCAATACCTTAGGAGATAAAAATGGGAAAAGTGATTTCCGTAATAAATCAGAAAGGAGGTGTCGGTAAAACCACGACGGCGGTGAATCTTGCGGCATCGCTCAGCGTTCTTGAAAAAAAGGTGCTGCTCATCGACATGGATCCGCAGGGAAACGCCACTTCGATGAGCTCTATCAAAGAAGAGAATTTCCACACGATTTACGATATGATGGCCGATCCGCAGATTTCGGCGGTTTATTCTACAAAAATGCCGTTTCTGAAGGTTATTCCGTGCAATTCCGACCTCACCGGTGCCGAAATCGAGCTTCTGGAAGTCGAAAACCGCGAATTTGTTTTGAAAGAGACAATTTCAAAGCTGAAGGACAAATTCGATTTCATAATCATCGATTCGCCGCCGACGCTCAATATTCTGACTGTCAACAACATGGTTGCGTCAGACGGCATAATCATTCCGATCCAGTGCGAATATTTTGCTCTCGAAGGTCTGAGCAGGATCGTGAAAACTCAGAAAAGCATCAAAAACATAAATCCCGATCTCGAAATTTACGGAATCCTGCTCACGATGTACGACAAGCGCGTGAAACTTACCTACGAAGTCGAAAACGATGTCCGCGAATATTTCAAAGACCTTGTTTTCCAGACCGTCATTCCGCGAAACGTCAAACTGAGCGAGTCTCCGAGCTTCGGAATGCCGATTCTCCTTTACGATGTTGCTTCAATCGGCGCAAAAAAATATATCGAGCTTGCGGAAGAATTTCTTTCAAGGATTAAATAAAGGAGGAAAAAATGAAAAAAACTTTTTTGTTTATTGCATTTTTTACTGCTTTGATTTTTTATAGTGATGCTGATCTTGCATGGTTTGTGGATTTCAGCGGCGCTGGAGTAAGCAACACGGATAAGAGTTCCCCCGCTCAATTCAGGTGCGTAAGGAAATTGCCCTAAGCGTTTCAGAAACATTTTCACATTACAAATTTCTGATTAGTATCCGGAATCACTGCAAAAAAAACGGCCGCCAGAAGGCGGCCGCTTAAAATCTGTTGAAAACGAAAATTAAAGTTCGTTCTTGAAAACAGGTGTCGGTTTGAAAGAAACGGTCTTCGAAGCCGGGATTTTGATTTCTTCGCGGGTCTTCGGGTTGATGCCTTTGCGAGCTTTTCTTTCGTTTACCTTGAAAGTGCCAACGCCGTTAAGGCTGAGTCTTTTCTCGGAAATAACGGTATCTCTGAGAATAGCGGTGAAAGCATCATAAAGCTCCTTAGCCTGATCGTTGGTGAGATCAAACTTAACGGTCTCTTTGATCTTTTTAACGAAATCGGTCTTCGTCGTTGCTACGAGATACTCTCTTTTCTTCTTTGCTGCTTTTGCCATAACATACTCCATAACAAAAAAGTTAACAAAAAACGCGGTGATTTTATCGGTCGCATTTTTCTTGTCAAATATTTTTCGGCACAAATAGCGTATTTTTTTATCTTTTTTGCAAGTTCGGAAATTTATGCCGGGGAAATTTGCGCTTGTTAATATCTTGGCTATAGCGAAAAACGGCGGCAGTTATTTACTTCCCATATAGACAAACCACAAATCAAATAAAATTTTTTAAATAAAATTATACACTTAATCACTTTTTTTAATTTCTTGTCAGAAAAACCGGCACATTTTGTTACTAAATAGGAGAAAAGCTGATATGATTTTTCAGCCTGTTTGTTTTTTTTGTTTATGGAGGAAACCATGAAAAAATCATTGATTTTTATTGCAATGCTTGCGATTGCAACAGCCCTTTTTGCAGAAAACGAAACCGTTTCGTGCGAATCTGACCTTGGAAAATGCACTTATGAACTTTCCAGCGACTCATTGTCGAAAGAATGCACATGCCGTGACGGAAACGGAATCGGAGAAGCTGAAATGTTTGAAAACGGAGCGGCTTCTTCAGCTCTTCCCACGGGAGAAGAATGTCAGGCTGAACTCCTGATTATTTGCCAAGATGCGGGTATCAATTGCGAAAACGAAGCCGGCGAATGTGAAATGAAACCGAACGGAGATTATACATGCTGGTGTTTCGGCATCGAAGGATACAGTGACGGAAACGGCGTTTTCGGTGAAGAAGGATGCAATGCTGCTGTGGTTGAACACTGCGGAACCGAGCCGGCAACTGCAAGAACGATCTGCACCGATTCCGCAATTTTCAATGTATGCCTTTCCTACGCGCAGACTTTTGCGAATACCTGCTACGAACCGCTTACCGATGAAGATATTGAAACTGTTCTTGATCTTCCGGCTGTAACCAATGACACGACGGCTGCACTTGCAGTATGCTGTCAGGACGAGGAGATAAGAGAAGGGTGGTTCAAGGATTCTTTTGAATGTCTCGAAGCGACTGAAAGCTGCGAAAACAAAGAATGCTGCGAAACCTGTAATGTTTTTGTTCTTGAAGAATCAAACGAAAAAGACGGTGATGACGAAGTCATTTCTCCCGCTCCGGAAGACAACAACACAGATGAAGGCGAAACGAATGTTCCAACCGACGGCGCTGACAATGGTGACGATTCTGCGGCTCCGACAGACGGCGCAGTTGATTCAAGCGACAGCGAAGAAGCTCCTGCAGACGGCACGGCTACTCCTACAGAAAAAGAAGAAAGCAAATCGGACGGCTGTTCGATGCTGTTCATCTAATTTTTTATGGAGAAAAAAATGAAAAAATTCTGGATTTTGCCGGTTGCAGTTCTTGTAATGTTTTTAGTTGCAGGCTGCGGTTCGGAAAGCAAAGATGAGCCGGCAACCGGAAGCGAGAACGATTTCAAAGCTGTAGATGTCGGCGAGTGCCGTTTCGATGAGCCTCCGATTTCATTCAAAGACAGAGTTTATACCGAACAAAAAGATGAATTTTCCTGCAAAGAGTATGTCGAAGTCACTGAAAAAGCGGAAAAAACCATTAAATTCAACTGGTTCGGCGAAATGCGCTGCGGTATTGACTGGGAATACGGCTACAAAATTGAAGGAATTGAAAACAATGTTCTGAAAGTAAACATCCTTGAGCGTGACACCGACCTTGATCTTGCTGCTGATTGTGATGAATGCTGCTACCTTATGCCGATAAAATACACCGCTTCGACTGCTGAAGAAATCGATTCGGTCAAAACAATCGAAATCAACTACGAAGGCAAGAACCACAAAGTTTCTTTCCCGATCGAAAAAGAAACGACTGACTCCGAAACACCTGACGAAGAAGTTCCGGTTCAGTGCGAAGACAGCGAAGGGAGAATATACAACGAAGGCGACAGTATTTCCAACGAATGCAGAGCTGCATATTGTTGTGGTTATGGCGACTGGTGTGAAGATGGAAGCGAATGTTATCATTGCCCTGAGATCGGCGGCAAAATGGAATGGACCTGCGCCGACGGAGTCACGAAAGTCGAGTGGTGTGAATGTGTTGAAATCAATGACGAAACTTACGGTACGGAATGGAAATGTGCCGACAGAGTTGATCTGAACTGCCCGAAAGAATAAGAGAAAATCTACGTCTTTTTAATTCTGTTTTTCAACGATAATCCCTGACAACAATTTTTGACTTAAATCCGATTTCAAATAGACTTTTGCGTTCGTTTCTTTAACAACAGATTTTTTGGAGAAAATCATGTCGAAGGTTGCAGAAGCGGTCGGAAAATTCAAAAAAGTTTCGATCGATTACGATCATTCGACTCTTACGGATGACGTTAAAAACGCGCTTTCTTACCTTAAAAAGGCGATGGACGGCATCACGAGGATTTTTCTCCGCCAGCAGAGCGAAGGTCTTCCCGAAGTTTACGACGAAACCTCAGCCGGGTGATTTCTATCAGCAGTAAAAGAGTAAAAAGGAGGATGTCATGAAAAGATTTTTGATTTTGTCATTTGTGGTTTTCGCGATGTTTTTTGTAGTAAGTTGCGGCGGCAGTTCGAAAAATGACAACAAAACAGGCGATCCTGACACCGGTGAAAGCGTGACCGACGAAGACACGGCCGATACAGGTTCAACAGACACAGACGAGCCGGCAGGTGACACTGCTTCAACCGACACTGATTCCGGTGACAAAACCGATTCCGGTGACAAGACCGATTCGGAAGATGACGCCGATACGACGCATGATGACGATGCTGACACAACACCCGATTCGGATGATGACACTGACACGGCTGATACGGTTTCCGATGACGATGGAGACGGTGTCAATAAAGATCTCCCGGAGAAAAATTTTTATGTTGGTCTCATGGCATTCAACGAAGAACTGTCGATCAAAGAGATAGGTCTTCTCGACAACTCAACTTTAAACGATTACAACACTTTTATTGATAACCTTGTTTATGATGACAGCGGGCATTTTTATGAGTCTGCCCTCTACTATGCCGATTATACCGCGCTTGGAATGATGCGCGACTACCTGATTCCCTCTGATCTTGAAAAAATAGTTCTGATCACAATGGTTCCTCCGAGAAGCGACTTGCAGCGATCCTTTGAAATAGGTTGCGATATCTACTATTCTCGTGATGACTGCGACCTCTATGATCCTGAACACTACGACCCGGATCACTATGACGAGAATAACGATGACCCCGACTACTACTATGACCCTTACACATACCGGGACGCCATTCATGACATAATTGTCAACGAAAAGATGCACGGGAAAAAAGTGGAAGCCTACTCAATAGGATGGGATTCAGTCAATATCTATAAACTGAAGCCGGAAGGTGAGGATGACTGGACAGATTATTTCTACGAAGATCAGACAAAAGCAGAGGTTGTGGAAAACATGAAAAAAATGTCAAGCTGCGACGACGGCAGTGAGAATTGCGACGACTATGTCTTCATTGCTTCCTCAGCTGATGAAATGTATGATAATCTGATAAAGATAACAGAAAAAATTTATGCAGACATCAAAATGTCAAAAGTCGATGTCTCGATACCTGACGAATACCAGGACGGACAGCGTCTGCGTTTGGTGTTCGACAATTATTATGAGAAATCCGACCTCTATATAGAAGCGACATATCACCGCACCGCTGAAAGGACTCTCGAGGATATCGAATATCACGGTATTGCCGTCAACACCCCTGTCGTTACCGGTTCTCCGGATGGAGATTTTCACCGTTTCGTGTTTACAGATCTTAAATATGAAGACGGAACGACTCCTTTGTCCGATACTGACCTCAGCAGGGCAATGCTTGCGAAAGAGACGAGTTCCGGCAAATGGGAGAAAGAGCTGACATTTGATCATGCTAATGTTTACGAAAAAAGGTCCAGCACGCTGCTGATGTTCCTCCTCGACTTCGGCACCGGTAATGCCGAATACATCAACGGCAATATGAAGGAAGACGCGAAGAATTTTATGAATCTGCTTGCCAACATAAGCCCGGATGTTTATGACAGCAATATCGATACAGCCGAAAAAGGGTGCCGTGCAATCATCGGACCGTATGACACTACTGAATATTCGTGGGATGATGCCGGGGCGAGGTGTATAAAAAGAGTAAACTGCCCGGACAAACCTGAGAGTGCAAGCTGGAACTACACTCCATGGATAAAGCAGGAGTGGACCGGCGTTTCATGGCAGCCGGAAGCGGTATCGGTTTACAACGATACTCCCGACGGTAACTCCTGCCGTTACACATGCAAAAACGGCACTGTGTGGGACGGCTCGGAGTGTGTGATACCGACACTGTGTTATCCGAATAATCCTTGCGACAGTATCAGCAATTCGACAGGGGAATGCACGGAAGAAAAAATCTATGATCAGGATTACGGCTACCTGATTGAAACGGTCTATGTCTGCGGCTGCAATAATGGTTTCTTATGGGATGAGGATGATTTGCTGTGCAGGCAGATTCCGGCAACATTCTCGGAATGCAACACTTCAGATACGACATTGTTATCGTTCCCGTGCAAGGATTCAACCGCTTATATCTGGTCGGAACTCTATAAAAGCAAGGACTGGCAGCAGGCGAAGGCCCATTGCGATGGTTTGAATGCATTGAATTACGGCGGCTTCAGCAGCGGATGGCATTTGCCGACAGTGAGCGAACTCAGGACATTGATTAAAAGCTGTGACGGCACAGTAACAGACGGCGCATGCGGAGTCACAGACAGTTGTCTCTCTCCTTCCTGCTGGAATTTGAGCAACTGCAGCTGTACACAGTCAGCAACCCCGAAATACAGCAAATTCAAAGACAAAGTCGTATTGTGGTCTTCTTCTGCGGTTTCAAATTATAGTTCTGCGGATCTTGCATGGTTCGTTGATTTCAGCCAGGGTCAGGTAAGCAACATGGATAAGAGTGCATCTGCTCAATTCAGGTGTGTAAGAAAATAACCTTGCGACATTCCGGAAATTTTTTGACGGAAAACGGCCTTTTTTGACTTAAATCCGACATTGTATAAACTTTCGCGTTCGTTTCTTTAACAACAGATTTTTTGGAGGAAATCATGTCAAAGGTTGC
The DNA here is from genome assembly GCA_017961325.1 of bacterium. Taxonomy (GTDB): domain Bacteria; phylum UBP6; class UBA1177; order UBA1177; family UBA1177; genus UBA1177. The sequence continues at coordinate 2,279 of JAGCXM010000027.1, read as the reverse complement.
TGAAGCAGTAGCAAAATTCAAAAAAGTTTCGATCGATTACGATCATTCGGGTCTCACGGATGACATCAAAAAGGCGCTGCCTTACCTTAAAAAGGCGATGGACGGCATCACGAGGATCTTTCTCCGCCAGCAGAGCGAAGGACTTCCCGAGGTTTACGACGATGTTATGGCCGGAAACGACGAGGAAAAGAAGGAATTCTTTAAACTTTTCATGGGCCCCTGGGGACAGCTTGAAAACTACAAGTCGCTCTTCGAAGAATATAACGACAGACCGCGCACATGCGCTTTCTACCCGGTCGATATAACGAAGGAAGAGTGGGAAAAGGCTCTCGCAGGAATGACTGAAGAGGAAAAAGAGCTTATGACGGACAACTATTCCGTCGTCGTCCGCGAAAACGGCAAACTCAAGGCTATTCCTTACCATGTTTACTTTGCCGAAGAGCTCGCCGACATATTCGACAACATGGAAGCCGCGGCAAATGTCGTTGAAAATCAGGAACTTAAAGAATATCTGCTTGCACGCGCCGAAGGTCTTGTAACGGGCAACTACCGTGATTCTGACGCGACATGGGTCCGCATGAAAAATGTTCCGATCGACCCTGTTATCGGCCCGTTCGAAGTCTATGCAGACGATTTTATGGGGATCAAGGCGACTTACGAGGCTTTCCTCATGGTCGTTGACCACGAAAAAGGGGCGAGACTTCACGAAATCGAGCAGAATCTTAACAAAATTTCGGAGATTTTCCCGCTTCCGGCTGAGTCTAAAGCGGCTGTCGGCGGCATGGCTCCGATGATCGTAGTTCACCAGATCTACACAGGCGGCGAAGCTGCTCAGGGCATCATGGCGAGCGCCTTCAACCTTCCGAACGACGCATGGGTCCGCGGAAATGTCGGCTGGAAACAGATCATGATCTACAACATCATGAAAGCAAAATTCGACACCTGCACAGTCAAGATCGCTGAAGAAGTCTCTCACGGCAGGATCAAAGCCGATTTCGATCCTTACTTCTACTTCGTTCTTATGCACGAAGTGAGCCACGGCCTTGGCCCTGCATACAGAAAGGACGGAACTCCGGTCGCAAAGGCTATCGGCAAGAACTACACCGCAGTCGAAGAGGCAAAGGCAGACACAGGCAGCCTTTACTCGCTCCTTAAATGCGGCGGAAAATACGGAATTCCCGCTTTCGACAAAGAACGCATCCTCAACAGCTTCTTTGCAGGCCTTTTCCGCTCGATGAGATTCGGCGTTCACGAAGCTCACGGCGCAGCAAACGTCGTTGAATACAACTGGCTGAAAGAGAAGGGCGTCATCAAAGTCCTTCCGAACGGCGACTTTGAAACTGACTCAACCAATCTGGTAGAAGCAGCGGAATCACTTCTTTACGAGCTTTGCAGGATCGAAGCCGAGGCTACGCCGGAAGAGGCTGAGGCATTCCTCAAGAAGTACGCAGAACCCGGAAAAGACATTCTTGATGCACTCGACAAACTCGTAGAGATCCCGATCGACATCAGAGTCGAATACAAACTTTAATTCGTATATTTTTCAGCGTCACAACGCAATCACCACTCGCATTTACTCATTCTCCGACTCAAGATTGTCTAATATCTCACAAATTCCTCATAATTTCTTGAATCCACGATGAATCCATGATTTCGAAAGCAAAACATTTTTTACCCAGATCTTTTAGTGAAGCACCGATGTGGTAAAGGATTTTGTTGTCGATAATCAAAAAGCGGTCGTGGATTTTTTCTGTATAGTTCAGCTCAAGTGTTGGATATTGTTCATTGAATTTCTGGATATCAAGTGATGTGATTTTCGTTTTGAGACAAGTAAAAATTGTGACTTTTACACCGTTTTTCTTCTTAGCAAAGCGTTCCAGAACTGTTAAATCGACATAATTGTCAATCAGATTTCGGCAAATACTCGTGAGTTGTTGCGTATAAATAGTCTCATTTCTCTGAATGCCCGCATGATAAAGATAGTCTGCTGTTCGGCAAGTTCTCCATGAAGCACTGTCGCAAGCATATAAATCCCCTGTTCCGTAAAGGCGTAAGGCAGTTTTCTGACACCTCCTTCCTGGCCGGCAAAATATTTTTGATTTGGTGAAGTAACAATTTGTGACTTCACCAAATCTACTTCATCACGGGTTAGCTGAAACATAAAATCTGCCGGGAATCTGTTGATATTTCTTTTTACCTGCTGGTTAAGTGCTTTCACCGTATAACCGTAAATCTCGGCAAGATCAAAGTCGAGCATCACCTGTTGTCCGCGAATAACC
>JAGCXM010000026.1 GCA_017961325.1 bacterium | reverse complement strand
TTTTTATTTTCCTTCGCAAGCTGTGCCGGAAGGCTTTCCCAGACCATGTCAAGCCGAGGGACCTGTCCCGACGGCGCGTGTTTTGAAAAATCGGCCTGATATGAACGCAAAATTTCGTGCTGGATTGTCCTCACCTCGGAATAATCATGCGTTTCAAGCCATTTCATCACGACTTCCGGCATTCCTCCGACATAAAGATATGTTTTCAGCAGATTCATCAGCTCGCCGTGAAAAGTTTCGAGAGTTTTCCACTCCTGCCTGAACATTGCTTCAAGAAGCATCTCCATCCCAGAAGCTACGAGAAATTCCGAAAAAGAGAGAGGATAAAGGTCTAAAAAAGAGACTTTTCCGACCGGAAACGACTGGTTTTCATGCATTGCGATCCCCAAAAGCGAACCTGCTGCCGCGATGTAGTATTCGGGAGCGTTTTCGCAGAAGTATTTCAGTGAAGTCAATGCCCCTTCCGCCGCCTGTATTTCGTCAAAAATAATAAGAGTGGTTTTCGCAACGATCTTTTTTCCGTAAAAAAGCTGGATAGTCGAAATTATCCGCTTCGTGTCGAAATCCTCTTTGAAAAGATCCCCGAAACGGGGTTCATTCTCAAAATTTATGTAGACCGTGTCCTGAAAAAACAGACGTCCGAACTCTTTGAGAAGCCATGTTTTCCCTGTCTGACGTGCTCCACGGAGTATCAAAGGTTTATGGATCTTGCTTTTTTTCCACTCCGCAAGCTCTCGCATTGCCGCTCTTTTCATAATTTTTCACCTCGATTTTTGAACCTCAAGAAAACAAGGAACTATACATTATCTTGACAAAAGTGTCAACAAAACACATTTTTATCTTGATAAAAGTGTTGCTGAATCACAAAAAACTCAGCTTAAAAGATTGATGGTAAAAATCAAGTCATTCTGAGCAAAGCGAAGAATCTAAGAGATGTTTCACATCCGTTCAACATGACGTATTTTATTGGATTTATTTTCAAAATTCCTAAAATATAATGTTTTTTTGTTTGTTGTCTCAGGAGAATCTCGTGAAAAAACTCCTTCTTTTCTTTATCACTCTGATATTTTTGACTGTTTCATGCGGCAGCTCGAAAAAAGCGGAAAACAGCGGATCAGCCTCAAATGACAGCGAGCCGTCAGTTGACGAGGATTCGCCGGAAAAACCTGATGAAAATGAGGAGGAAGATGAAGACGCTCCGGTTCCTGACAATGATACGACCGCGGAAGATGCTGTATGCAACCCTAATCCGTGCAAAAACATGGAACACTCCAACGGAAAATGCGAATTTGACGGAGACAAAAGCTACGTCTGTCACTGCGAAGAGGGTTTCTACTGGGAGGATTACATGTGTACAGGTCCATGCGACGGCGATCCGTGCAAAGATGTCGCTCACTCGACGGGATGCTACGCGATAGACAGGGAAACTTACTCATGCAAATGTGAAGAGGATTATTTCTGGGAAGAAGGGAAATGCTTTGATCCGTGTGATGACGACCCGTGTCCCGCCCATTCGACTTGTTACTCGGGATGGCATTACGGTGAAATTTACTATGACTGTTTCTGCGAGGACAATTACTTCGAAGCAGATGACAGCTGCATAAGTCCGTGCGATCCCAACCCATGCCAGGGGATATCGAATTCCACAGGAAAATGCGAGGCAAAAAATAAAAACGACTATTCGTGTGAATGCAATGAAAACTATATATTCAGCAAGGAAAAAGGATGCATCAGTCCGTGTGACGAAAATCCCTGCGCCGGACGCGAAAACTCGACAGGAATATGCCTCACAATCAGCGAAAGCGGCTATTCATGCGGCTGCAAAGACGGTTTTGCATGGTCGGGAACACCGGAAGGATGCACATCAATCCCCGAATGCAGCTCATCGAATACGGAACTCTGCAAAGATTCCGAAAGCGGAATTATGTGGTCGTCACGTTCCGAAGAGGGCGGAATACCCGGATATCCAGAATTGGATTCATTCCTTGTCACATTTACCCAGGCCGAAAATTACTGCAAAAATCTGAAACAGGGCGGTTTCGCAGACTGGCGGCTTCCGACAATAGACGAGCTCAGAACTCTGGTTGTAAACTGTCCGAAAGTTGAAAGCGGCGGTGCATGCAGGGTCAGTGACGCAGCGAACTGCCTTTCGATTGCCTGCTACTCAGAAGAAGACTGTACATGCCTGGGAGAAAACGACTATGCTGTATTCAGCAAATTCGGATATGAGCAGCACGGCATATACTGGTCTTCTTCATCAGGAATAAAAAACGGCGAAAAGTTTGTCTGGGGTCTGTTGATGACCGGTGACGCAACACTTGCAACGGCTGATCCTGAGGAAGATTATCTCGCCCAAGTCCGCTGTGTCCACAAATAACGGAGGTTTTTATGAGAAATTTCGTCATCTTGCTTACTGTTTTGATATTTCTGCTTGTTTCATGCGGCAGTTCAAAGAAAACGGAGAACAACGACGCTGATATTCTGCCGGATGAGGATATCGGCGGCATTGACGAACCCGATGACAACGACGAAGAGAATGATAACGATACCGGTTCTAACGTGGAAGATGACGTCGAAATTGATGATGCCGAAATTGACGATGCCGAAACTTACGGCCTGCCGAAGTGCAGTCTTCAGGGTAAAGCTCCGTGCTACGATCCTTCATCTGAGCTCGTATGGTCGTCTTTGTCCACTTACATGACTCACGACGACGCCGTTATTTACTGCTACAATCTTGAAGAAGGCGGTTTTGCAGACTGGCACTTACCGGATATCGACGAACTCAGAACTCTTGTCAGGAAGTGTACGCCGCTTGAAACAGGCGGCAAATGCAGAATCAGCGAAAAAGAAGAGTGTTTGTCCCGTGAAAATTGTTATGATGAAGATGCATGCGCCGAGGCGTGTTCCGGGAAACAGGACGTAATATTCAGCAAGCTTAACGACAATGTCGAATTGTGGTCAAATTCGAAGCGCACTGACAGCACAGACCAGTTTTGGACCATAATGTTCCATATCCCTGAAATATACTATGAATATGACAGCTATAAAATGTATGTCCGCTGCACAAGAAGCGTTCATTCGAGCGGAGAATCCGAGGGGGTGGAAACCAGAACCGCTGAATGCACCGGACTGCCGGAAAATGCGCAGTGGAACACTGTTTCAAGTATTACGCAGACCTGGAGCGGCATTGAATGGGAACCTGATACGGCAGGCGTATTTAATGAAGAACCTACAAAAGAAAATTGCCGTTTCAAATGCGTTGACAATTACTTCTGGATAATCTGGGATATTTTCTACAATCAGGAACGCGGAGAATGTGTGCCGGAGTGCGGCAAAACAAGCGCATCCGTCTGCGTCTACCCGGAAACAAGAATATTTTACGACAAAGATTCCGGAATGTTGTGGTCTGCCCAGACAGATGAATCAGTTTACATCCAAAACAACGGAACAAGGTGGGAAAATGCTGTCGCTTACTGCGAAAACCTCGTTGCAGGCGGATACGACGACTGGCATCTGCCTAATATCGACGAACTGAGAACTTTGGTAAGGAACTGCCCTGGAACAGAAACAGGCGGTGCCTGCAATATAAGCGAAGTCAACGGTGAACTCTCGGATACGGATATCAAGGAGGAATGCGCCGGATGCGCCGCTGACAAAGACTACACCGGCAAATACAGCAGACTGGGAGACAGACAGTTTACTCTCTGGTCTTCGTCTGTTGCCGAAAGAACTTACGTTTCTTCCGACCGGTTTATCTGGGGTTTTGATTTTTACCATGCAGGCCCGAGTATGACAAACGAAAATTTCGGCGGCGGATTTTATGTCCGCTGCACAAGAAAGGCCGAATAATGAAAAAACTCCTTCTTCTACTTATTGCTCTGATATTTTTAGCCGTTTCGTGCAGCAGCTCGAAAAAAGCGGAAAACGACGACAATGCCGTTCTGCCTGATGAAGATGCGGAAAACGATGGCGATGTAACGCCGGATGAAGATGCTGATTCGGATGATGGAGACGAAATCGAAGATATAGATCCATGCGAACCGAATCCGTGCGAAAACCTTGCGAACAGCGACGGAATATGCAGCAGAAAAGAGAACGGCGGCTTTGAATGCGGCTGTGCCAAAGGCTATTTCTGGGGGCATTCGGGATGTAAAAAAATAATCCTGCCGCATATCTGCTCAGGCCAGACTAAATGCTACGACTTGGAAAAAGAGATCGAATGTCCGGCAAAAGGAGATGAGTTTTACGGTCAGGATGCGCAGTATGCCGCACTCGGCTACTGTCTTCCGCAGAGTTTCAGAATTAAAAACTATGATGATGAAAAAACCGTAATTGACAACAACACCGGACTTGAGTGGCAGCAGAAAGTCATGCCTGTCGCAATGATTTCGCTGGACGAAGCTCAAAACTACTGTGCAAACCTGGATACCGGGAATCACAATGACTGGAGACTCCCGTCGATGGACGAACTTTCGACGCTCCTTTACTACGACAACAGCCCGACTATAAACCTTGAATACTTTCCCGACACTCCTTCGGATAATTTCTGGACATCATCCCGCGATATGAACGATATGTATATCTCATATTACATCATAAATTTTAAAGATGCTGACAAAGGCGCCGTGATATCGACAAATTTCATGGAATCTGTCTCTCGTCAGGCTTCAATCCGCTGCGTGCGCGGTGAAATTTACGAAAGTGTAAGCAAAACACGCTTCTCTGTAGAGTTCGGGGAAGAGAGTTTTCAAGGAAATTCCGATACGAACCTGATCTGGAAGGGGCTTATGGGTAATTTTGACAATTCGTTTTCGTGGGCTACCCGCCTGAAATACTGCGAAGACCTCGATTTTATCGGGATTTCGGAGTGGAGACTTGCGAATGTCCGCGAGCTTGAGACAATAACCGCTGACGAAGTACATTTCTATTCCGGTTCTTCTTCAACAACGTATACATGGAGTCCCGAGGAACATTTCGGGGTAACTCCGTATAAAGACGAACGTTATCTTAATTATGTCTGCATAACGGAAAATCCGTGCGCCGAGGACAAAATCTGGAACGGTGAAAAATGCGTTGAAAACCCGTGCCTGCCGAATCCCTGCGAAGAGTCGGAATCTTCGACAGACACGTGTATTTTCAATTTAAACGGAAAACGCAGCTGCTATTGTAACTACGGATACTCATGGGACAGCGGATCACAAAAATGTGTTGCGGATGAAATACCAGATGCAGACACGGATGAAACTCCCGATTCCGACAATTCAGAAAGTGGAGAATAGCATGAAAAAAACCACCATCTTCTTGATTTTATTAGCGTTTTTAGCTGTTTCGTGCAGCAGTTCGAAAAAAACGGAAAGTGATGCCGATATTCTGCCGGATGAAGACACAGCAACAACTGATGAGGATTCTGATTCGGACTACGAAGTAAATGTTGATGAAGATGGAACCGATTATGAAGAGCCGGACGAAGATACAGATTACGATAAAGACAATCCCTGCAATCCAAATCCGTGCGAAGGTTTAGAACGTACAACCGGAGAATGTATCGCGTCCTACGATAGTGAGTATGATTACAGTTATTACAGTTGCGTTTGCGAAGATCGATACAAATACTATTGGGACTATTTTGAAGCCAAATGTACAAACGCCTGTGAAGGGAATCCTTGTGCCAACAAAGAACATTCAGACGGTCATTGCAGTCTTTTCGATACTCCGGCAGCATACGAATGCGGTTGTGTCGAAGGCTACCATTGGGAATACTTTGATTGCGTTAAAGATAAAAATACCTGCGATAATCCGGAAAATCCATGTGCAGGAATGGCTAATT
>JAGCXM010000025.1 GCA_017961325.1 bacterium | reverse complement strand
CCGCCGCCGCCGCCGCCGCCGGCAACAAGCATCAAAGTGCCGTCTTTGCCGTTTTGAGTTCCGCCTTTTTTAACAGCGGAACCGCCGCCGCCGTTTCCACCATACTTATCAGCTCCGTTTGCACCTTGTGCACCGACTCTGATATACAATGTCTCGCCTTTGGTCAGATCGAATGTTCCCCAGACTTTTGCACCGTTGCAACCAACACCACCACTCACGCCACGTCCTGTTCCGCCTTGAGCACCGTAAACCGTTATCTTATATTGTCCATTTGCCGGAACAATCCAATATGTGGACTGCGATGTACTCCAACTGTCGTTGTTGCATTTTCTTCCATAATTACCGCTGGCTGTCATAATATCACCGTTGGAAGCAATATCACAGGTTTCACCGGAGCCGACATCACCATCACCGCATCTTGCGCACTGATCCGTATTGATGAGTGTGCAGCTGGTGCTGCATGAAATGTCCGAATTTGCGTTGTAGTCACTGTAGTTCGTGTTGTTTGCCAGGTTGCAGAGCTTGTTGGTCGTAAGTTTGGTCGAGCTGCTGTTCTTTGTGTCTGCAGGATCACATTGTTCACTTGTGAATGTGGAAGCACTGCCTGTCCAGCCAGGTCCCGGATACTGATTGCTGCCGCTGCCTTTGACTTGTTCGCATGTCGCTCCGTTTGTGTCGCAGCCCGAAGTATCTCCTGATTTCTTCTGAACCACACCGTCGCCGCAGAAGAATTCAGTACCATTCTTGAATCTGCCGGAGCAATCTGCTTTGCAAGCAGTAAAAAACGGGCTTTCTAAATCTTGTTTAAATAATGTTGCTATTTTGTATCATATAATGTGGAATTTCCGGCCAAAATCATGCCCGGATTGCGATGAAACTTGAAAATGCTGGTAATTTTTTTCATTTTTTTTTATCCTTTTTACAGTTTTTTGACTGTTTTGAAACAAATTTTACATCAGTTTTTACACTGGTTGTGAAGAGATTTTTTGCATTTTTTTTATTGCATTTTTATTTTAGCAATTAAAAAAAATTTTAGTATAATAAGCGGATTTTGTTTTTTGCCGAGGTGGCGGATTGAAAAAGTGCTGACAGGCGGCAATATTTTTTCTCTCTTTTAGTGACACCTTTTCTGACACCTCATGCGTAAAATTGATGATATGAGGTGGGGGGAAATATGCTTACAGACATAATTTCTGTTTACGAAAAGAGTCGTGTCGATATCTATTCAGTTGCTGCAATAGTTTATTTTATAGTTTTTCTGATTTTACTAAAAGTGAGGTCAATAAAGTTGGCAAAGAATTGGTTTGTTCCGATTTTTGCTCTTTATTTCGGTTTATTGTTTGCGACACTCTTTTTTATTTTTCTTAACGGAACTGACTCGTCGTATTATTTGTTGAAAAAATCTGCATGGATCTTGATTCTTGAAGCTTTTAATCCTTTAAAATCAAATGGAAAAGTTATGTATGGCGGGTATTTCGGTGCAATATTCGGCTTGTGGCTTGCCGATTTTATATTCAAGCGGAAATTGTTGCCGGCATTTTTTGATATCGCTGCTATATCTACTTCGATGCTGTATTCAATATGGCGTCTCGGCTGTCTGTTGAATGGCTGCTGTTTTGGCAGCCCTAACAAATTTTTTGGAATTTCTTTCCCGAAAGGGACGAATGCTTTTTATCATTTGAAAAGAACAGAGTTTATTGTCGGAAATTCAACTGTACCGCTGTTGCCGACACAACTCATCTCATCAATGGGTAATTTTGCTATATTCTTGTTTTTATTGATTCTTTTTTGCAAAAATAAAACGAAATACCCCTATTTTTATTTTTTTGCACAGATGTTTTTGTATGGTTTAGGCCGTTTTACAGTCGAATTTTTCAGGATCGATCCGCGCGAATTCTGGGGCATACTTTCGATGTCACAGTGGATCTCTCTCGTGCTGATTGCGGCAAGTCTGGTATTTTTCATTAAAAACAGAAAAGAAATTACAGAATCATTCAAAAATTCATCTCGCAATTGAAGAGACGTTTCATGAAATGTTTCAAAACAAAAATGAAAATCTCAGTTAATTCAAGGTATTTTCTCACGATTTCCTGCCTTTTTATGCTGATTTACAAAATGTGTTTAGCTTGCCAGTACCTTTATTCGGTTCCGAACAGTCGGCCAATTCTGTTTTTTCCGCTTTTTTCGCTAATTTTGGCCTCATTCGATTTCATTTTTCTCTTCATTGTTTTTAAATTTTTAGATTTCTTTAGTAAATTCAAGATTCAGCCTTTTTTATGTTTTGTTTTGTTTGTGTCGGCCGGAGCCTTTTGCGTATGTGATATCGCCCTTTTTCTATATTTCAGGGGATTTTACAATTTCGGATTAGAAAGATTTTTGAGTTATAGTGCGCAAGAAACTGCGAGATATAATGTTTTTTCCGTAAATTTCTTTTCTGTGGTCATTGCTACATCCTATCTTTTTTTACTTTTTACCTCTTTGCTTTTTGTCATAAAAAAGAAAGCTTGCCTTATCAAACCTTTTTCCGACCGCATTATCTTGATTCTTCTGATTGTGAATATCGCTTTCTTTTCTATTTTGCAGTTTCTCCCGTTTGAAGAGACTGTCGGACTTGAAAAAAATCCTGTTTTCGAGTATTTTTCGACAAGGATCTTAAGCAGTCATTATCTTGATGTGAGCAAAGAAGTTGAAAAAACGGAATATCCCGGAATTGCCGGTGAGAAGGAAACTTTCCCGAAAATTGATTTTGATTTTTCAGCAACAAAAGAAAAAAATGTGATTTTTGTTATTATTGAAAGTACTGCTTTTGAAAAGACTCCGCTCGGAGGGGATAAAGGGAGCAAGTTTTCTTTTTTGACAGATTTGTCAAAAAAATCAATAAGTTTTGTTTCGCACAGAACTGTTTTCCCGGCGACCACGAGATCGGTCCTTTCACTTTTCTGCTCGAATCATGTCGGAACAGATTACGCATCAATCACAAAAACTGACATCGTTTTCGACTGCGAGTCTCTCTTCGATGTTTTCAGGAAAAACGGCTATTCGACCTCTTTCTTTTCACCCGTTCTCCTTGATTTCGACAACTTCGGAAATGCCGAACCTGTCAAGAGAATAGAGTATGTTTTCGAACCGTCGGAAATAATCAAAAACGGCTCTTTCAAGAGGGAATTCGGAACGCAGACTGCAGTAGAAGAAGAAATCGTTCAGGAAGATTTTCTCAAGCATATTCATGGACTTGACTCTCAAAACAAGCCGTTTTTCGCCCTCTATTTTCCGTATTGGACACACGCGCCTTACGAAGTCCCGTTTGAAGACACTTCAAAACTTGATTCTCTGGAGCGTTACTACAAGTCTCAGGAATACATAAACGCAAAAATGGAAGAGTTCCTGGACAGGCTTGAAGAGGAAAATATTCTTGAAAATTCAATAGTTATCGTTACAAGCGACCACGGCGAGGCATTCGGCAGGAAAGTCGGCAACTTCATCCATCCGAACTATCTCTGGGATGAAAATCTCCATGTTCCTTTCCTGATCTACGCAAAAGGGATCACCGACACGGCACCGCAAACAATCACGAATCCGACAACTGTTCTTGACGTCGCTCCGACGCTTGCCAAATTGGTTGGAATCGAGCCTGACAGTTCGTGGAGCGGCAATAATATGTTTGAAGGCAGGAGTTCGCCTGTTTTTATCTACACGAGAGCGATGAATCTCCACAGCGGAATCCTGGACGGAAACCGCAAATTCTTTTTCAACCACGTTACTGGTGAAAATTATTATTTCGACCTTAAAACCGATCCTCTTGAAAACGACAATCTTGCAGAAGCACTTGACTCTAACAGGTTGAAACAATTAATAAATTACATAAAATTCGAAAATTTCGAACTGAATGACAAGGCTACTGGCAGCAGAAAAAGGCACTAGGTATTTATTCGGTTTCTGACAGTTGGATTTGTAACTTCATTTTGTGTTTGAAAATTTTGAAATGGTTCGTGTTTTCAGGAAAAACGGTAGCAAAAACTACTATTTTCAGGTGATGATTAACGGCAGACGGATCGTTGAATCAACAAGGACGAGTTCGTTTCGGAAAGCATCGAAAATAGCTGAAGAGAGAACTATGGAACTTAAACTGGATCTGGACTGGTATTTTTATCTGAAACAGGTGATAAAAAAGGTGAATCTGCTCGATCCGGAAGCGAAAGAGGCGGCTTTACGGAGTGCAATCGAAGAGTTGAACGGCATTAAAGTTAAAACGGTCACGTTGGAAGAGGCGTTCGGACTTTTCAGGACAAAGCCGAGAAAGCGGACGATTTCCGAAAGAGTTTACGAGGATTACCGCAATTTGTGGTGTAAATTCGTCGGATTCGTGAATAATAATTTTCATGAAGTGAAGTTTTTGAGCGAAATCAACAAGGTTATTGCCGAAAAGTTTCTCTCTTCGGAATGGGAACGGGGGATAACGGAACGCACTTACAATGACAGAATAACGAAATTCAGAACGATATTCAGTGCTTTGGCGGAAGATGCCGGGCTCCGCAAAAACGTATGGCAGTCGGTTGACAAGATGTCCGAGGGGCCGGTTTCAAAGCGTCCGTTTTCAAAGGCGCAGCTGAAACAGATTTTTTTACTTGCCGGCGGCAGTATGAGAACCTTGTGCATGATAGGGCTTTATACAGGCCTCAGATTGGGTGATGCCGCGACTTTGAAGTGGGAGGAGGTCGATTTCGAAAACTCTCTTATTTCGAGGTTGCCCAATAAAACGAGGAAACTTAGAAAGAATGTGGAAATTCCGCTTTTAGGCGGACTTCGTGAAGAACTTGAGCGGATACGTGCCGGGCGGAAAAGCGGTGAAATTTATATTTTACCGGATATCGCAGGAAAATATCTTTCTTCACCGATAGCGGTTTCCGGCATGGTTCAGGCGTTGTTCCGCAAAGCCGGCATCGAGACGATAACTGATCGGGAAGGGTGTTCGAGAAAATGCGTGATTTACGGTTTCCACAGCTTTCGTCACAGTTTCGTTTCTCTCTGCGCGGCGAACGGAATTCCGATGAACGTCGTGATGGAACTTGTCGGACACAGATCGGTCATGGTGCATGAAATCTACCAGCATGCGAGTGCGGAGCAGAAAATCAAAGCGATAAACGTGATAGAAAATGAGTTCAGAGGGAAGGACCAATAGCGTTTTTTGTGCTTTTGTCGCTCAAAAATTGACTGAAAGTTTTGAATGCATATTATTCCCCGTTGTTTTTTGAACTGGATTTTTTGAAAAACGGGATTTCTATGAAAAATAAAGTTTATATAGCTGAAATAACTACGATTCTTCCGCATTTGCTTTCGTCTTCAGAGGTCGTTGAAATTATTTATCCTAAGTCTATAGACAACGGTCGTCCGCACCGTTTTGCAAGACGTTCCGTCGATGCCGTCGGGATAACCTACCGTCCGACGATACTTTCACGGGAGGCTTTCCCGGAGAGGGTAATGGATAGTCCGGAGTATCATCCGCTGGAGTGGGGTAGCCGCGCGGTAGAGGAGCTTCTGCAGGAGAAAAGCATTTCCAGGGAAGATGTCGGATTCCTTTCTATTGCCTACAATATCCGCTGCGACAAGGACGTTCTGCCGAGTCTTTCAAGCAAAATCGCGTCAAAATGCGGTCTGAAACTCGATTATCCCCCGCAGGAAATGGCTTATTTGGGATGTGCGGCGGGTTTGTTTTCGCTTGAATCTTCGGTAAAATACTGTCAGGAGCACGGAAAGGCGGCGATAACGTTTCTTTTCGACCAGTGTTCATGGATCGTAAATCCGACTTACGATGTCGATGCTCCCGAATTTAAGGAAAATCTCAAAACGACGCTTCTTTTTGCCGACGGTGCAGCCGGAATTCTGGTGATTCCGGAAAATCTTAGAGAAAAATTTGATTTTCCTTTGATGGAAGTTGATGAAATTATTACTGATTTCGTTCAAGGCGGTTCGCTTTCGATGCATGAAGGCAAGCTCGTTCTGGAAGACAATCTCAAAGATACCGTTCCTGATATAGTTCATGACAAAATAATAAAGCCTTTGGGCGTAACTCCGGAAAATATTGAAGAATGGTCGCTTCACCAGGGCGGAATGCCGATCCTTATGCGCTTTACCGAACCGGAAATTCTTGGTTTGAATGAAGAGCAGATCAGCCGCTCCAAGTCTATTTTCCAAAAATACGGAAATTTCAGTTCTCCCAGCGTGATGTTCGTTCTCGAAACGTGGTTCAAGGATGCGGACAGGCCGCTCAAAGACGAAAAAACGAGGGGCTGCGCGATCTCTTTCGGTGCGGGTTACTTCATGGGCGGAATGACTTACCACTGGTCGAAAAAGTAATGCGCATAAACAGATTTCTCGCACTATGCAAAGTCGCTTCGAGGCGCAAATCGGAAGAGCTCGTAACAGGCGGAAAAATCAAAATAAACGGGCGGGTCGCCGTTCTTGCCGATGATGTCGATCCTGCAAAGGATACTGTTGAATATAACGGTAAAAAATTAGTTATTCCTGATAGTTATGACTATTTTATCTTGAACAAGCCCACAGGTGTAATCTCTGCGGCAAGCGACGACAGAGGGCGGAAAGTCGTTACCGATTTTCTGCCGCATGGAACGCATGCGGTTCCGGTCGGACGGCTCGATTTCGACACGACGGGAGTTCTTCTTCTTACGAATGACGGTGAACTTGCATACCGCCTGACGCACCCTTCTTTCGGGGTGCGCAAAATCTACCGTGCAAAAATTCTGGGCGATTTTACACCGGAAAAAGCGGAAATGATGAAGTCAGGCATTGAAATAAACGGTGAATTCATGCAGGCTGAAGCAGTTTCGGTTACATCGAAGCGCGGAAGAATCTCTGATGTAACGGTGTCTCTTCACGAAGGGAAAAAGCGCGAAGTCAAAGAGCTTTTCAAGGCTTTGAACTGCCGTGTTCTGGAACTTGAAAGATTCGCATTCGGAAACATCACCTGCCGCGGGCTGAAATTGGGTGAAATCAGGAGACTCACTGAAGAAGAAGTCCGGTATTTATATAAATTGACCGGGATCTCGTGATCTCGGAATCTCGCGCGCTTCGGGATCTCGTAATCCAGAAATCCCGTAATCTCGGTAAAACTGTGCGCTTACTTGATCTTCTTTGCCGCTCTCTGCTTTATTACATTTGAAACGTTGCGGCTTTTTGCGATGTTTTTGAGGTCGTTCATTCTTATCGTTTCGAGAAGCATGAGTGCCGTTTTCATCGGAGTTTTGGGGTTGTTGACGAGAGCGAGTTTGACCTGATAACTTTTGCTCAAAGACTTGCTTGAGGCGATGTAGCTTATCGCATCGAGTGATGACGAAGGATCGCCCGCAATCGAAGCAACCTCTTTGTCTGTGATTCTCGCGTTTCCCAAAACAGCCATGACTATCTGTTTCCGCGGATCTTTTATGAGTATTTTCCTCACTTCGAGGTTGCCGAGCATGGCAACTTTGATTTTCTGACCGACATTCATATCGCGAAGTGCTTCTGAAATGGTTTTGCGCTGTTCCAGCATATCGTCGGCGCTCAGACCGTCGAAAGCTGTTTCGGAAGTGAGGAAGTCGGGAAAATCGAAAATCGTGTTTTCAAGTTCGACGACTTCTTCTTCCTCTTCCTCGGCTGTTCCGGCTTCAGCAGCTTTTTCTTCCTCTTGCGGAGTTTCCTTCTGCGCTTCAGGGAAGTATGTCAGCTGCTCTTCGTAAAGTGATTCGATGACATCGCTGATTGCCGAGAAAAGTTGTTTGAATTCAGATCTCTGCGGCAGTGTGAACGCTACGAAATCCCTGTGGGTTACGAGTGTATTCCAAAATACTGCATCGTTTTTGGCAAGGAAATCGAGAATCCACTTTCTCTGAAGTTTGCCGGTTTGCAGAAGCGAAATGATGATTGACGAATCTTTTCTTTCTCCTGCGAGTTTTGTCAAAGTTCTGACCGAGTTTTCCGGAATTTCGGGCGAAATTGTCTTTTTGATTTCGTTCGACTGGGTAAATCTCAGCCTTTCTATTGCGGCTTTCTGAACATTTTCGTCATCGTCGCCGCAGAAAAATATTACGGCTTTTAGAAATTCACTTGCCGTTAACGGCAGAAGCCCGTTTATTACCGCAAGTTTCTGCGGTGCAGATGCGGCCTGTCTCCACATGAATCAATCTCCGATCCGGTTATTCTTCCGTATTGTCAAGATCAAGTATTTTGGCGCTTTTTCCTTTTTCACCGAAATTTCCGCCTTCCCCCCCTTTTCCTGGGGTGCTGTTTCCGCATTTCATTGAATTTTCATTCAAAATAGTACTGTTTTTCATTACGAGGCAGATTGTCGGACCGCCGCCGCCGCCGCCGCCTGTTCCGCCGCTGCCGCCGCTGCCGCCGTCTCCGCCGTCTCCGCCGCATCCGCCGTCGTTCTGTTCGCTTTTTCCTCCGTATGGACCTGCTTTGCCGCCGTCTCCGCCTTTACCGCCCTCTCCGCCTTTGACACCGTTGCCGCCGTTACCGCCTTTTCCTGTCTGGATAACTGCGTAATCAAAGGCAATATTTGTCGAAGAAAGAATTATCAACGGAATGCTTGCACCGCCGCCCTGGCCGCCTCCGCCTCCTTTGCCGCCGCATCCGCCTGCACCGCCGCCGCCGCCGCTGCTGCCGTAGCTGTCGCATAGTGTGGTTCCGCCTTTACCGCCTCCGCCTCCTCCGCCGCCCTGGCCGTTTTCACCGGTTTTACCGTTTTCGCCGTCAGCGTTTGCGTATCCGGAAATTGAGAATATGCCGTAGCTTTTTCCGCCTTTGCCGTTTGCTCCGGAATTTCCGCTTTGACCGTTACCGCCGTTAGTTTTTTCTACGATTTTTGAGCATTCTTTATATCCGTTGTCAAGGTAATTGATATCTCCGCCTGTTCCGCTGTTTGTGGTCGATCCGGTACCGTTTTCTCCGTTGTCCCCGTTACTTGATGCGCCTCCGGCATTGCCGCCCTTTCCGCCGTTTGCGCCGCATGTCGATGAACCTCCGGCTCCGCCCTGAGGTCTTGGACACGGACCTGAGCATGGGCTTATTCCGATGAAACTGGCTGTAGAGTATTCGCAACCTTTACTACCCGGTAAGCCTTCTCCGCCGTTATCACCGTTTGCTCCTTTTTCGCCGTCAGCTCCGTCGTTGCCGTCTGAAGTGACGATTTCGATTTTTTTGAACAGTATGTTGCTGCATTTGTTGAGAATGAGTCCGATTGAACTTCCTCCGTGATTTGTACTGGCCTCTGAGAAAAATTGTATTCTTGAAAATGTTATGTTGTGATGATTGTTTAAAAGCCAGCCCGATGCCGGAATTTTGAAAACAGTATATTCCTCGGCTTCATTCCAGACACCGTTGTTGTTGTTATAACCTCCGATAAATGAAATTCCGGTTTTGGGAGTAAAGTTCTCATTGAAAATTTTGCCGTAGATTATTATCTGGTTTCTGTTGCCGGCACTTGCGATTTCTGTTGCTCTGCTTATAGTTTGAACAGGATCTGTTTTTGTTCCGTAGTTTGAATCGTTGCCGTGGTATTTGTCCACGAAAACGGCTTTGTTGAAATTTATCTCTTCGTCAGGAATTTCCGGTGTATCGTTGTCGTTTGTATCGTTGTCATTCGTATCGTTGTCATTCGTATCTGCGTCAGCTGTTTCCGCATCGCTCGTTTCATTATCGTTTTCCTCGTTGTCGTTCACGCTGTCTGCCGGATCGTTGTCTGTTTCATTGCCCGAGTCGGCAGAATCGTTGTCCGAATTGTTTCCGGAATCCGTTTCGTCATCGTTCGCGGTGCCGGTGTCGCTGCTGTCTGAATCGGTTGAATCTGCCGGATCGTTGTCTGTGACCGGGTCAGCGGAGTCTCCCTGATCGGTAGAATCATCTGAGTCAACGGGATTTTCTGAATCACTCGAATCTGCCGGATCGCCTGAGTCGGCGGGATTTTCTGAATCTGGATCAGTTGCATCGGAATCGGTTTTTTTATCGTTGTCTGTTTTGCCCGAATTTCCACCTTCGCTTTCATATTGATCGTAAATTGAACCGGAATTGCCGTCGCTGCATGCGACAATAAGCAGAAGTAATGAAAAAATGAGGGTAATTTTGGAAAATTTCATGCGATCCTCCTATAAAATGGTTGCCGAGCAGCCTGAACTGCCCTTTTTTTCAGTTGTATTGCTGTCTTCACCCGGATCTTTGCTTTCGTCAGGTCTGTCTGAAGCGGAATCGTCGTCTGAAGCAGTTTCGTCGTCTGAAGCAGTTTCGTCGTCTTCAGTTTCCAATTCACAGTCGCATTCATAATCATCATCAATCTCTTCAGGCTGTTCGAATTCGACTTGGAAACTTATAATGCCTGCTGCTCCTTCCTGAGTCGTGTATCTGAGATAAAAATCCATTTTTGTGAAAGGTTCCGATAAGACAAAGTATTCAAAGTCTTCGCCGTAGTCAAAATCAAAAATTTCATCGTCTTCCCTGACTTGCCAGATAAGAGAGGCGAATTTGTCAGCGTTCAGGACTTTTCCGGTTGCCGGAATATAGCCCGGATAGCTGTAGGGAACAGTTTCGGTGTATTCGATTTCAGGAACCGGAACTTCGACTTCCGACTCAGGCGAGATCGTTACGTATTCGGACGTTTTCGTGAAATTTCTGTTATAGAAAGCATCAAAAGTGCTTCCGGCTGCTATTTTTCCTTTCGCGACTATAATCACGTTTGAGAGATCCCGTGAAGCCGCCGCGTCGACAATTCTGAAGTTCCCGTTGTCGAGTTTATAGCCGTGCTCCGCTTTGGGCATGATGAAGCGCAGAGTCACATTTTCTTCGGTCGGAAGGTAGTTCACGATTTCGGCAGTTACTTTTACAGCCGTACCGTCGCCGCCTGAAAAGATCGATTCTCTGCTTTCGGAGCCGTGCTGCCAAGAATAGCTGACCCACAAATTGCCGGAAGGAACAGACTGGATTCCGCGGTTACTCTTGCTGATCCCGCAGTTTTCGTATCTTTCGCAGGTATAGTTGTAAGAAACGTCATCATCCGACATCTCTACTCTTCTGAAACCCCAGAAGTCACCGCTTCCGCTCGTCGCCATCGTTGTCGTCATAATGAATTCCATTTTTTCCGGCGCGATGACTCCTGTGTTCGGAATAAGTTCGTCACCTTTTTCGAAGGTGAAGACTTTGTCATGGTGCGTGTGACCGGAGAAATATATAGGCGGATTTTCCTTCTGCGCAACGAATGAAGTGAGCGAAACTGCGTTGTTTGATGTCTGCGTTTCGTTGAATATTCCGTCGGTCGGATCACTGTCCCATGCTGACGAATCGAAGTTCCATTCCTGATCGTCAATGACGCTCGCGATGCCGTAGATCTTCGAGAAAGCCCTGTTTGGATGGTATTTTCCCGTCCCGTCCTGGCCGAGCGGCGTCATGTGACCGAAAACAGCCGCAACATCGTAGTCTTCAAGAATTTTCTGAGCCCAGTCCAGTGTCTTTTCAGCAAGGTATCCGCCCCAGTTAGCTACTGGAGAAGCGCCCGTGTCACCGATTCCGATCTGGTTGCTTGCGCGTCTCTGAGGAGTTCCGTCGTATGTGTTGAGCAGAAGGTAGGTTTTGTTTCTGAAGTTGAATGCGTTGTTCATCGGACCCAGAAACTTTGCCCAATATTCAAGACCGTCCGATTCGAGGGGCGATGTCAGATCATCAACTGTTGTAAACTGGGCGTATCCGTCGTGGTTGCCGGGGATCGAGAACATCGGAATTTCAAGGTTTGTCATGAGGTTGTAAAAATCCATGTATTCCTGCTGGTAGTTTATTCCGTAGGCGATGTCACCGAGCATGATCGAAAAGTTTGTGTCCGCCGAATTCAAATGTGAAAACGTCGCTTTTATGATTCCGAACTGCTGGTCGTAGTTGAGCGGG
This sequence comes from bacterium, assembly GCA_017961325.1. Classification (GTDB taxonomy): domain Bacteria; phylum UBP6; class UBA1177; order UBA1177; family UBA1177; genus UBA1177. The sequence continues at coordinate 33,269 of JAGCXM010000025.1, read as the reverse complement.
GAGTTTTCGGCATGGAACGGATAATTTTCAGGGTTGAAGTTCATGTCATCGGTTCTTTTGCTCAGAAGATCCTCGATCTGAGGGTCTGCTACAATGAGGAATTTCGCAGGATCATCCTCTTCGTAGTGCGGAAAGAAAACGGCATTGCGTGAGATCATCTCTTCTTCCTCTCCCAAAACTTTGACGACAAGGTCGTATTTCGCTTCGGGAAGGATTATGTCCGGGCAGAACATGACTTTTTGAATGTCGTTACGCAATTTCCGGTGATGTTCGCCGGCACTGATAAAGTGGTTGTCCATACGGGAGCGCATAGTCAGATATTCGGTTCTTCCGTTGTCGTCGATACGGATGATTTTAGCCACGACATCTTCACAATAAAAATTGTTTTCGTGTCGGAAAATGACAGAAAAACAAGGCTCGTCGGGAGTCACCATCGCCGGAAAACCGATAACGGGGTAGAGTATCCCGTTTATCTTCGGATCAAGGATCGCTTTTGTCTGCGTTGTCTGAAGATAATCCTCGAAAGAGTCCGGGTAATTGTCGGTGGACGACCAGCGGTTTACTGAAACCATTGATTCTTTCGCGCAAAGCAGCGAAATAACCAAAAATACGAGGAAAAAAACTGAACCCTTTAATTTCTGCATATATAACCTTCAACAAAAAGACCGATTATTCTAATACAAAAATTATTATAGTCAACCGGTATAATTTTAGCAAAATTTGATTTTTCCCGTCCAATCACTATACTTTTGCGTTTTATTGTTTTTGGAGGAAAATATGGCTGTTTATATCTGTCACAACTGCAAAAAATCGCTTGACGACGAACTCGAAGACATCCGCGGAAAAGTCGGCAGACAGGACGTCTGTCCTTTCTGTTATTCAGACCTTCACTGCTGCATGAACTGTCGTTTCCACGACGAGAACTACACGAACGAATGCCGTGAAGACTCGCGTTCCTTCATACGCGAAAGGGATAAGGCGAATTTCTGCGCTTCGTTCGAATTCATTAAAAACGAAGGTGAGGACGGCAGCGAGGAAATCGAAGCGAAAACCCAGCTCGGAGATCTTTTCAAATTTTAATTTTTCGATAAATATTCGGGAGTTCCGATATGTTTAAATACTTGTTCAAAAAGATTTTCGGTACTGAAAACGACCGTTTTCTGAAATCTATCAGACCGACAATCGCAAAAATCAACAGTTACGAAGACTCTTTCAAATCACTTTCCGATGCGGATCTTGCGGCTAAAACCGCAGATTTCAAACAGAGGATCGCAAACGGCGAATCTCTTGACTCGGTGCTTCCTGAGGCTTTTGCAGTCGTCCGCGAGGCAGGCAAACGTGTCCTCGGCATGAGACACTACGACGTCCAGCTTGTCGGCGGCATAGTTCTCCACAAAGGAAGGATCGCCGAAATGAAGACCGGTGAAGGCAAAACGCTTGTCGCTACTCTTCCGATGTATCTCAACGCTCTGGAAGGACGCGGCGCACACCTCGTCACGGTCAACGACTACCTTGCAGCCCGCGACGCAGAATGGATGGGAAGAATCTACAAATTCCTCGGTCTTTCTGTCGGAACGATACTCAACGGAATGGGTACAAAAGAGCGCAGAGTCGCATACAACAGCGATATAACCTACGGTACGAACAGCGAGTTCGGTTTCGACTATCTGCGCGACAACATGAAATACGACATAAACAACTACGTCCAGCGTGATCTGCGTTATGCAATCGTCGACGAGGTCGACTCGATCCTTATCGATGAGGCGAGGACGCCGCTCATCATTTCGGGTCCGAGTGACGAAAGCACCGATCTTTACGTCAAAGTGAATGCCGTCGTCAGAACACTCAAGGAAAACGAGCACTTCACGAAGGACGAAAAGGCGAAAAACGCGATTCTCACTCAGGAAGGTATCTACAGAGTCGAAAATCTTCTCGGCGTCACCAACCTTTACGCACCGGAAAACCTCGAACTTGTCCACCACGTCCAGCAGGCTCTGAAGGCGAACTTCATGTTCCACCTCGATGTTGATTATGTCGTAAAGAACATCGACGGCGTCGACAAAGTAATGATCGTTGACGAATTTACAGGCCGGCTCATGGAGGGAAGGCGTTACAGCGACGGTCTGCATCAGGCTCTCGAAGCAAAGGAAGGCGTCAAGGTCGAGCGCGAAAACCAGACTCTGGCTACCATCACTTACCAGAATTTCTTCAGAATGTACGACAAACTTTCGGGTATGACGGGAACCGCAGACACCGAAGCGCGCGAATTCGCCGAAATTTACAATCTCGGAGTTACCGTAATTCCTACGAACAAGCCCGTCATCAGGCAGGATATGCCCGATCAGATCTACAAAACTCAGGTCGCGAAGGAAAACGCGGTCGTAAGAGCAATTCTTGAGAGAAACGCGAAAGACCAGCCGGTTCTGGTGGGAACCGTTTCGGTCGAAAAGTCGGAAAGACTCAGCAACCTTCTCACGAAACAGGGGATCAAGCACAACGTCCTTAACGCGAAATTCCACATGAAGGAAGCCGATGTAGTCGCTCAGGCCGGCAGAAAGGGAACGATCACGATCGCAACCAACATGGCGGGCCGCGGAACCGATATCGTCCTCGGTGGTAACCCTGAAAAACTGGCTTACGCCGAAGCCGAAGCGACAATGGAATTCGTCGATACCGAATCTCCGGAATTCAAGGAAATTCTTGCGAAATATGAAAAAATCTGCGCCGAAGAAAAGAAGGAGGTCCTTGCGGCAGGCGGTCTCCACATCATCGGAACGGAACGCCACGAATCGAGACGAATCGACAACCAGCTCAGAGGCCGGAGCGGACGTCAGGGCGACCCTGGTTCGTCCAGATTCTACCTCAGTCTCGAAGACGACCTCATGCGGATTTTCGGCAGCGAAAGACTTTCGACCGTAATGTCGAGACTCGGTCTTGAAGACGATCAGCCGATCGAACACAAACTTATCTCGAAATCGATCGAAAACGCGCAGAAAAAGGTTGAAGCGCACAACTTCAGCATCCGTAAGAACGTCCTCGAATACGACGACGTAATGAACCAGCAGAGAAAGACGATTTACTCGCTGCGCCGCAGCATTCTGACCGGCGGAGAAGCGAACAAACAGGTCATCTACTCGATGATCGAAGATATCGTCAACACCAATCTCCGCAACATTATCCCCGAAAAATCGACTCCCGACACTTGGGATTACGCTATGGTCAGGGATTTTCTCGCCGGAACGATCGCATATACGGAAGAAGCGAAATTGCAGCTCGACGAAAGCCTTTTCACCGACATCATCAGTCCGAACAACTACATCGGGCATAAAAATGAAGCTGCACTGCAGATTATGGCGCAGAAATGCTATGATTTCCTGCTTGAGCAGTATGATAAAAAAATGGCAGTCTACGACAAGGATCTCAGCAGTGAAATCGAGCGCCACATCGTTCTCGAAGTCCTCGACATCTTCTGGAGACGCCATCTTCTCAGCATGGATCACCTCCGTGAAGGCATAGGTCTGCGCGGCTACGGCCAGAAGAACCCGAAGCTCGAATACAAGCGCGAAGGTTTCGCAATGTTCCAGGACATGATGTTCAACATCTACACTGAATCGGTGAAACGCCTCTTCTCGGTTCAGGTCGTAACTGAAGAAGCTGTTGAAAAATTCGAGCAGAAGGAGCAGAAGAAGGAGGCAGAAGTCCAGAAAAACACCACTGCTCCGGCACTCGAAAGAGAACCTGTCAAGAGAACGGCTCCCAAAGTCGGAAGAAACGACGACTGCCCGTGCGGAAGCGGCAAGAAATTCAAAAGATGCTGCATGGGAAAGGGAATCTACGACTGATTTCGGGATATCGGGATAACGTAATCACGAGATAACGATATTATTAAGATCCCGATTTCGCTATACTCAGGCATTTTTTGAAAATCTTTTCCTGATTAAAATCTTTCGTCTCCGGGATTCTTCCTCCCGCCATATCAATATGACCGCCGCCGGAACCTATTCCCTGAAGAATCGTCTGAATCGCGGTGTTTGCAGGAATTTTCGGGTTTTCGCTTCTGACGCAAAAAGAAATTCCTTCGCTTGACTGTGTTGAAAGAAGGACAAATTTAATTTCTTCGACAGAGAGGATGTAATCCGCCAGAATCGCGAGGAGATCCTTGTTGCAACCTTGCGTAAAGTGACAGTATGCGAAATTGTTTTCAATTCTGATGTTGTCGATCAGATAGCGGTAATATTTGAAATCATCGATTTTTATCGAGTTGCGGACAAGCGAATTGACAAGCGTTACATCACTCACCCGGTAAAGCATTGCCACTGTTTCAATGTCGATCGGACTGACATTTCTTGTGAACTGGTGCGTGTCGAAGTTTATCGCGGTGTGAAGTGCCGTAGCGACTTCGGCGCTCGGTTCCATTTTGAGTTCCGCAAAATATGAAAAGATTATCGTGGCGCACGCTCCGTAATTGCTTCTGATGTCGCAGAACTCCAGATCTTCAAACGATTCGCCCGGATGGTGGTCGATTACGGCGACGACATTTCCTTTAAGCTCCGCGACATTTTTGTTCTTTTTGTTCGAATCGACAAGAACTATGCTGTCTTCTCCGTTCATTTTGTATTTGTAGTGCGGAAGAATGTCGATTTTCAGCCTTTCATTCATTTTTTGCAGCGAATCGCGCAGAATGTCGCCGTGATAGATGATTTTCGTTTCGATTTTTAGGTTCCGCAGCAGATACTGCAGCGCGAATGCCGATGCAACGGCGTCGTGATCGGGATAGTTGTGCGTCTGGATGAATATTCTGTTTTTGTTTTTCAGGATTTTTATCAGTTTTTTTACGCTCTGCATTATTTTCCCTTGAAATTTTCGGCTAAAACTTGAATGTCATGCCAGCCCGGCTGCTGATAAAGCGTCAGACCGAAAAATCCTGCCGTAGCGATAAGGTGATCGAAAATATCGGCCTGAACAGCCTCGTATTCGGCAAGTTCCGTCGTTTTCGTGAAAGCGTAGATCTGAAGCGGGATTCCGTGTTCGCCGAAGTCGGAAAATCTTACCAGAAGCGTGAGATCCTGACGCAGTTTGTCGTTGTTCAGCAGGTATCTGCGGGCATATTCGCGGAAAGTGCCGATATTCGTGAGACGGCGCGTATTCACGGGAATTTCAGCGTTAACTTTTGCGTTCCATGACGAAATTTCGGCGGTTTTAGCCTTCATGTAGTCGGACAAAAGTTCGATTCTGCTGAATTTTGCAATCTCTTCGTCGGTCAGGCATCTGATCGATGAAACGTCTATCAGAATGTCGCGGCAGATGCGTCTTCCGCCAGATTCGACCATTCCGCGCCAGTTCGTGAAACTCTCTTCCAGAAACTTGTGCGTCGGAATATTGGCAATTGTTTTGTCCCAGTTCTGGATTTTTACGGTGTGGAGCGCTATGTCGACGACTTCGCCGTCGGCGTTGTTCTGCGGCATGACGATCCAGTCGCCTTTCCTTATCGAATTGTTCGCAGCAATCTGCAGACCGGCGACAAAACCGAGGATGGTGTCTCTGAAAATCAGCATTATGACTGCCGTCATTGCTCCTAAACCGCTGAGGAGCAGGGCAGGGGACTTGTCGAGAAGTATTGAAACTATCGCGATGAGTCCGACGCAGTAGATCACAATCAGAATTATCTGCATGAGACCTTTGAGCGGTCTGTCCTTCGAGATTTCAAAGGAGTCGTAAATTTCGAGCATAGCCTTGTTGGCGGCTCTGATGATGTCCATGAAAACGATTATGATTATGCAGAACGAGAGCTTTTTCAGCCAGTGACTGCCGCGTTCGAACGAAGAAGCCGACCAGAAGAAAACAAGTGCCGGCACCATGTTCACGAATTTCGAGAAAACACCGTGCCTGAAGAAGACGTCGTCCCATTTGGTTTTTGTCCGTGTAACGGTGAATTTGATGATGACGTCAACTATTTTTCTCGCAACGAAAGTGAGTATAAACGCTAAAATCGAAACTGCGATGAAATCAAAAAGCATTCGTATTAAAATGTGATTCGCGAAAAAATCCGACAAAAAATCGGGCGTTATCATTTTAAAAAATGTCTGCATAAAATCTCCGGTTTTTAATTAATCGTTTCCCCATTCATCCTCTTCATCTTCGGAATAGATGCAGACAGATTCTTCGAAAAATTCGTCATATCCGCATACAGCCCCGTCTAATGCACAGAATTCGGCGGCTGTGAAATTAGAGTATTCGTCGCAGTAATGGAGAACGCCGTTTTCATCGCAGGTGGGGGCATCTGTTTCCGGGTTGCATTCTTTTATTTCACAGGTTTTGCCGTCTTCGGAGCAGGCCGAGTTACACGGTATGTATTCGCCGAAGAACAGAAGTTTCCCTTTGCTTGTCTGCTTGCATGTAGATTCATAATACCAGAAATAAAATCCGTCATCTTCACTGGTGCATTCCGAGCCTTTGCCTATGGTTTCGCAACGTGAAAAACATGCAGCCCAGTTGTGCTCCCAGCCCTCATCGTTTCTCCGGTAGGTAAAGCAGACAGGACTTTCTTCATCGTCGCATTCATATTTTTCCACGATGTTGGTTATTTCGTCATTTTCATATTGTTCGGAACAGTAAACATATGCATTGCCGTCGCAGAATTCGACAAAAGTTTGCGGATCGCACAATGCACCTTCAGTGTTGTTCTGGTCGGCAGGAACTTCAAAAAGATTCTCGTCAACTACAAATTCAGGATCAATATCATCGGTTCCGGAATTATTGGGATCGGTATCATCATCGTTTGCCGAATCACCTGAGTCAGTATCGTTGCCGGAATCGCTTGTGTCGGCATCGCCGTCGTTACCAGAATCATCAGTCTCGGTATCGTTTGTCTGATCGCCGTCTTTGCCGGCAATTTCATCTTTGTTGCTTTTGTTACTGCATGAAACAAAGAAAATCATTGATAAAACCATAAATGAAAGCACAAAAAACTTTTTCATTTTGACCTCCGATAGTTATATGAAATTTCTGTTTTTCAACTAATCAGCCGGCTTGTAGTTACAGCCGAACCTTTCATCATATTCAATGTATTCGCAAACCATATTCGAATCCTCGTAATTGCAGAAACTGGCGATTTCCATGCCGGACCATTCGATGCACTCGTGCAGAACACCGTTTTCATCGCAGTAAGCCTTGTCTTTGGAGGGGTCGCATTCCTTTATTTCGCATGATCTGCCGTCTTCGGAGCAGGCGGAATTGCAGGTCGTGCTTTCGTCAAGAAATCTCAGTTTCCCTTTGCTTGTCTCAATGCACTTGTATTTTTCAAGTTCAAAAGTATATCCGGAGTCATAAGTCAGGCAGATTTCCCCGTCACCGACATTTTCGCCGTCGCAGGATGCATAGCAGCCCGCTACGTTCCAGGGTTTTTCTTCATATTCGTATGCATGTGTAAAGCAGACAGGATAGTTCCAGTCGCATGTCGATTTGATAACATGCCCGTTTTGTTCAAACTCCGTAGAAAAACAATAAACAACTGTGTTTCCGTCACAGAATTCAATAAAAGTGTCCGGGTCGCACGATGCACCTTCCGTATTGTCCTGATCTTCCGGAATTTCGGCAAGATCTTCATCAACTGCATAAAGGTCTTCAAAGCAGCCGAAACCTCCGAAATCTTCATCGTATCTGCAGGTCATCATTTTCATGCTTCCGCAGAAATATGCTTCCTGATAAACCATCCCTTCTTCCCAGTTGCTGCATTCGTGCAGAACGCCGTTTTCATCGCAGTAAGGTTTGTCTTTTTCAAGGTCGCATTTCTTTATTTCGCAGGTTTTTCCGTCTGCCGAGCAGCCTGAGTCGCATGGTTTATATGCACCACCGGTGAATTTAAGTTTTCCCTTGCTAGTCTCAACGCATTCGTATTCTTCAAGTAAAAATGAGTAGCCGTTGTCATAGCTGGTGCAGCCCTCACTTTTGCCTGTATTTTCGTTTTCGCATGATGAATAGCAGTTAGCCCAGTTGTATTCCCTGTTTTCTTCTTCATTTTTATGCTTAGATACAAAACATATCGGGGCTTCTCCGCTGCACTCAGTCCGGTGTACAATATATGCATAGGTTTCGTCGTCCACCCAGTCTTCGTAGCAGTCGATATATGCGTTGCCGTCGCATGATTCGACAAAAGTTTTCGGATCGCACAGCGCACCGGCCGTATTGTCCTGATCGGCCGGAACTTCAAGAATGTTCTCGTCGACTTTATAATCCTCGGGCGAGCCGCTGTCTGTGCCGCCGGAATCTGAATCATCCGTTTGTTCCGATCCGTTTTTCCCGTTCTCTTTCTCTTCTTTTGAACCGCCGCCGCATGAAACAAGGAAAATCACTGATAAAACAATAAGTGAAAGCACAAAAAACTTTTTCATATCGACCTCCGCAAATCGGACAAAAAACGGCAGATTATAGTTGCTGCGGAATAATTTGCAATTTAGCCGAATATCTTTAAAATTATGCGGTTTTTTTGTTTATTACCGTTTTTTGATGTGGTGCTTGAAACATGAAAATAAGTGAAATTGCTACTCTTCTCAATGCAAAAATCGTCTGCGGCGAGGAATTTTCCGACCGCGAAATCGAAAAAGCGTTTGCTTCAGACTTGATGAGCGACGTTCTTACTACTCCTTTTGACAACGGAATCCTCATTACCGGTCTCGCAAATCCGCAGTCGATCAGAACCGCCGACATGATGGATGTTTCGGCGATAATCCTTGCAAGAAAGAAAAAGGCGACCGAAGAGATGATCTCTCTGGCGCAGGAAAACGATGCCGTTATAATTGAATGTCCGCTTTCGGTTTATCACATTTCGGGTATTCTTTACACTCACGGTTTGAGTCCGGTTTATTGATTTTTTAGGGTGAGCCATGAAGTTTGAATACAATGTCGAAGGCGGTGACTTCCTCAACGCGGGAAATGCTTCGGGGAACATCAAGAAAGTTCTGAAAAAACTGAATGTCGATACCGGCGTGCTGAAGCGCGTCGTCGTCGCGCTGTACGAAGCCGAGGTCAACATCGTGGCGCATGCCTACCGCGGAAAGATCACTGCCGACATTTCTCCGAAAAGAATCGAGATAGTACTGGACGACGAAGGTCCCGGAATTCCCGACATCGGCCTTGCGATGCAGCAGGGTTATTCGACAGCTTCGACAAAAGTCCGCGAGATGGGTTTCGGCGCGGGAATGGGTCTGCCGAACATCAAAGCCAACGTTGACGACATGAAAATAGAAACCGAGGTCGGAAAGGGAACGAAACTGACACTATCCTTCAACCTTGAATAGCAGGAGGCCGAATGACGACACACAACAAACGCCCGTTTTTTCATCACGCACTGCGAATCAACAAGAATAAATGCATCGGCTGTACCCACTGCATGCGGACTTGTCCCACAGACGCGATAAGAATCCGCGGCGGCAAGGCTTCGGTAAATCCCGACAAGTGTGTTGACTGCGGAATGTGCATGATTTCGTGTAAACACGACGCAATAATCGTCGAACAGGATGATTTCCAGAAAATTTTCAACTACAAGTACCGCGTCGCACTCGTTCCTTCGGTTATGATGGGACAGTTTGACGAAAAAGCGGGAACGAAATCGGTTTTTGAGGGTCTGAAAAGTGTCGGTTTTACGCATGTTTATGAAGTTTCCCGCGCTTCGGCCCTTTTCGAAGAGGCTCAGAAGGAGTATGAAAAAAGGAGCGACGCCGAATTTCCGCTGATATCGTCTTTCTGTCCGGCGGTCGTAAGGCTTATCCAGGTGCGGTTCCCTTCGCTTCTCAAGCACATCGCACTAATCAAGCCGCCGCTTGACATCGCTGCGCTTCACTGCCGCAACGAACTGAAGAAGGCGGGAATCAATCCTGCCGAAATAGGCATTTTTTATGTTTCTCCGTGTGCTGCGAAAATCGTCGCGATAAAACACCCGGTCGGTGAGAAAAAATCGGGTATCGACGGTGTCATCAACATGGATTTCATCTACAATAAAATTTATTCTTTCGTCTCAAACGATAAAAATGATTCAGGTCTGCTCTGCCGTCCGGCTGACAACACTCACGTGGTGTGGGAACTTACAGGCGGCGAGTGTGCAAGACGCGACAACCATGCAATGGCGGTTGACGGAATCCACAACGTCATAGAAATATTGGACAAACTTGAAAACGGTGAGCTTGACGAAAATATATCTTTCCTCGAGCTCAGAGCCTGCGATGAAAGCTGTGCCGGCGGAATTCTTGTTCCGGGTAACCGTTTTCTTACCGTGCGGAATCTTTTTCAGCGTAAAAATCTGCCTCCGTGTGGCAAGCCGGAAGAGGATAAAACCGAACCGGCGTGCCAGAACTGCCGTATTTTCGGCAAATGCGGAAGCGAATATCTTCAGGAAGCGTTCAAACTTGACAAACTTCAGCCGAGATCGATGCTTTCATTGGACGATGACATGGAAAAGGCCCTCGAAAAAATGGAGCATGTCGATACGATCATGCAGGTTCTGCCGAACATCGACTGCGGAATGTGCGGATCTCCGAGCTGCCAGTCGCTTGCGGAAGACATTGCGCGCGGCATCGCAGAAATCGATCAGTGCGTTTTCCTAAGGATTACTGCGACCAAAGATGCCGAAGACCTTAAAACCCTTTACGAATCTGTCCGCAATGTCTGGGGCAGAATCAACAACAACGAATAACTGCCGTGAAAAAGGTTTTGATCATCGGGGCGGGACCAGCAGGTCTGACCGCCGCTTACGAACTGCTTGAAAAGTCAAAGGATTTTGATGTCACGGTTTTTGAAGAATCTTCCGTTTTCGGCGGAATTTCACGCACTGTGAATCACAACGGAAACCGCATGGATATGGGCGGGCACCGCTTCTTTTCGAAAATGGAGGAAGTGAACGGATGGTGGGAAAAACTGCTTCCGCTTCAGGGCGAACTTTCAAAGGATGACATTATTCTCGGCCGCACTGTTCCGCTTGAAAACGGCGGTCCTGATCCCGAAAACGAAGATGCCGTTATGCTCAGACGTCACCGCGTTTCACGTATTCTGTTTGATTCGAAATTTTATGACTATCCCGTTTCACTGAAAATGGAAACGCTCAGAAACATGGGGCTTTTCACGACGATGGAAGTCGGATTTTCATATCTCCGTTCGATGCTTCACAAACTGCCGGAAACGAATCTCGAGAATTTCTACATCAACCGCTTCGGCAGAAAGCTTTACGAACTTTTTTTTGAATACTACACCGAAAATCTCTGGGGGCGTCATCCGCGAGAAATCGACGCTTCGTGGGGTGCCCAGCGCGTGAAGGGGCTTTCGGTTACTGCAGTTTTGAAAGATGTTTTCGGGAAAATTTTCAAGCGCAGAAACCGCAAAGTCGAAACTTCTCTGATCGAAGAGTTCAAATATCCGAAATTCGGTCCGGGGCAGCTTTGGGAAGTGGCTGCAGGGAAGGTTCGCGAAATGGGAGGAAAAATCATTACCGAAGCCAGGGTCTCGGGCTTTAAAAAGGACGAAAGCGGAAAACTGGTTTCGCTTTTTTATGAAAAAGACGGCGTTAAGACCGAAACCGAAGGCGACATTTTCATCTCTTCAATGCCGGTAAGGGATTTAGTCTGCGGAATGAACGATGTCCCGGACGACATTTTTCAGATTGCTAAAGGGCTGCCTTACCGCGATTACATGACGCTCGGCGTTCTGGTGAAAAAGCTCAGACTCAAAAACAGAACCAAGCTCAAAACGGTAGGAAACATCGTGCCTGACTGCTGGGTTTACGTGCAGGACAGAAACGTTAAAATGGGGCGCTTCCAGATTTACAACAACTGGTCTCCCTACATGGTCCGTGATTTGGAAAATACAGTATGGCTGGGCCTGGAATACTTTGTTAACGAAGGCGGTTCTATGTGGAACATGACTGAAAAGGAGTTTTCAGATCTCGGCATCGGCGAAATGATGAAGCTCGGTCTTATCGGAAGCCGCGACGATGTTCTGGATTTCCATCTCGAACGGGTGAAAAAGGCTTATCCGGCATATTTTGATACTTACGACCGGATGGACGAGCTCAGAAACTGGCTTGATACGATCCCCAATCTCTACTGCGTGGGACGCAACGGGCAGCACAGATACAACAACATCGACCATTCGATGGCGACTTCGTTCGAGACTGTAAAAAACATTCTCGGCGGCGTTACCGGCAAGTCGAACATCTGGAACGTAAACACCGAAAAGGAATACCATGAGGTTAGTAAGCAGAATTAGGAACCTGCAGGCTGCTAAAAAATCTGCGATAAATTTCACGATAATTTCGATTCTGCTGACGGTCGTTTTTGTTCTAAGTTTCAAAATCATGTTCAAAATCGATTACGAAAACAACAACGGACTTCACAACTGGCTTTCGGGTTCGACTTTGAAATTCGTCAACAACTGGCTCGCAGAAACGCCGCAGAAACTTCATTTCGTCAATTTCGAGGCTCCCTATTCGATTGAATTCAACAGGCTTTCAGAGCGCGGTCCTTACGTTTCATATCCGTCAGGAACGACGTTTTTTGTTTACTTTTTTGCAAAACTGACCGGTCATAAATCAATTGATCTCTCGTTTCTGAAGCATTTTCAGGGCTTATGTTTCTGGCTCGAAGTGCTGCTGCTTGCATTTTTCGTTTTCAGATTCCTTTCACGGATAGGAATAAAGTCGGAAAAAGAAAAGTTTTTTGTTACGTTTTTTACCGCCGTTTTCTGGATGTGGCTTCCGACAAACGCCTGGTATCTGGCAAACATCTATTTTGCCGACCAGTGCGTCATCCTGTTCGTGACTGCGTTTCTCCTTGTCGAATACGAAAGCCTTTATTCAACGGACAAACCGCTTTCCATTCTGCTGAATATTCTGAAATCCTACCTGATTTTTGCTGGCGTTATGACCGACTACTACTTTTGGATTCTCGTGTTCGCAGCCTTTGTTTTCCATCTTTTTATTGCAATAAAAGAAAGGAAACCGGTTGCATCGATCGTTTTGAACGCCTTGTGGTATATAATTCCCGTCGTTCTGGCGCTGTGTGCGTTCGCCTGTCAGCTTTTTTCCGTGCCGAACTGGCAGGATGCACTCAAAAACAGATTCCTCTTCCGCACCGGCGCAACGGAGAGCAGATTCAATACTTACGATTATCTTGCGGACAATCTGATTGACAATTTCAAATTCGCTTTCGGACTGGAAGGGAATGCAAGAATGCTGCCGATGATCGTGCTTGCCGTTTTCGCCTGTTTTTATTCCGCCGGTTTGAAACCGACGGGAGTGACTTTCAAAACGGTGTTGAAAAAATCGGTTTTCGGCAGAAACGGAGTCGTTTTTCTTGTCGGTTTCATCGCTCCTCTTCTACAGGTCGCATTGCTTAAAAGCCACTCGGCGGTTCACGAGTTTTCAATGATGAAATTCGGATGGTGTTTTGCGGTTTTTCCGCTGATTGTTTCAACAATTTTATGCCGCATGTTCGATTTTGAAAGAGAGAAAATTTCAAAATTTTCATTCTTTTTCACAATCATGTTTCTTTCGATGCTTGTTTTGACATCAGTCCCGTTTTCATCGTACGATTTTTATAAGTCGAGAAGCTCGCAATATCAGTTTGATTTCGATGTGGCGAAAGTTCTGAGGGAAAAAACCTCTTATGAGCATGTCTGTTTTTCCTTCTCGCATGAAATTCCTAACAATCCGCCTCAGGAATTAGGTGCTTCGGGGAAGCGCGTCTATAAAATCAAGAATATAAAGGAAATGAATACAAAGTTCCGCTCGTTGAAGCAAGGGGCTAAAAAGATTCTCGTAATTGACAAAAAGCTCTCTCCCAAACTTCCGAAAGCGCAGAAACAGGCCGAATCCGATTTCAAAAAATCGCATAAAATTATTTATGAAGACAAATCGGTCTGCCTTGTAAGCTCAGAGGGAAATAATGAAAATTAAACAGACGACAGTACAACTTTTCCTTTATCTTGTTGTCGGTGCGCTTGCAACTGTCGTGGAATGGGGAGCTTTTTATGTCTTTGACTCCGTTTGCGGGATTCATTACATGATTTCAACTCCGCTAGCCTTCATTCTTTCGACATTTGCAAACTGGGCATTCGGGAAATTGATTCTCTTCAGGCAAAAAAGCCGGAATGTTGCCGGCGAGATTTTCAAAATCTATTTAATCAGCGTCCTGGGACTTCTGATGAATATCGCTATCATGTTCGTTGCCGTCGAAAAAGTCGGCATCAGCGACATGCTATCGAAAATAATCGCAACCGGAATCGTTTTCATCTGGAACTTCCTGATAAGAAAACTTTGGATTTATAAGGTGTGAATTTAGAAACCGATGTATTTCAAGCTTCATTCGCAGTTTGAGCCGGCGGGAGACCAGCCGGAGGCAATAAAAAAGGTCATAAGCAATTTCAGGAACGGCTCGAAGCGCGAACTCATCCTTGGTGCGACTGGAACGGGAAAAACTTTCGTCATGGCGCATCTCATCAAGGCTCTGAACGTGCCGACACTCGTCATCGCCCACAACAAGACGCTTGCCGGGCAGCTTTACGGAGAATTCAAGAACTTTTTCCCCGAAAACGCAGTCGGTTACTTTATCTCTTTTTACGATTACTACCAGCCTGAAGCCTACATTCCGACGACCGACACCTACATCGAAAAGGATGCGCTCCGCAACGACGACATCGAGCGGATGCGCCACTACGCTACGGCTCACCTGCTTGAAAACAGGCAGTGTGTGATCGTCGCTTCGGTAAGTGCGATCTACGGCATCGGTTCTCCTGAATACTACAAGGATCTCACGATAAAACTTTTCGTCGGAAATACATACCCGATGAAAAAATTGTGCGAGGACCTTGTCGAAACGCAGTACGAACGGACAAACACAGACCTTACCCGCTGCAAATTCCGCGTCAAAGGCGACGTCGTCGAGATTTTTCCGCCTTACGAAGAGGATGTCGCGGTCAGGATCTCCTATTTCGGCGACGAAATCGAGGAGATTTCGCTGATAAAGCCGTTCGAAGGGAAGAAAATCAAGAACTTAGACTCGGTCAGCGTCTATCCTTCAAGCCACTACGTCGCGGAGAAGGAAACCCTGAAGCGCTCTGTCGAAAAAATAAAAGTTGAGCTTGCCGAGCGGATAAAATACTTTGAAACAAACAACAAACTCATCGAGGCACAGCGGATAAAGGAGCGCGTGACTCAGGATCTTGCGATGCTGGAGACTGCCGGTTACTGCTCGGGGATCGAAAATTATTCACGCTACATCACGAACCGCGAAGAGGGAGAAACGCCGCCAACGCTCATGGATTATTTCGGCGATGATTTTCTGGTGATAGTTGACGAATCGCACGTCACTCTGCCGCAGATAAAGGGGATGTACCGCGGCGACCGCGCGAGAAAGGAGGTGCTCGTGAACTACGGTTTCCGCCTTCCGAGCGCACTCGACAACAGGCCTCTCAATTTCGACGAATTCATTTCAAAGACCGACAAAGTGATGTTTGTTTCTGCGACTCCCAAAGAGTATGAAATCAACCAGGTCTCTGAAATCATTGAACTTATAAACAGACCAACGGGACTTTTGGACCCGCTTCCGCAGATACTTCCGGCCAAAAACGAGATCGCGGAACTTTACGACGAAATAGTTAAGGAAACCGCCGGCGGCGGCAAAGTTTTAGTCACATCGCTCACGAAAAAAATGGCGGAAGACCTCACCGACTTCCTCAAGGCGCGCGGCATCAGAGCGAAGTATCTCCACAGCGACATCGACAGCATCGAGAGACTCAAGATCGTAATGGAACTCAGGAAAAACATGTTCGACGTCCTTGTCGGCGTAAACCTTCTGCGAGAAGGTCTCGACATCCCCGAAGTTTCGCTCGTCGCCATTCTGGATGCCGACAAAGAAGGATTTCTCAGAAGTGAAGCGTCACTCATTCAGACGATCGGAAGAGCTGCGAGAAACGAAAAAGGGCGCGCGCTTCTTTTTGCCGACTCCATGCCCGACTCCCTTAAAAACGCGGTGTACGAGACCATGCGCAGACGGCAGATCCAGGAAAAATTCAATGCCGAGCACGGCATCACGCCGCACAGCGTCACCAACAAAGCTGTTTTGGACATCGAATCGCACATCCCGGGTCATTCGAAGGACGACTCCCCGAAAGCGCCGAGACACAAGATAGTCAGACTCATCGCCGAACTCGAAGCCGAGATGAAAAAAGCGGCCGAAAGCTGGGATTTCGAATACGCCGCGATACTGCGCGACAAGATCTTCCAGTACAAAGCAAGTCTGGATAAGTGATAAATAATCCGGAATTCGCATTTGTGCTGATTTTTAATTTTTTATCTGCTAAAAAATTTTTCCGTTTTCTTGATTTCAAACTTTTAAAATGCAACTATTGTGCGGTTTTTGATTATTGACTATTTTTGTTCGGAGGACGAAATGTTCAGAAGTTTTGATGAAATGATCGATTTTGTTAAGAAAATGGAAAAGAAGCAGGTCGTTGCGGTCGTCGGTGCCGACAAGCCTGTCGCAGTTGAAGCGGCAATAGACATGGTCACCGAAAATCTGGCAATTCCTGTCCTTTTCGGAAACGCGGAAAAAATAAATCACCTCATCGAAGGGACTGTCCTTGAAGGGAAAGTCGAGATCGTTCCGTGTGCAGACAACGTAGAAAGCTGCTCGAGAGCTGCCGATTATGCGGCAGACGGCAGAGTCAATATCCTTCTCAAAGGAAGCGTCGAGACCGCGCAGGTAATGAAAGCCGTTTTCAGAAAGGAGAACGGGCTCAAGGCGGCTGCAGTCGTCAGCGACATCCTCATTTACGAAGATCCGCTTTCAAAAGGCGAGGGCAAGCGTCTCGTCGGCCTTATGGACGGCGGCATAATCCCGCTTCCGACTCTTGAGCAGAAGATCGAGATGACACGCGGCGCAGTCCAGGTTTTTCACAAACTCGGCTTTGAAAAACCGAGAGTCGCATACATTTCGGCGATCGAAACTGTTTCTCCGAAAATCCAGTCTACCGTTGATGCGGCTGAGATCCAGAGGATGAAGGCTGAAGGCGAGCTCGACGACATCGACGCTTACCTCGAAGGTCCGTATGCGATTGACAACGTGATTTCGGAATACGCCGCGAAAGTCAAAGGAATAAATTCCGTCATGGCGGGATGCGCAGACATCCTTATTTTCCCGAACATCGAAAGCGGAAACGTTCTCGGCAAGCTCGTCCACTACTGGGGCGGAGCTCAGACAGGCCATGTCATCGTAGGTGCAAAAGTTCCCGTTCTTCTGAGTTCGCGTGCCGACGACGCAAGGGCGAAGATCAATTCGCTCGTTCTCGGAATCACCGTAAACGCTCACAGTTAGGCCATGACAGCGCAGCACGAAGTAAAATATCCGGTCCTGATCCATTTGAAAGTGGTCATGCATTCAAAAGAGGAAGCCGGCAGAAATGTCGCGGATCTGATGGATATCCTTGCAAAAACAGAGATCCCGCTCAGAGGAAAGGTGACCGAAAACAAAAGTTCTGCCGGAAAGTACACATCCTACACAGTTCCGGTCTATGTCGAAAACAAAGAGAAGATGCACGCTCTTTACGAGGCGTTGAAAGCTCATCCTGATGTAAAATTCGCAATTTAATATTGAGAGAAAAGACAAATTGCTGGCAATCCGCAAGCGTTCCGACATGAAACCATAAAAATCTGTGTAAAAATTTCTTAATAAAATCAAACAGTTGTCAATTTTTCTAGGGGGTAAAATTTTTTCAATAAAAACCGGCATCTTGTGGTACTAAATATATGTTTGGTTTGCTTTTTTAACTTGAAATCTGAAGAAGAGATTTCTGCGATCAAAGGAATAAAAGTTTCCTACAAAGAACATAGTTACGAAGTGACATTCGAGTTCTAAAGCAACTCCGACAGGCTGTCCGGTGCTGTTTATCTGAAAGTTTAAGGCGGCACAAAAACTGTTAAGAATCTCGATTTTTTCCGAAAATTGAATATAATGCAGAGTTTTTGTTTTTTTATGGAGAATTGCAATGCCTGAATTAAGCCGTTTCGCTGGAATGATAGTATATTTGCAGTTTTATGATACTGGACAGCACAACAAGCCGCATGTTCATGTGTATTACGGCGAATATGAAGCTGTTGTGGCGATTGACGGCGAACTTTTGGCAGGTTCTATGCCGCAGAAGCAGCTGAAAATCGTTACCGGTTGGCTCGCGTTCCACGAGGAAGAGGCTTATAAGGCTTGGAATCTTGCTGTAAAAGGCGAGCATTTTGATAAAATCCCTCCGATGAATTAGAGGTTAAGATGTATGTTTTAAACGGAATCTGCTACGCCGGAAATTTTGAGGAAGATATTAAAATCACAGATGTCAAAACTTTGCCAGGCGGAATGCTGATCGTGACATTTTCGACCGGTGAGAAAAGGCTTTTTGACACCACAAAATTGCAAGGCTCGGCTTTCGCGCCGCTTTCCGACGAAAAAATTTTCAATAATCCCACGCTTTTTCACGGAATCATAACATGGAATAACGGCGAAATAGACATTGCGCCGGAAACTGTTTACCGTGACAGTTATCCTTATTCCGAAAATTCAATTTAAACAGTTGTCCCTGAAATTAGTTATTTCTAAGGCAAACTTTTTAAAAAAAATCACGCAAAAATTTCTTAATAAAATCAAATGGTTGTCAATTTTTTTCGGGGGGGGGTAAAATTTTTTCAATAAAAATCGGATTTCGTGATACTAAATATAAGACAAGTTTGCTTTTTTTAACTTAATGGAGGATGTCATGAAAAAATTACTTGTTTTGGTTGCACTTTCAGTTGTTTTCATGTTTTTGACTTGCTGCAACGGTGCGGATTTTGATCCGGTTGATCTTGGGAAGTGCATTTATGAAGACCCTGCAGAAAACCCTGCGATTGTAATGAAAGACAAAATCTATCCTGAGAATCAGGCCTCTCCTGCATGCCGCGACTATCTTGAAGTCACTAAAAAAGAAGGAAAAGTTCTCAATTTCGAGTGGTATGGCAATTTTCCGTGCGGAGACGACTGGGAATTCGGCTATGAAACAGGCGGTGTAAAAAACAACATTCTCGAAGTAACGATTAAGCAGCATGACAAAGATCCTGATGCTACCGCCAAATGTGCCGGATGCTGCCACGTCATGCCGATGGTTTACGAAGGAAAATCGGAAGAAGAGATCACCACGATCAAAGGAATAAAAGTTTCCTACAAAGAACATAATTACGAAGTGACATTCGAGTTCTAAAAACCTGACACTGTGTCAAGACAGGTCTTCTCGGAGAAATCATCTTGGAAAACCCTATGGAAAAGCGAAACAGCCTGTTCGACAATCTGAAATGTTTTTTGATTTTTCTGGTTGTCTACGGTCATTTCATTGAAAATTTTCAGAGCATCTATGCAAGTGAACCGACAAGAGTTGCGTGGCAGTTCATCTACCTGTTCCACATGCCGGGATTTGTTTTTGTTTCAGGCTATTTCGCGCGGAAAGGCGACGGGAAAATCTTTGAAAAAGTGCTTTTAAATCAAATAGTTCCGCTTTTCTTTTTCCAGTTGGTCTTCGAGATTTTCCATTGGGTTGTTTTCCATGAATTTTCAGGCAAAACTTTGGATCTGGCTCCGTACTGGATCCTGTGGTATCTGCTAAGTCTCGCGTTTTGGAGAATATCGTTTCAACTGCTTTATAAAATACGTTTCCTTTTGGTAATCAGTGTGGTTGTTGCGCTTGTCGCCGGCATGGTCAGCTCGATAGGCTATCCGCTTTCGATTTCAAGAACGCTGGTTCTGTTTCCGTTTTTCGTGCTTGGAAACATTTTCAAGGAAAGAGGATTCGTTGAAAAAATAAAAAGCGGCAGATTTTTTCCGGTTTATGCGGTTTTATCGGTTCTTGTTCTGGCCGGAGCCCTTGTTTATGTGTCGGAAGTGAAGCTGCACTACGGCTTGTATCTGAATTCCTACAGCTACAAAGCTCTCAAAATGGCTTGGGAAGAAGGGATGCTCTATAGATTTATAAATCTTGCATGGGCTTTTATGTGTATAGCAGCACTTCTTGTTCTGACTCCGCAGAAAAGATTCTTCGCTTCTGAAATCGGAAGAAATTCAATGATTCCCTACATAATGCAGTTCTTTTTGTTGAAATCGCTTCTGTTCCACCGCTTTGAAGTTTATAAAAACCTCTATTTCACCTTCATCGGCGGTGCTGTTTTTGCAGGCTTGACGGTCTATATTTTCGGGAAAGACAGATTTTCGGCGTTATATGAAAAACTGATGCTGAAAATCTATAAGATCGTGACATGCAAAGATAAGGTTTGATGAAGTGGAACTTGACAAAAATCGAACTGTTGCAGATTCTGCAACAAGTGCTCACGGCTGTTCTACGCTGTTTGTCTAAGAAATGTTTATTTAAAACGAATTTGTTTTACTCGAATTAAAATTTTTTATTTTTAGTCTTGACAATAAAGAAAAGTTGAATAGAATAAATGTCGCAAGTAACTCGTGTGCTTGCTTTGCGTTGATCCAAGGTTCTGGGCTGGCATCCAGTTCTTTGAGGAGCTCTCGACGGGTTCGGCATTCAGCCACAAGCCAGCAACTAAAATGTCATTAAATGCTTGCTTCCTGCAAGCATTTTTTTTTGGAGTCAAAAGTGGATGTTTTATATAAAGCCGCCTCTCTTTTTAAAGAACTGCTTGATACAGAGTATGTTTTTGTTCTTGGAAAAAAGAATGTCGAAGCAACAATTCATCTGATTTTTCAAGAGAGACATTTTCCTCATCTTGCAGACTTGCAGCATCTCCCAGACCTTGTATTTTTGAAGCAGGATGACAGAATAATCTTTAATGAAATTATAAATCGGAGCATAACAATAGAAGATATTCAAAAATCGCTGTTTTATAAAAGCATAGAACGGAGACTTGCTGCATTGCCCTCTTTGCAGGCTTTGTTGGACAGCAATAAGACAATCTTCAAATACAATAAGCAAAACAACAATTTTTCTTTGATAGATGCTGATTATCTGCTTGAAAACACCTCTGAGAAACAGACAGTTTATATTTTTCTTGCTGAAAATCAGGATAATAATTTTTTCTGCCGTTCATTCTTCCCGAAAGAGAAAAGAGATTATTCCGTAGGTCAGGAAAAATGGACTCTGCTTTTTAAAAAGAAAATCAATAAATCCGCTAACACTGAAGAAATCCTATTTCGGCATAAGAATTTTAAGGGATAGGACGGCTGTTCGATGCTGTTTATCTAAAAGTTTCGCTTCACTGTCCCCAAAACCACAAAAATTTGTACAAATAATTTCTTAATAAAATCAAATAGTTGCAAAAATTTTAATGGAGGGTGATTTTTTCTCAATAAAAATTGGATTTTGTGGTACTAAATATATGTCGAGTTAGTTTTTTTAACTTTATGGAGGACGAGATGAAAAAATCATTGATTCTTGTTGCGATGCTTGTGTTTGCGACCACTCTTTTTGCGGAAAACGAAAGTGTTTCATGTGAATCTGAACTCGGACAATGCACCTACACGCTTTCTGACGAGTCATTCAGTCTGGAATGTGTCTGCCGCGACGGCAGTACAAGCGGTGAAGACGCAGCTAATGCTGATGGAAATTTGAATTTTACTCTGCCGACAGAAGAAGAGTGCAGGGCGGAACTTGAAAATGTCTGCAAAGGTGCCGGATTCAGATGTGAAAACGAAGCCGGAGAATGTATTTTGGAACAGAACGGGGATTACGAATGCTGGTGCTACGGTTTTGACTATCCGAGAAGCGGCCAAAAAACTTTTGAAAACGGAGTCTGTGACAGCACGCTTGTCGAAGAATGCGGAACTGAACTTGCGACACCGAGAATTGTATGTACAGATGAAGAAATCCTCAACACCTGCGTTTCATACGCAAAACTTTTCACGAACACCTGCTTTGAACCTATTACGGATGAAGAGCTCGAAGCTGTTCTTGATATTCCGTCAGGAGAGGATGCTATGGCGCAGGTAATCACGATGTGCTGCTACAAAGATACACTTAGAGAGGAAGACTACAAAGGCTATGCAGAGTGCCTCGAAGCTGCCGAAAGCTGCGAAAATAAAGAATGCTGCGACCCGTGCGGTCTCTATGCTCATTCAGGCGGTGATGATTCTGAGGAAGAAGGCGGTACTGACCTTGAAGACGGCGCGGCAGATGCTGCAAATACTGAAGCTCCGACCGACGGTGCACCTAAAGAAGACACTGCTGACAGCGAAAACAAAGAAGAAAGCAAATCCGACGGCTGTTCGATGCTGTTCATTTAAAAGTTTCTTTTTTCCTCTTTTTCCTTATCATAATTCGTTCATTTGCCGAAACGGAGGCTAATATGCGGAAACATTTGAGTTTATTTCTGGTGTTTTTGGGATTTGCATTCTTTGTATCGTGTTCATCAAAAGAAGAAAGCGACAGAAAAGAAGCCTCTAAAGTTCTATGTACAGGGCAGAAATCATGCTACAGCGACACTGATTTTAGACCTGAATCTGCAATAGGAATACCGGGAGAGTTCGAGATTGAATGTCCGGCTGAAGGAGAAGAGATTTTCGGTCAGGATGCTTATTATGCCGAACTAGGTGCTTGTCGTGAGCATAGTTATTCCAAAAGCGGAGATGACACAAACGGAATCGTTGTGAAAGATGAAGTCACCGGACTTGAATGGCAGCAGGAAATTTCCGGCACATATACCTACGAAGAGGCTCTGGACTACTGTGAAAATCTTGAATACGGCGGTTTTAACGACTGGCGGGTGCCGTCAATGCATGAACTTGTCTCTTTGATTGATCTGCGCTGTTTTGAATCAAACTGCCAGAATATAGACGAAACTTACTTTCCGAACACTCCGAAAACTTTTTTTTGGAGTTCTCAAAAAAAGAGAAGGGCTTCAGGAAGTGAACCGATCAATGCATGGGTAGTCTACTTTTGGAGCGGATATACGGATGCGATATATGAGGGCAATCATGAAGCCGTCCGCTGTGTCAGGGGTGAACCGATATATGCTGCTTCAAATTTTACACCTTCGGTTAAAAACGGTGACGAAATCGTTACCGATAAAAATTCCAATCTGATATGGCAGAAAAGCCATACGATGCTGACATGGAAAGAGGCTCTGGACTACTGCGAAAATCTTGAATATGCAGGATATTGCGACTGGCGGCTTCCAAACAGAAACGAGCTTCTTTCATTAATTGATTACGACAAAACTGAACCCGTGTCTTCTTTTCCGGATATGATCCCCGAAATATTCTGGAGTTCCACAACGGATCTGATGTTCTCTCCAGCGCTTTGCGCCGATGAAGACGAAAACTGCGGTCCCGGTTATTATGACAATTATGCTTTTTGTGTGGATTTTAAATACGGTGATTCTTCGTATTTTACCCTTCGCTATAAAAGCGGCATTCTTTATGTCAAGTGTGTAAGATGACAGTCTATGTCTGCGTTCCGGCAAAACAAACTGACTCTCAGCGCCTTGTTTTTAGTCCGTTTTTCAATATAATGCGCCGGTTTGACTTGAGAAGGAGGAGAGAAAAATGACAAAAACAGAAGTCGCAATCGTAGTTAATCCAGGTTCAACTTCAACGAAATTCGCCGTTTTCAGCCGCGAAGGTTCGCTTTATGAAGAGACGGTAAGGCATCCGCAGGAGGAGCTCGCGAAGTTCAAACTCGTTTCGGAGCAGTTCGATTTCAGGTATTCGATGATAAAAAAAGCCGTTGACAAAGTCGTCGCTGAAAAAGGCTTTCAGGTCGTTGCATCTGTCGGCAGAGGCGGCCCGGTAAAACCGCTCGAAGGCGGCACATACCTTGTCAATCAGGCGCTTCTGGATGACCTCAACAGCTGCAGATTTGCAAACCACGCATCGAATCTCGGCGGAATAATCGCAGACAGACTGGCAAAGGATTTCGGCCTCAAGGAAAGTTACATCGTTGACCCTGTAACGACCGACAACATGTTGGACAAGGCGCGTCTCAGCGGACTTCCGGGAATCACGAGGATCTGCCGCGTTCACGCACTCAATATCAAGGCGGTCGCAAGAAAGATCGCCGAAAAACAGGGAAAGGATTTCTACAAAGCGAACTATGTCGTAGCTCACTTGGGCGGCGGTATCTCGATCGCTGCACTCGAAGGGGGCAAAGTCGTAGACGTAAACGACGGACTTCTCGGAATGGGACCTTTCAGCATGAACAGGGCAGGCGCTATGCCGCTCATCGGGATCATAAACATGTGCTATTCGATGCCGAAAGAGGAAGTAATCCGCATTTTCTCGCGTGAAAGCGGATTCAAGGCATACATCGGGACGGAAGACTTCCGCGACATCGAAGACCGCGTTAAAGCGGGAGATCCCGAAACTCTTAAAGTTTTCGACGCTTTCGAATATCAGGTCGCGAAAGAGATCGGTGCCTATGCCGCAGCTCTGAAAGGAAAGATCGACGGCATCATCGTTACCGGCGGATGCGCATACTTCAAGAAATTCGTTGAAGATCTCAAGGAATACACCGGCTGGATGGCAGATTTCTTCGTTTATCCGGGCGAAGACGAGCTCGCTGCGCTTGCGGAAGGCGCCTTCAGAGTCGTCGACGGCAAAGAAAAGGCGAAAATCTATTAATATTCTTTGCACTTTTTTCATAAATCTTTAAAATACCGCGATTTTGAGAGTTATCTCGATTTTGTAAATATTTCGGAGGAGAAAAAAATGGCAGTTCAGAAAGGTGACAAAGTGGCGATTCACTACATCGGCCGCTTGGATGACGGTAAGGAATTCGACAATTCCTATGAAAACGGCGAGCCGATAAAGTTCGAAGTCGGCGGCGGAATGGTTATTCCCGGCTTTGAAGACGGCGTTATCGGAATGGAAATCGGTGACAAGAAAACGATAGTAATTCCGCCGGATCAGGCTTACGGTGAAAGGATGGAGGAATATGTTTTCGATGTCAGCAAGTCGGAATTCCCGAAAGATGCGGACATTCACGAAGGTGCCATCTTCCAGATGCAGAGCGATCAGGGCGAAGTTATTCCGGTAGTCATTTCAAAGATCGAAGGTGATACCGTTTATCTTGACGCCAATCATCCGCTGGCGGGAAAAACGCTCACTTTCGAGATGGAACTCGTGGCTACAGGCGTTGAAATTCCTCATCATCACTGCGGTTGCGGCTGCGAGGAATGCGGAGATGACTGCGATTGTGACGATCACGACTGTGACGATCATGACTGTAACTGCGGCTGCGGACATCACCACTAACTTAACTATTTGATTATAGGAGGTTTTTTTATGAATGCTGCTTCTGTTCTTGCTGCTGTGCTTCTGGTAGTTGCCGTCGTTGCCGCCGGAATAATTGTATGGAAATATGTCAAAGATCTGCACGAATCGCCGCGCGACATGTGGATTCTTTTCGGATACATGGTCATTCAGTATATCGCCTATGCCGCAATGAACCCTGTTCTTACCCTGTGGCTTTCCGCCGACTGCGGGCTCAGTGACATAACCGCGGGAAACGTAATCATGATATGGTCGATACTTCTTTCGTGCATCGGCATGGTTGCGGGAGCTCTGGTCGACACGATCGGCGTCCGTAAAGTCATGTTTTTAAGTGTAACTTTCCTTTTCATTTCACGGCTTGCGATGACTTTCATCACCAATCCGGTGGTCGTTTTCATCGTCGGTTTCATTCCGTTTGCACTCGGTTTCGCACTTGTTTCGCCCGTTATTTCGGTTTCGATCAAGAGATACACGACGAAAGAGGGCGCGGCTTTGGGATTCGGTCTTTTCTACGTCATCATGAATGCGGCTTACGCTGTCGGCGGCTGGCTCATCGACTTTGTCAGAGACACTTTCGCCGAAAGGGATGCTGCTGGTAAAATCGTTAATGAAAACGCAGGTGTAGACCTTCTGGGAATCCATTTTTCGAGTTATCAGATGCTTTTTCTCATTGCTGTCGTACTTACGATTATCGGAGCTGCAGTAATAATTTTCATACGTGACGGAATCGAAGTCGTTGAAGAGACCGACAAATCGGGTAAAACCACTTCCAAAATCATCAAAAAGCCCGTCGAACATCACGGAAGCGGGATTCAGGCCGTAAAAGGTGCTGCCGTTTCAATGGGTCAGAAGATAGGAAACGCTGTAAAAGAAAATTATTTCTGGATTTTCATCGGTATTCTGACGATCACCCTTTTCGTCCGTTTTGTTTTCTTCCACCTCCACTATACTTTCCCGAAATACGGAATCAGAGTTTTGGGCGAAGGTGCGAAAATCGGCTCGATCTACGGCGTTCTCAACCCCGTTCTGATCATTTACCTCACCCCGCTCGTTGCAGCTTTCACGAGAAAGACGAAGTCATACAAAATGCTCGTCATCGGTTCGCTCGTTTCGGCTGCAAGCTGCTTTATCGCCGTTCTTCCGGGAACGATGTTTTCTTTCCTCAACGACTCCGTTCTGAGTGAGATCATCTTCATCAAATGGCTCGGAATCGCTAATGATATGAACGGACTTCAGGAATTCTTTGCACAGAATCCGCTTTCGATGCAGTACTGGTCGCTGATTTTCTTCTTCATAATTTTCACTATCGGCGAATCTATCTGGTCCCCGAGACTTATGCAGTTCACGGCTGAAATCGCACCGAAAGGAAAAGAGGGAACCTACATTTCGCTTTCGGTTCTTCCCTTCTTCTTTGCGAAATTCTTCGTCGCTCCGCTTTCCGGCTGGCTCGTAAGCTCGTATGTTCCGCTTGACGAAGCAGGAAAAATCGCTTCCAGCTATCCTAATCACCACATGGTCTGGGTTATAATCGGCGGAATGGCGCTTGTGACTCCGCTCGGACTTCTGATTCTGAGACCTTTCTTCAAAAAGCACATCAAAGAGGCTTGATTTTATGAACAGAATCGCCCTTGTGATTGATGACGAAGAACCGATTTTAGCCTCGCTGAAGTTCGTTCTCGGCAATTCCGGCTATACGGTGATGACGGCGCAGTCTGCACCGGAAGGTCTTAAAATAATTAAGGAACTTGAACATGAACTGTCGGTCATCGTTACCGACCTTTCGCTTCCAGGCGGTTTCGACGGTTTTGACATAATCGAAGCGGTCAGGGATCTTGAGACAAAAATTCCGATCATTATGATCACCGCATACGGAAACATCGAAAATGCTGTCAGGGCGATGCAGATCGGCGCCTTTACTTTTCTTACGAAGCCGATAGATACGAAAGTTCTGCTGCAGCAGATGAAAAAAGCGGTGGAACTGTGCGACATCATGAAGGAAAACGTCCGTTTGAAAAAGGAAAACCTTGATATCGCCGCCGACAAATACCGCATCGTTTTTCAGAGCGAGGCAATGGAAAATCTGCTGAAAAAGGCTTCCGAAATCGCGAAAACCGATGCAACGGTGCTGATTACGGGCGAAAGCGGAACGGGAAAAGAGTTCATAGCACACTACATTCTGCGTGAAAGCAACCGCGTCGGCGCTCCGTTTGTTCCGTTCAATGCCGCGGCCGTCAACGAATCGCTGATGGAATCGGAGCTTTTCGGCTATATAAAAGGTGCTTTTACCGGTGCGGACAAAAATTCTCCCGGCTATATCGGAGCGGCGGAAGGAGGTACGCTTTTCATCGATGAAATCGGCGACATGCCGCTTTCCCTTCAGACGAAACTGCTCCGTTTCCTCGAATCGCGGGAATACACTCCGGTCGGCCGGTCGACGCCGCTTCACGCCAATGTCAGAATAATCGCGGCGACTAACAAGAATCTTGAAAAAGAGGCTGAAAAAGGGAATTTCAGGAAAGATCTTTACTACCGTCTCAGCACGTTCATTCTTCATATCCCTTCTCTTCGGGAACGCCGCGAGGACATTCCGCTTCTCATCAACCACTTTGTGGAAAAGGCGTCGCGGGAATTTAAGAAGGACGCCGTCTATCCGAATCAGGAAAGCGTGAAGGAACTCGTCAGAAGAGACTGGAACGGCAATGTCAGAGAGCTCGAAAACTATGTCAGACGGTTTATTCTGATGGGTTCGGCAGTCGCAGCCGATGATGACGGAGCCAATTCCGACGGTATGGCAAATCCGGACAGCGCGGCGGTCGTTTCCTTTAAAATCGGTACAAAAACGATGGACGAAATCGAAACCGAAATGATTGAAGCCACCCTTAAATACACGAAAGGCGACAAAAACCAGGCCGCTAAACTTCTCGGACTTTCTCTGCGCACGCTTTACCGCAAACTTTCAAAAGACGACGAATTTTAATCCCGGGAGCGATTTTGAAAAAAGTTCAGGTCTTTACCGCCTCAATTCTTTTTCTGATTTTCTTCGTTTGGGCGTTTTTCGGCAGTTTCAGCGAGCTTTTACTGATCCATCTGCCGGTAATGACGGTACTTTTTCTTCTTTCAGCGGCTTTTTTCGCGTTTTTCCCCGAAGAGAGGATTCTCGCGGCGATAAGGAAAATCGAGCCTTACCGGTTTTATATTTTTCCGTTTCTGGTGTTTGTTTTATCACTTTGCATCTCACGCTTTTTTTTCAGCGGTCTGCCGCATGCTCCTGACGAGATAAATTACAAATATCTGGCGGAAGCTATTCTTGACGGAAGAATTACTACGCCGCTCCATCCGCATTACGAATTTTTTCATATTTTATATACAAATCCAACGATTTCAGGTACTTATTCAATATACCAGATTGGTTATTCCGTTTTTTTGGCTCCCTTTGTCTTTTTTAACGTGCCGTTTTTGTGCAATCCGCTTCTTACCGCAACAGCCGTTTTTTTTATCGGGAAAACAGCTGAAGAATTTTACGGAAAAACTGTCGCATTAGTCACGATGGCGCTCTCTTCCTTTTCATTTTTTACAGTGCTTCTGGGCGGAACTCTGATGGCTCACTCCTTCTGCGCCGTCTGCACTCTCGGAGCTTTTTATTTTTCGCTTCTTGCGGTGAAAAATTGCGGAACAAAAAGATTCGTTTTGGTACTTGTTTCGGCGTTTTTCATTTCATTTCTGATGTTTATACGTCCTCAGAACGCCCTTTTCGTTCTTTTGTTTGTTATCGGCTGTCTGTTTGTTTCCATTGACAAAAAGTCGTTTTTGAAAATTACTGTGTCAATGGGTTTGCTGATTTTTCCGTTTCTGCTTTTGTTACTTTATTCGAACTATGTGATAAGCGGAAATCCCGGCGAATCCAAGCACTCGAAATATTGGAATATCGCCGAACCCGTCGACGACTGCATGGGACTGGGGCTTGGAAAAGGGTGCAAGTTCGGCACTTACTACGAAATGCCTGAAAACGGTCTGACGGTGCAGCTTGCGGCAAAAATCACAGCCGAAAGACTTCACTATTTCGTCTCCGATTTTATTTTCAGCCCGTTTATGCTGCTCTTTCTGATTCTCTGTCTCCTGCTTGAGCAAGACCGTTCAGAATTTAAGAAAGATTTAATACTTTTAACCGGTTACCTCATTTTCCCGGCTGTTTATTTTTTTTATTACTATGCCGACAACGGTTACGGCGCACGCTATTACTACGAATGTTCTTTCTTTCTTTTTCCGCTTGTTGCGAAAGGAATCGCAGCCGCCTTTGAAAAATCGGAAAAATTCTTTTCAAACCGCTTTTTGAAACGCGGCGTTCTGGTTTCGGCCTTAGTTTTTTCATCGTTTGTTTTTCAAGCTCTCTGTCTTCTGCCCGCAAAAGCTGCGTTTTATTCGAAAGGGTCGTGGGGAGCAGACCGTCTGCTTGCCGGAGCCTTGGAGGAAAAAAACATAAAGGAGGGCGTCGTCTTCATTTCGCCAGATTTCTTTTATGCAAACGGTGCGGCGCTTATGAATCTGCACAGAATCGACGAAAACGGACTGATTTTTGCACTTGATCTTGGCTTGGCGTCAAATCAGAGTCTTATGGATTACTACAAAGGGAGAAAGTTCTATGCCGCTTTTTTCAGCACGAATGAAGATAAAAAGCCCGAAATCGTTGAAATAAACCGTGATGATTCAATCTCTCTGATTTCGACGGAAGCGGAACATAAGAGCTATCCTGTTGACGGTGCTCCGGATTACTGCAACAAGTTTCCGCAATTCCCTGATTTTGTTAATAAATATTCCGGTTTTACTTTGCCGTACGAGATGATTTCGGATCGTATTTTCTTCTTCTGCAGATTTACCTCCGGCACCCAGTTCTACACTTTCGGCGAATATTTTGAAAAAGAGGGGAACTACAAAGTCCGGATTACTTTCGCGGCTCATCCGAAAAGCGGAAGATTTTACTTTAAAAACGGTGAATTCGTGAAAAAATTGGACTTCTATTCGGAAAACCCCCATCTTGATAAGATCGAATTTGATGCTTTTTTCAAAAAGGGGATGAATTTTATTACAATTGTTCCGGAATTTGAAGGGAATGAAAGCACATATTTTATAATTGATAAATTCGAGTTTTTGAAAAATGATTAGAATGAATAAACTGTTAATATCATTGGCTGTTTTTTTGATGTTCTTCGTCTGGGCCACTAATCTGGACATATTTCTTCCGTTTAGGATTTTTTTCCCGACGTTTCATGTTTTCTTTCTTTTCTCTATTGTTTTATTTGCGGTGCTTTTTGCGAAATTCGATTTTTCGGCGGAAAATCTGAAATTCGGCAGAACGCCGTTTTTTCTGCTCCCTTTCTGCGCGTTTCTTCTTTCGCTGGCGGTTTCGTTTCTGTTCTTTCAGGGTATTCCGCACATTCAGGACAGCGTGAACTACCTCGTGATGGCGCAGAATTTTGCAGCCGGCCGTCTGCATGATAGAATGCCCGAACACTATGAATTTTTTCAGTTCGCATACATGATTCCGGACGGTGAAAAGGTTTATTCAGTCTTTCTTCCGGGATTTTCGTTTTTTATCGTTCCGTTTGTAGTTCTGGGTATTCCGGTCATCGCCAATCCTCTTCTTTCCGCTTTAAATGTCTTTCTTGCCGGAAAAATCGCCGAAAAGCTTTTTGACAGAAAAGTTGCCGTTATTTCAATGTTTTTCATGCTTTTTTCCGTATTTTTCATAGTGATGGGCGGAACCTATATGGCCCATTCGTTCTGTCTTGCCATGACGCTTTTAGCAGTTTTCGCCTATATTAATATGCTCGAACAAAAATCGGTCAAGTATCCGATATTGTTGGGAATTTCTTTGGGGTGGCTTGCGCTTGTGAGACCGCAGAACACACTTTTTGCAGGTCTTGCGCTGATTCTGCACTATCTTTATCTCATTGCAGGAAAACGTAATCTGCCGTTTTTTGCCGAAGCTGTGAAAAAAGGTCTGTTCGCGCTGCTGTTTTTCGCTCCGTTTCTTGTTTTTCTTCTTTACTACAATTCGATTTACACCGGCAATCCGCTGATTTTCAAGCAGGATTTGTTCTTTAATTACAGCGAACCGCGCAGTTTCTGTCACCGGTTCGGACTTGGAACGGGCTGTCCGCGCTCGAACTGGATAGAGCTGCCGATGGAAGGCCTCACCTTTTCGCACGCGATGCTGGTTTCCTACCGCAGACTTTCGCCGCTTATTATGAACCTTTTTCTTCATCCGCTTACTTTTATCCTGATGTTCCTCTCTTTTGTTTTTGCAAGAAATTCCAAAGATTTAGGCAGGTTGTTCTTTCTGTTCTTTATCTTTTTCGTGAATTTTGCGGGATATTTCTTCTTTTACTTCGACGGAAATGTTTTCGGTCCGCGGTATTTATACGAGACTTCGTTTTTCCTTCTTATGATTTTCGCCTATGCGTTCTGCAGGACGGCAGACGGGCTGTTTCAGAAGCGCAATTTGGATAAGATTACAAAAATATTGGTGTTTTCTCTGGTCATTGCCGGTGCTGCATACCAGATTTTCTATATTGTTCCGGCTTTGCAGAAAAGTTACGAACGCGGTTTCTGGAACATTGATGCAAAACTGAAGTTTGCACTTGATGTTGCCGGAATAAATGAGGGCGTTGTTTTCATCGCTCCTTTTACGATGTACGGATCTGGTTACGCGCTGATGGATTTCGGCAATTTTGAGAGCAACAAAATAATTTATGTCCGCGATCTGGGCGAAAAGCAGAACCGCCGGATAATGTTCGATTATCCCGACCGGAAATATTATCTCGCAAGTTTCAAAAAGCTGGACAACAACACTGAACTCCCTGTAATTACTCCGCTTTTCCCGCCGGTCGACAACGGAGAGATCCATGTCGAACTTGAAAACAAATTCTATCCTCTGACGGGCAGTCCCGATTTCTGCAACACATTTCCGGAAAGATCCTATCTGGATAAATATTTTGAAATGGAACCCCCTTACGAACTTATTCTGCCGAATCAGTTTCTGATGTTCTGCAGATTCGTAAATCTTGAACAATACTACGATTTTAAGCAGAAAGTAAATAAGGGCGGCGAATATGAAATCAGAGTCCGCGGCATTCAGAGCGAAAATATGGGAAACTTCGACCTCCTTATCGACGGGAAAAAGGTGACCGAACTCAACTTTCATGCCGGAACCGAAAAAATGACCGAAATCTCATTCAATTCAAGGCTTGAAAAAGGGATGCGCGACTTCAGAATCGTTCCTCGGGAACTTGTCAGCAAATACAATTATTTTATGATTGATTCGGTCGATTTCGTGCCGAGAAAATTGGATAATAAACGATAATTCAAAGTTAAAACATCCAGTTTTCCTTTTCTTATTGTGAGTGTAAGTTTTCCATTAACTGACACTACTGCATTGCGCCGAAACGGTTTTTTTTAAAAGTGGCAGATATTTTTTTGCTTTTCATCTTTTTTCATAGAAGATTTTCTGTGGTTTAAACGGAGGCGAATATGCCGGCCTGTTCAAAATTGTTTTTGGTTTTCTTAGGTTTGATTTTTTTAATTTCCTGTTCTTTTGGAAACGATTCCGCAACAAAAAGCTAATCATTCCAACGGATTAACAAAAAAAATGAATTTTTTTCAAATTTTTATCAGAAAAATCGGGGGAATGTGTCACTAAATAAAAGGTGTGTTTTTTGTCAAGGTTGGGATGTTACATGAACTATTAAATTTTTTTGTTATCAAAAAGTAAATATGGTAATAAAAATGGTCTTTAATAACTATTCCTCGGAGGTGCACATGCCAACCCACTTGAGATTGTTTTTGGTTCTTTTAAGTTTGATTTTCTTATTTTCCTGCTCGTCATCGAAATCGCAGAATGATTCCGATTCGATTCCTGATTCTGACACTGACACTCATGATTCGGAATCAGCTGATGATGATTCCGACACGCAGGAAGCTGAAATT
>JAGCXM010000003.1 GCA_017961325.1 bacterium | reverse complement strand
GCACCTCCTTACTTCTTTGCCGCTTTGGTTTTTCTTCTTAAAGTCTGCATGCATTCTCTCTGCGGAATGATGACAGAAACGCCGTTGTATTCGATCTCTTCGGTGATGACTTTGACCATTTCCTCGTGGTTAGCCTTGGTCGGAACAACTACGCGGATGTGGTTTTCGTCAACGCCCAAGCCTTTTACTATCTGGTAAAGTCTTCCTTCAGCGTGCGATTTCTGGCCGCCCGTCATGCCGGTGGTCGAGTTGTCGCTGATGAAAACTACGATGTTGGCCTTGTCGATGACTGCGTCGAGAAGACCCGTCATGCCGCTGTGGGTGAAGGTCGAGTCGCCGATAACGGCGCAAGCCGGGAACATTCCTGCATCTGCAGCACCTTTTGCCATCGTGATGCTTGCACCCATGTCGACGCAGCTGTTTACAGCCTGGAAAGGCGGAAGTGCGCCGAGCGTGTAGCAGCCGATGTCGCCGAAAAGGTGACCGTCGCCGTATTTGTCCTTGACTGCTTCGACGTAAGCCGCGTAGAAATCCGCATGGCTGCAGCCGGGGCAGAGTTTCGGAGGTCTGCCTGCAACGAGGGAGGGAACCTGCTCGCCGATCGTCTCTTTGAGGCCGAGAGCAGCTGCAATGAGGTTCGGATTGAGTTCTCCGTCACGCGGAAGTTCGCCGGACATTCTGCCGAGAACTTTGACGTCCTTGTCGAGAAGACCGCGGAGAGCCTCTTCGACCATCGGCATGCCTTCTTCGAGAACGAGAACTTTCTCGCATTCGGAAGCGAGGCGCGCGATGAGTTTTTTCGGAGCCGGATACTGGCAGACTTTGACTACCGGATAGGGAGCCTTTCCGTCGAAATTTTCCATAAGGTAGTTGTATGCAAGACCGCATGCGATGATGCCGAGCGACTTGTCTTCGCCGTCGATATATGCGTTCCACTTGGAGTTCTCTGACTCTTCCATGAATTTTTTCTGGTTTTCGAGAGTTCTTCTGTAGCTCTTTTTAGCGAGTGCCGGAAGAAGTACGAACTGGCGTTTGTCTTCCGGGAGCTTGAGTTCTTTCGGAGCGATCGGATCTCTGAGTTCGACGCCTGAACGGGAGTGCGAAAGACGGGTCGTGACTCTCATGAGGACCGGAGTTTTGTACTTTTCGGAAAGTTCGTAGCCGTCGAAGACCATGTCGTAAGCTTCCTGCTGGTTCGAAGGTTCGAATATCGGAAGAAGGGCAAACTTTGCGAGGATTCGGGAATCCTGCTCATCCTGCGAGGAGTGCATGCTCGGATCGTCTGCGACCGTAACGATGCAGCCGCCGTTTGCGCCGGTTACGCCCGAGTTTACGAACGGATCCATTGCGACATTGAGGCCGACGTGCTTCATCATAGCCATGCTTCTTTTGCCTGCATAGCTCATTCCGAGTGCGCCTTCAACAGCGGTCTTTTCGTTTGCCGACCACGTTCTGTGGACGTTTCTTTCAGCTGCGGCTTTGGAAGCCTGGGCGTACTCCATAATTTCTGTCGAAGGGGTTCCGGGATAAGCGTAAAATCCGGAAATACCGGCATCAAGTGCCGCCTGGGCGATAGCTTCATCGCCTAAAATCATCATTTTTTTCTTAGTCACGATAACCTCCAGAATATCAAAAAAATAAGCCAACACTTAAATCAACTTAAAAAACGCGGGCACTCTAACATTTTGAAACGGCAATGGTCAAATTTTTTCTGCTGTTTGATTTTTTTTTGTTTGTTACCCTGAATAAAATCAGAAAAAGTGAGTGAAAGACAAAAAATTTTATACGGACTACGCTGGAAAGTGCTGAAATTTTCAGCATGTTCAGATTTTCAGCCCTTCAAGGCAGTTTTTAAGAATTTCGGAACATTCAGTAACGAATCTGACGTCAAGTCCTTCTTTTATTTCGTCCGGGATTTCGCTGAAGTCGCCGCGGTTTTCTTCCGGGATGAACAGTTCGGTGATTCCTGCCTGTTTTGCAGCCAGGACTTTTGATTTAAGTCCGCCGATTTTAAGTATTTTTCCTTTGAGCGAGACTTCACCCGTCATTGCGATTTTAGGGCTTACGGCTATTCCGGACATCAGGGATGCTATCGCCAGCGAAATTGCGCCGCCGGCCGACGGACCGTCTTTCGGAGTCGCACCGTCGGGAAAATGGATGTGAATAGTCTGTTTGTCCCAGATTTTATCGTCGGCGATTTTGTTTTCAGAAAATAGCGAACGGATGTAACTTGTTGCAATCTTTACAGATTCCTTCATTACATCACCCAAGCTTCCGGTAACTTCAAAGTCTCCTTTCCCTGCATACTTTATCGCTTCGATTTTCAGCACCGTTCCGCCGTATGGAGTCCACGCAAGACCGTTGACCACGCCTATTTCAGGTTCTTTGCCGATTGCCTCTTCGGAATATTTTTCAACTCCGAGATATTTCTGCAGATTGTCAGCCGTAATCGTTTCATCAGCAGATTTCCCTTCAGCTTTAGCAAGTGCGACCTTTCTGCAGATCGAGGCTATCTTTCTTTGAAGTTCCCTGACACCAGATTCGCAAGTATATGATTTTATTATTAAATCCAATGCATTTTCTGTAAATTCAAGTTTGACGTCTTCGATTCCGTTGAGCTTTTTCTCTTTCGGAATGAGATGCTTTTTAGCGATGTTTTTCTTCTCGAAGGCTGTGTAGCCGTCAATATCTATGACCTCCATTCTGTCTTTCAGAGCTATCGGAATCTTGTTTTTATCGTTTGCAGTCGCTACGAAAAGGACGTTGCTGAGATCGAATTCAAGATCAAGGAAATGATCGGTGAAGGTTTTGTTCTGCTCGGGATCTAAAACTTCGAGGAGAGCTGATGAGGGATCGCCTTTGTAGTCGGCACCTAGTTTGTCAATTTCATCCAATAAAAACAACGGGTTGTTTACTTTAACCTTTTGAAGTGAAAGTATGATTTTGCCGGGCATTGCCGCCAGATAAGTGCGTCTGTGACCACGGATTTCGGCTTCGTCGCGGAGACCGCCCAGAGACTGACGGACGAACTTTCTTCCCGTTGCCGCGGCAAGAGAAGATGCGATACTCGTTTTTCCGACTCCTGGAGGGCCAGCCAAACAGATTATCGGAGCTTTGAGATTTCCTGAAAGTTTGAGTACCGCGAGATATTCCAGAATTCTTTCCTTGACTTCGGAAAGACCGTAGTGGTCGTCGTCAAGCTGTTTTCTCGCGCGGTCGATGTCGATTTCGCTTTTCGTCGATTCCTCCCACGGAAGCGACTGTATCGTTTCGATATAATTCCGGATAACTTCCTGTTCCGGAGTAAACGGCGGAATGCGCGCTGCCTTCGTCATTTCTGTTTTCAGGCGCTCTTTTACGTGTTCCGGAGCTTTGAACGAATTTACATCGAAACCCGTGTTTTTGTTGGGATCGTTCTCGGTTTCGCCCTGAAAATCGCCGGCGTTGAGCTCTTCGTTGAGAAGACGGATCTTTTCTTTCAGGAACTGCTCGCGCTGGCTTTTTTCAAAACGTTCGCGTACTTCGTCGTCAATTTCGTTTTCAAGAGAAATGATGTTTATAGCGGTCGACAGAACCTTTACCAGAGCGAAAAGCCTTTTTTCAACATTCGCCGTTTCCAACACTTCGCGTAAGCCCTCGGAATCAATTGACTGGTCTACCGAAGCGGCGCAGCAGTCAATGAAATCTTCAAGGTTCTTTTCATGAATTATCATGTTCGCCTTTTCAAGCGGAAGTCCTGATAGTTCGCAGTATCTTCTGAATGTGTCTTCAAGAGTTTTTCTGGCTACTACCGGATCTGTCGTTTTCGTATGAGAAGAGGAAAAATCTTTTATTTTCGCCGTAAAAAGGTTGTTGAGTTTGTTTTGCTCGTATGATTGCAGAGTTACACGCTTTGCACCTGCGAGAACGATGCTGAAGTGTTTAGGCTCGCTCTCTTCGACATGAATCACGTCGCAAAGGGTTGCGACAGGCGAGAGAGCGCACTCTTTCGAATCTATCTGGCGGAACGAGGTGATGACGACCTGTTCCTCTTTTTCAAACGCTTCGTTGAAAACATTGTATTCATTAAGATTTTCAACTGAAATCGAAAATGAGTAATACGGGAACACAACGCTGTCGTTGTATAAAAACAGGGGAAAAATATTTTTGGAAATCATTTAAATCAAGCTCCTTTGCCGAGATTTTTGTTTTTGGATTGTTCGATTCTGTATATTTTCTGAGGTTCTCTGCCTGATGCGATGACTTCGGGCGTGATGACTATCTCTTTAAGTTTTTCCTTTTCGTCCGGAGCGGCATACATTATGTCGAGCATTGCCGTTTCGAGGATTCTCCTGAGGCCTCTCGCCCCGGTTTTGAGCTGTTCAGTCTTCCTGACTATTTCGTCAAGGGCACCGTCAGTGAACGAAAGTTCGATTCCGTCAAGTGCGAAAAGCTCCTTATACTGCGATACGAGCGCGTCTTTTGGCTCTGTGAGTACTCTGCGCAGATCCGCTGCGGAAAGTTCTTCGAGATAAGCCGTCATCGGAAGTCTGCCTATAAGCTCGGGAATAAGTCCAAAACGGAGAAGATCTTCTGGCTGGATCTCGGATAAAATGCGGCTTTCGTCAATTTTTCTGCCGGGTTCGGAACCGAAACCGATTCTTTTTCTGCCGATTCTGCGTGCGATAATGTTGTCGATTCCTTCAAATGCGCCGCCGACAATGAAAAGAATGTTTGAAGTGTCGATTTTGATGTATTCCTGCTGCGGATGTTTCCTGCCGCCGGTCGGCGGAACGTTTGCAATCGTTCCTTCGATGATTTTTAGGAGCGCCTGCTGGACGCCTTCGCCGCTGACGTCGCGGGTAATCGAAGTGTTTTCCGATTTGCGTGCGATTTTGTCTATTTCATCGATATAGATTATGCCGCGTTCGGCTTTTTCAATGTCATAATTCGCCGCCTGAATCAGCGAAAGAAGGACGTTTTCGACATCTTCGCCGACATATCCGGCCTCGGTGAGCGTCGTTGCGTCGGCAATGCTGAAGGGAACATTGAGGAATGTCGCCAGAGTCCGGGCAAGAAGCGTTTTGCCGGAACCTGTAGGCCCCAGAAGAAGGATGTTGCTCTTCTGAATGTTCGTTTTTTTCGACGAACGAATCCTTTTATAATGGTTGTAAACCGCGACTGAAAGGACTTTTTTCGCATAATCCTGCCCGATTACGAACTGATCGAGGTATGATTTTATCTGAATCGGAGTCGTAAGGTTCTCGTCTGATTTTCTGGTTTCATGCCTTTTATTTTCTGCCGCAGGGGCGTTTTCGCCCAGAAGTTCGGCGCACATTTCAACGCATTCGTTGCAGATGTAGGCGTTTCTGCCGTAAATAATTCTTCTTACTTCATTCTGCGTTCTTCCGCAGAAGGAGCATCGGATATCCTGTTTGTTTCTTTGTGCCATTTTGACCTATCTTTTTGTTTCAACCTTGTCGATAAGACCGTAACCGACCGCTTCGTCAGCCGACATGAAGAAGTCGCGTTCCATATCGCGCCTTAAAGTTTCGATATCCTTTCCGGTGTGCAAATGAAGGATCTGGAGCAGACGGTCTTTGATGAAAAGTATCTCTTTCGCGTGGATTTCGATGTCTGTCGCCTGGCCGCGGAATCCGCCAAGGGGCTGATGTATCATGATGCGCGAATTGGGAAGAGAGAATCTTTTCCCCTTTGCGCCGCAGGACAAAAGAACAGCCGCCATGCTTGCCGCCTGACCGACGCATATCGTTGAAACATCGGGTTTGATGTACTGGATCGTGTCGTAAATCGCAAGACCTGCTGTAACCGAGCCGCCGGGGCTGTTGACATAAATATAAATATCCTGTTCGCTGTTCTGACCTTCGAGAAGAAGAAGCTGTGCGATGACCGCATTTGCCAGATCGTCGGTGATTTCCTCACCTATGAAAATTACGCGGTCTTTAAGAAGACGCGAATATATGTCGTAGGATCTTTCGCCGCCGCCTTCCTTTTCAACGACTATCGGAACAAGTCCGGCCTGAGGTCTGATTATTTTTTGCATTTTTTTCTCCATTGCAAAAATTAAAGCCGTTCTATTTACCATTTTTTTATTTTTTGGCAATTTTCTGCGAAATGGCGACAAAATTTGTTTTTACATTGATTTCATTTAAAATATTCCGTTTGAATTTCCGTATGGAGGTAAGATGAAGATAGTTTTTATGGGAAGTCCCGAAATTTCAATTCCTTTTCTTGATTTTTGTGCCGGAAAATCGAATGAAATCATAGTTTTTACACAAAAAGACAAAATTCGCGGACGCGGCAGGAAGTTAGAACCGACTCC
Source organism: bacterium (assembly GCA_017961325.1). Classification (GTDB taxonomy): domain Bacteria; phylum UBP6; class UBA1177; order UBA1177; family UBA1177; genus UBA1177. The sequence continues at coordinate 65,232 of JAGCXM010000003.1, read as the reverse complement.
GGTCAAAAAAAGAGCAGGGGAGCTTGGTCTTGAAGTTCATACTCTCTGGTCTAAGTCGGAAAAAGCGTTTGAAATCATTAAAGAATTTTCGCCGGATATTCTTTTTGTCGTAGCTTACGGGCAGATTCTGCCGAAGCATATTCTCGATCTGCCGAAACTCTATCCGCTCAATGTTCATTTCTCGCTTCTGCCGAAATACCGCGGTTCGACTCCCGTGAATACCGCTTTGCTTAACGGTGATGCGGTGAGCGGAACATCAATCATGGTCATGGACGAGGAACTTGACAGCGGAGACTTGATTCTGTCGGGCGAATGCGCCGTTTCGGAAAACGACAACGCAACAACGCTTTTTGAAAGACTTACGGAACTTTCGCTTGATCTTCTTGAAAAAAACTGGGAAAACATTGAAAACGGAAATGTCGTGTGCGTTCCGCAGTCCGGTGAACCTGTTTTTACGAAAATGATTCAAAAGTCCGACATGTGGCTTGATTTTAACGATGATGCTAGAAAAATATTTAATAAAATCAGAGCGTTGACTTATGAACCGGGAGTGCGGGCAATATTCAGAAACAACATTCTGGGCATTGAAAAAGCCGGATTCGTCGAAAAGTGCAGCGGCAGGGCAGGGGAAATAGCCGAAGTTTCCAAAAGCGGAATCGTCGTTGCGTGTCGGAACGGCGGAATAAAAATCACGGAACTCAGGCCGGCCGGCAAAAAATCGATGAAAGCTGCAGAATTTATCAACGGTTACAAACCGTCAGCCGGTGAAATCTTTGGTTCAGGCATTGAAAATAATTAAGGATTCCTTCTTTATTTGTTTTTACAGCGTTCTTTCAGGATAAGATTCTGATTTTTCTGGATTTTTTCTATCTCTGCGGCTCTTTTGCACTCCCATTCGTCAACGGGATCGGCTTTATCCCATGCCTTTAACATTTTTCTGTTTCCGTCGTTCACTATACCGAAACCGGGATATGCCGAATCCATGTAAAAATAAGTTCTGGCAATGTCGCCGCGAATCGATTCTTTCGGCTCGGCAGTGTTGTTTTTGACTTCGAAATCACAGTTTCCGTAAGCTCTCTCTTCGCCGGGAATTTCGCCGTAATCGAAGTCGGAGCGGTCTGCGTTGACCTTGCCGATAGCCGGAACGAGGTTGTACATGTCGGCCTGCATGAACTGGAACTGCCTGTTCGTTTTTGAAGCGCAGTTGCGCCCTTTGAAACGCTTTCCCCTGCTGTCAACGCACTGCGGATCGCCCTCCTTCCACTCTTTCAGCTTCCCGCCGAAAGCAGCCGCCGGAACGATGTGCTCCCACTCGACACACTTGCTGCGCGAATGGTTCTTAGCGTCAAAATAGCTGCAGTTTTCAGTGATGACCTTCTGCTTTCCGTTGTAGGAACAGCCGCAGTAAAAGGTTTTTCGCACTTTTTCATCGCCGTAGATAACTTTGTCAAGCAGTTTTTTCGACTTTGAAAACGAATTTATTTCGGTGTTTCCCTTCTGCTGTTCCGCCGCAAAGACAAAAACGGCAATAACAGCCGTAAAAAACAGAAAAATCACTATTTTTTTCATGATAATAAACCTCAGCAGGCCAAAAACGGCGCATTATATCAGCTTTTTTCGGAAAAACGACGGTTTTTCAATAAAAACCTTAAAAACTTTAGCGACCCTTGTATATCCGATGTTTTGTGTGAAATCCGGCAGCGGATCCCCATGTTTCCGAAATCTTGCTAACCTACTTTTATTTCAGAAAAGTTCTTTTCCCGTCATTTCGGCAGGAATTTCAAGCCCCATTATCTTGAGTATCGTCGGAGCGATGTCGGCGAGAATTCCGTTGTGGAGTTCAATATTCTTGTAGTTGTAAACCGCAAACGGAACGGGGTTCGTCGTGTGTGCGGTGTGCGGAGCTTGGGTCGCTTCGTCGAACATCTGCTCGCTGTTGCCGTGATCGGCGGTGAGGATCAGCACTCTCCCTTCTTTTTCGACTTTCGCCATGATTTTGCCGACGCACTCGTCTATTGCTTCGACAGCCTTGACCGCAGCCTCCATGACGCCAGTGTGACCGACCATGTCTGGATTCGCGAAATTGAGTATTACTAGATCAAATTTCTCAATATTTTCAAGAAGTTGTTCCGTAACTTCATAGGCACTCATCTCAGGTTTGAGGTCGTAGGTCTGGACTTTCGGAGAGGGAACAAGGATACGCTCTTCGCCTTCGAAAACGGTCTCTTTTCCGCCGTTGAAAAAGAAGGTGACGTGGGCGTATTTTTCGGTCTCTGCAATACGGAGCTGCGTCTTTCCGGCCTTTGAAACGACTTCGCCGAGAATGTTCTTGAGTTCTTCATGCTCGAAAAGTACAGGGAAGGGAAAATCAGCGCGGTAGCGTGTCATCGTTGCATACTGGCTGAAACTTACGCGCTGCTTTCTCATGAATCCGTTGAATTCGTCGAAGTTGAGTGCCATCGAGATTTCTCTTGCGCGGTCAGCCCTGAAATTGAAGAAGATGACGGCGTCCTCGTCGCGCATGACACCTTTCGGAAAGCCGTTCTCGTTAACGATTATCGTCGGTCTGACGAATTCGTCGTATTCGCCTCTCGCGTAGGAGTTGAGTATCGCGTCCACCGGCGTTTCTGCGCGCAGTCCCAAGCCCATCGTCAGAGCGTCATAGGCCTGCTCCACTCTTTCCCAGCGGTTGTCTCTGTCCATCGCGTAGAATCTTCCCATGACTGTCGCGATCTCGCCGAGACCCTCCTTTTTCATCTTTTCGTCGAGCTCTCTGACATAATTTATCGCGCTCTGAGGCGGGGTATCCCTGCCGTCAAGGAAGCAGTGAACGGCGACTTCGAGTTTGTTGCGCTTTCCGAATTCAAGCAGCGCGTAGAGGTGTTCCATCGAGCTGTGGACTCCGCCGGGAGAAACGAGACCCATGAGATGAAGCGTTCCGCCGTGGATCTTGAGCTCTTTCACGGTCTCTTTAAGCACCGGATTTTCAAAAAAACTGCCGTCTTCGATCGCTCTGTCGATCTTGGTGAGATCCTGATAAACGACTCTTCCGGCGCCGATGTTCGTGTGGCCTACTTCGCTGTTTCCCATCTGACCTTTCGGAAGACCGACGTCAAGACCGCTCGCAGAGAGCCGGCACTTCGGCGAAGAAGCCAGAAGTTTATCGATATTCGGTGTCTTAGCCGTTTTTACCGCGTTGAAATCGCTGCTTTCCCTGATTCCGAACCCGTCGAGAATCATGAGCATAACTTTTTTGTTTTCCATAATTCATTCACCTCAATAAATTTTTGATATTTCTGTTTTCGGATAGTACCTTTTTAAAATAAAGCGGAAATCCTTTCCTTTGCGGCCGAGAGAAACGGCTCCCATCTGGCTCATTCCGACTCCGTGCCCCCAGCCCGCACCTGTAAAGACCCATTCGCCGTCATCTTTCCGTGCAAGAAACGCCGAACTGTATAAATTATCCAATAATTTTCTAATGTTAAGTTCTCCGTAAACCGTGAGTTTCCCAGCACTTCCAACAAATTCGATTTTGCAGATCCTTCCCGAAACGCCGCGCGACAACGCATTGATTTTGTTGACATTTCCTATCTTTTTGCGCGAATTGACAAGTTCGTTCAGCTTTTCCTGAGTAAAACGGACTTCCCAGCGGTGTCTCTTATTCATTTTTATGTTGTCTTCGCCGTAATCGCTTCCCAGAAATTTTGCTAAATCGTCTTCTTTCGAAAGGTCGAGTTGAAGCGGCCTGTCACCGTCCCAGACGCCCGAAAGATAAGGTTTTTCCGCTGTAAACCAGACGTTTCTGATATCTTCCGTCCTGCCGCCTGCGCTTGAGCAGTAAGGCGCTCTCGCTACGTGCGTTCCGTTGAAAAGAAGCACCTGACCTTCTGTTTCCTTCACCGCCTGAACGAATTTGGAATCGATTTTTCCGTTCCATATCACCTTCTGGCAGTGGACTTCGCTGCAGATGTGCCATATTTCCGAGACGTGACGCTTGCCGAGCTGCATGAAAATGTCTGTTCTCGTTGCAACAGCCTGCGCTTTGAGTGTTTCGAGCGGAGCCGAAAGGAACATTTCACCCGGAAGGATGCGCTGCAGGATGTTTTCGACTGAATCTTCGATGACAAGCTCACCTTTGGCGCCTGAAACAGGAGTTATAAAATAATTTTTGTTCCCGGGGTATGAATCGCCGCCCGCAACAAAACCGGTTTTGGGATGAATTAACAGTAAATTCCGGCATTTGTAACTTTTTCCGTCATCTGTTCTTACATTTATGACGGAGCTTGCGTTACTTTCATGCACCGGAATCGAAACGATATTGTGATCTGGAAACAGACCTCTGAATTTGTTAAGCAGTTTTTCGCTTTCGTTTTTAGTGAAAAGCTCTTTTGAAGTGATGAAATATTCGCGGTTGTCAACAGTGGACTTGTTTATCGAAAATATTGCGCCGTGGACGAAGATTTCAGTTTCCATACCGGTTTTCAGGCTCCAGATTTTCGATTTATCGGCATGGCTTCTAAGTTCGTTCTGCGCGAGTTCCTGAAAGGCGATTTTGTATTTTACGACTGCAGGAGTGAAATCCCTGACCGAAAAAGTCAGGGATTGAGCATTGATTTCTCTGTTTCCGCACTCGAAACTCTTTATATTTTCTAATTTAGTACCGTTTTCGTAACTTTTTACATGAACCCTGATGTAAGGAATGCTGTTTTTGAACGAAAAAGATGCGCTGTGCAGGAAATCGAATTCCTGCGAAATACCGGCAGAAAGGCTGAAAAGCAGAAAAATCACAAAGCAAAACGCAATATTTTTACGCATGGACACCTCTACACACAAAAAAACGCGGCAAAATAGCACAAACATACTCTGCATTCAAATTATTTGATTACCATAACATGCTTGGAAATTCGAAAGATTAGTTCTGGTATTTCTCGATCACGCACTCGTGGACTTTGCGCATAATCGCTTCAACAAGCGAATTCGGATTGTAAACGCTGATTTATCCGATTTTGTAGCCGTCATAACACTCATCGCACTCTTTGAATTTCATTTTGTACTGTCTGCAAAGTGCCTTAGTTTTTCAAAAACAGAGACAGCAACTACTTGTGCCTCTCTCGGTCGGCTTTACAAAAAAATCTCTCAGCCAATCTGCGGTTGTCCGCTCAGTCAGCAAACGGACTTGTGCGTTCAGACAGCCTATATATTTGCCGTTATCAGCCAGTTAAAGCAGTAAATTTTGTGGTTTTGTGGAAAGTTGACGGGTTAAACTGGAAATAAATCGGGTTTTTCAGAATTTACAGAAAGAACTTGACTTAGCCCAGGTTCTTTGTTGATTGTCTGAATTGTATTCAATAGTACTATAAATAAAATGAAAATTGAAAGAAAAAATTTGTTTAAATTCGATATTGTTAAATTGTATTTACTTTTTCAGATTTTCTTTCGCTTTGAGCCACAATTCTTCAAGCTCTTCAAGCGGTTTGCAGCCTTCAACGAAGTCAGGATCGAGATTTTCCATTTCGTCGAAACGCGCTTTGAACTTTTCTGCGCATCTTTTCAGGGCTTTTTCGCTGTCGAGCCCGAGCTTTCTTCCGTAGTTGACTAGTGCAAACATGAGATCGCCGAACTCTTCTTCGATGTGGTCTGCATCTCCCTGACATACGGCTTCCGCAAGTTCAGCTTTTTCCTCCTCGACTTTTTTCCATGTGTCTTCGGCGTTTTTCCAGTCAAATCCGACGCTTGCGGCACGCGAAGCATATCTCTGCGAAATAAGGACCGAAGGCATTGACTTCGGAATTCCGTCAAGCAGATGTTTGCGGCTTTCCTTATTTTTCTTGATGAGGTTCCAGTTTTTTAGCACTTCCGCGCTGTCAGCAACTTTCTCGTCTCCGAAAACATGCGGGTGTCTCGTTATGAGCTTAGCCGTAATCGCCTCGGCGACGTCTTCAAAGCAGAAAAGACCTTCTTCGCTTGCAATCTGTGAAACAAAAACGACCTGAAGAAGCAGATCTCCGAGCTCTTTTTTGAGTTCGGCAAGCGTTTCAGGTTTGTCTCTGTCAAATTCGTCGAGTGCTTCGACAGTCTCAAAAGCCTCTTCGATAATGTAAGGTCTGAGAGACTGAATCGTCTGCTCTTTATCCCACGGGCATCCGTTTTCCCCGCGGAGAGTCCGCATGACTTCAAGAAGTTTTTCTATTTTTTCAGTTTTCATAATCTTCTCCGAACAGCTCTTTAAAAGCCTTGATGTAACAATCTTTTTTAAACGGAACTATGCGTTTTATCATCTCTTTTTTCGTAATCCATTCAAAGGCGACGAATTCTTCAGTAGATTCGGCAAGTTTCCAGCCCGAATCGGCAATCTTCAGGTGAAAATAGATCTGTTCCTGACCGTCAAACTTTCCCTTGTTCGATTTCCAGCTCACAGTGTGCGGGAAAAGATAGCTTACTTTCGATGATTTTGCCACAATTTTCAGGAACTTACTGTCGATTCCCGTCTCTTCGCGAACTTCGCGCAGTACCGCTTCTTCAGCACTTTCACCTTCGTCGATCCCGCCCTGAGGAATCTGCCACGCACCTTTTATATTGCGTCTTTCGCATGCCAGAATCAATCCCCGACTGTTCTCGATCACCGCCGCCGCATTCTGTCTGAAATTCACTTTACTCCTCGACTATCGCACACGATTTATCACTTTCCCAAACGCATACTTTTGAAACTCTGACTTCCTTGTCGATAGTTGAAATTTCTTTTTCCGCCAGCCTGAATATGAGGAGGGCGATGTTTTCGGCAGTCGGATTTACGGTCTCAAATTCTTCCAATGAATTCAAATCCTTATGGTCAAGAAGTTCCATAATGTCCTTCAAGACGGCGTCAAGCACCTTGAAATCCATGACAAAGCCGGTTCCGTCAAGCTGGGCCCTTGTTACAAAGAGGCGGACACGCCAGTTGTGACCGTGCAGATTTTCGCATTTTCCGCAGTAATTCCTGAGTCTGTGGGCAGAAGAAAACTGCACCTCGCGGTAAACTTCAAGCTTCATTATTTTTTCTCCTCTTTTGACTGTGGTCTTGCAGCAACGCTCATTTTCAAAATCTTTACGTTTTCGACCGGAACGCCCTGGTACATATTTTTCGTGGTGACAGGTTTTGCGCCGATTTTATCAACAACTTCAAAGCCTTCGAGAACTTTTCCGAAAGGAGCGTAACCGTTCGGCTGCGCCAAACCCGGATTCGGATCGAGGTTGTGCGTCGCTTCCAAAGTGATGTAAAACTGGCTTGCAGCGCTGTCCGGATCACGTCTTCTCGCCATTGCGAGAGTGTATTTATCGTGGCTTATAAGAAGTTTTCTGCCGGTGACTTTACCGTTTTCGTTTTTTACTTCGACACTAGGCGGCATTTCCAATTTTATCGGTGGATTTGGTTCTTTTTCGTTCAGATTTTCGTCAAGACCGCCGCCCTGAATAACGAAACCTTTGACGACTCTGTGAAAAATCAGGCCGTTGTAGAAACCGCGGTCGACGTAACCGACGAAGTTGTTGACCGTGACCGGCATTCCGTTGCCGTAAAGCCCGAGCGTGATGTTTCCTTCGCTCGTTTCAAGCAGAACTTTGTGAGTGATTTCAAGCGGATTCGGTTTTTTTTCGGACTTGTCACCGCATGAAACGGCAAGAAAAAGAACCATACAGAACAAAAAAACGGGAACGATTTTAAAACAATTTTTCATTTTCAACTCCAATAAACGAAAAAACTGCGGCAAAATAGCACAAAAATAAAGAAAGTGCAAACGGCAAATTTGACAAAATAAATTCATCAAATAAATTTGAAAGTCTTTTTACAAACGGTCTTTTCGAGTGAAAAATGTTTACTGGAATAGTGGAAAATGTTTCGGAAATTTTAAAAATTGAAAAAAAAGGCAGTGAATGCCGCCTGACTTTGAAAAACGGATTCGGCAGCGAAATCAAAAACGGCGATTCGATCGCTGTTGACGGAGTGTGCCTGACAGTTGAAAGTTTTTCAGCGGAAAAAATCACGTTTTTCGTTTCAAAATCGACTCTCGAAAAGACGATTGCGGGAAATTATTCGGTCGGAACTCTCGTGAATCTGGAGCGTGCGATGCCTGCTAACGGAAGATTCGACGGTCATATCGTTTCAGGACATGTCGATTCGTGCGGAAGAATTTCCGAAATAAAGAAAATAGGGGAGGGGACGGAGATAAAGATCGTCTTCGACAGGAATTTCGTCAATTTCGTCGTTCCGAGAGGCTCGATCACTGTAAACGGAGTAAGTCTCACGATAGCGGAACTTATTGAAAATACTGTGAAAATTTCGCTTATTCCGGAAACGCTTTCACGAACTTCGTTTGCGAAAAATATGAAATCGGGCGCTCCCGTGAATCTGGAATTCGACATTCTGGGAAAGTATGCCGCAAAAATCTCAGGGAGGGAAAACAGTGACTCAAGGTTTGAAAATCTTTTGGAAATCTTATAGCTTATGACATTTTTTGGGAGGCTGAACAATGAAAAAAAGAAATGAAATCGATCCGAAAAACTTCTGGCAGACAGAGCACCTTTACAAAAACGATGAAGAAGTAGCCAGTGAGTTCGAACTTATCGAAAAAGCGGCGGCTGAAATCGTGAAGTTTGCGGGAAAACTCAATGAAAAAGAGACGCTGCTCAAAGCTTTGCGCACCTCAAGCGAGGCGATGAGAAGAAGTGCCAAACTCCAGTGCTATGCCGACAGGAACCGCGACGTCGATATGAACGTAAGCAGATGGCAGGAGCTTTCGGGCATGGTTACTGCTGCGACGACAAGACTGGCTGCAGCAAGTTCCTTCATGGAGCCGGAACTTCTCTCCTACAGTGAAGAGACGCTGCTCAAATTCAAAAACGATCCCGATTTCAGCAATTTTTCAAGATATTTCGATGCGATCCTTCTGAACAAGCCGCACACTCTCGGCGAGCCCGAAGAAAAGATCATGGCTGAGTTCGGCGGCCTCGCATTCGGCGAATACGAAACCTATTCGACATTCGCTTCGACCGACATGAAGTTCCCGGAAATCGAGATCGACGGCGAAAAAATGGAAGCAAACATCCAGACTTACGCGAGATACCGCCAGAGCGACGACAGAGATACGAGAAAAAAGGTCTTCGACGCATTCTGGACGACTTACGACAGCTACAAGAACTCTATTTCCAAGATGCTCCATTATCAGACAAAATATTATGCGACCGTCGCAAAAATCAGGCACTATGCAGACGCTCTCGACAAGGAAATGAAGGAAAACGAGCTTCCGTCGAACTTCTTCTACACTCTGCGTGACAACGTCCGCGCCGTTCTGCCGGCACTTCACGAATATCTGGCACTCAAAAAGGAAGTTCTCAACATTCCGGATCAGGGCTACCACGATATTTACGCAACGATGGTCAAAGGCGGAAACAGCAAGGTCTACACCTACGAAGATTCCGTCAAACTCGTAAATCAGGCAATGTCCTGCATGACCGAAGAATACAGAAAAGCGATTGCGACCGCTATGGATCCCGCGAACGGCTGGGTCGATATTTACCCGAATGAAGGAAAGGTCAGCGGTGCATACATGGAAGGCATGGCTTACGACACGCATCCCTACGTCCTCCTCAACCACATTGACGACTACAATTCGGCTTCAACTCTGGCTCACGAGATGGGACACGCGATCCATTCGTACTACTCCAACAAATTCCAGCCCTACGAAAAGTCGCAGTACACGATCTTCGTTGCCGAAGTTGCAAGCACATTCAACGAAATCATGCTCATAAACCACCTGCTCGACACGACGCAGGACAAGGAAGAGAAGAAATTTCTCCTCAACCACTTCATTGAAATGGCTAGGTCGACCGTTTTCAGACAGATGCAGTTTGCTGAATTTGAAGACGGAATCTACAAGAAAGTAGAAGCCGGCGAGGTCCTCACTCCCGATTTCCTCAACGACCTCTACGGCAAGACTCTGAGCAGATACTACGGCGAAGAATACGGTCTCATGAAGATCGACGAGCTCTACAAAAACGAGTGGGCTTTCGTTCCCCATTTCTACTACAACTACTACGTTTACAAGTATGTCGTCGGCTTCATCGGCGCACTTTCGCTTGCCGAAGGAGTAAGAAGCGGAAAAATCCCTGCAGAACAGTACATCAACGGATTTTTGAAAGCCGGCACATCGAAGCCGCCGCTTGAAATCCTCAAGGATGCAGGCGTCGACATGACTGACATCGCACCCTACAAAACCTTCGAAAAAATGTTCACCGAAAAACTGCAGCAGCTCAGGGAACTGCTTTAAAAATAACTTGCAAAACTCATTTTTTTTCTTATATTAGCCGCCGCGTGGGGCAATAGCTCAGCTGGGAGAGCGCGTGCTTCGCATGTACGAGGTCGCCGGTCCGAATCCGGTTTGCTCCACCATTCTTCTGTTTTCCCGCACTTTTTGGAGAGTTTATGAAGAAAACACCGGTTGATTTGCTTAAAGACAAGCCGTCAAAGGCGATTCTTTCACTCTCGATTCCTATAATTCTGCTCAACATTCTGAAAGGCGGCTTCAACATAGTCGATATGTTCTGGCTCGGGCGCCTCGGAAAGGATTTTCTCGCAGGAGTAAGCGCGTCGGTATTCATGGTCTGGGCTGTAAACGGCCTCACCTCGCTCGTCACGGTCGGCATAGTTGCCGGAGTTTCAAGAAATATCGGCGAAGGAAGGATAGAAACGGCTAAAAGCAACTGCATGTGGGCACTGGAGCTCACCTTCCTGCTAGGTGCGGCCTGCTCGATCTTTCTTTTTCCGCTGATAAATCCGCTGGTTGACATGATAAAGCTTGAATCGACCGCCAGAACGGCCGGGATCGAGTATCTTCAGATAATGATGGGAACTTCGGTCATCGCGTTTATGGTGTTTTCACTTCACTCTATCCTCATCGCGTGGGGAGACACAAAAACGCCGGTAATAGTTGAAATCATTACCTTTATTTTCAACATCGTATTGAGTCCGCTCCTAATGTTCGGTTACGGTCCGGTACCGAGACTTGAAACTGTCGGAGCCGCAATAGCCACGATAATCTGTTACGCAATTGCATCGCTGCTATATCTTTACATCATCGTCAGAAACAAATGGATCCGCCTGAAAAGAACCGGAGACGAGATCAGATTTTTCCGCTACATCACGCTCGGATGCCCGGTTGCTTTGTCAAGCATGTTCTTTTCATTTATCTACTTTTTCATAGCGAAAGTTACAGCCAATTTCGGATCAGGCGCGATCGGTGCAATGGGGATCGGTCACAAAATCGAAAGCGTTTCATACTTCATCGCCCACGGTTTTGCATCGGGTCTTTCAACTTTTGTCGGCAGAAACATCGGCGCAAAGCAGGAGGAAAGGACTTTGGAAGCCTCGATATTCTCATTCAAGGCGGTATGTCTCGTGACCGCGCTCTTTTCACTTGTCTCTATCGTTTTCGCTAAAGAATTCGTCGGGATATTCAACACCGATCCGGACCTTCTGTACCACGGAGTGCGCTACCTCTGGTTCGTGATGCCGGCAGAAATAATACAGTGCGGCGGAATTGTCTTTGAAAACGGCACTTTCGCAGGTTCGGGCTACACAAAACCGTCGTTTTACGTCGCCATGCCGATAATTTTCGCAAGAATCCCACTTTCGTGGTTTTTGGCAGTCAAAGCGGGGCTCGGTGCAAACGGAGTCTGGCTCACCATCGCCCTCACGATGGTTCTTACGAACGGTATTTTCTGTATTTTGTACAGACAGAAAAAGTGGCTGAAGATAAAGATCTGAAACACTCGTAGAGACGCCATATTATGACGTTTCAAAGAAACAATGGGAAATTATCCGAGACGCCATATTATGACGTCTCTACAGGATTATCCTTCGAGGATCTCTTTTTCTTTTGCTTTCGTGATGTCTTCGAGTTTTTTGATGTAGTCGTTGAGGTCTTTCTGGATCCTGTCGGTGAATTTCTTCTCGTCGTCTTCGGTGATTTCCTTGTCTTTCTGAGCGCGTTTGATTTCGTCAAGTGCGTCGCGGCGGATGTTTCTCAGGCTGACTTTGAATTTTTCTGAAAGCTGGCTCAGCTGTTTTACGAGTTCTTTTCTTCTTTCCTGCGTGAGAGCGGGAACCGGAACTTTTACAACGATGCCGTCATTGCTCGGGTTGAATCCGATGTTCGCGTTTCTGATAGCCGTTTCGATTTTGTTCAAAGCCGAGCGGTCATACGGCTGGACGACGATGAGTCTTGCATCGGGAGTCGTGACCGAAGCCATCTGGTTGAGCGGGGTTTTCGTTCCGTAATAATCAACGGAAATGCTGTCGAGCAGTTTCGGGGAAGCCTTTCCCGTTCTGTACTGTCCGATTTCGTTTTTGTAGGAATCGATCGACTTGTCGTAATTTGATTTCATTGTGTCAAAAAAAGCTTTCTGTTCAAACATTTTTCTCTCCTAATATGTAACTGTACTACCAATTTCGTCGCTGTTTAATGCCTTGAAAATATTGCCTTTTTCAAAGATATTTATGATTTTTACCGGCAACTTGTTCTCTTCGCAGAGAGTTATCGCCGTCATGTCCATGACTTTGAGTTTTCTCGCAATCGCATCCTGGTAAGTGGTCTTTTTGATAAAAACCGCGTCCGCGAATTTCTTCGGATCTTTGTCATAAAGTCCGTCAACTTTAGTTGCTTTTATAAGAACATCCGCGCCGATCTCGACTGCGCGCAGAGCTGCCGCCGTGTCGGTCGTGAAGAAGGGATTGCCTGTTCCGGCGCCGAAGACAACTATTCTGCCGTTTTCAAGGTGTTTCACCGCATTTTCACGGACGAAATATTCGGCTACTTTGTTGATTTCTATCGCTGACATAACTGTCGTCGGCATTCCGTGAGCCTCGAACGCCGCTTTGAGCGCAAGCGAATTTATCATCGTCGCAAGCATTCCCATGTTGTCGCCAGTAACGCGGTCGAGCCCGCTTTCGGTATTCGCCGAAAGTCCTCTGAAAATGTTGCCGCCGCCGACAACTATCGCAACCTGAGCGCCCGCATCCGTCAAAGGCCTGATTTCGTTTGAAAGGTATGAAAGAAACTCCTGATCGATCGGTTTTCCGTCTTTGGCAAGCATTGCTTCACCGCTGACTTTCAGCAGTATTCTTTTATATAACATCGGCTCCTCCGTAAAAAAGTCACAAAAGTTTAGTCATTGTCCGATTTTTTTCAAGTTTTGTAACATTTTAAAGGAACGGATGTTTTTTCTTTTATTTGGTAGTCTTTTAAGTATACTTCCGCGTTATTTGGTTTGGGGGAGGCTGTAAATGTTCAAAAGATATTTCTTTATTATTGTTGTGATTTTATTCGTTTCTTCTACTATTTCCGCCGAAACTCTAGCCGTTATGGATATTTCCGACAGCACAGGAAAAATTCACCCCGATGTTGTTCACGGTTCAAAGGATTATATTATCAAACTTCTCGGAAGTATCGGAAAATACACGATAATTCCGCAGGATCAGGTTGAAAGCGTGATAAAGCGCTCTCCCGAATGGTCGAAATGCAGACAGATGGAATGCCAGATCGAGATAGGAAAGGCAGTGAAAGCGGACATCATTGTCGTTCCGACAGTTGAATACTTCGCCGGAATCTTCACTTTGACGGTGAACTACATCTATGTCGACGGTAACAGAAAGACTGAAGCAGGTGCAACCGATTTCAACGGAACGGCAGCCGGAATGAAAAAAGCTATTGAAACCGTTGTCTTCATGATTCACGGAAAAAAGACTGAAACCCCTGCTTTTGTCGAGCAGAACAAAGAACTTGAAAAATACAAGGCTGAAAATTTCAAGGAAGCTGCCCCGAAGGAATATGTCGTGCCGGAAGTCAAGGTCGCTGAAGCTCCGGCTCCGGTCGTTGTTGCACCGGGAACGGCGGAGTTTTCGTCTGACAAGACAGGAATCAAAGTCACTTTGGATGCATCCGGAAATTCGCCGAAAAGCTGCACTGTTCCGTGTACAATCAGCGGGATAGAGCCGGGAACGCACACTGTACGGTTCGAACTTGCAGGATATGTTGCAAAAGATGATGTTATAGAGATTTTTTCGGGCAGAAAAACGGGGAAAAGAGTTTCTCTTTATCCGGTTGTAAAAAGCCTTGAAGAAGTCAATCTTGAGCTTATCGAGGCGGCTAAATCAGGTGATCTCGACCTTGCAAAAAGACTTCTTGCAAAAGGTGCAAGTATCAATTATCACGACAGTACGGGGCTTTCACCGCTTCTTATAGCCATTTTAAGCGGCCGGAAAATAATGGTTGGATATTTTTCCGGCAGAGGTGCGCAGCTTTCTTCCACCGAAGCTATGGCTTTGATGCGCATTTCGGTAGACAAAGACGATCAGTGGATAGCCTCAATTGTCGCAAAACAGAAAAGTATGCTGAATCTTACATTCGAAAACGGCAGGACTATTCTGTGGATTGCGGCTGAAAAAGGTTCTTGGAACGCTTTTGACGAATATCTGAAAGGTGACATCAATACCGGAATCAAGGATTCTTCGGGACAAACGGTGGTTTTCTGGGCGATAGAAACCGGAAATGCCGAAGCGGTAAGCCGTTTCATGAAAGCGGGAATCCGCATCTCTCCGGAGGAAGCCGATTTGATGCTCAAACAGGCGGTTATAAATGAGGATATCGAAAAGGTTCGTGTTCTCGTGCCTTTTAAACCGGATGTAAATAAAGTTTATGAGGACGGTCTCACCTTGCTTTGGTATGCCGCTGTTAAAGACAGGACCGACATGGCCGAACTTCTTCTCAAATCAGGTGCAAAGGCGGAAATTTCCGATAAAACGGGCAAAAGCCTTGTTACCTACTGCGTCGAGCGGCGCAAATATGAGATGGCGAAACTTCTTGGAAAACATGGTGCAAAACTCAAAAGTACCGAAGCCGTTTCCCTCATGCAGCGCGGACTTGTCATCGGTGACGTTGAGCTCGTTCAGACTTTGGTCACTCTGGGATTCAACGTCAACACCAAGTTCAGCGACGGACTAAGCGCACTTTGGATCGCTGCTTTTACAAACAACCGTGAGATGATTGATGTCCTGGCGGCCGGCAAGGCGAATATGGACATCAAGGACGGCAACGGCAAAACAGTTCTTATGTGGGCGGTCGAGAACGACAAGAAAGAGGTCGCAAACAGCCTCATAAAATACGGTGCGAATGTAAATCTCACGGATAACAGAAAGAGAACGGCGCTTGTATCGGCAGTTCTTGCAGACAGGCCGCGAATGGTTCATATGCTTGTTATGAACAATGCGAAAATCGATATCAAGGACGACGAAGGGAACTCGGCAATTCTTATTGCGGCATCGCGCGGAAACACCGGACTTGTGAAACTTTTCCTTGAGCACGGTTCTTCAGCAAACGAAACCGATTCTTTCGGAAATACGCCGCTTCTCATCGCGCTTCACAAAAATTTCGACGATATGGTTGAACTTCTTATCGACAAAAACGCCGATTTGAACAAAGCTGACAACAACGGCCTTACCCCGCTTATCGTCGCGGCAAAAAAGGGACATATCAAATTCGTGAAAACCTTTGCGGAGAAAGGAGCTTCGATAGATTCGGCTGATAAAAACGGTGACACGGCGCTGATTCTTGCGAAAAGGGAAAACAGACACGATATCGTCCTCTATCTTCTTGCGAAAAACGCACTCATTGAAAAGCGTTCCGAACAGGATGAAATCATAGCCTATGCCGCTCTCAACAGCTACCATGACATTGCCCTGAATATGATTCAACGTAAGATTTCGGTGAACAGAAGATTCAGTGACGGTCTTTTTCCGCTTTGGTATGCCGTCAGAAACGGTGATGTTAAGATGATAGAGATGTTTCTTGACGCCGGAGCCGATATTGAAGCAAAAAACAAGGAAGGTGAAACGGTTCTGCTTTATGCCTGCGCAAAGAGAGAGGAACATGTCGTTCTGGCTCTTCTTAACAGGGGGGCGAATTTTACGATTACCGACAAGCAGAAAAGCACTCCGCTTATGATTGCTGCAGGACGCGGCTTTGAAAAGGCAGTGCAGCTTCTCATCACAAAAAAAGCAGATCTCAATGCTAAGGATGAAAGGGGCAGAACGGCTGTAACGCGCGCCCAATACACTGGAAACTACCATATCGTTGATATGCTCAAACGAGCAGGTGCTTACGATTAGTTCAATAAAATCAATCGGTTGAAGATGATAAGAAATTTCAGGGAATCCGATTTGAAAGAAATTGAAACTGTTTACGAAAAGTCAAACGATGCTGTTTTTTTGAATGTCGATCCCGGTTTTTTCAGAAAAGACAGAAAGAATTTTTCATCTGATACGATAAGACACTGCAAGAACCTCGTTTTTGAGGAAAACGGCAGGGTCCTTGGGGTTGTTTCGTTTTCCGGTGAATATCTGGAGGGGCTTTTTGTCCTTCCGGAATTCTGGAACAGAGGAATCGGCTCGGCGCTTTTAAATTCTGCGCTTGAAGACAGGCGTGAGCTGCGGCTTCAGGTTTATGCCGGCAATTCAAGAGCGGTCGGTTTTTACAGAGGGCACGGTTTCAGAATAGTCCGTAGCGGCGTCTGCCAAATGACCGGACTAACCTATTTCGAAATGGAAAAAACGGAGTGATTTCAATGAAAACTGCATGCATAAACGTCGATGTTGATCCGATCGTCTGCTATTACGCGATACACGGTCTGGATGCCTCCGAAATTGACGAAGATCCGATTTATACGAACGGGTTGATCCGTTTTCTGGAGCTTTTTAAGGAAACTTCGGTAAAAGCGACGTTTTTCGTGACATCCCACGGATTTAATGAAAAAAACAGGGATATTCTGAAAAAAATCGCGGCAGAAGGGCATGAAATGGCAGACCATTCGTTTTCGCACGACTATCGGCTGACAAGGCTTTCAAAAGATGAGATTTATCAGGAAGTTAAAAAGAACCGTGACTTTCTGGAAGAGACGGCCGGAGTTCTCTGCAAAGGGTTCAGAAGTCCCGGCTACAATTCTTCAGCCGATTTGATTTCTTCATTAAAATCAGTTGGTTATATTTATGATTCCTCGCTTTTTCCTTCAATTTCGTACTACCTTGCAAAGTGGCTTCTGATAAATCTGAAAAAACTTTCGGGACATAATTCGAAGTCTATAATTTCTTCTTTTGCCGACGCTTTCGGCCGGTATACGCCTGAATTTATTGATAAAACAGTGAGAGATGTAAAATCTGAAGGAAATTTTGTCGAACTGCCGATGACGACTCTTTTTCCTCTTGCCGAAATCCCGCTTATCGGTACTTCGATAATAACTTTTCCCGATTTTCTTCTCAATCTTATGCTCAAAGTATCGAAAAGAAGAAGTTTCATAAATATAGAGGCGCACGGAATAGATCTCTGTGACGCCGGAGAATCGCATCTGTTTGCGCCGCTTCAAGGCAAACAGCCCGATCTTGCGTTTTTACTCAAAAGAAAAATTGAAAGATTCCAGAGAGTTATAAATTTTTATAAGCAAAACGGCTTTGAATTCAAAACACTTTGCGAAGTTGCTGAAATGAAGTTGAACGGAACGTTGAAATAATTTTTGAAGGAGAAAATAATGGAGTTTTCAAAGGATAGTATTCTTGAAAAGGCGGAAAAACTTGCAGAAATTCTTGAAATTCCGCAGAGCGAAGTCAGAAAAATCGAGGAAAATCTCGGTTTCTGTTACGGTGCGCCTGAAATCACCGGAGAAGTCGCTGCAAAAGCGATTGACCACACGGTTCTTTCCTTCAGCGCAGGAAAGGACGATGTCCTGAAAATCTGCGGAGAGGCGAAAAAATACGGATTCAAGGCGGTCTGCATCAACCCGGTCTGGGTTAGAACGGCTTTCGATTTCAGGCGTGAAAACGGTGCTGATTTTAAAATCGCGACGGTAATAGATTTCCCTCTCGGAGCTTCAACTGCTGCGGCAAAGATGGCGGAATCGGCTGCCGCTGCGGCTGACGGAGCAGATGAAATCGATGTCGTAATAAACATCGGACTTGTTAAAAGCGGAATGTTCAAAGAGTGCTTTGAAATCTTGAAAAACACAATGAAAACAAAGGCTTATACGAAAGTAATACTCGAAACGTCGGAGCTTTCGGAAGATGAAAAAATATATGCCGCGCTTATTGCTGTCTTTGCCGGAGCCGACATGCTCAAAACTTCGACGGGAGTCAACGGAAAAGCGACGGTCGGCGATGTAAGACTGCTCAGAATGATTGCCGGAAACAGGCTCGGAGTCAAGGCGGCAGGCGGAATAAGGGACAAGGAAACACTGATTGCGATGATGAATGCCGGAGCTGACAGAATCGGCTGCAGCAGCTCTGTTTCAATAATGGAAAAATGGTAAAAATATGCGTTTGCAGCGGCTTTCGGCACTTTTTTTAATCTTTTTTTCATTGTTTGCCGCATCTTGCCAGAAAGCAGAAAAACAGCCTGATATTATTGAAGAATTTATGCAGGCAAGAATTGACGGGGACACGAAGAGGGCATATTCGCTCCTCGATAGAAATACGAAAGCTGCGTTTTCGGAACAGGATTTCGCGGAATACTGCTTCGTTTTCAAACCTTCGGAATTCGAGGTTATGCCGGAAGAAAACGGTTACACCAAGATTTCCTACACTTTTTACGACAAGAAATACAAAAAAGGAAGCGATGAACTTTACACTTTTTACATGACCAAAAATATCGAACGGGTCAGGACAGTTGACGGAAAAATTGTTTTTCCGCACATAGCTTTTGTGCCGATGCGAAAGGCGATTGAAAGCAGAGATTTCGAAAAAGCAAAGTTTTTTTCGCATGTTATGCTTACGTTGGATCCTAAGAACCCCGATGTTCTGGAAACATCGGAAAAGATGGGGTTTATCCCTTAAAGAGATTGGATTTGAAGTTTTTTTTGTTTTTGGCCGCATTGATTTTTTCATTCTCCCTTTTCGGAAATGTTTTCTTCGATGAAAACGTCCCTGAAGATTTCAGAGCCAGAATTTCTGAACATTACAAAAAAAACAGCATTCAGATGAACTTTCTGATAGAGATGCCCGATGAAAAAACGATTTCGATTGTGGCCGAAAACGGCTTCGTTAAAACTCTTCCGATAAGTGAAATTACGGTTGACGATGTCATAAATTTGATGGAAGAAATGGTGAGAGTCGTTTACAAAAAGGATGAAAATCCTGAAAAGGCAAATGAAAAATCGGAACAGCTTGAAAAGATAAAGCAACTTTCACAGCATGAAAAAGAGGAGTTCAAAGAGAAATTTTATGAAAATGAAGGGGACACGGAAAAAGGGGAAAAACCTTCAAAATTTATAAATCACGGAATAAAAGTGGCTGAAAACGTTGAATTTTTACCTTGGGTTCAGAAAAGTGACAGGTTCGGCATATCGATTTTCGCGACATCGGAGGAGAGGTGGGCTTTCGGAGTCAAGGCTTCTGTCGGAGTCTCGTTTCTGAGATTCGGTTTAAGGTTCAAAAAGGGAATAAACCTCAGACTGTCTGACAATTCGATTCATTGGGAATCCTACGGTCTGAATATTCAGGTCGATTTGCTCAACATTTACAATGTCCGCTTTTCGACTGCTTTCGAAATCGCGCTTTACACCGTGAACATGATTCCTTTCCACCGGGAATTTTTCATTTTCAGAATTGCATACCGGATAAAATGGTTTGAAGTCGCTGCTTCTTTCAATGTGACGCCGTCAACCGTAGAACTCGGACTTGATGGTGAAAGAATGGAAATGGACCGCTATAATTTCCTTATGTCCTTGGGTGCCGTGTTTTAAGAAAAAATACTATTTCTTTAATGATTCAGCAGCTTCAAGTACCGCTTTTGCGAGCTGGTCGGCGCATGAAGTTCCTTTGAATCCGCATTCGTTGCCGAGAAGTTTCGCCGCGATCTGGTCGGCTGCCCAGCCGTCAACGAGTTTGGAAATTGCTTTCAGGTTTCCGTTGCAGCCGCCGATGAATTTGATGTTCGTGACGACTTTGTTTTCGTCGATGTCGAAAATTATCATTTCGGAACAGGTTCCGCTTGTTTCGTACTGATACTGCATTTTTCCTCTAAATTATGTAGTTTGAAAGTTTTTCGTTTTCACGTGCCGACTTGTACCATTTGCTGACGTAAGCCTTGTCAATTTTGATTTTAGAGCCGCTTTTGTCCGAGGCTGAAAAGGAAATGTCTTCGAGCAGGATTTCCATGACGGACTGAAGTCTTCTTGCGCCGATATCCTGCGTCGTGTTGTTCTCTTCAAAAGCTATCGCGGCAATCTCTTCGATTCCCGACGGAGTGAAGTTGAGCGTCACGTTTTCGGCTTTCATCAGTTCAGCATACTGCGCCGGAAGCGAGTTTTCGGTTTCGGAGAGGATTTTGACGAAATCGTTTTTCGTTAGCGAAAGAAGGCGTGCCTTTATCGGAAAACGACCCTGAAGTTCGGGAATCAGATCTTCGGGCGAGTTCATGTGAAATGCGCCTGATGCAATGAAAAGTATGTGATCGGTACGTACGGCCCCGTACTTTGTATTGACAATGCACCCTTCAACTATCGGCAGAATGTCGCGCTGGACGCCTTCGCGCGAGACATCCGGACCATGAGAAGAACCGCTTGCGATGATTTTGTCGATTTCATCAATAAAAATAATACCTTCCTCTTCCACCCATTCAAGTGCTTCACGGATGATTTTTTCGTTGTCGAGCAGTTTCTCCGCTTCGTTCTGCAGAATATATCCGAAAGCTTCGGAAACAGGCATCGTTTTTTCCTTTTTTCCTTTCTGCTGTCCGTCAGGCGGAAAGATGTTGCTCATCATGTCCTTTATCATTGAGTCGATCTCTTCGATTCCGCCGGAGCCGCTTACTATTTCGAAAACGGGAATAGGGGAGGCCGGTTTTACCGGAACGGTCACTTTTTTGTCGTCGAGTTTGCCGGAAGTAAGTTTGTCCGCCATTTTTTTGCGGTAATCAGACTGTCTTTTGAATTTTTCGTCGTAATTTTCTTCATTTTTTGGAAGTTTTTCCGGATCGGGAACATTGAGCAGATCCAGAATTTTATCTATTGCAACCTCTTCCGCCTTTTTGTAGACGATTTCAGTTTCTATTTTCCTTTTTTCGTTTACGGCGTGTTTGACAAGGTCCTTTATCATCGATTCTACGTCTCTTCCGACATAACCGACTTCGGTGAATTTCGTTGCTTCGACTTTCAGAAACGGAGCGTTCGAGATTTCGGCGAGCCTTCTCGCAATCTCGGTTTTGCCTACTCCGGTCGGACCTGACATGAGAATGTTGCGCGGGGTAATCTCCTTTCTCAGAAAATCATCCTCTATTTTCGATCGTCTCCAACGGTTTCTCAGTGCGACGGCGACCGCTTTTTTCGCTTCGTCCTGACCGATTATGAATCTGTTGAGTTCGGATACGACGCGGCTCGGCGTCAATTCTTCGGCGGAATATTTCATTTTTTATCCCCGTTCAGTTTTATTTCTTCAAAAGTGAAGTTGGAATTCGTGTAGATGCAGATTTCCGATGCTATTTTGAGCGAACGCAGTGCGATTTCGTGTGCGGCCAATTTCGTATTTTCGCTCAAAGCGACCGCTGCGGCGTATGCGTAACTGCCGCCTGAACCTATTGCAACGATGTTTTTTTCTGGTTCGAGGACGTCTCCGCTTCCGGAAATAAGAAGCGTGTCTTCGCTGTCTGCGACGAGAAGAAGAGCCTCGAGTTTGCCCAGAACCCTGTCTTTCCGCCATGCTTTGCTGAGTTCCACGGCCGATTTTTTCAGCTGGTAATTGTATTTTTTGAGTTTTTCCTCGAAAATCTCGAAAAGCGTTACCGCGTCGGCGGTCGAACCGGCGAAACCGGCTACGATTCTGCCTTCTGCAAGCCTTCTCACTTTGCGGGCATTACCTTTGAGAACGGTGTTTCCGAAAGTAACCTGGCCGTCGCCTGCGATGATTACCGACGATTTATCCCTGACACAGATTATCGTTGTTCCTTCAAACATATAAACCTCCGAATTTGTTAATGATTTCTTTCACATTCATCATCCGGTTCGACATGGACTATGACATCGATGACATCGTGGTTTTTGAAAAGTTCGTCTTCGACTTTGTGTCCTATCGCATGCCCTTCTCGGACTGTTATATTCGGATCGACCTGAATGTGAAGATCGACCTGGATTCCGCTTCCGTATTTTCTCGTTCTGCACTTGTGAATGCTTTTTACCCCTTCAACGCTCTTGGCTGCGCATTCGATCGATTCGCAGACAGCTTTGTCCGCACCGGCATCGGTGAGTTCAAGAACCGAAGACCATGAAATTTTGAACGCAGTCCAGACGATAAAGAGCGAAACCACGATCGCGCCGATGTTGTCGATATAGGGATAAGCAGGGAATTTCATTGAAATTATTACCGCAAGAGCAGCCGGGACAGAGCTTATGGCGTCGCTTCTGTGATGCCATGCGTTTGCAACTACAGCCAACGATTTCAGCTTTTTTCCGAAATAGTGGGTATAGTGATAGAGAATTTCTTTTACAATAATCGAGACTATTGCGGCTGCGAATGCGATCCATGACGGAGCTTCGTCGGGCTCTTCAAAAGTCATGACCGCGTTGTGCCCGATTCCGTAAGCGACGAAGAAAAGCGCGAGTCCGATAATAACCGTGATAAAAGTCTCTATTCTTTTATGGCCGTGCGGATGGCTTTCGTCGGGCGGCGCGCTCCAGAAAGACGAGCCTACGATTACGGCGATATCCGTTACCGAGTCGCTCAGGCTGTGGATACCGTCAGCAATGACTGTCTGGCTGTTACCGAAGTATCCCGCAACGATTTTGAAAACTGTCAGAACAAAGTTGGCGAAAAGCCCGACTCCTGTGACGCTTTTTATCTTTTTTTCCGTTGAACAGTCGTTTGCCGTCATATTTTCTCGCAGTAGTAAACAAAGATTTTCTGTTGCCCTTCCTTCAATGTCCCGCGGCATGAAATGGCGTTTTCTTTCGATGAAAAACTCAATGAATACAATGTCTTGCCGTGATTTGCAAGTTTAAATACGGCATTGCTCGCCCTTTTTCCGGCAACTTCGAAAGGTTCTTTGAGAACGGCCTTGTCGTTTTCGACGGAACAGCTGAGAAGAATCGGCGCACTGAGTAAGTTTTTGGATTTTTCCTCTTTTCCGCCCTCCTTTTTTTCATCTTCCGAAGGGTTGTTTCCGGGAAAGATCGCAAAATCGTTCTTCAAAATTCCTATGATGTTCTGTTTTATGTCGTCTAAACTCTCGATTTCGTTTTCTTCGGCATAATCGTTGTATATGCTTGCAAAGTAAAGGATGGCACCGAACAGAACAAGTGAAAAGGCGACCCACAGAAAGTGTCTGCGTCTTATCGCCAAATATTCGTTTCTGCTGCTTTTTTCCTGTGCTTTCATCTGATGCCGGAACGGTTACTTTGAATCTGTTTTTTCAATAAATTCTGTTATGAGCCGTCTCTCTTCGCCGCTGAGATTTGTGAATTTTATCCACATTCCTGAGACAGACGAATCGTTTTCGGTGAAAATCGAGTATTTGTCGTCACTTCTTGCAACGATGCCCTTGATTTTCATCTCTTTGTCAAATCCTGGCAGGGTGAAGCGGAGGTTGAAGGTCTGTCCGGGCTTCCAAAGCAGCGGCGAACTGACGAAGATTCCGTCTGCGCCGAGGTTCGTAGCGTCCAGTTTTATGTCTTCGCCGCCGGAACTTTCGGAAAGTGATATTTTAAACGAAATCGGAGTTCTCTGCAGAACCCTGTTTTCTTTTTCCATGATAACCTCTAAGAGACCGGTTTGTTCAACGAGTCGACAAAAATGATTTTCGGTTCCGGAACATTTTCGCCTTCAACTATGTATCTGTGCGAAGCTATGATCACAAGATCGTTTTTCGCAACAAGGCGTGCGGCAGCGCCGTTTATGCAGATGCAGCCGGAACCGGCTTCGCCTTCAATGACGTAAGTTTCAAAGCGTGAACCGTTTGTGACATCCCAAATGTCAACAAATTCAAATGGTTGCAAATCTGCAAGCGACATCAGGTTCTTGTCGATAGTAATACTGCCCTGATAGTTTATATCTGCACCGGTAATCACGGCGCGATGAATTTTGGATTTCAGAAATTTGCCGAACATAGCATCCTCAAACACTCATCCACAAAAAACGCAATATAATAATTATTGTTCTTTCTTTGTCAATTCCGCGGCGGCATGAGTTTTTGCAATAAATTTGCAAAAAAAAACGAGATTCTTAAAATGTCGTGTTTTTGATTTTTTTACCAATATTTCAGGAGGTCGTTATGATTGACATCAACTGCAAAACTACAATCGGCATCAACGGATTCGGCAGAATCGGCAAACTTACGCTTTGGAACATGCTTCCGAAAGACGATTTCGACAGAATAGTCATCAACCTCGGGCGTGAGGCTGGAAAATCGCTTGCAAATCTCGTAGATTACGCAATTTACGATTCGACTTACGGCACTCTTCACAATTTTCTTTTCGGTTTCGGCAGCACTAAGGAACCCGAAATCGAGATAACCGACGAGGAGAACGGCGAAGTCAATTTCTACGGCAAAAAAGTCAGATTCCTTAGAAGCGAAAGAAATCCCGAAAGGATTCCGTGGGGCAAGGAAGGTGCGAGAGTCGTCATCGACACGACCGGAAAATTCGTAGATCCGACCGATGAATCATCGCCGAACGGCAATCTCAGAGGCCACATCGCAGGCGGTGCTAGAAAAGTCATTCTTTCGGCTCCGTTCAAACTCAAAGGAAAATCGAAAACCCTTCCGGAAGACGCAGTCATGATGGTTTACGGCGTCAACCACAGAAATTTCGATCCGATGAACCACCACATAATTTCGGCGGCATCCTGCACGACGACGGCGCTTGCACACATGATGAAGCCTCTTTTAGACCACGAGGAGACTTCGGCAATCCTCACCGCAAGCATGTCAACGATCCACTCGATGACCAATTCGCAGAACGTTCTCGATGCGGTTCCTTCGAGCGGAACGAGCGATCTCCGCAAAAACAGGGCTGCGGGCTACAACATCATCCTTTCGACGACCGGCGCCGCAAAGGCTCTCGAATACATTCTTCCGGTAATGAAGAACATCGGTTTCATGGCTGATTCGGTCCGCGTTCCGGTTCCGACGGTATCGCTTATCAACCTTAACCTCACGTTCCACACGCCGCTTGACAAGGACGGTTTCCCGAAGATCAACCGCGAGTTCATAAACAATGTTTACCGTGAAGCTGCTGCCGGCATGCAGAAGGATCTGCTCTACCTTTCGGAAAGACAGAACGTTTCGAGCGACCTCAAGGGGCAGATGGCTGCATGCGTAATCGAAGGAAACGACACCCACACGAGAACCGGTTTCGTCGATATTCCGCCTTTGTCGAACGTTCCGGTTACCCACGCCAAGATTTTCGGCTGGTACGACAACGAACTCGGCAGCTATGTAAACTGCCTTACCAAACTTGCAGTCTATATTTCAAAGGCTATTGCATAAACCGGCACTTTTTTTAAATCCTCTCTTTATTCTGGAGGTCTGAATGTCATATATCGAATTTCCGAAGTGGATTCCCTATCTTCTCTGGTCGCTTGTTGCGGCGGCAGGTATTTACTTTATTTACATTGTCTACAACTATAAACGCGGTCTCAAGACTTCTCCGCGTGAAATATGGTTTGTATCGATTTCGCAAATTATTGAATATACTGCATATTCTATAATGCTGATGACGCTCACGCTCTTTCTTTCGAGCGATCTCGGACTAAGCGACGTCGCGGCGGGAAACTACATGGGAACCTGGAATTTAGCTTATACTCTCCTCATTTTCGGAGTAGGTTCGCTCGTTGACGCAGTAGGCATCAAGAAAGTGCTTCTTATCGGTACGATTCTTGCAATATTTTCAAGGTTTTTCCTGTTCCTTACGACCAATTTCTGGGTTGTCACGCTTCTCGGTTTTGTTCCGCAGGCGGTTTCCATCGCATTTATGAGCCCGGTCATTTCGGTCGCACTCAAAAGATACACGAAATCTGACACTTCGGCACTCGGTTTCGCTATGTTCTACACTTTGATGAACGTCGGTTTTGCGATGGGAGGACTTATTTTTGACGGAATCCGCGAAGTTTACGGTGAATACGGAAACATTGCAATCCCGCTTCTCGGTGAGATTTCGACTTACCGTTTCATTCTTTTTGTCGCGTTCCTCATCAGTATTCCGACCCTTTTCTTTGTTTCTATAATCCGTGACAATATCGACCTCAATGAAGAGGGCAAACTTGTAAAGCACATCGAAAACGAGCGTGAAAAAAAGGACGGAAACATGTTCGTTTCGATTTTCGGTTCGATCAGGGATTCGTTTGCCGATGCCGGTAAAATTTTTGTAACTGTCGCAAAACAGAAGGCTTTCTGGAAGTTCATGGCGCTTCTGGCGATACTTTTAGGCGTAAACTACGTCTTCTACCACTTCCACTACACCTTCCCGAAATACGGTATCCGCGTTCTGGGCGAAGGTGCAAAGATAGGCAACATTTACGGCGTATTGAATCCGGTAATCGTCATTTTCTTCGTTCCGACGATCGCATGGCTCACGAGAAAGTGGAGTGCCTACAAAATGATAACGATCGGCTCTCTGATTTCGGCCGCATCGGTATTTTTCGTCGTTTTGCCGGATGAATTCTACGCTCCGATCGCAGATTCGCTCTTCGGCAGACTCATCTGGCAGAAGTGGCTCGCTCTTCCAGACGGTTCACCGCTTTCAACGATCGCGATCTGTCTCGGCCTCTGCTTCTTCGTCGTTCTTTTTACGATAGGCGAAGCAATCTGGTCGCCGCGACTCATGGAATACACCGCAAAGATCGCGCCGAAAGGTCAGGAGGCAAGCTATCTCAGCCTTTCGCTTCTTCCGAAATTCATCTCGCAGCCTCTAGTTGCATGGATGTCCGGAGCACTTCTTTCAGCCTACACTCCGGCAACTGAAATTGTGAACGAAGCCGGTCAGAAGACTTTGCAGGTGGGCGACATCTCGCATCACTACATGATCTGGATCTGGGTCGGCGCAGTCGCTGTAATATCCCCGCTCGGAATGATGATTTTCGGACGTTTCCTCAGAGGAAAAGAAGAGTCGTAACTGCTTTGCTGTGTTATAACAGTTAAAGTAAAAAAGCTGTGTAGCTGTTTTTTTATTATGTTATTTGATTAAGAGAAGGGGGAAAACAATGATAGAATATCGTCCTTGGTCGAAAAATGTTTTGAAGGAATGTATTGCTGATAGCAAAAACGGTAAGATTCCTGCTATTGATCTGGAGTTAACAGCTAAATGTTCCGGTGCATGCTGTATCTACTGTGATTCAAAACCAGATGTATGCGATGCTGGAATGTCTCACGAACTTAATTTCCAGCAATTAAAAAAACTAATCCTTGGAGCAAAAAAACGCGGGTTAAAATGGATATACACATGTGGACTCGGTGAACCTTTGGAAGATCCCAAATTTTGGGAATTAATTGAGTTGTTGAAAGAGAACGACATACAATTATCTATGTTTTCAAACGGGATATTTATCAAGGATTTGGATATTGCCAGGAAACTAAAGGAATGCAATGTTAATATAGTGTTGAAGATGGATACATTTGATGAGAAAAAATTTGATACTATTCTTGGCAAGAATGGAGCAGCAAAAAAGATTTATAAGGCGAGGGATTTGTTAATTAAAGCTGGCTACGGAGCAGATAAAAACGGTTTAACTAATTTGGCTTTTTCAATTGTACCTACAAAGCTGTCTGTTGATGGGATACCGGAAGTGGTCTCTTTCTGTAAAGAACACGGTATTTTTGCTTCAATCGGAGAATTGGAGCAAGCAGGGGAAGTTATAAAAAAGAATTTGGAACCAGAACTTGGTCTGTCTGAAGAAGAAATAAGAAAATTAAAGGCTGTTGCTGATGAATATTGTGACGGTTCTTATATGAGACCGATTTGTCCTTGTATTATGACAGGTGTTCACATCGATAACTTGGGTAATTGTTTGGTCGATCGTGATTCTGGGCTTAACTGTAAATGGTTTTTGCTGAAGGATCCTTCTGTTGAAAAAATTGGTAATATCAAAGAAAAGAACATTGAGGAACTTCACAAGTCGGTCCAAGAATACAGAGAAAGAGCATTTGTCGATAGAAAGGACAAAATCCACCAATCATGCAATGTTTCATATGTGTTCGGAGGATGCGGAGGAAATCCGAAAGACATTATCGAATTGATCGAAAAGGAGTTGATGAAGTGAAAAAAAAGAATGTCTGGATTTACGTTGCTTCTTTAGTTTTTTTTATTACGATTATTCTCATCATTTATGAGCTTGAAAAAAAATCTCCTTCATTGGGAGAGGCAATAACAGCGACAGCAGCTATTGTCGGTGCTTTTGGATTAATATACCAACATATTCGTGCACGAAAAATTAATAGTACTCAGTTTTTAACGACACTAAGTCAAATGTATATCAACAACAAAGACTATCATGTCTTGTTAGATGAGTTGGAAAAAATGAATAAAAAAAGAGGAGTAAAATTAACTAAGGAACAAGAACAAACTGCCGCAAATTGTTTGGATTTTTTTGAACAATTTTATATTCATTTAAATGCTAAATCATTTGAAATGGATCAAATTGACGATTTATTTTGTTACAGATTCTTTGCGATCGTGAATAATCCAGAGGTTCAAAAAAGCGTAATTTATCCATATCGTGATTACTATTCCAACATTGCGAAGTTACATCGTGATTGGAAGAGTTTCAGAAAGAAAGCAAATAAGAATATACCGTTGGAAGAGACAGACCTATCAGAACAGTCATGGTATTCGGAAATGTTCAATTATAATAAAAGAAAGAACATTGCTATAGTTGGTGCCGGATTGGCAGGATGTGAAGCCGCATTAACATTAGCTCATTTCGGAAATAATATTACGCTATATGAACAGAAACCTAACGCTTGCTCATCGGTATATCATATGCCTACCTATTCTGAATTGGTTTGCAACAATTCTTTAGGTCCGAATGATATAAAAAAACCGCTGGGATTGTTGAGACATGAACTTAATGCGTTACAAAGTTGTTTACTTAAAATAGCTGCAGAATGCAAAATCGATGATCCGATGTATTTTGCTGTTGACAAACAAAAGTTTTCTAAAAGCGTTACTAAAGCAATTGAGGATTGTCCGAATATCATTATCAAAGATCAAGAGATCTGTGAAATACCGGAGGAAGATTTCGTTATTTTTGCAAGCGGTCCTCTATCCAATGAACGCCTGCTTGCAAATATTTCTGAAAAGTATGGATTTGATAATAAATATGATTTTGATGATGCCAGCTGTGCTGTAATTGATATAAAGAGTATAGATATCAAAGATAATCATATTACAAAAATCACAGAAGATCTTTATTCAGTTGATATACCAGAAGATGTTTTGTCTAAGTTCTCCAGATTGCTTTCTGATTTTTATGATGAGAAACAACAAAAAAATAAAAATAATATATTGGTCGGTCTTCAAGAATGTAAACCAATTGAAAAGTTGGCAAGTGAAGGTCAAGACATATTAAACCAGAATTGCATGACACCACATCCCAAATTAGGAAGCAATCGTCTTCTTCTTAGACGAGAAAACGGTATGGAAGACGGTTTCATTATCGTGCGTTCAATGACTACGCTAAGTAATGCGGAGCAGAAAAAAGCATTTTCTGTTCTTCCAGGTTTTTCAAAAGTTCGTTTTATTAAATATGGTCGAATGCATAAGAATACATTTTTTAAATCCCCAGGCCATATAAACTCTTTTTATCAGATTATTGGCTCTAATGCTTATCTTGTAGGGCAGTTATCTGGGATTGATGGATATGTTCCTGCAATTTCAAGCGGACTTTTGGCAGCATTACATATTCAGTTTCAAGAATCATTGCAAAAGCCTCCGGCGGATACAATGATTGGCGGATTGGCGCACTATGTCACGAATGAGCAGGTAAAAGACTTCAAACCAATGACACCTTCATACAATCTTATCTTTGGTGATGGGGACAATCAACAAAAAAAGTACAATACAGCAAAACAATCAATTGATAAGTACGCTAAGATGGTATCTAAGTTAAGGAAAAAAAAGAAATCTTAGATTTTTTGAATCAGTTTTATTCAGACAGTACGCATTCATTTCCATCCCAGGCAAATTCTTCATAACATTTGAAACGGCATTCCGAAGAACTTGACGAGGTATTGTGGATCCCGATTTCTGAAGGGATCCAGTTGGTTCCGTTCCAAGTCTGTGTTATGGTTGAAACGGCATTCCATTCGGCGTTTTCTGGAAGTCCTTTGCATTCGCTTCTTTTGGTGTCTGCGATGCAATCAGAGCCGTTCCAGGTGTAGTGCTTGCCGCAATGGTCGTCTCTCAGAAAGTAATTTGATCTGACGCAGTGGAAAAAAGCTATCGTCTCTTTATCCTCCATGGAGAGGGAAAAGTTTGAATCCAAAGTCCATGCGTACATCGTTGAGACTGGAACTGATGATGAAGTCCACAGAGTTTTGTTTCTGGTTCCGAGTACGCTTTCAGCTTCAGTGTCCGAACAGCTGCAGCTGACCAGCCAGTTGTTGACGATAGATGAGTCTATGCCGTTTGATTCGCTGACAGGGCATTCACCGCCCGTTATCATTTTCGAGCAGTTTCTTATCATTGTCCTTATTTCATCGACATTCGGAAGGTGCCAGTCGTTGTATCCGCCTTCTTCGAAATCTTCGCAGTATGCCTTTGCGTTGCCCCAGTCCATCCTGTTTAAAACTATTGTAGACCAAATCATTCCGGTCGAAGTGTCTTCGCATGTCGTCGCGATATTGGAACGGCATTTGGGAAGCCCTGAAAGAGTGTAGGGAACGCATTCCTGCGAGTTCCAGACATACTCTTCCTTGCAGATGAAACGGCATCTTTCGGTGCTTGACTCGGAATTGAAAACGGCTTTTTCGGAAGGAAGCCAGTTTGTTCCGTCGAATGTCTGAGTGATTTCGGAAACTATGTTCCATTCTGCGTTTTCTGGAAGATTTGTACATGAAATCGTTCTCAAACCGCTTTCCTGCAGGTCGTCATTGTCATCCTGAGGCCCCTCAGAGTCATCATGAATATCATCTGAGTCGTTTTCGGGGCTGTCCTGGTCATCCTGCGGGTCGTCGCTGTATGATCCGTCTATGCATCTGTTCGTTGCATCATCACAGACTGATCCGCTTTCGCAGTCTCCGCAGAAAATGGCTTTTAAAAAGCCGTCGACCGTCGCCAGAAAATCGCCGCATTCGACTTTATACTTTTCGCATATCTGGCTGACAGCCGCATCGTCAGGATCGGCAGTCGTGTTCTGAGGTTCTTTGCTGCCGGAACCGCATGATGCCAGGATTGCTGCAAAAGCTGCCGTAAAAACAAAAATTTTGAATTTCATCATATCAAACCTCTTTTAATAATTCTCCTATCTTACGCAGCGGACGTATTTCGTGGTACCGTCCATTGAGGTTATCGAACCTGTTCCGAATTCTACCCCGAAGTATTCGTGGGTCGACCAGTTTTCCGAATCGTCGCGGTCGTATGAAGAGGACCAGAGCGTCTCTTTGTCACCGAGTTTGCTGAACTCAGGGATCTCGCCTGAAGGATACTGGTTTGTATTCCAGCAGTCTTCGTTGCGGCAGTCCGAGGAACATGAGAGGCATCCGCCTTTCAGCTCGCTGATGCGGCAGATACCGCCTGTTTCGGTTTTGGGATGGTTTATGATAAGCGTCCTCAGTTCATCTATATCCGGCAGTTTCCAGTCGTCGTATCCGCCTTCATTCATGCTCTCGCAATAGGGGATGGCCGCGTCTATCTCCATTTTCCCAGCTGTTTTTGAAGACCAGACAATATAGGTCGATGAATCTTTGCACGGGAAATCTGAAGTTGAACTGCATTCAGGAAATGATGCGAAGTCGTCCGCCACGCATTTCGAGCCGTTCCAGATGTAATTCTCCATGCATTTGAAAGTGCATTCCGCGGAGTTGTCGCCGTATTGAGCCTTTGTAGAGGGAAGCCAGCTCATTCCGTTCCAGTTCTGGACGATGTATTCCGTTCCTTCGGCGTGCTGCGGGATACCTGTACATTCAGAAAGTTTCCAGCCGGGCACGCAAGTAGAGCCGTTCCATAAAT
The DNA here is from genome assembly GCA_017961325.1 of bacterium. GTDB lineage: Bacteria > UBP6 > UBA1177 > UBA1177 > UBA1177 > UBA1177. The sequence continues at coordinate 33,012 of JAGCXM010000003.1, read as the reverse complement.
AATTTGCAGCGCACGAATGGGTATATCTGTTGCTCCAGACGCACCTGAAAGGTTTAGTCTCCGTTTTCTGCTCGACGTATATGTTTCCTTCTATGAAATCAATGAACCATGCGGAACCGTGGTCGTCGGTGTTTGTGGAAGAAGACCAGAGAATTTCACGCAAGTCGAATTGACTATAGTTGCTCTCCCAGACGTTTCCTCCATGAAAGCAGAATTCATCCAGACATTCACCGCAGAAACAGTCGTCCTCCGTCCTGCATTCCTCAAGGGAAAGGCATCCGTTTTCTGAACGGACTTCACAATTGTCGGCGCAGTTGAAGAGGGTCCTGAGTTCGTCGATGTCGGGAAGTCTCCAGTTATTGAGCCCGCTTTCTTCAAGATTTTGACAGTAAAGCACGGCTTCCTGCCAAGTCGCTTCAGCAGGAGCCGTATCAGACCATATAAGTTCGAAGTGGAATGTTTGGCACGGCAGTTCTTCTACGGGGTATTCACATTCGGGGAAATTGACAGGAACACATTCTTTTCCGTCCCAGCTCGTTTCAATGCATCCGCAGATATACTCATCCCCCTTGGAATAGCATTCCCAGTTTGAATGTTCCATGCCGAGGCACGGATTCGGGTTGCACGGATCGGGCTCAGGTTCCGGGTCTGGAGTGTCGTCGTAAACTGTTTTGTTTTCGCCTCTGACGCAGCGGAGATAAAATTCGTAGCTGTTTTGCGCATATCTGATTCCGGCATTCAGGAAAAGTACTCCCCATGAAATGGTGTTTTCTGCGCCGTATTTTGAAGACGACCAGAATCCGTCAGTGTCTCCGAACTTGCTGTATTTGCCGTTTGTGTCGTTGCCGCATCCGCATTGGTCTGAGAAACATTCGTCGGAGAGGCATTCAGTCCTTGCGCTGACTTTGCATGACCCCGACGGCATGGTGCCTGAACAGTTCATGATAAGAGTCCTGAGCTCGTCGATATCTGGAAGGCGCCAGTCTGAATATCCGCCTTCAGTCAGCGTTTCGCAGAACTGCGCCGCGTCCTTGTGATTCATTGGAGAAAGTGCTTTCTCTGACCATATCAGGCCGCTTTGCACGTCTTTGCACGGAGTCTTATTCGAAGAGTTGCATTGCGGCAGCGATGATTCAGGAATCGGATCTTCAGAATTGTTCTGGGGATTATCGTTGTCGTCATCCGTAATATCATCTGTGTCGTTTGTTTCTGCTCCGTTAGTGCATTTGTTCGCCGTCTCGTCGCAGACAAATCCTGAGTTGCATTCACCGCAGTTGATTTTGTCGTAGGCATCATCGATCTTTACGGTGATATCGCCGCATTCGGCTCCGCGTTTTTCGCATATTGCCTTAATTGCCGTCTCATCCTGATCGTAATCATGCGTAGATTCCACTTTCTTAGGCGATTCATTGCATGAAGCGAAAAGCAGCGGCAGTAAAAAAACTGTCAGAATGCAAAAAATTTTCTGTTTCATGTTGGCTCCCGAATGTAATTTATCAAATAACTTGAATATAATAATGCTGAAATGTAATTAAAGCAAGCGTTTTTTTTTTTGATTTGAATTTTTGTTATACCTGTCTCATCTTTTTGATTATGCCGAAATAAATATGGATGGTGGTCATGACGAATACGGGAATGAGGAATAGCGCCGTAATTATGTATCCGAAAAGCAGTGCCGCAGGGCTGATGACGGCAAGAACGAAGTATGCGAAAAGGTAGAAATCGCGTCTGGAAAAGTATTTCAGCAGTTCGAAAAACGAGATTTTGCCGTAAACGGGCTTTGAAAGATCAACCGTTCTGACTCTTTCCTTCTTTTCAAACCAGAAGACGAAAGCGAAAATGTCTGTTGTTTTTCTTACGACGATGACATCGAAGTAACTTACGAAATTGTGATACCAGTTTATCGCCGTGCAGAGCCATGCGATCCAGATCGGCCATGTTTCAAGATAGGATTGTATCGCAGACTGGTATGGATTTGCTGCGAAGTATCGGGCGAGACCGTAGCCGAGACCGAGTGAGAGCGAGGTGTTTACGAATGAATCGCCCACACTGTCGAGCCATTTGCCGAATTTCGACATTCTGAAAGTGAGTCTGGCTGTCTCTCCGTCGCTGCCGTCAAGAATCGAAGCGAACTGTGCGAGGAAAGTTGCAGTGACGAGATGCCAGTATGTTCCGCCTAAAGCTACAAAACCGGAGAGAATGCCCGTGATTACCGCGGTGATGGTAACCATATTCGGGGTGAAGTGCAGCGGAATGAAAAAATGCTCTGTAAGGAAGAACGATACCGCTTTGTTCAAACTTCTGGCAATGATTCCGTCAACAGGCTTTCTCATCGCGTTGAACAGGGCTTTCGTTAGAACCTTTCTCTTTTCCGGCGCATCAACGACGACGCGGTAGCCGGGGCCTGTGAAAGTCGATATTTTTTCTGGAAAAACGCCGTTTTTCAGAAATTCAGCTATTTCATCTTTATATTTTTCTGCATCGCAGAATCCGAACATTCCGCCTTTTTCGAATCGGTCTTCTCCGCTTTCAAGATACTGCTGCTGTACAGCAAGAGGATGGATGAAAAAAGCTCCGTTCACGAAGATCCATTTTCCCGAAAAGTCACGTGTAGTGTTTTCATCGACCGTGATGACTTCCTTCGCGCCGAGCGTCATCTCGGCGATTTTGATCTGTCTTTCAAGAATAGTCAGTCCGAGCAGTTTTTCGTTAAGATTGTAAGGAAGGTTTTTTCCGTTATGAATCGCAACTGAAAAATCCATTTTCAACCTCCGTCAAATTACAAAAGGAACAAGCGCAGAAAGGATAAAAAGGTATATCGCGAAAGGATAAAGTACTGTTTTTTTCATCATAAAAACGAGCAGTTTCAGTGCGGCGAGACTTGCGGCGAACGAAGCAACAAAGCCGGCAAGCGAAGGAACCGGATCTATTGCTGTGAATCCGCCTTTGACAACTTCAAGCAGCAGTGCGCCCAGAATTGCCGGAATTGCCAGCATGAACGAAAATTCGACTGCATCGGCAGCTGGAATTTTTCTGAAAAGTGCTCCCGTTATCGTCGAACCGGAACGCGAAACGCCGGGAAGGACCGCAATTCCCTGAAAAAATCCGATGACAACGGCATCCTTCCACGAAATTTCCTTATCCTTGATTGCCTTTTTGAAAAACGACTGCGCGATGAGAAGCAGTACCGCCGTGAACGCAAAAGCGGCCGTGAGATATACCGGCTGCTCTTTTATCGATTTCATCAACGGTTTGGTCACAACGAGCATAGCGGTCGTTACGATCGTGCTGACTAGTATCATCATCACGTATTTGTGCGACTTGTTGTAAGTCGTTGAAAGGCACTCTTTCGTGAGCGTGAGCAGTTTTTTCCTGAAGAAAATGAAGACCGCAAAAAGCGACGCAACATGCAGCAGAATGTCGTAGAGAAGCGGCACCTCCCTGTGTCCGAGCAGTTTTTCCACAAAAACGAGATGACCAGAAGAACTTACCGGCAGAAACTCCGTTAGTCCCTGCAGTATACCTAAAATGATTGAATCAATAATCGTCATTGCTATACCTCCTTATTCAAAAGCTCCCATTGTGTTATGTTAAATTTAAATTTTTGCATGGCAATAAAAAATTAAAGATTATTCTGCTCTTTTCAGCAGACAAAACCTGTTTTTTTGACTTGCGGACTTCTTAACCTATAATTTATGGTTTTTATGGTTCGCGAGGTCTTTCTATGGATAAAATGCTTGTCGAAAACAAATCTGATTCACTGATTCTTGTACATCCCAACATTTTTCTGGCTGTTGTTTCCGCGCTTGTTTTTCTTCCGATTTTAGGAAGTTATCCCGTTTTGGGCGAGTGGGAGCCTCATTACGGCAGAGTCGCAATGGAAATGATGGCGAACGGTTCCTGGGACTGGTTTCTAGACCCGATATATCTCGGGAAGCACAACTTCTGGTCAAAACCTATATTCTGTTTCTGGATGGTTTTTCCGTTCATGAAGATTTTCGGTGCGACCGAACTTGCCGCAAGACTTCCTTTTGCGATTAACGGAATATTTTTTGTCCTTCTGGTGCGTTTTCTTGCCGAAAAAATCCTGAAGGATCCGGCGAAGGCCCTGACTGCGGCGTTTGTAGCACTTTTCACTCCTTACACTTACATGATTTCCCGCCAGTTCATGTGGGATATAACTTTTGTCACATTTCTTACCGCGTCGACCGGTTTTCTCTATGTCGGTCAGCGCGACGGAAATAAGAAATATCTCCGTTTTTCCTATGTTTTTATGGGTTTGGGAATGCTCACGAAAGGGCTTCTCGCAGTCTGCATGCCGGTTGCGGCGATGTTGCTTTGGATGATAGCGACTCTTGATTATTCCAAGGGATTTAATCAAATTTGCAAAGATGCAGTTTCATTTGTTAAATCAATGAGACCTTTTGAGGGAGCCGGAATTTTTTTCCTTGTCGCACTTCCGTGGTATCTTTACATGGGAATAAAGCACGGAATGCCTTTTTACAACGAATTTTTTATGGAACACCATTTCGGCAGGCTTGAAGGAACGATCGACAAGCCGGACGGACCGTTTGAATTTTACATCTGGCAGCTCAGTCTTGGCGGATTCCCGTGGATTTGTTTTTTGATTCCGGCTATGTTTTCAGCCACTAAAAAAGTCAGGGAAAACAAAAATTTAGCTTTTTTGATTCTTACTTTTTTCTTCATTTTCCTTTTCTTTACGCTCGCTGCCACGAAGTTTCCGCATTATGTTTTTCCGGTTGTTCCGTTTATGGCTATGATACTCGGCGAATACTTTGTCAATTTGTGGAAAACTCATGATGTTTCAAAGGGTTATGCTGTTACAGGTATTGTTTCTGCACTTTTCCTTATCCTGATAGGCAAGGATATTGCCACCGATTTCAATTATACGAACATAATTTATATAATTACGACGCATCATATTCAGACATGGTTCGGCAGAGTTTTCGATATGGTTCCTTTTTTGAAGATTTTCATTACGATTACGGCGTTGTTTATCGTTCTGCCGCTTGTTAAACCGAGTAAAAATCAGCTGTTGCACATTTCTTTGACAGGTTTTGCTCTTGCAGCGGTCTGCTGGTCGGTCTATCTCAATTTTTATTGGATTCCTAATATGATTGAAGTTTTCTCACCGAAAACTCTTGTTGAAAAATACTTTGAAATGAAAAAGCCTGGTGACAAAATCGTCGATTTCGACAACTGGAAAAACCGCTCTATGTATTTTTATCTCGGGCTTGACGAACAGCTTTTCCGCTATAAAAAAGTTGAACAAATTCAGCAGCTTATTGAGAGAAATCCGAATTCGACAGTATTTATAACCACTAAAAAGGACAAGGTTTCAGAGCTTCGCGCGGCACTTCTCAACAAACCAGGAATTCCGATAACCAAAGTGGCAGACGACGCTGTTGACACCTACATGGAAATCGAAATGTTCACCGCTTCAATGAAGGACAAGAACGCCGATTTGTCGGAAAAGTGGAAGAACAATCTGCTTGAAGAATCGCAGATTCCGGCGGGTATAACAAAAGTTAACGGGACGTTGGGTGATAAAACATTCGAAATTATCGGATATTCCATCAACAAGCAGCGTTTTGATCCCGGAGAGGATATCGAACTTACCCTTTACTACAAAGTTTTGAAGGAGACGGATAAAAATTGGAAGGTTTTCTTCCATTTTGATGTCTACAGCGGTGCTTTGCCGCATTCTTTCAAGCTTGACGACTATCCGCAGCAGGGTTATCTGCCGACAACGAAATGGAAAGCCGGAATGATTTTGAAGGATACTTTCAAAGTTGCCGTTCCAAAGGCGCATCCCGGCGGCGGAGTCAAGATTTATACCGGATTTTATGAAGGCGATACTAGAATGGCTGTCGACAAAGACACTTTTAACGACGGTCAGAAACGGTTTATTTTAGGAACTTTCAACGTGAATATAAAGTGATGGAAGAAAAAAAGAAAAACAGGCTTTTTTACGGAATAATATCTGCAGTTGTCGTTATTATTCTGTTTTTCAATGTCTTTTCATATTTCGGCGCCTCCATTATGCTTCCAGGACGGGAACTTGCCGAAATTCACGGAATGGATCCTTTGACAAGCAGCAGAATTGTGCTTGATGTTTCAAAAGGAACCGTGCTTGTCAACATATGGGCAACCTGGTGCGGAGCATGCCTTGCCGAAATGCCGGAACTCAATAAAATTGCGGCAAAACACAAAGTTTACGGCGTGATAAAACCAGTTTTCAAATACGAAATTTACCGCGAAGTCAGCCCCGGGTTCAAAAGTGTAATCGCTCCTGAAGAATTGTTTGAAGATCTGTATATCTCCGTTCTTCCTACGACGCTTCTCATTCAGGACGGCGTGATAAAAAAAGTCCATATCGGAACAGTCACTCCGGATTTTGTTGAAGAGTGGGTGAAGTAGCTGTTTTTTTCACTTCCCAGCTTTTTTTCGATTACATTCCTTGCTGCCGGTGATTTTTCTCTGTTTGAATTTTTTTTGCAATTCCTCTCATATGATATAATTTTCACTGTTTTTTTGTGCGGGGCACGATGATTTATTATTTGTCGAGAAATTCGATAGGTTTTCCTCCGGTCGAGAATGCCGAACCCGACGGTTTTCTGGCGATCGGCGGCGATCTGAGTCCGGAAAGGCTTCTTCTTGCCTATAAATCCGGGATTTTTCCGTGGTATTCGGATGAAAGCAGAATCTCCTATCAGGGAAGCAGGATCCTTTGGTGGTCTCCCGATCCGCGTTTTGTTCTTTTTCCCGAAAAAATCCACGTCTCGAAAAGCATGAAAAAGGTTCTCAAATCAGGAAAATATACTGTGACGGTTAATACAGCTTTTCCGCAGGTGATAAGCCGCTGCCGCCATGAAGTCCGCGTCCATCAGGAAGGAACATGGATTACCGACGACATGGAAAAGGCCTATAACCGGCTTCATGTTCTGGGTTATGCAGTGAGCGTTGAAAGCTGGCTTGCAGGTACGGACATTCTGGCAGGAGGGCTTTACGGCGTGATGATAGGGAAGGCTTTTTTCGGCGAAAGCATGTTTTCGACCTATCCCGATGCATCAAAGACGGCGTTCATCACCTTCGTCAACAAGCTTCGCAAAATCGGCTGCCCCGTAATCGACTGTCAGGTCGAAACCGAGCATTTGAAGTCGCTCGGAGCCGAATTTATCCCGCGAAAGGATTTCCTCAAGATCGTAGGAGTTGCGGCAGATGCGGGAAGGGTTGATTTTTAAGTAATAGAGAGAAAAAATGAAAAAACTTTTAGTGGTTTTAACACTTTTTGCAACGTTGATTTTTGTTGTCAGTTGCGGAGGCGGTTCGAAAACAAGCGACAACGCCGATACAAGCGATACTGTAACTGATGAAGACACAGTTGATACTAATTCCCCGTCAGACACAGAGCCAAACGGCGGTGACACTGAACTTTCTGATAATCCAGATTCAGACCACAGCGATGCAGCAAATGAAAATCCTGACAATCTTCCGGAATGCAGTCCGACTTCTTCTGCTCCTTGCAAGGATCTGTCAATCGGTCTGACATGGTCTGCAAGGGCACAAAAAACTATGAATTGGGATTATGCCGTCAGCTATTGCGACAACCTAACAGAAGGTGGCTATTCCGACTGGCATCTGCCGACGATCAGCGAACTGAGGACGCTTATTCAAAACTGTCCTGACACGGAAACAGGTGGCAGTTGCGGCGTAACAGACAATTGTCTTTCCTGGAATGAATGTGGAAAAGGCGGTTGTTCTGGCTGTACTTATGATGAAAACAATCGCGGGCAGTACAGTAAATTGGGGGATAGCGGATATTTTTGGTCTTCATCTACCGGCATTGATGTTACATACTACGCGTGGTTCGTGTATTTCGACTACGGAAATGTGTGCTACGACAATAAGACTACATACTACTATGTCAGGTGTGTGAGGTAATAAGTCTCAGAGACCGATTTTTAGTGCAGACCTAAGCTCCCAGAGTTTTACAAAACAAGATTTTGATTTTGCAGAAGATTCTGCCATTTCCAGCAAATGCCAATTACATTCCTGCAATTTGCATTGTTAAAACAAACTTGCAATTTTATTTTATTGTGATATAAATTTTTTAGTTCTTTCGATTCATACAATAACTTTTTAGCTTTATAGTATGATATGTTTGGAGACGGTTGCTGTGACAGAAAATACGATCAATAAAATAGCAAAAGCTCAAAACGGATATTTTTTCTTGAAAAATGCAATAGATGCCGGAATTTCGCGCTGGCAGTTGCAGGAACTTCTGAAAGCGCAGAAAATCCAGAAAGTCCGCTACGGTCTATATGCTCTGAGCGGTGTTGTTCCCGATGAACTTTTTATAACGCAGCTCCTTTGTCCGAAAGCTGTGTTTTCGCATGAAACGGCTTTGTTTCTGAACGGATATTCAGACCAGATCCCGTTTAAATACACGCTCGCCGTTCCGCACGGCTATATTTCAAAAACGCTTTCAGCCGAATACGATGTGCGCCATGTTGCAAAAGAATACGCGAATGAAGGGATCGTTTCGGTCAAATCTGATTTAGGCAATGATTTGCGTCTTTACTGCATTGAACGAACCTTGTGCGAGCTTCTGCACAAACCGTCGGAACTGGATAAAGAACGGTTTATTCCGGCTATTCGGAAATATGCGGCATCACCGGAAAAAGACTTCCTGCTTCTTATGAAATTCGGCAAGATTTTTCACGTGGAAAAGAAACTTTTGTCCTATCTGGAGGCAATTCAATGAAGACTGAAAACGCGATGCAGCTGAAAGCGAAAATCAATAATAGATCCAAGGAACTTTCCGTTCCGCCGCAGATCATGCTGCAGAATTATCTTATGGAATGTTTTCTCGAACGCCTCGAAAAATCAGAATATTCCGACCGTTTTATCATAAAAGGCGGAGTGCTGATAGCCTCTTTTGTGGGAATTTCGCACCGCACAACTATGGATATCGATACGACAATCAGCAATATTCCTCTTAATGAAACGGTGATAACAAAAATAATTTCTTCTATCTGCTCCGTAAAAAATGACGATGATTTCATATTTTCTCTGGATAGGGTCGAACCGATTCGCGAGGATGACAAATACAACGGTTTCAGAGCTTTTGTTTTGGCAGATTATGAAAAAATGCACGTCACTTTGACTTTGGATATAACTGCCGGAGACAGCATTTATCCGAAACCAAGAAAGCATGAATTCGCAAAAATCTTTGAAAGCGGCTCGTTTTCGCTGCTCACATATCCGTTGGAAAATGTTCTTGCTGAAAAGCTGGAAACGATTCTTGTCCGTAACATCACAACGACCCGTCCGCGTGATTTTTACGATGTATATGTTTTGAGTGCTGATTTAACGCGGATAAACATAGAAGATTTAAAAACTGCTTTGGAACGGACATGCCGCCATCGAGGCAGCGAAAAAATTCTTTCGCAGATTCCGGATTTGGTTGCAGCCATAAAAAATTCGGAAAATTTGCATGAATTGTGGCTGAAATATACGAAGAAAATGCCGTATGTAGCGAATGTCTCATTTGAGCAAGCAGTTGAAAAAGTTGAAGAATTGCTGAATTCTATGATGCTTTGAGACGAGACACTCAGTTTCACAAAACAATGGATTAATTTTTGCGGGCGAGCCGCCAGCGCTCCCAGAGTTTTCACAAAATAAGGGGTTGATGGTTTCAAGATTTGCATATAAATACGCCGTAAATTTGATTTTTGTGAAATAAAATCGTCTTATTTAATGTTGATTACGCGGTTTTTTGGTTTGTTTTGCGTGAGGAGATCGTGAAAAAGTCGTTTTTGATATTGTTTTTTCTGCTTCCGGCAGTGATTTTTGCGGAAAGTTTTGCACCGGAAGTTCAGAACAGCGAAATTTTTACCGGTGATGAAGTTGTCGTCAAAATCAAGATCGCTCCGTCAGAAAATATAACAGCTGCATTCAGCGAAAAATTTGACGATGCAAAAATCAGAAAAATCGAAGTGACGCCTGAAAAAGATGCGGTTCTTCTGAAAATCGTCGTTTTCAAAAGCGGCGAAGTGGAAATTCCTGAAATAAACATCAGTTCAGGCGGCGTTTCGGGCAAAATCGAGCCGTTTTCAATCGATGTCAAAACGAGGACTGAAGAAGGTGATACGGAACTTCGCGGGCTTAAAGATAATGCCGCAATCAAAGAAAAGGACTACACGCTGCTTTACGTTCTTGCCGCTCTGATTGTTGCCGCAGTTATTGCAGTCCTATTGTTCAAACTGAAGAAGAGGTTCGCTAAAAAGGCTGAGGAGAAAGTGCCCGAAGTCGTTCCCGCCGAAGTTGCGAAAGAGTTTATCAAAAAGGCCGAGGCAAAGAGAAAGGAAGGCGATTTCGAGAGTTTTACAGACCTTGTAACGCTCGGATTAAAAACTTATATGTCATTAAAATCAAAGAAGAATTATGTCGAAATGACGACTTTTGAAGTCAAACGAGCGCTGAAAAGGGATCATCTTTTTTCAGCTGATTCAGAGGCGGTTTTGTCCATTCTCAAACTTGCCGACAGATACAAATTCGCCGACGAGCCGCTCAAACCCGAAGATTTCGATTCGCTGATTGACGGATTCAAGGATTTTCTGAAGAAAAAGGAGACCGGCAATGTTTCTGCTTGATCCTCTTTTTTTACTTCTGTGGATTCCGCTCGTAATGCTTGCGATTCTTCTTTTAAAAGTAAAAACTTCAAGAAATTCAGTTGTTTTTACGAATTTTCATTTTTTGCGCTCGAGAGCTAATGCGAAGTATTATCTGCCTCAGTTTTTTGATTTTCTGGCTGCCGCAGTTGCGATTTTCGCACTTGCAAGACCTGTAACGCTTGAAAAAACGGTGACTCCGCCGGTCGAAGGGAAGGACATAATGATAGCACTCGACGTTTCGGGCTCGATGGAAGCGCTCGATTTCCAGCCGAAAAACAGAATCACTGCTGCGAAAAACGTGATCGAAGCATTCGTCAAAGGGAGAAAAAGCGACAGACTGGGGCTTGTTTTCTTTGCGAAAGAGAGTTTCCTTCAGATTCCGCTTACGACCGATTACGATATTTTCAACGAACTTTTATCACGTGTTACGACCGGAGTCATCGAAGACGGAACTGCAATCGGAAACGGTCTCGGACTCGCATTGTCTCGTCTTGAGAGCAGCAAGGCGAAAAGCAAAGTGATAATCCTTCTTACCGACGGTGACAACAATTCGGGCAACATCAGTCCTGAAACGGCGGCGGAAATTGCTGCGAAACAGGATGTCAAGGTCTATTCGATTCTGATCGGAACGGACGGAGAAGTTCCGTTTCCTGCTGGAAAGGACTTTTTCGGGCGCGATACTTTCCAAAAAGTGACAATGAAGACAAATCCTGAACTTTTGCGTAATATTTCGGCAAAATCGGGCGGAAAGTTCTATCAGTCGATATCGACTACGGAACTTGAAAAGGCGTTCAAGGATATCGATGAACTTGAAAAGAGTCCGATTCCGGCAAGAAAACTCAAGATTTATAACGAATATGCCTCTATTTTCATAATGCTTAGCGTAATCTTTATTGTTTTGGCAAGAATTTCATCAATGATATTCAAAGTTTATCCGGAGGTGGAAAGATGATGCTCTATAACTGGAAAATCCTTCTTTCCGCCGTTATCTGGGTGCCGGTCATTGTCGCCGCAATAGTTTACTGCACGAAAAAACGCAATGATTTCATGCGCTTTTTCGATAAATCCCAGGCGGGGAAGGCTGTTTTTGCAGGTAGAAAGACTTTGATTGTAAAGCGGATACTTATTTTTACCGTTCTTTCGCTTTTCACGGCTGCCGCCGCGCGTCCGATGACGGGCGGAGAAGAGGTAAACACCAATTCGACAGGAATCGATATCGCCGTCGTTTTCGATGTCAGCCTCAGCATGTTCGCCGAAGACGAGAACGGAGCGCGTTTCGAGAAGGGAAAGATGATGCTCATTGACGTGCTCAATTCTTTGGGAGGAGACCGCGTTGCGATAATTCCTTTTGCCGGCGCAGCATTTCTGCAGCTTCCTCTGACGGATGACTATGAAACTTTGCAGACTGTCGTTTCAGTGCTTGAACCGGGAATGATCGAACGTCAGGGAACCGCTTTGGGAACGGCGGTAGAACTTGCCGCAGACACTTTGAAATCTTCTCCGGAAACTTCGGACAAAATGATAATCATAATTTCTGACGGCGAAGATCCGTCGCTCGACTTCGGAAAGATGAAGGAGCGGATTGAAAGAGAAAATATTCATCTGGCGCTTCTTCCGCTCGGAACCGAAGACGGAGCTCCGGTGAAAATCGGTGACAGTTATCTGAAAGACAAGCAAAATCGGACTGTTATATCAAAAATCGACAAAGGTTTCTTCGACAAGTGCATCTCGGTTTTAGGAGCGGTCGAAATCAAAAAGGGAGATACTCTGAGTTCTTACATCAGAAATTTTAAAAAGAGTTCGCGAGGCGAAAACAGAATCGTGAATATCTACAAAGAGCGTTTCCAGATCCCGCTTTTCTTCGGACTCATAGCCTTTTTTGTCTACTATCTTTTTTCTTTTGCTAAAAGAGGTGCAAAACATGAAAAATAAATCGGCAGTTTTAGTATTTTCGGCATTTATATCACTGTTTTTAATGGCTTTTTCTCCTTTCGAAAAAGAAACGGAAGAGAGCGTTGAAGGAAGAAAAAAATATGCAGTTGGCGAGATGGCTGAAGCCGAAAGCGAGTTTTCAAAAGCTGCGAAACGCCTTGAAAACAATGCCGAAGCCTATTACGACTTGGGAAATGCGCTGCAAAGCCAGCAGAAATACGAAGATGCTGTTCACGCCTACAAAAAGTCGCTCGAATCGGGAAATGCGTCGCAGAAGCTGAGAGCCGATATTTTTCACAACATGGCGAATTCGTTTGCCGGACTCGGAAAATATCAGGATGCCGAAAAGTTCTACATCCGTTCGCTTGAAGAGGAGCCTTCGAAAGATACTGCCGAAAATCTGGAAATCGTGAGAAGGATTATCGCCCAGCAGAAAGAGCAGCAGGAACAGCAGCAACAGAATCAGGATCAGCAGAAAAACGAAGATCAGCAGAATCAGGATCAGAAAGAGAACGAACAGCAGGATAAACAGGATCAGGATCAGAATCAGGAAGATCAGGAAAAGCAGGAAGAGGAAAAGAAAGAAAGTCAGGAACAGAACGAAAATCCTGATAATGAGCAGAAAGATGAACAAAATCAGCAGTCTGACGAACAGAATGATGAAAGTAACGAAGAAAATGATGACGACCGGAGTTCTTCTGATGAAAATAGCGATGACGGCGAAACTCAGGATGAAGAGAGCGGCAGTGCTTCAGCTGAAGGGCAGGACGACGAACAGAATGATGATGACAAAACTAAGGAAAGCTCGGTTCTGAAGCAGTTCAAACAGCGGAAAAATTTGCAAATATCTCCTTTCATGCTAAAGAAGGAGCAAAAGTCCGATAATGGTCAGACTTGGTGATTTTTTGAGAGGATAAGTTGAAAAATTTCAATATAAACAAGCTCTTCTGCGCAAGCGTTTTGGTTTTTCTCCCTTTTTTGGCTTTTGCGCAGACCATCACGCTTTCAACTGACAGCGATATTGTTCAAACTGATGCGCTTTTCGGGTTCGTTCTGACGGCAGAAGGGTCTTTCGATTCGATTGAAGAACCCGATTTTTCAGGCTTTACGGTCGAAAACCGCTCGCAGTCGCACTCCAGTTCGATAAACATAATCAACGGCAAATTCGATAAAAAAAGTTCCGTAACCTACACCTATTCTCTGAGAGCTGAAAAGGCCGGAGTTTTTGAAATCGGTCCGGCATTGCTCAAAGCGAAAGGAAAAACTATAAAATCGAACAAAGTTACGATTACGGTAACGGGGCAGGGGAGCGGAGGTGCTGCCGGAAACGCTTCGGGAAGTGCAAGTCAAGATACTCAGGCTGAAGGACAAAACAATGAAAATTATTACGAAAAACGAGCAACTTCATTGATGGGTCCTCTCAGTGACTGGGAGAAAAAAACTCCGGATTATTTTATAAGAACAGTTGTAAATCCGGTAAACGATCTTTATGCCGGGGAACCTCTCAGCGTCAGTTACTATCTTTTTGTAAAGCCGAATTTGATAAGCGACATCAATTTCTACAAACTTCCGGTTTTTGAAAACTGCTGGAAAGACGAAAAGGCTGAAACGCGGCTTAATTTCAAGCGGATAAGCATTGACGGCAAGGTTTATGACTATGCGCCGATAAAAACTTACATCCTGATTCCTGACGGAACGACTGACACTGTTGAAGGAACGCAGATGATAATGGATGTCATAATCGGTTCGTTCTTCTCGACGCGTAAAGTTACGATTTCTTCCGTCGGAGTGAAGGTTCCTCTTAAACCGATACCTGAAAAGGAGAACCACAAAAACGGCGTTTTCGGTGATTTCACTGTTTCTCAGAACAAGGAAAATATTGTGCTCGATAAAAACAACATGCTGGAAACGCTGACTTTTTCAATCAAAGGGTGCGGAAACTTCCAGGAAGCCGAAATCGAGTTTGAAAAAAATCCGATGCTTAAAATCTTTTCTCCTGAAATAACTTCTTCCGTTTCGGTAACGCCGAAAGGTTACTGCGGAACTAAAACATGTAAATTTATGGTAAAAGGTCTCAGACGCGGAGAAACTTCGATAAAAGTGAAACTGTTTGAGTTTTTCAGCCGCGAAAACGGCTGGCAAACCCCGGATCTTGCCGAAATCAGAGTGAACGTCAAAGAAACTTCCGGTGTTGAAGAAGATGAGGAAAAAGCTTCGACGGCACACTCTTTCGAGCTTTTGAAAGAGCTTCCTGCAAACGTGAAAAAATACGAAATAAGCCCGCTTACCGAAAAAACATGGTTCAGAGTTGCCGTGGCGGTTCCGTTTATGATGATTTTTGTTTCGTTCATAATCAGGTTGATGAAAAATCTCAGAACGAGGCATGTCGGTTCGCAAAGTGCAAAAATGGGTAAGTGGAAGGATAAAATCAGTAAATCCAATGACTGTACCGAGCTGCTGAACAATTTCTACGGTGCGCTTGAAGAACTTTACAGAATCAGGCTTAAAGGCGAGCGTATTAACGCAATGAAACAGAAATATGAGGGCAAAATCGATCAAATAGCTGATTTCATTAGAAAAATTGAACAGGTGTCATATTCCGGAAGGTCGAACGCCGATATCGCGGAATTGAAAAACGAGGCGGTAAAACTTCTTGATCCGAGAGGTCTTAAAAAATGATGAAAAAAATAATATTTTTATTATATTTCTCCGCTTTTTCGTCTCTTCTTTTTGCCGAAGACGGATTTTCGCTTTACATAAAAAAGGACTATGCCGGCGCATACAACGCCTTTTATTCGAAATTCGCCGAAAACAGCAGCGATCCGCTTTATTCCTACAATCTTGGCGTAACTTCCGAAGCGCTTGGCAGAAAAGGGGAGGCGCTTTATTTTTATCTGCAGTCGCTGCAGAATGCCCCGGATTTTCCTGAGGCGAAGAACAACTTCGACATAGTTGTCTCCGAGCTTGGAATCGCCGTTCCTAAAATGCTTACGACTCCTGTTTTTGCTGCTGACGGGCTTCTGATACTCTTTTTCGTTTCGCTTTACGCATTCGCGCTGCTTATAGTCCTGATATGCTTCAAAAGCGACTGGCGCCTTAAAATCATGCTTCTTCCAGTGTTTCTGATAATGTGCGTCAGCGCGTCGCTTTATTACATGAACTATAACGAAAATCTTAAAGAAAACTGGGCAGTTGCTATAAAAAGTGAAACTCTTAGAAGCGGCCCGGATTCATCTCTCGGCGAAATGGGCAGACTTAAAGAAGGCGAGATAATAAATGTCGTTTCGTCAAGCGGTCAGTGGTATAAGGTAAAAGGCTTTCAGGACAATGTCGAAGGCTGGGTCGAACTCGGATCGATACGTGCAGTTAAGAGAGGAACTTTGTGATGAAAAAAATATTGTTCGTAGCAATTCTTGCAAATATTCTGCTTTTTTCGTGCAGTAAGACTCCGGTAATACGCAGCACCGAATCAGATGCCGACAAAATCTATCAGGAAGGTTTGTTTTATCTGGACAAGGGTGATCTTACCAATGCCGAAAACAGGTTCATGAAAGTGATTTCCGATTTCAGCTACAGTAAATACGAGCCTTTTGCGACGGTTGCCTTAGGAAAAACGTACTACAAAAAGGAAGAGTATATGTCGGCGATTACCGTTTTCGAGACGTTTCTTAAGCGTCATCCGAATCATGAATCGGCACCTGAGGCTCTTCTTTACAAGGCAAACAGCTATTTTGCGCAAAAACCTTCTGATTTTTTCATTCTGCCGAATCCGGCGGAAAAGGACATTGCAGTCGTAGAAACGGCAGTTTTGCTTTACAAAGAGTATCTTGAAAAATATCCGGAAGACAAAAACAGAGCAGCAGGCGAAATGAAACTTGAGGAAGCCGAAGCTATTTTGATTGAAAAAGACCTTCGAGTCGCTGAGTTTTATGCAAAAAGAAAAAAGTGTGCCGGGGTATTTTTGAGACTGCAGCACATTGAGGGCAATTTTCAGGTTTCGTCCGAAAAAAATCTGCAGAGAATTGAAAAACTTAAAGAAAAATGCCCGCCCAAATCGAAGGAAGAATACTTCAAAATAGAAAAGAATGAAGATAAGAAAGAAGGTGATGAAGGAGAAAAAACCGACGAAAACAATGAATAGAATCATATTGTTGTTTTGTGCAATATTTGTTTCGATATTTCTTTTTTCCGGCTGTACCCTTTCGGAAAGCGACCGGAAAGATGCACTCAAAATCCTTGAAATCAGGGAAGATCTCATCAACAAAGGCAAGACAAATTCCCTTGCCGTCATTCTTTCTGACGATTTTCCGAACCGTAAGGAATTCCTGAATCAGGAGAAATACCGCAATGTTTATTTTACTGAGTATGACTACAGAATAAATTCAATAAAATTCACTTCTTACAATCCTTTGACAAAAAAAGCCTCTGCACTGATAAATTTCGACCTTACTTTTAAGGTTCATGAAGATCCTGCGCCGGCGGTTTTGCTCGGAAGGAATGAAAATGTGGCTCTCGTCAAGGAAAAGATCGGTTGGAAAATAGCAGATATTAAGGAAGTTGCGGAAAGCGGCAGAAAAATTTCTCCGCAGACCGTTCACGATATTTTTTATCCGCTGGATGCTAGGAAAACGGCGATTTCAAACGGCGATTACGCACTTTTTGAAAGCGTTATTCATCAGGATTTTCCTGCGAGAGGCGATTTGCTTGATGATTTCAGAAAAAATACGGAAGTCTTCTCTGAAATCAGTTACGGTTTGAAGGGAAGGAAACTCTCAAATCTGTCTTCCGACGGGACAAACGCCGAAGTCATTCAATATTTCGATCTCTTTTTCAAAACTAAAGAAGGAAATGTTTCCGAAAAGATTGAAAATCAGAAGGAGGCGATTTCATTAAAGAAAACCGCCGACGGAACCTGGAAGATCATCGGCGGTCTGAGATAGTTAGTTGTTGAAAACTATTCCGAAAATTATTTCAGCAAAATCATCGGGAAGTTTCGTTCCGTTGTTTCTGCAGTTGAGAATATCGGCAGCCATGAGTGCGAGATAACGGTTCATAGCGTGCTGCGGAGAAAGTTTGAAACCCTTTCTGGTTTTTACGTAAGCATCGAACATTTCTACGAATTTTTCTCTGAAGCCCTTGAGAAGAACAGGTCTGTCTTTCGGATCTTCAAGAAGGTAGTAAGTCGGAAGCTGCGTTTTCATGAAGTATTCGGCAATCTGACCGGTCGTTGTCAAAATTTTCATTTCGACAGGGATTGACGGGGGGAATTTGAGAGAAATGATTGCGTGAACTTCATCAGTTACCAGAGTTTGTGCCGCCGAGATAAGTTCGTCTTTACCCTTGAAATAGTGGTAAAGCGTAGGAGCGGTGATGCCGAGTTCTTTTGCGATGAGATTCATCGTGAGTTCATCTTCAGATGATTTGAAAAGGAGTTCTCTTGCCTTTTCGACGATTTTGGTTTTGATGCTTTCTTTCATTTTTTTTCTCCATTGTTGATAAAACAAAAAAACGTTTGACAAAAATATTATCGAAAATTCTCTTTATAAAGAACGATTAAATGCGCCTGAGGCAAACGTTTGGAATTTAATATAAAAAAATAAAAAGTAAACAAAAATTAGCTATAGTAATTTTTTTTTATTTTTTATAAACTTGGCTGAAGTTTATGGAAAGTCGGCAATGTATGCTTTTTCTAGTTGTGTTTATCAATAAATATAAAATTTTTGTATCATATTTAAAACATTTCAGATATTGGAAAATTTGTTTGTTTCCAAAGGTCTTAAGAGAAAAAAGTATTTAAAATTTGACTCTTTTCGATAAAAGACATATTGAGTTCAGGAATTTTGAGGGAGTTGGTCATGTCAAAAAGATTGGTTTCGATAGTAATTCCTGTTTACAATGAAGAGAATATTTTGGAAACGGCAGTTGCGAACTTGAAAAAGGATCTTGCGGAATTTTCCGATGATTTCGATTTTGAACTGATTCTGGCTGAAAACGGCAGTAAGGACAATACCCTGAAAAAAGGTGAAGAAATTTCTGCAAAAGATTCATTTGTTTCGATTTTTCACCATCCGGAACCGGATTACGGTCTTGCGCTTCAGGCAGGCATTCGCCGCGCAAAAGGTGAAATCGTGGTGTGTGACGAAATAGATCTCTGCCTTCCGGAATTTTACAGAGATACGCTTAAAATTTTTAAGGAAGGCGGCGCCGAAATGGTTGTCGGCTCGAAAAGGGCGAAAGGTGCCAACGATCAAAGGCCGATAGGCCGCAGATTTGCAACTTTCATCCTAAATATGATGCTTAAAATTCTGCTCGGACTCAAAGGAACCGATACCCACGGCGTAAAGGCTTTTTTGAAAGAACCGCTGATGCCGGTTATGGACAAATGTCTTGTCGGAAAGGACATCTTTGCAAGCGAATTCGTAATCAGGGCGGAACGCGCCGGCATAAAAATCGCAGAAGTTCCGATTTCTCTCGATGAAAAACGGGCGCCTTCGATAAATCTCATTAAAAGAGTTCCGAAAGTTCTATCAAATCTGGCTTATCTTTTCTGGAATATCAGAATTAAAAACAGTGACAGAAAATAGAAGTTAACTGTTCTTCTGCACGATTACGCCGTTTTTTTTGTAAATCGAATTTTCAGGAATGAATCCGCGAACGCATGAAAGTGGATAAACTACTGAATTTCTTCCGATAACCGTTCCAGGATTGAGCACCGAATTGCAGCCTATTTCGGCATTGTCACCGAGTATCGCAGAAAATTTGCGGAGTCCTGTTTCGATGGTGTCTCCGTCGCAATGGATTTTGACGTTTCCCGGAATAGAACGGACGTTTGAAAGGATGACGCCGGCTCCGATGTGTGCGTGAAAGCCCAGAACCGAGTCGCCGACATAGTTGAAATGCGGCGTCTGCACGTTGTTGAAGAGGAAGGCGTTTTTGATTTCTGTCGAATTTCCGATAGTCGAATTGTTTCCGATTATTGCGTTGCCGCGGATGAAGGCGCAGTGTCTGATTTCCACGTTGTTTCCGATTATCGCAGGGCCTTTGATGAAGGCTGTTTCGGCGATTTCGGTATTTTTACCGACCCAGACGTTTTCCTTTATCATCGTGTAACCGCTGCCCAAAGCCGGTCCTTTTTTAAGAATGTATTCCTTTATGAGCGGCAGTATTTCGTGCGGATATTCACAGCTGTCGAAAATGTCGGCAAAATCGGTCTGCGTTAGATCCAGAAGTGAGTTGATTCTGATTTTTTTCATGATTCACCTAACCGAAAATTAAACTTGGAATCCATATAAAAAGTTTGAGGATAAGGCGTGCCGGAATCAGCAGAATGCTGAAAGCTCCGGTGACGACCAGAGCCATTATTATGATAAATCCGTATCTTTCGAGCGTGATGAAAACCTTGTCGTATTCACGCGGCAGAAAACCCATTAAAATCCTGCTTCCGTCGAGCGGCGGGATCGGAATAAGGTTGAAAAAGCACAGCATGATGTTGAACATAAGCGAAATTTCAAAGAAAGTTATAAGGATTTCGTTCGGAAAAAAGCGGTAACACGCGACATAGAAAAAGGCGCTGACAAGAGCCAGAACAAGGTTGCTTAAGGGACCTGCGGCCGCTACGATCATCATTCCGCGCCTCATTTCGATATGCGGGTGAAAGCGGTAGGGGTTGACAGGAACGGGTTTTGCGCCGCCGAAGAAAACTCCCGCTAGGAAATAACTCAAAAGCGGAACGACGACCGACATCATCGGGTCGAGGTGTGCAATCGGGTTCAGGGTGAGTCTTCCGGCATCTTTCGCAGTCGAATCGCCGAGTTTCAGCGCTGCCCAGCCGTGCGCGACTTCGTGAACGACCATCGAAAAGAGCAGGGGAACAACACCTATCGCAATGTAGAAAATTTTATTTTTTATCATTTTGCCTCCGGTTATTTTTCCAAGATTCCAAGTTCCTGCAGGTGTTCTACGACTTCGCAGATCGGAAGTCCTACGACATTCGCGAATGAACCGTTTATTCTGCGTACCATGAAAGCGGATTTTCCCTGAGCCGCATACGCTCCGGCCTTGTCGTATGGTTCAGGCGTATCGCAGTATGAAGAGATTTCACGCTGCGAAAGCGTTTTGAATGTTACGTCGCTCCGAACAGAGAAAATAGAGCTTTTTCCTTTGAAAAATATTGCGACTCCGGTATATACCTGATGCGTTTTTCCGCTAAGTGACGCAAGGATTCTTTCGGCGTCGGCTCTGTCTTTCGGTTTGCCGATGACCTGATTTTCCAGAACTACTACCGTATCTGCCGCAAGAACCGGTAAATCATTGTAATTGCCGGAATCTATTACGTTTTTACCTTTCAATTCCGCGAGAAATTTAACTATTTCCTCCGGTTTTAATCCTTTCGGCACATTTTCTTCGCAGTCAGGTCTGACCACTTCAAGCTCGAAACCTGCTGACGAAAGCAGGTCAAATCTTCTGGGTGAAGAGGATGCAAGCACTATTTTCGTCATTTTGAATCTCCGGAACTGAATTTACTAAATTTGTACTGCCAATGATTCAAGAATATCACAATGATCAAAAACTCAAGGAAAATTATAATTAATCGAATTTTTTAATAATTCGCTGATGTTCGCCTGGCTTTAATTCAACGGGAATTGTTTTATCAATGCCTGCTTTCGGATTTTTGAATTGAATTTTGTAGTTTCCTGCTGGTAGTTCATGTTTTGAAATAGGTGTTGAACCCAGAAGTTTGCCGTTGATGTAAATGTTCGCCCACGGCATGCTCGCTATTGTCAGGTAAGCTGATTCACCGGCTTCGGTAGTTGATACAAATGAAGATGAAGATTCATGTTTTTTAGGTTTCGATGCCGGCGGCTGAGAAGCCGGAGTATCTTTCATCGGTTTGAGAATGACGCTTATCTCTTTATTCATATTTGCCGGAACTTTGCCGATATTTTCTTCGTAAGGGAAGTAACCCGGTTTTTCGACGCGTATCTCGATGTCCATTCCGACAGGAATATCGTTAACGATCGTCGGAGTTGCGGCATCAACTTTTTTATTGTTGACGTAAAGCTGTGCATTGTCGGGATCGGATTTGACGGTAATCATCGTTTTCTGTTCGCCGATACGGTACATTTTGACATACTTTTCAAGTTTGTCGCCTTTGCTTAAAAAGATGCTTTCCTTGACGTCGATGAAATCTTTTTTGGAAAAAATGATTTCATGCTGGCCGGCAAGAAGACCGTCAATAACGCAAGGCGTTTCGCACCGTTTCTGATACATGCTGTTTTCGTCGATTATGACAACCGTCCTTTTTTCGTTTGAATCTATAATCAGGGAAGCCATATCTTTTTTGTTTCCGCCTAAGACAAAAAGAAGAGCGACGGCGAAACCGACTGCAATCAGAACTGCGGCGAAAATAATCGCCAGTTTTTTTGACGAAGACTTTGCATTGCTGCGTAATTCGTCTTCATCTGAATCGGTATCTTCGCTGCCGTGCAAAGGCTGCGAACTTTCGCGCAGCGGCATGTCGGCAGGTTTTTTGATTTTCTGGTATTCCTCGAGCTTTGCGGTTTCTTCTTCAAGTTCGTCTGCGAAAAATTCGCTCATGAAGTTCATCATGTCCTGACGCGAAAAAGTTTTTCCGCTAGAATAGCTGAATTTTTTGAGGTCTTCAGAAAATTCGCTCGCCCACTGATAGCGCTCTTCGCGGTCTTTCGCAAGCGCCTTCAGAACGATTCTGTCAAGTTCAGGCGGAACCGCGCTGTTGAAATAGCTCGGCGGCATGACTTCCGCTTTTCTGATTTTTTCCAAGGTTTCTACATCGTTTTTGCCGAGGAAAAGACGTTTTCCTGTGAGCATTTCAAAGAAAACGACACCGAGTGAGAAAATATCGCTCCGTCTGTCGATCGGCTGACCGCTTACCTGTTCCGGCGACATGTAGCTGAATTTGCCCTTGAGCATTCCGACCTGAGTCTTTGTCGATTTGCTCTTTGCCTTAGCAATACCGAAATCGATAAGTTTTACGGTTCCTTCGTAGGAGACGATCATGTTCTGCGGGGAAATGTCGCGGTGAACGATGTTGAGGGGATTCATCTTTTCGTCGGTTTTGCGGTGAGCGTAGTCCAGACCTTCGCAAACCTGCGAAATAATGTATGTGCTCTGCTCGACAGGCATCAGAAGATCGACTCTTTTCAGTCTCTTGCGGATGGTTTTTATATCTTTTCCGTTGATGAGCTCCATCGCGATGAAGTATGAACCTTCGATTTTTCCGAGTTCGAAAATCTGAACTACGTTTGGATGCTGAAGTTTTACGGCGATTTTCGCCTCATCGACGAACATTTTGATGAATTCGGCATCTTCGGCGACTTCGGGAAGAATTCTTTTTATTGCGACGATTTTTTCAAAACCTTCGACGCCGAACATTTTGGCTTTGAAGACTTCCGCCATTCCGCCGACGTTAATAAGTTCCAAAAGATAATATTTTCCGAATAATCTCGGGAGCTTATAACTTGAATTTGTATCTTCCATGAAAATACCTGCAAAAAACAAATAAAAAATCGCCGGTATTTTATTGTTTGATTTACATAAGTCAAATTTACGCGGAATCGGAGAGATTTTTATGAATTAAACCTAAAAATTGATAAAAAATCCTTTTTCTCTAAAATATAGCGTTTTTTTTTGAGACGAGGCTGTCTTGAACCTGCTTGAACTGGTTTTGACGATAAATTTTCCGATATTCTTGGGCTGGATATTCAAACAGCTGAAACTTTTTCCGGACAACGAATCGGCGGTTCTACGGAAATTCGTCATAAAAGCAACGGTTCCGTTTCTAATCTTCAGAAATCTATACAACGCCGACACGAAAGAGTTCAGTCAGATGCTTCCGATGATCGTATCGCTGTGTCTGATACTTGTTTTATCTGCTGTTCTGGTTGTCTTGCTGCGCAATATTTCATCGTCGGATAAAAGAATATCAAACAGTTTCTGCGTCGGAAGCTTCGTCGGCAACTACAGTTATTTGGGCTGGGGCGTCCTTTCCTATTTTTACGGTGAAACCGGTTTTACGCGCGGCGTATTCTTTTCGATGTTTTTCTGGCCGGTCGTTCTTTCAGTCGGTTTTACAATCGTATGGTTCCTATCGCGCTCATCATCGGGAAAAGCTTCAAAAGGTAAAATAATTCACGCACTTACCTCAAACGCTGTTCCGCCGGTGGTTTCTGCGGCTGCGGCTATGGCGATGAATTTCTACGGGATAAGGATTCCGGCATGGCTCTCTCAGAGCATAGGTTCGATAGCCAGCATAACCATTCCGGCGATACTTTTCACGGTCGGACTTTCGCTTTCGGTAATGCTGAAAAAAGAGACGGTACGCCCAGTCATTTCAGGAACCGTTTTCCGCACGATTTTCGGAATGATAACAGGCGTGGCGGTCCTCTCGATAGTATCATTCTGCTTCAAGGATGTTGATGTCACTACGAAAAAGGTGATTCTTATGGAATCTGTCATGCCGAGCGCGGCGACATCGCCGTTTTTTGCCGATTTCCTCGATTCCGACAAGGAGGTCGTGAGCGGAATAGTGACGTTTTCAACGCTTTTTTCGCTCGTAACCCTTCCTTTCTGGTATTTTATGATTGAAAAATGGAGCTTTCTGCAATGACGGGCGGAGGAAAATACAAGTCGGTTCTGTTTTTTGCCTCGATCGGTCTTGTCTCATCTTTCATAGTGCTTGCGCAATTTCACGAAAATCCTTTCAGAGTGCCGGTTTTCGCAAACATTCCGGTATGTTACATTTACGGTAACGCTTATTCGGCAGTTCTTCTCGCCTATCTTCTGAAAGATTCTTTTTTGACGAAAATTCTGGCGCTGGCGGGAATTCTTTTCGGATTTTTGGTTTCGCTGTATTTACTCTTGCTTTACGTCAGATTTTCACGCGTAGGCTATATTTTCACGACGGAAATTTTCGGAATGAAGACGGTTTTTACCGATTATATGCTGTTCACACTCATTTTGTTGAATGGTTTGGTTATCAGAAAAAAAAAGAAAAACGGATAATTTAAAAGAAGGTAATTTATGAGCTGGCAAATCGTCCTTTTTAAAACAATCGGCGGTCTCGGACTTTTCTTCATGGGTATGAAAGTGATGAGCGAAAGCGTCCAGAAGGCGGCCGGAGACAAACTCAGAAAAATTCTCAAAGTCCTCACTTCAAACCGTTTCGTCGGGGCTTTCGTCGGTTTCCTCATTACGGCGATAATTCAGTCGAGCGGTGCGACGACAGTCATGACTATCGGTTTTGTCAATGCGGGACTTATGACTGTTCCGCAGGCGATCGGCGTCGGTCTCGGTGCCAGCATCGGAACCACGGTAACGGGCTGGATCGTCACACTCAATGTTTCCGCCTTCTCTTTGCCGCTCATAGGTATCGGCGTCATGATACGTCTTTTCTCGAAAAACAAATCGTGGCAGTATATCGGAGAACTTATCTACGGTTTCGGTATCCTATTTCTCGGTATGGAAACTATGAAACAGGGATTTGCACCGCTTAAAGAGAGCGAAACTTTCGTCACAATGTTCCAGAACATTGACGGTTCAACCTATGCTTCCATCCTCCTTGGCGTTTTAGTCGGTATCGTAACGACCTGTATAACGCAGTCGAGCAGCGCGATGGTCGGTATCGTAATAGCTTTGGCGAGCCAGGGACTTATCAACTTCGAAGGTGCACTCGCAGTCGTTCTGGGAAGCAACATCGGTGCAAGTTCGACAGGTGTACTCGCTGCAGTCGGCGGCACCGTCAACGCAAAGAGAACTGCTTTGTCGCAGGTTATTTTCAGGTGTATCGGAGTTACGCTCCTTCTTCTGGTTTTCCGTCCGTATAAAGATATTGTTGATCTCATGATTCCCGGAACTCCCGAGGAAATGCTCACTGTCCACATCGCGATGGGACACACTGTATTCAATGTAACAACCCTTATAATATGCATCCCGTTTGTCAGCCAGCTTGCAAAACTTGTCGAGAAAATATTCCCGGACAAGGTTGACGGCAAAATCGAGATGCCCGAAAACCTCGTCAAACTCCAGACGAGCATGTTCAGCACGCCGTCGATCGCGATCATGGAGTGCGAGAAAGAGCTTCTCAACATGTCCGACTACGTTATAAAAAATCTGGACATGCTGCGTGAAATGTCACTTAAAGATCCGGTTCAAGTTGCTGAAATAAGTGATGAAATAGCCAAAAATGAAGACAGGATTGACAAGTATCAGTATCAGCTTACGCAGTTCCTCATCGCTCTTTCCGTCCGCGCGATTTCGCCGAAAGACGCAAAGATCGTTGCAAGCCGCATAGGTCTCGCGCACAACTTTGAGAAAATCGCCGACGGGGTCGAGCATATTTCGCAGATAATCGACAAACTTACCCGGAACAATATGACTTTTTCGACGGAGGCGATTGAAGTCATCAACCAGATTCTCGACGAAAACATTGCCCACTTCAAAAAGTCTGTTTCTATTTTCAAGAACGGCGAGGAGGTTCCTGTTTATGCCGATGAAGCTCTTGTTATCAGGATCAGGATCAAAAAAATGATCAAGGATGCGAAAATCCAGCATTTCAACCGGATTAAGGAGAAAATATGCGACGGAAGCGCATCGATTCAATTTATCGATGTTCTCAATAATCTCAACACGATGAGTGCCGAAAACCATAATGTCGCCGAAGTTCTTGCGGGCGAAAAATACTGATTTTGCAGGAAAATTAATTTTTTTATCGAATTTTTTTATTTTCCGAGTATAATTCCGCCGCTATTTTTTTGTTACTTTTAATCGGAGATGATAATGTTCAAGAAATTGATTCCGTTTCTCTGCACCGTTTTGATGTGCGTTTTTGTGATTTCATGCGGCGGCAGTGCTGCAAAAACCGAAAACAACGGGGAAGAAAAATCTGAAGAAGAAGCATCGGACGACATTTCGGAAAATGATGATAACAACGGAACTGAAACGGATGGTTCCGGAAATTCGGAAGTTTCCGATGAAAATAATGAAGTTGCCGGCGGTGATGATGAGAATCAGGAATCTGGCGGTAATGACGACGGAAACGATGGATTGAATGAAAACGACGATTCTGAAACTCAGGATTCTGATGAAGAGTCAGCGGATGAAGATCCCGATACTTTCTGGAATGAAGTCTTTGCAGCACCGAGTCAGGATTTCGAGACAAAAACCGAAGCTCTGATCGTAACGACCGATGAATTTGCCGAAGTTTTCCGGAAATTCGCAGATTTTCATACGGTCACCGGAATCAATACAAAAGTCGTAACTGTTGAAGATATCTGCGAAAATGCAGCTTGTAATGACAACGATACGATGAAAGACACCCAGAAGGCGATAAAAGATTACGTCATGTCGGTTGAAGGACTCAGATACCTGATTTTAGGCGGTGACATCGACGAAATTCCCTCTAGAAAGGTTCACGATAAATTCTCAATCATTGTCGATACTTACGAAGATGATTTCTACAGCGATCTTTACTATGCCGATTTCAGCGAATGGGATTCGAACGGAAACGGAGTATATGCTGAAGACGACGGAACTCTCTCGGTAGGAGACGATGCTCCGGTTCTTATCGCAAATGTCGCAGTCGGCAGAATTTCGGTTTCTACGGTTGACGAAGCGGAACTTTATTTTACGAAAGTCGTAAAACACCATACCGCTTTCAATACGGAGCACACAAAAAAATCGCTTCTTCTGGCCAATATTGCTACTGAAATATCAAACGTAAAGATAAATGCCGGATATTATTTCGAATCCGAAGGTAAAACAGCAAGTCTGATCCCGTCAGACTATTCGGTCAAGAGACTTTACACGGAATCTTCACCTTCTCCGAGCAACAAAGCCCTACCGCTTGATAACGACAGTGAAAAAGCTGCGATTGAAGAGGGTGTTAACCTCATAGTACACAGCGGTCACGGCGGTCAGAATTACCTTACATGCGAACAGGCGAACAGCGACAACGATTTTACCGGAAACATGGCATACAATCTTAAAAACGAAGCCCTTCCGTTCTTTTTGAGCTGTGCCTGCGAGGCCGGACAGTTCGGATACAGATACGGTGATTCTGCCGGGGAAAAGCTGATGAACGCTCCCGAAGGCGGCGCAATAGTCTATCTCGGCAACACGACGACGGGTTTGGGAATAGCAGGCGGCAGCCAGTTTATAGACGAAATGCTTAAAAACATGTTCGCATCATCATCGTCGATAATCGGAGACAGCTACCTTTACGCTCATGCTAATATGCCTCAGAACGATACTTTCAATCCGCCGGTTCCGCTTATCAACAATGTTCCGGTTGTTACTTCCGACAGCTGGCAGTGGACTAAAAAATCGATCGTAATGCTCGGTGACCCGATGACTGTTTTCTGGCGCGACAAGTTCGGGCCTTTCGAAGCTGAAGTTGTTCCTGAAGTTGGGGAAAACGAAGGCGTGAAGACGCTTTCTTTCCATTTCAATCAGGAACAGGAAGGAGCGGCCCTCAGAATTTTTGCTGGCGAAAAACTCTACGATATTCCGTACATTATGCATGAAACAATCAAAATAAATCTTGATCCGTCGGTTGACAAGGTAACGGTCGGCATCAAAGCCGAAGATTCGCAATATTTCTTTAAGGAATTTGATATTTAGGAGGAAACAATGGAAGTTACGAACAAGGCTGTCATCGAAACGACGAAAGGAAAAATGGTCATCGCGCTTTACGGCAACGAAATGCCGATAACTGTCGCGAACTTCATCAAGCACATCGAGGCGAAATACTACAACAAGCTCATTTTCCACAGAGTCATCAAGGATTTCATGATTCAGGGCGGCGGAATGAACAAGTTCATGATGGAAAAAGCGGCTATGCTGGATCCGATCAAGCTCGAAAGAAGCCCGAAAGTCCTTCACAAAAAATATGTCATTTCGATGGCGAGAACCTCGGATCCCAACAGCGCGTCGAGCCAGTTCTTCATCTGCAACACCGACTGCGACTTTCTTGACGGTCAGTATGCAGCATTCGGCGAAGTCATCGAAGGAACGGATGTCGTTGACGCGATTTCAGACGTCAAGACCCAGTCCGTAAAAATCTATGACGATGTTCCGGTAGAGCCGATAATGATAACCGACGTCTACATGCTTGCGGAATAGATCCTGTAAAGCATATCCTTCAGTTTTTTTACGACTTCCGGTGTAAAAACAGGGCTTCTCCACGCCGAAACGGAGTTGTTCTGATAAAGCGGCTCGCTCTTGAAATCGAGTCTGCTTTCCTTGAAATGCTCTTCAAAAAGTTTGGTTTTGGGAACGGGCGAATATTCGTTGAGATAAGGTCTTGCGCCTATTTCTGCAACGATTTCAATTGTTTTTTCAACTTCATCGACTGTCTGTCCCGGAAGTCCGCATAGAAGGTAAACGCCGATACGCTCGTTCGTGAAACCGTGCTCTTTCAGCAGTTTGACGACCGATTTGAGCTGGTTGAGCGAAGTTTTGTCCTCGTAGCGAGAAAAGGCGGTCTCGAAGCCGAAACGGAGCTGCGGGAAGTCGTATTTTTCGAGATATCCGCAGAGATTTTCGTCGATTTCACGCAGATGCAGACCGTTCGGCGTGTGGAAGCGGTAAACATCCGAAGGAAGTCTGTCCAGAAAATCACGCAGCATTTCTCCGTTTCTCAGCAGCAGGGCGTCGTCGTAGAAGGCCACATCGCAGTGACCGGTTTCCGCGTGCCATTTTTCAAGATTTCGGGCAAGGGTAGATGTGTCTTTGTATGAAACTTTCGGATTGAAGATCACGCTTGAACAGTAGGGACATCTGTTGGGGCAGCCTTCAATCAGATTGGCCGGAAAAAAGTGCAGGTTTTTTAAATACTTCATTCCTGTTCCGGTAATATTTTCGGGTATCTGCGCCTTGCCGGTGTTCACTGTGACATTCTTTCCTTCAAAAATTTCAGGCATCAGGATCGCCGAGATCCCGCCGACGTCTATTTCAACATTTCCGAAAATTTCTCTGACAAAACCGATCATTTTCAGAACCGAGCGGTACCAGTATGTCATTCCGGTCGAAATATAGACTTTGGCTGGCTTTTCAACTGCTGAAAGCGTTTTTCTTACAGTGTCGTCGTTTGCTCCGAAGCGGTAGTATTTACGCGGAACCATCTTTAAGCACTCGGGTTTTTCAATTTCGCGCTTCCAGTATGAATGTCTTTCCCACGAGCGGTAGACAGGCGGAGTCGCGGAATCATCCCCGACAAAACTTCCGTCCAGAAAATCGAGATAAATGACGTCATCACCGGTATTTTCGTGATATTCCATTATCCTGAAAAGACCGAGCGGAGCCGCCCACAGGTTGTAAGCGGTGAAATCTTCAACGAAAGGGTTTATGAAAATAAGTTTTGCCAAAACGAAAACCTCAAAATAAAAAAATGCCTGAGCAGAAGCCCAGGCATGGAACAAAAATGTCGTGATCTATAAGAACGACTGAAAGAATTACTTTCTGAAGCCGCCTCTCGGTCTCTCTTCACGCGGACGAGCTTCGTTAACGGTAACCGTTCTGCCGCTAAGCTCCGTTCCGTTAAGACCTGCGATAGCTGCCTCAGCCTCTTCCTTGTTCGGCATTTCAACAAAGCCGAAGCCTTTGGAACGGCCGGTTTCGCGATCGATAACGAATCTTGCGGAATCAACTGTTCCGTAAGTTTCGAAAGCGGATCTAAGTTCTTCTTCACTCATTTTGTACGCAAGGTTTCCAACATAAATGTTCATGTCTCTCTTCTCTCAAAAAAACAATTGTAAAACACACCTTGAGAACTATTTCTCAAAGTTAAGGAATGGTAGTTTGCAAAAAATAAAAGTCAAGGATAAAAAATTTTTTGTTTGCACAAAGTCGAAACTTGCCGCTTTGGCGGACAAACATTTTTTAATTCTCTCGCATTTTCCCAAAAATCGAGTATAGTGCGGCGGTTTTGACCTCATCTATAACCCGGCTCCACAGTGGAGAGGGGAACAAAAGGGCGGGGTTTTACACGGAGAGATTGTTTTGGACAAGCCGGAAGTCATAAAATTCAACAAGGTTTCATTTTTTTACGGAAAGAATGAGATCCTGCGAGATGTCACCTTTTCGGTCAAAAAGGAAGATTTTTTCGCGATAATAGGCCCGAACGGCGGCGGAAAGACGACGATTCTCAGGCTCATGCTCGGATTTATCAGGCCGACAAGCGGTAAAATTACGGTTTTCGGCGAAGAACCCGGCAGAAATCTTGCAAAAATCGCCTCTGTTCCGCAGTTTTCATCGCATGACAGGCTTTTTCCGATAACTGTTGAAGAGGTCGTTCTTCAGGGTTTGGTCAAATCGACATCGTTTTTTCCTTTTTACACGAAAAACGAGAGGGCGAAAGCTGAAGACGCAATGAAAAAACTGGGAATTTCAGACCGCGCCGACGCCCGTTTCGGCGATTTGTCAGGCGGACTCAAGCAGCGGACCCTTAGTGCAAGGGCCATAGTCAGCGACCCGGAAATTCTCCTTCTTGATGAGCCTGTCGCAAGCGTGGACAGCTCGGTAGAAAAAGATATTTACGAGATGCTTCTCGACATGAACAAAAAAATAACGATCGTCATGGTTTCTCACGACATCGGTTTCGTTTCAAGTTTCGTGAATAAAATAGGCTGCGTGAACAGAATTTTCGTAGAGCATAATTCAAAGGACGAAATGTGCTGCCTGGAGGAGCATCACGCATACAGCGGAAAAACAACTATGATTCACCATAAGTGCGGGATATAAATGGGTTTTCTTAATGCTCTCTCGACATATTCGTTTCTGCAGAATGCGGTGATTGCGGCACTTCTTGCTGCGCTTTCATGCGGAATTTCGGGCACTTTCGTTCACATAAACCGTATAACTTTTATTGCCGGCGGAATAGCTCACGCGGTTCTCGGCGGAGTAGGGGCGGCGGTATTTTTCGGTTTTTCACCCTTTTTCGGAGCTATCGTCACGGCTCTTATTTTTGCGGTTCTGCTCGGTATAATCAGGCTCAAGGCGACGCAGCACGAAGACACGGTGATAGGTGCGATGTGGGCCTGCGGAATGTCTGCCGGAATAATTTTCATTTATCTCACGCCGGGTTATGCCGTGAATCTGAACAACTATCTTTTCGGGAATATCCTTCTTGTTTCGAAAAGCGACATTGCGGCGCTTTCGGTGCTTGCAGCATTCGTGATTCTTTTGAGTGCACTTTTTTTCAGACAGTTCAAGGCTGTCAGTTTTGACGAGGAAAATGCCGAACTTCACGGTGTAAAAGCCTCGCTCGTCTATATTCTCATGCTCTCGGTAATAGCTTTAACAGTCGTTGTTCTGATGAAAATCGTCGGTTTGATTCTTGTCATAGCCTTTATGACTCTGCCGGCTGCTACAGCTGCGATTTTCCAGAGAAAAGTCGGCGGAATAATTCTTCTTTCGATAGTTCTGAGCTTCGTTTTCAGCATGAGCGGGCTCTTCGTTTCATACACTTGGAATCTGCCGACGGGTGCCATCATCACTCTTGTTTCAGGCACTGTTTATGCCGTTTCGCTGCTTTTCTCAAAGGTTAAAAATTCATAGCGGAAAACTGAAAAAACTATACAAAAAAGGGATTCTGCCTATAATCATACGATTTTGTTTTTTTATGGAGGAAGATGATATGAAATGCTTCAGTGGTTTCCTGTTGATTTTTGTATTTTTCTTTTTTGCAGCTTGTGATTCAGTTAACGGTGTCAAAAAGGTGGTCCCGGAAAATGAAGGCAATAAAGAGGCGGAAACGGATGAAGACGCTGAAGAAGATGATTCCGATTCAACAAACGAGGATGAAAATGCGGATTTGATTGATGATTCCGGTGATTCTTCTGATTCTGATGTCGAGCCTGTTTACGATGATTCTTCTGATGTAGAGCCGGCAGATAATGATTCAACGGATGAGAAACCGGCTGGCGAAGAAGACGATGATGTAATTCCGGATTCTCCTGAGGCTAAATGCAAGAAAGTCGGCGGTACATGGGATTCTTCGGCACAAAAATGCTACAGAACTGAGACATGCGGCGATAAACCTGAATATACCGAATGGAACGGTGATTCTACCTACAAAGTATACTACGATCTCAATGTAGAGGTGTGGGAACCTCTGACTTATCCAACGCATTACGGCGACGGCAAACCTGAGATTTGCCAGTATAAATGTATTGCAAATTACAGTTATGTAAACGGCGGATGTAAACCTTACTGTTCGGCTGTTTTCGACGGAGAATCTTCACAAATTCAAGTTGAACACAATGACCTGTTGAATCTTGCTTCTGAAACATGGACCATAGAAGCTTGGATCAAACAAGGTGAAGGTGACATTCCGACATATGTC
>JAGCXM010000002.1 GCA_017961325.1 bacterium | reverse complement strand
GGCACAATGAGCCGTATCAGGTTACGGCTCTACAAATCCAAAAACAAAATTTCAAAAATTATACTTAAATAAAAATCTAAAATAATTTGACATTTACAGTCGTCTTGTTAAATTAACCATGTTTTTGTTTGGCAAACTTGCTTCTTTGACATTTAAAATGAATGATCTTTATATCGAAATCAAAAAAGTCTTGATTTTGAAAAGATATTGTGTATTATTAACGCAACTTCTCCCCCAGGCCTCTGTTTTACATGCACACTTGGGGGCGTTCTGTTTTTTCTCAGCGCCGCATGGGATCTAAAGAATTCAAAACAATCGAAGAACAAATCGGGATTCTGAAAAGACGGGGGCTTGATATTCCCGACGAAAAAAGAGCTTCTGAATTTCTTTTGCGCAACAATTATTACAGAATCAGTGGTTATTCTTTGACTTTGCGTTCTCACGATGTGTTCAATCAAGGCGCGACATTCCAGAATATTGTCGATATTTATGATTTTGACCATGCACTCAGGCATATTTTACTACGTTATATCGAGCTGATAGAGGTTGCCGTGAAATCTCTTTATTCATACGAATTTACAAAATGTTACGGAGCCACAGATTATTTGGATTCAGCGCATTTTTCGGATCAGGTCAAGTATCGCGAGATAATTGCAAAGGCAGAGAAACAAAAAGCAGCACGTCTTCCGCATGAGCCGTATCTGAAGCATTTTATTGAAGATTTGCATCAAAATCAGATTCCGCTATGGGCTTATGTGGATTTATTGACCATATCCGATATTTCGTTTCTGTATTCAATTTCGGAATTAAAAATACAAAACGCGGTTGCGGATTCTTTCGGACTTCGAAAAAAAGGAGCGGATTTATTGAAAAGTTTCATGCACAGCCTGACGATTATCAGAAATCTCTGTGCCCATGGCAGACGTCTCTTCAACAGGCTTTTCGAGCAAAAACCGAGGCTGAACAAAAAAGAACTTTCGCTGCTCAGGGTAAAAGACGGTGTAATTGACAACGCTCATCTTTTTGGTTTTGTGCTGATTATGAAGCGTCTGCTCAAACCGGAAGAATTTGATTCAATGAAAAATGAAATAATCAGTTTATCCGAAAAACTCCCGTTTGTTTCACTGAGATACTACGGATTCTGCGATAATTGGCATGAGATTCTGTGACTAAGCAGGGCAAGCACCAAGCCCCCATAACTCACCAAAATAATTCCCATTTCCGTTCAAGGTCAGAGGTGTTTCGCTTCGCTCAACATGACGGAACACCTATTTTTTTCTGATTTCGCGAGACGTTTCAGGAAACGCCTCTACCGATTTTAGGCTCACTGATGCAGGGGAGATGTCGCAGACAGAGGGGGCTGAGACGCCATGATATGACGTCTCTACAAATTCACGGACAAAAATTTTAAAATTTTATTAAAATAAAAATCTAAAAATAATTTGACTTTTTAACGATTACAATTAAGATAACTCTTGTTGTTGAATTGTTTTTTTATCGGAGGCTGCATTGACAAATACTTTTTTAGATGCTAAAATAGATACTGAAAAACGTATCTTTTTGGAGGCTAAAATGATCGCGTTAAGAGCAGTCGATGTAAAAACGAACTTTAAAGATGTCTGTGCAAAGGCTTTTGGCGGTGAAGTTATTTTGATTTCCCGCCCGAAAAATCAGAATGTAGTTCTGCTTTCTGAAGCTGAATACAACGAACTCAGTAAATCCGCTTATCTTGCGAAACTTGAACGATCGGTGGAAGAGACAAAGCAGGGGCGCACAGTCACAAAAACTCTTGAAGAACTTCGCGCCATGGAGTAGTTTTGAAGTATTTGTTTTCTGATACTGCGTGGACGGATTATCTCTACTGGCAGCAGCAGGACAAAAAGACTCTCAAGAAAATCAACAATCTTTTGGAAAGCATTTCCCGGAACGGAGCCTTTGAAGGAATAGGAAAGCCTGAACTTCTCAAATATTCCAAAAGCGGTCAGTACAGCCGCCGCATTGACGAGACAAACAGACTTGTTTACCGTGTGGAAGGTGAAACGGTCATCATAGATAGTTGTCTCGGACACTACGAGAAATAATAGTCTCGCCATACCTCCCCAAAATAATTCCCATTTCCGTTCAAGGTCATAGATGTTTCGCTTCGCTCAACATGACGAGTTGCGGGCGAGCCGCCCGCGCTCCGACATTTTCTATTTCAAATGACAATTACCATGACAGAAAATAAATTCTGAAACTTTGGAATTTCTTACCACTCGAATGTGGCCCAGCGGTCATTCATTTTGGGCAGCAGCAATGCGAACAGCTTTCCACGTATGCTGTGTTTTTTCATTTCTTCGTTGAAGCTGTGTTCTTCGACAAGGCGGAATCCTTTGACGAGATCGGCTATCTCCTGACCTGAGTCGGTGCCTGAGACAAAATGGGCGTTCGTGTTTTTTACGGTATCGTGAAATTTCTCGTTTTTTACCATTAGTTTATTGTTCTGCTCTGCGATAAGTGTTCCTCCGCAGGGGAAATTTTCTTTCAGGACATTCAGAAAAGTCCGTATCTGTTCCATTGTGAGATACATGAAAAGGCCTTCAGCCAGGAATACGGGCTTTGTTTTTTTCTCAGAAAGGGCTTCCTAAACAGGCTTGCACCAAGACGGATCCAATATGTTTCCGGCGATCATTCTCACTCTCTCTTTTTCAGGAAAAGCCTTTTTTCTTGCCGTGATCACATCGGGCAGATCCAGGTCGAACCAGAGGATCTTTCCGTTGTCAACGCGGGAGAACCGGTCGTCGAATCCGGCTCCGAGATTTATGACCACTGTTTCGGGAGTTTTTATGATGATTTCCTTCAGCTGTCTGTCGAGCATGATCGTGCGGGCAATAACTCCTTCGTGTGACATGAACTTGTCATACTTTGAGATGTCAATGCCGAGAGCTTCAACGATCTCCACGGCTTTTTTGTCGGTTACACGCGGATTTTTACGCCTGCTTTCGCTTGCTTTCACCGCCAGCGGAATCAGTGCTGTTGTCTGAACATCGCCTAACTGCAAATCCATCTTGATCTCCTTTTTATGCCGGTTTTCTTGCCATGCAGTGAAGCCGCATAAAGCCTCTTTTTTCAAAAAATTCCATTTTGAGTCCTGAGTTTTCGCAGAGTTTTTCTATATCGTTTTTCCAGTATATACGGACATCACCGTAACCAATAAGATTGAGGACCGGAAGCTCGACATGGTTCAAGAACCAGCGTATAAACGAGTGACTCGATGTCATATCCCGCAGGATCAGGCGTCCGTTCGGGCGGAGGATCCTGTAAACGCTGTCAAAAAACTGCTGCGGATTGGGATAGTGGTGAAAACTCTGGCAACAGATGAGAACATCAAAAGAGTTATCGGGAAACGGCGGATTTTCGCAGTCGCCGACAAGAAGTTCAACTCCAGGCATGTTTTTCGCCTTTGCGACTTCGATCATTTTGGGAGTCAGATCAATGCCTGCATAATGTTTGTCAGGATATTTCTCTTTCAGCAGTGTCAGCATCGGAGCTGTTCCGCATCCGCAGTCAAGCAGGTCGTTGAAATCCTCTTTTTCCAGCTCCGCAAGCACGTCCGGATAGTCTTTCTGGCACAGTTTGTAAACGCCGGCTTTGTCTGTCTCGTAAACAGAGGCCGCTTTGGAAAATTCCCTGATCGATAAATCTTTGTAGTCGCTGTCTCTCATGGTATCTCTTATTTTTTTCTATTGAGTAAATTTTAAAAGAGCAGATCAA
This sequence comes from bacterium, assembly GCA_017961325.1. Classification (GTDB taxonomy): domain Bacteria; phylum UBP6; class UBA1177; order UBA1177; family UBA1177; genus UBA1177. Next base: position 1,496 of record JAGCXM010000002.1, on the reverse strand, counting down.
AAAAAACGAAGGGAAAGAATCAAGAGGGACTGTGCGGTTTATTTGTCCGAAAAGTTCTTTCCCTTTTTTTATTACACGGAGGAGTTGTTAGTCACTTTGTAAATGAACTTTTTCAACGTTTTGCAATGCTCTTTATTCCGTATCCTGTGCTTTTGATTACTTTCCTCAGTTCTTCCTCGTCAAGCGGTTCGTCGCTTGTTATCTGAGTGAGGCCTGTTTTGTGCGACGATTTCACTTTTTTCACCTTGAAATTGTTGCGGATCGCGTCGTTGACATGGCTTTCGCACATCTGGCACATCATTCCTTCGATTTCAAGGACGGTCAGGTGAGCCGAGCTGTGGCAGCTTCCTGACATGGGACAGCAGCCGCAGTTTCCGCCGCATGAGGATTTTCCAAGTTTCTTGTTTTTTACAAGATTGAGGATGATGGCGGCAACCACCGCCATCAATATTGCCAGCACAAGGATTGTTCCCATTATTTACCTGCCGTAACTGAAAGTTTTGTCGCTTCGCTGTATTGCTTGAAGAAAAGCATGTAGATCATTCCTGCAAGGCAAGCGAATGCAGCTATCATGAATATTACATTGAAGAGAGAGAAGTTGCCTGTGAACAGATTGCCGAACTGGTTGATCATAAGTGCGACTGCATAAGCAAAACCGCACTGGTAGCCGATTGCAAACCATGTCCATTTCGTGTTGTTCATTTCACGCCTGATCGCGCCGATCGCAGCGAAACACGGAGCGCAGAGAAGGTTGAAGACCAGGAACGAATATCCGGTGATTCCCGTGAATGCCTGAGCCATAGCTTCCCAAGCCGTCATATCGCCTGCGCCGTAGAGAATGCCCATCGTGCCGACGATGTTTTCTTTTGCGACAAGTCCGGTGACCGATGCGACAGCCGCCTGCCAGCTTCCCCAGCCGAGCGGAGCGAAGATCCATGCAATGCCTTTGCCGATATATGCTAGGATCGAAGAATCGAGCTGGTCTTCGGCGAGCATTCCGAAACCTTCGTCAGTCCAGCCGAAGAATGAGGTGAACCATACGAGGATCGTTGAAACAAGGATGATCGTTCCCGCTTTTTTGATGAACGACCAGCCGCGCTCCCACATTGAGCGGAGAACGTTTCCGAGTGTCGGCATGTGGTAGGAAGGAAGCTCCATTACGAAAGGAGCAGGGTTGCCTGCGAACATTTTTGTCTTTTTGAGCATGATGCCGGAGATGATGATCGCTGCCATTCCGACAAAGTATGCGCTTGTAGCGACCCATGCCGAGCCGTCAAAAATCGCACCTGCGACCATTGCGATGAAAGGAACTTTCGCGCCGCACGGGATGAAAGTCGTCGTCATGATCGTCATACGGCGGTCGCGCTCGTTTTCTATAGTTCTGCTTGCCATGACGCCGGGGATGCCGCAGCCGGTTCCTACGAGCATCGGAATGAACGATTTGCCAGAAAGTCCGAATTTTCTGAAGATCCTGTCAAGAACGAATGCGATACGCG
>JAGCXM010000024.1 GCA_017961325.1 bacterium | reverse complement strand
CAAATTATCGACATCAAACCATATAGAGCGGATCAACAGGGAACTGCGCCGCAGAACCGATGTCGTGAGCATTTTTCCGAACGAGGCTTCAGTCGCCAGACTTGTAGGAGCATTGCTCATTGAAATGGATGAAGAATGGCTAACCGGTAAAAAATATGTGACTTTTACGAATTAGGAGAGCGTTGCTGAAATGGAGGCTCGGATTTTACAGAAAGAACTTGACTTAACCTCCCATCGGCTTTTTGCTTTTTCCAAAAAAGTTCTTTTAAAGGGTCTTTGCCTCTATTCATTCAATGTTTTCCAAGATTTTTTCGATTTCTTTTTTTATTCTTTTTCTGTGCACAAATTCTTCATATATTGCGAAAACAATAATCGCTATCATCGATAAAAAATAGAATTTCGCTTGATGAGTCATCACTAATGCAAACCATAGAAAAACCAAAACCAGAAAAAAGGGAGTGTTCCTAACGAAAAAATTTTTATTTATTGTTTTAAGAACAATTTTTTCTCCATCGTAATCCTGTTGTCCCAATAATTCTTTTACCAATTGATCCTTTTTTATCCGATATTTGTAATATTTTCTCATTAACAATTCGTTCAAGATTGCTGCCATGCAATATATTGCAATCCATAGGAACGACCTTAATCCTGCAAGGATAACCGCGTCCAACACAACAATTACAACATGTGCATTTCTGTCAAAAAAATCAACTGGGTAAAACTTATAAACATACCAGTCATTCTTTTTGTAAAATCTGAAATATTCACAAAGCAGAAACAATGTCGGCAACGATGGGAAATCATGTGTTATTAGGGAGAGTCCTGCATAAGACCTTAATAAACAAGAAATCATAAAGCATATTTCAAAGACAACAATAGCTCCGCTTCTGTTCAAAACGTTCATTCTCTTCTCCCTTATTATTCAAAATATGGGTCTACATTTGTTTGGATAAAACTACCACCCTGTTGAAGATTTGAATATGGATCAACATTTGTTTGTGGAAAACCTGATTTTTGCCACTTTTCGTAAGTTGTTGAATCGTAACCGTATTCAGCATTTGTTGGAACAAAAGGATTCCTATAAATCATGGGTTTACCCGTGCCATCGTTACCATCAAAAAAGATTGCTTTCAAAGGATCTTTGTTCACATAATATGAATTACGGCAGATTTTCATTCAACAGCTCCATTTTCAACTAGCATTTCAATCAATTCCTGACATTATTCTTTCTTCTTAAGCCACTCATCTTTGATCTCGATACCATGCTCCGCGCATATTTCTTTCAAAGTCCGTCCGTCATCAAATTTGAAATCAGAATCGACACCGTATGAAATCAAAAATGCAACTAATTCCTGGTTTTTGCATCGGCACAATTCAATTACCGTCGGAGAAAACTGCTCAGCTTTTGCTCCAGCCTTGAACATCAGAGTAACAATTTCTATAATTTGCCTATTAAAATCCGTCTGTTCTGTTTTTGATGGTTTGCAATCTTTGGGAACGATTTCCAAACTTGGATAAACTCTGAAACCGTTTGTTCCTTCAGCATACAAATCGGCTTTTGCTCCGTTTTCAAGAAGGATTTTCGCGATATCATAGCGCATGTTGAATAACGCTTTATGAAGAGCCGTCATACCGTATTCGCTCTGAAAATTCGGATCCGCATTTTTTTCTAGAAGATAAACCACGACCTCTTTTTTGCCGGTTAAGACAGCTTCCATTAAAGGTGTAACTCCTTTTTTGTTCCCGTCAAAAAACTTATAATTCTTTAATGTCTTTATGTAATTACCATAAATTTTATCTACAAAAAACCTGTTGTTGGCAACATCTATTATGTTGCTAACAGAAACTTTTGTGAGATTATTCGTTTTTTCTATAACTACTGACTTTATCATTTCAGAAAAAAGAACAGCAATCGCACTGCGGAAAAACGGGCGATTTTTATCTGTAAGCTTACCATTGTCGCAACCTAACGATGAAAGAGAATTATTTCTTCGAATATTTTTTGAAATCGGATCGTCAGAATTCTGCATGAATCTGCATAAACCGTCAGGATTTGAAATATCCTCTTCTGACAAGAAAAAATCTCTTATTCCTCTTCCGATCGTGTTCGCGGAGACATCGGCTTTTTCAATCAGATATTTGAGAGCATTGAGCTGTCCTTCTCCGGCAGCTGCATTAATTGCATTGGTGTATACTGTACCAAATCTTTCTGAATTTACATTCAAAATTCCACTGTGATTTGCATCGGCACCGTTTTTCACCAACAAATCAAGAAGTTCAATATTACCGCTGTACGCTGCCCACATTGCCGGGGTAGCCCCTGTTTCGTCAGTCTGGTTTACATCAGCCCCTTTTTCTATTGCGGCTTTTACCTTTTCTGTTTCGTCATTTTTTATGTATTCAATAAGAGTTTTTTCATGCCGCACATTTTGCAACAAAGGAAGTAGCGGAGTTAAAACCAAAAGCGAGGAAATCAGAATAAGAACCGTTACCGCATATTTTTTTGCAGGAAATGATTTTTCTCTGATAAAAATTCCGACAAGTCCGCAAAAAGCAAAGAAAACAAGCAGCGACACAGTTTTTAAGTTGAATTTCTCTTTAAAAATCAAAATATTCGTAAGATGACCTGCCACAAAGGAACATAAAAAGACAAGGTATCTTTTTATGTCATTAAAAGGTAATTTCTTTCTAATCAAAAAGAGACCGGTAAAAAAATAAATCCCTGACATGTAAAATACATTATATTTTCGGAATTCACTCGGAGAAAGAATATTTACATATACCAAACCGGCCAAAAGGATTAATGCCAAAAATTCAGCAACAAAAACAATAAGAATATTGGATGTAGCATTTTTAATAATTTTTATCATGTCTGCCCCCTAATCAAAATACGGATCAACATTCGTTTGTATGAATCCGGATTGCTGAATTTGCACGTAGGGATCAACGTTTGTTTGTGGAAATCCTGACTGCTGCCACTTTTCGTAAGTTGTTGAATCCTGCCCGTATTCAGCTCCCGGTGCAAAATAATTTCTGACAAAACCATTTGTTCCGTCGGCATTTTTAGTGCCCCAGAAAATTTCTTTCATAGGGTCTTTACCTTTGTAATAAGGGTTAAAGATAAAGACTTTTCTTCCGTTGTCATCATATTTGATAACAGGTCCTTCTTCACTCATCATTTCAAGAAAATTCTTCTTTTCGTGCATTCCCAATATTTTTTTGATGAACTGATTCGCAAAATATGTTTGAACACTATCTGTTGAATCGGGTTCTGAAGGATGAAGAAATCCTAAATCTCCACAAGAAGGTCCAGAACAGGAGATCTCGCCTTGTTTTGAAACAGATATTATTGTTCCATCAGCAAACTCATATTTTGTTTCGCCTGTTTGAGTGTTGGTATATTTAGTTGACCATAGTACTTCATTATTATTTGTTTCCCAAAAATATATATCTTTATCTTTTTCCCATATTTCCCATTTTGTAGTATATGAATCTTCAGTTTTCAATCCTTGAATTAGATCAAACATCTCCGATGCTGTTGTTGCAAAATCTAAGATATTATCAGGAGCATCTGTACGCATAGATGCCAAATTACCAGTAATTTCAGATTTTATAGTTGCAACTTCTTTTGTGTCTCCTCGTTCTATACTGTATTGATATGTTTTATCCATGAGCATTTTTTTTGGTGAAGAAAGAAGTACGTCCAATCCCGTCGGGTCACTTGCTTCAATGACCATGCCTGCAACATAAGCGAAGCCGTTGCCGAGGTTGTTGGCATCTCCCCAAATGCCGATTGGGTCTTGATTGATGAAGCGGTGCATGTCGATGTGGTAATAACGGTTGCGCATCCAGTAGAGATTGGTTTCTGGCTCGTAGAGTGAGCCGCCCCAGAGGAAGTTGTGCTGGTTCGTTGCGTAGCAGGTCTGGTTGCTGCAGTTTTTCTGGATGAACTGTGAATCAAGGATCTCAAAATCGCCGTAAACACGGTATCTGTAGCGTTCAAGGATGTTGCCGTTCGCATCGGTGAGGGCCGTCACATTTCCGCGCTCGTCGGTGAGGAAATAGTAAAGTGTTGATGTGTTGTTTGCGGTGACTTCAATTGCAATGTGCCTGTCTGTGCCGGAATCGATGATGTTTGTATAAAGGTTTGAATTTGTTGAGATTTCAACGATATTCCAATCGTCGTAAGTGTATCTTTCTGTCGTGTTTCCGACGGTTTTCGTTATGCGGCGGTTGAATGCGTCATAAGTGTAAGCTGCAATTGTTTGATTACTGCCGTCCTTGACTTCAATGAGGCGGTTCAAATCGTCGTAGATATAGGTTTTGTCGTTGGTTGTTCCGCTTCTGTCCTCGGAAATCATATTGTTTCGCTCGTCGTATTCGTATGCGGCATCGGTGTTTGAACCGACTTTCTTTTCACGCAGTCTGTTGAGTTTGTCAACGCCCCATGCGAATGTCGTGCCGTTCTCGGTGCTCTGTTCGATGTTGTGAACGCCGTCTTGAAAGAATGAGTCGGTGCGCGCTGCCGTGTTGTTCGCGAAGTCGTATTTGACTTCTTTCAGGCGGTAGTATGAATCGTAGGTGTACTTATCCGAAGTCTGCTTTATGCCGTCAGCTTTTTCGACCAAGTGCCAGCCGCGTGAATAGTTGTAGCTCATGTCATAAACATCGGCGTTTGCATTGCTGACAGTGTGATTGTCAAGCAGGTTCCAGTTGTTGTAGCTGAATGTTTCGATCAGGTTCTGACCTTTTGTGATTGCGGTGAGGACTCCGTTTGCGCGGCTGTATGAAGCAACTTCGGAATTGTTATATTCGATGGAATCAAGGTCATTTCCGGTAGCTGTCTTGCGGACTGTCTTGCCGTCAGGATAGGTGAACTGATAGGTTTTTGCATCGGTCATCCTGCGTGAAACGGTCTTTGTGACGTTGCCATCGGCTTCAACTTTTATCATTAGTAATCCATGTACTGTTTACATTGCCTTTTTCATTAGTTATTTAAATAAACTTTGCGGATTATTCTTGAAAAACATCTCTATATAGGGGAAAAAACGTTTTTCGAGCGAATGTCTGTTCTCCCATCCGTTTGTTTTATAAAAGCTCATAAGTCCCCAGTAGTAAAATTCCCTATCGATAAAATTCACCTCCTTGACATAACGCCATTCCGTTTTTATTTCAAAAACAGTTTTACCGCTTCTGTCTATTATAAAACGTTGCTCACCTTTCCGAACCCAGGCCAAACCCTGACAGAATGCTTCAACTTCGTCATATTCTGCTGGAGTAATTTCTTTTCCGTTCTCATCAAGAAACCCCTTTTTTCCGTTCTGTTTGAATAAAATCGAGCTCTCTTCAGCGCAGGTATCACGCCAGACTGCTTCATATTTACCATTGTTTACAACACTTGGGTAATCATGCTTTTTCTCTTTTAAATTGCAGTTTTCATCCAAGTCTTCAGGCTCTTCATCCCCCAAGATTTTTTCGCAGATTTTTTCACCGTTTGAAGAATCAAAAACGATAAAATGCTTATAATATTTATTTTCACGTTTTTCGATGTATTCAAGAGAAAAGCGGTTATTTCCCAAATTATTTTCGCTACTAAGATGAAGTGATCTGTCTGGGTCTTTCATGAGAAAAATTTCATTGTTTTCCCATGAATTGAGATAAACGGAAGAATCTTTTCTGACAACGGCTTTGTTTCCTGTCATTCCGTAAAACCAATCATATTCCGTTTCCAGAATCTTTGCATTTTTTACATCAACGATCCTGGTTTTACCGTCTTTTAAAACGACAAAAGTTCCCTGATAGTAATCGTAGTACCAGGGGTAACCTTTCGGGTCATCGAATTGAGGAACGACAATATATTTTCCGGTTTTGTCTATTATCCCCCTCAATCCGTTTTGCGTTATTACTAAAGCGATTCCATCAATAAAACTCCAGACATCTTCGAATTGCGGCTTTATGACGTAATTCAAATTTCTATCGACAAAGCCCCATTTTCCGGTTTCAGGATCGGCAACAGCGAGCAAATCCTCTCTGTAAGAAGGATTGATATCATGAAAACTGATGTCTTTTATCTTTCTGCCGGTTTCATCAAGAAAAACAAATTCTTTCTCGATTGTAAAAGCAGGGATCATACCCTCTTTAACGATGTCTATATACAAATACTGGGCAGGAACAATCTCGTTTCCGTTCTCATCCAGCAAACCGTAAAGACCGTTTTTGTCCGAAAAAATGTAGCGGGCTTTCGGAGGTTCAGTTTTTGTAACAGTTGTAGCCGGAACGGATGCACACGCGGCAACAAGCAATAAAAATATTGAAAATATTAGGTTTTTCATATTCGACCCTCCTACTGCCAGTATGGATCGACATTAGTTTGAATAAAACCACCGCCCTGTTGCAAATTTGAATACGGGTCTACATTTGGCTGGATAAAACCTGATTGCTGCCATTTTTCATGAGTCGTTGAATCATATCCATATTCAGCACCAGGTGCAAACGGATTTCTAACAAAACCTTTTGAGCCATCGGCTTTTCGCTTTTTCCAAATCATTTCTTTCAATGGATCTTTACCTCTGTAGAACGGATTGAAAACAAAAACCCATTTTGGATGACCTGACGCAGTTTCTACTTGGATTTTGACAACAGGTCCTCGCTCATAGATGGAAAAATCATTGTTTCGTAATATTTTTGCTAACATGCTTCCCATAAGTTTTTGTTGGAAAGAATCGTTTGAATTGTCTGGATCGCTCGGATATTGTTCTCCACCTTTGTTCTTTTTTTCTTCTTCTTCCTGTTTTTGACTATTTTTATTTTCTTCCTGCTCTTTCATTACTTGTTTTTCAGCTTCGATACCCTTTTTATGCGCAGCCTCATAGTCTTCTTTTGTTAATTTTCCGTCACCTTTACCAGCAGCCTTTTCTGCGGCTCGTTCTTTTTGCCTCTTTTCTAATTCTGCTTTTTCCGCCATTTCATGCGCCATAATTGCTTCTGGAGAAACATGATACGATACCATTAATATTCCAATATTTCCAGGTCTATCAACATTGCGTCCTTTTTCTGCCACATTTTTTTCCATATAGATATTATTATCTATAAAACAAGCCCCAGATGCAGATCTGTTTTTCCCTTCTGCATCCTTTATTTGTGGAAGTTTACCATCATCAACAATAACTAAATTTCCAGTGCCGCTAGAATTTAAAGTTTGGAAAAAAGATGAGGTTTCGTTACCTGTAGAAAGTATCGATTTGCCAAGGGTATCATCGGATGTATACTCCAACCCACTCGGGTCACTCGCTTCAATAACCATTCCTGCTACATAAGCGAAGCCGTTGCCGAGGTTGTTGGCATCGCCCCAGATTCCGATGGGATCCTGATTGATGAAGCGGTGCATATCAATGTGATAATAACGGTTGCGCATCCAATAAAGATTAGTTTCTGGCTCATATAGTGAACCGCCCCAGAGGAAGTTGTGCAGATTTGTTGCGTAGCAGGTCTGGTTGTTGCAGTTTTTCGGTGAGAACTGTGAATCAAGGATCTCAAAATCGCCGTAAACACGGTATCTGTAACGCTCCAGAACATTGCCGCTTGCATCGGTGAGTGCTGTCACATTACCGCGTTCATCGGTCAGGAAATAGTAAAGCGTTGATGTGTTGTTTGCGGTGACTTCGATCGCGATGTGTCTGTCTGTGCCGGAATCAATGATGTTGGTGTAATTATTTGAATTTGTTGAGATTTCAACAATATTCCAATCATCATAGGAATATCTTTCTGTCGTATTTCCGACTGTCTTTGTTATGCGGCGGTTGAATGCATCATAAGTGTATTCCGCGATCGTATTTTGGCTGCCGTCTTTGACTTCAATGAGGCGGTTCAGATCGTCGTAGATGTAAGTTCTGTCGTTGGTTGTTCCGCTTCTGTCTTCGGAAATCATATTGTTTCTTTGGTCATATCCGTAGGCGACTTCCGTATTATTTCCGACTTTCTTGTCACGCAGTCTGTTGAGTTTGTCTACGCCCCATGCGAATGTCGTGCCGTTTTCGGTGCTCTGCTCAATGTTGTGAACTCCGTCTTGATAGAATGAGTCGGTGCGTGCAGCTGTGTTGTTGGCAAAATCGTATTTGACTTCTTTCAGACGGTAATAGGAATCATAGCTGTATTTATCCGATGTGTTCTTTATGCCGTCCGCTTTTTCGATCAGGTGCCAGCCGCGTGAATAGTTATAGCTCATGTCGTAAACATCGGCGTTTGCGTTGCTGACAGTGTGATTGTCAAGCATGTTCCAGTTGTTGTAGCTGAATGTTTCGATGAGGTTCTGACCTTTTGTGACAGCTGTCAAAACGCCGTTTGCGCGGCTGTATGAAGCGATTTCGGAATTGTTGTATTCTATTGAATCGAGGTCGTTTCCGGTTGCTGTCTTGCGGAGAGTTTTGCCGTCAGGATAGGTGAACTGATATGTTTTTGCGTCGGTCATCCTGCGTGAAACGGTCTTAGCGATGTTGCCTGTATTTGCCTTCATCAATTACTCACATATAGGCAATTTATTAATAAAAATAATTTTGGTATCTTTAGGAAATTCTTTCAAAACATTGCCTTTATCATCAATTATCTGCTGTTTATTTTCAAAAACAACAATAGCTCTTTGTTTCTGAAATGCAGAGATCTTATCGAAAGTGTGGTCAAATATAGTTTCGCCCTCTGTGTTCAGTAAATCTTTTTTGCCGTCTTCTTTTTCTCCGACAAGCAAATCAGGATTGTGACGAACTGCAATTTTTTTATATGAGAGTTCCTTTTCCTTCATTGTATCTATCTTCAACATATAATATTTTCCATTCGGTTTCGATAGCAGTGCTGTCTTGTCATTAACAACTTCTATATTCTCTACTTCAAGAAATAAAAATTGTGCTTTTCCCTCTTTGTTGATTAAAGACCATCCTTTTGTTGTTTTTACTGCAGCCAGTCCATGAACAAAATCTTTGGCAATTTCATAGATGCTTGGAATTATTTCTTCTCCTTTAATATTAATGAATCCAAATAAACTTTCTCCATTTTTATGTTTCATAACTCTAATCACGCTGTCTGATTCATTATAAATTTTATAATAATTCCGTGATTCATCGACTAACACAGAACCACTTTTTGAAATAAGAATTGACGGTTTGTTTGGAAGAAACCCTTCTAAAACGACAACATCTGATGATAATTCTCTGATATTATACTTCGAATGTATTTCCATTATCTTTCTAAATGATGAATCTATCAAAAAACTCTTGTCATTCTTTTCAACTATGGCTACAAAACCATGGAATGAATTGGCGTCGTCGAATAAAAAATCACTAATGGCTTTTCCAGAACTGTTAATATATCCCCATTTATCACCCTTTTTTACAGCGGCTATGCCATTAGAAAACGGAAGAACATAATCAAAAGAAGCAGGGATAACTACAGTTTTATTAAATTTTTCAAACCCATATTTGGTTTTATTATGATTATCCCGAAAAGCGTATAATCCCGTATCATTTTCAAAATCCATGCAAATCGAATTGCTTTTCCACTGTTTAGCAATAAAAAAGTTTTTGTCTTTCCAAAGAATGGTGAATTCTCCTTGAGCAAAAAAATTACTCTTCAAAATAGGAGTCAATACAGGTTGCCCGTTTTTATCAAGAAGCGTATAATTTAAGTCATCATCCAAAACAAAAAGAATAGCTTCTTCTGACATGTTCACATTGGTTTCTTGAAAATTCTCACTTGTTATTTTTTTTGCACAAGCAAAGCCTGAAAAACAAACAAAGAGGCATAAAAATATCAATCTCTTCATGTTGTGTTACTCCCTAATTAAAATATGGATCAATATTTGTTTGTATAAAACCACTTTGTTGCAAATTTGAATAAGGGTCTACATTCGGCTGAATAAAACCAGACTGTTGCCACTTTTCGTGAGTCGTTGAATCATATCCATATTCAGCACCTGGGGCGAACGGGTTTCTTACAAAACCATTTGTTCCGTCGGCATTCTGTATATTCCAAAATATCTGTTTCATTGGATCTTTACCTCTGTAGAACGGGTTAAACACAAAAACTTTTCTTCCATCATCGTTGTATTTTATGACAGGACCAACTTCATCCATAATTTCAAAGAAATTTTTCTTTTCATGCATTTCAAGGATTTTTTTAATGAACTGATTGGCAAAATATGACTGATTTTTGTCTTCTGAAGAATCTGGGTCGTTGGGATATTGCTTTTCCTCGTCATTATTTTTTTCATCTTCTTCATCTTTTGCTTTATTTTGATTTTCCACAGCTTCTTTTTCTGCTTTTTTTCCTTCCTGCTCAAGTTCCGCTATCTTTTTTTTCAATTATTTTATTTTTTCTTTATCTTTTCCCTTTGTAACTTTTTCCAATTCTGCCAATTCTTTCTTTAATAAATTTATGTCTTTATCGTTAATTATATTTTTATGCTTGAGAAGGTGAGTTAATTCATGAACCAATCTTTCTACCAACGACAGGTCTTCATTACCAATATTAATCCGATAATCTTTTCCATATTTTTTTGTAAAACTACCAGAATTATTAGCACATCCAATATATACTATAGCTGGATCAGTGTTTGCTTCATTCCACAGTTCTCCTGCTACAGAATTATTATCTACAACCGCTTTGATTAGAGCTCTTTGTTCTGGAGAGCATGCTTTAAATGGATAATCTGAATCATTATTCTTCTCACTCTCTTTATTTAAATACATTATTGTTAACCCCGTCGGATCACTCGCTTCGATGACCATTCCTGCGACATAAGCAAAACCGTTGCCCAAGTTGTTGGCATCTCCCCAGATACCGATGGGGTCTTGGTTGATGAAGCGGTGCATATCGATGTGGTAATAACGGTTGCGCATCCAGTAGAGATTGGTTTCGGGCTCATAGAGCGAGCCGCCCCAGAGGAAATTGTGCAGGTTGGTTGCGTAGCAGGTCTGGTTGTTGCAGTTTTTCGGTGTGAACTGGGAATCAAGGATCTCAAAATCGCCGTAAACACGGTATCTGTAGCGTTCAAGGATGTTGCCGTTCGCATCGGTGAGGGCCGTCACATTGCCGCGTTCATCGGTCAGGAAATAATAAAGTGTTGAGATGTTGTTTGAGGTGACTTCGATTGCAATGTGTCGGTCAGTGCCGGAATCGATGATGTTTGCATAATTACCTGAATTTGTTGCGATTTCTACAATGTCCCAGTCGTCATAGGAATATCTTTCTGTCGTGTTTCCTACGGTTTTTGTTATGCGGCGGTTGAATGCGTCGTAGGTGTAAGTTGCAATTGTTTGATTGCTGCCGTCTTTGACTTCGATGAGGCGGTTCAAGTCGTCGTAAATGTAGCTGATGTCAGCGGGTTCACTTCCGTCGAAGTCTTCTCCTATCATGTTGTTCCGCTCGTCATATTTGTATGTGACTGCAGTAATTCCGCCGATTTCCTTTTCACGCAAACGATTGAGTTTATCCACGCCCCATGCGTAGGTTACGCCGTTTTCGGTGCTCTGCTCGATGTTGTGAACGCCATCCTGATAAAAGTTATCGGTTCTGGTCGCTGCATTGTTGACAAAATCGTATTTGACTTCTTTCAGGCGGTAGTATGAATCGTAGGTGTACTTATCCGAAGTATGCTTTATGCCGTCCGCTTTTTCGACTAAGTGCCAGCCGCGGGAATAGCCGTAGTTCATCTTGTAAATGTCGTTGTTCGGTGCATTGCTTATCGTGTGGTTTGCAAGCTGGTTCCAAGTGTTGTAGCTGAAGGTTTCAGTCAGGTTCTGACCTTTCGTGACTGCGGTGAGAACGCCGTTTGCGCGGCTGTATGCGGCGATTTCAGAATTGTTGTATTCGATTGAATCGAGATCGTTTCCTGTCGCAGTTTTGCGGAGAGTTTTGCCGTCAGGATAGGTGAACTGATAGGTTTTTGCATCTGTCATCCGGCGGGAAACGGTTTTTGTGACATTGTTTGCCGTGACCGCTTCCGAATACGGATTGCCGAAGGAATCGTAAAGCCTTGTAACACTTGTTGCGGCTGCGTTGCCGACTGTGTCTGTCGCCGTTTCAAGAAGGTTCCTCATGTTGTAGGTAAATGTCTGCGTTACGGGAACAGAGCCGTCAGACGTTTTGCTGATTATTCTGCCGTAATCGTCGCGGGTGAAGTTGACAGTCATTAAATAATCTTCTTCTTTCTCGTTAGCTTTTGCCTCTTTGTATTCAACGCTCGCTTCATCGCCTTTGTCATCATAGGTGTAAGTGTATGTCTGAGTGCTGTTGTCTGAATCCTGATACCCTGTATCATTGTCTGTAGGTGCCGGAGAGATCTGAATGCTTTTTAGCTTGTTGAGACTGTGGCTTGTTCCAGTGTTTTTATCATAATAACTGTATTCCGTAACACCCGAACGGTCGTTTGTCCTTGATGTGATGCGGCCGAAAATATCATAAGTGAAATTCGTCGTGATCTGACTGTCATTCAGCCACGGATTGAGATCTGGAGAGCTGAGTCCTCTGCCGCTGTTGGTCATCACGTAAACAGTCTTTTCAAGATCGCCGAATGCATTGTAGGTGTAATATTTCTGGTTCCCGATTTCGACATGCCAAAGGCCCAAGTCACCGTAGTCGCGGGTATCGGCATCAGATTCCTCGTCAGCTTCCCAGATGACCTGTCCTCCCGTGTTGTAGAATTTGACGCGGTAACGTGAAGAATTTTCCGGATCGGTTGTTCTGACAGCTGTGACACGCCCGAAAGTGTCGAAACCGTAGTCTTCCGTTATAGTCTGACTGTTTCTTGTTGTTTCCGTGCGGAAAAGCCTGCCTGTTGTGTTGTCGTAGAAGTTTTTGGAAGACGAGGTTTAACATCTTCGGAATTGATTTTTTCATAATTTACCGTCTCTACAGGCCTGTTCAGGGTGTCGTAGGAATAAGTCTGTTTCGTGCCGTCACTCGATTCGACTGAAACGACATTGCCGATGCTGTCGTAATCCCAGTAGGTCACATGATTTACATTTGTCGTACTTTCCGAACCGGGAATGAACTGCTTTCTTGTCTCTGTTAATTTCCTGTCCAGATCGTCGTAAGTCCATGTCGTTTCAGCTGTTTTTACACTTGATGAAGTCGTCGTAATTTGTGAAGTGATATTGTCTGAATAGCTGCTTTCGTAAGTTGTTTCCGTCTCGTTTCCGAACGGATCAACGCTTTTCGCGGCTCTGCCCCATTTGTCTTTGTAGGTTATGAGTGGAACGATATCCTTATATTTGTTTTTGATTGTGTCGTAACCAAAATAATTACCACCCGTAATACCGTTGTTGTATGAATATTCCTCGGTCTTAAGTCCGTCAACCGTGACTGTCAGCGGTCTGTTTCTATGGTCATAGGTGATTTCACGGGTTTCGCCATGAACATCATTTCGTTTTTGATTGTTTTGATCATAAACCGCTTCTTCTTTTTTCACGATGTTTCCAAATGCGTCATGCTCAGTCTCTATGCACCTTTTGTTTGAAGGCTGCGCAACGTCGAACTGGCAGCTTCTGACTGCGCGGCCGATTTTGTCATATTCGGTTGTCTGTTTTGAAAGTGTTGCGATTTTTAATGTGGAATTTAGTATAAAACTACAAACATTTATCATATATTTGTTTGATAAAAATATTTATTTCACGATGCAAGGTTTCTCCGTCAGAAATTGAGCCTTGTCTATAATAGTCAATGATTGTTTTAACTTTATCACTAATTTCATCCATAATTTCTTGTGATGGTTCAAAATATGGTATCTGCTTTACATAGTTTGCAGAATTATTAGCTGTAGGATTAATAGTGTGAATCAGACTATTTATAATGTCTGAGTTCATAATGGCTAAAATATAATAAAGTTTTGAACAGTCCTTAGGAAATATACCAACTATAGATTGGTCAAAAACACGATTTTCAAGCAAGAAAGCTCTTATTTTGCTTGATTTGACCATAGGAATCGCTACTCCAGTGTGAAAATAAAATGATGAATTTTGAAAACGGGTTTTTTTATTACCATTATAGAAATCTATTGATTCTTTGTCCCACCTAACGAACCATTCGTCGTTTGGCCTGTAATATCGATTACTTGAAGCACTTTTAACATAAGGAACATATCCTTCGGAAACATCTTCAATTCCACTAATAGAAGTACATGGAAATATCAAAGACGGATCTATTTTATCATACCCTTTACTTCCTTTTACATTATCGTCAAGCACCCGAATAAATCTTTTATTGTCTCCAGTGTAAAATCCCGTTACTACATCTGCAACATCTCCAAGGGAAGTAGAGGCCTTATTTATTGTGTCAGTAACACTAGTATCGGCAAGAATAAACCTATGCTGCTCGCAATTTAAAACATCTGATTGTTTTAGCATATATGTAGACAAATGCGCGGGTAACTTTTCTTTAAGGCATAGCGACTGGAATTCTGTCACAGAGCGAAAACCCTTAACAATTCTAATAGTATTGTCAAGAGCAACTTCTTTTTCCGTCCTTTCAAGTGTTATAATTGACAAATTGGAATAACCGAAACTTATACCTGGGAAGAATTTTGACGGGAATATTATTATTTCCTCTATTTTTGTTGATGTCAGTAACAGTTTCCTTAATTTTGAATGCAAATTTAAAAACATATAAGTATCAGGAATAATAAAAGATAAACGTCCACCGGTTTTAAGAACGGACACACAGCGAAGCAAAAATAATGAATAAGTTTCTTTCACATATTGTCCGGGATACTTCTTTTTAAGCAAATCCCTTTTTTCGTAATCCTGCCAAGCGCCGTAGGGGGGATTCCCGATAACTTTATCGTAATGACCGCCAATAATTTCAAAACAGTCAAGTTGGGTATCCACCAATGTATCTGTTTTTTTTAGCCATATTTCTGGAATGCCAAAAGCATCAAGATGTTCATCAAGAAGAGTGTCGGTTTCTCTGACAGTGACTGAGCTGTTTCCTTGATATTTTCTTTTAAGAGTAGAAATAGCCTTTTTATCAATGTCTAATGCATCAATCTGTACAGGAATATCGTTCTTTAAGATTTCGTCAATAAAAATACCTTCACCTGCCGAAGGTTCTAAAACAACATCATTGTTTGAAAGCATAAGACGATTAACCATATATGAGGTTATTTCATCTGAATTTGTATAATAAGAACAAAAAATATCTTTCATGGGTGTCCCTCCTTAAGATTCAGCTTAAGACAAACCTTAAGACAACATACTCTTTATCAATCACCATGTCAAGTACTTTAGCAAACCATTTGCTTGGAGATGAGTTTTCAATTCTTGACTAATATCTTGTTCCCAATTGACATTGTTGTTCAGCCATGCTCTAATATCAAATCCTGTAAAGGATTTTATTGCCGAATAACAATCAGCAGCACAATAAACTTCCCAATAATTTGAATTTTTCAATGTTTGAAAATAATTATTATTGTTTTCTTCTCTAACGAACAACAATGTTTTTTCACCCAGATATTTGTATATACTGGCGACAAGCAACAATCTGTTCGTGTTACCTTTTTCATTTGAATGAAAACCGCTTTTGAAATCGCAATTATAACAAATTCCACCTTGCTTAAAATGCAAATCCAAAGCTAGGTCTATTCCGCCGCTATTAACTAGTGTCCAAGGAATTGCATAAAGTTTTTTGAGTTCTTCTTTTATTTCATATGAAAGTTCCAACGAATCTATATATTCCGTTGCATTTCTTTTGATATTCTGCTTAACCTGTTCAAAATTACGAGGTTCTATAATCTGCAATTTCTTGAGAGGATATTTAAAAGCAAGTTTACAAAAAGGTTCCCAAAATTCACCTATACGACGAGAAAAATCCATATACTCGTAAGCTCTCAATTTATTTCTGCATTCAAGCATTACAACATATGAAACATAGGTTATTTTGAGTATTTCGTTAAGCAAGCGTTCATTATCCCATTTTTCAGAGATCGCTTGTTTTTGAACAAGTAATATTTTTTCATCACTGTAAGACTTGATAAGTTTGTTTATTTCACTTGTCTTATCTTTCTTGCTTTTCTGTGATGTGAATAAAGATCTTTCCATTTTTTCAGCATAACAACGAAAGTTTTCCAACCATTGCGTTTTCGTTTGCATAAAAAAACTCCTTTCATATTTCTCATTATTTTTTTTCATCTCTTGCCGCCATCGAACCGAACACATCGTCATTATAAAGATAATTTAAATTAAAACAACGAGCAAGGCATCCGTCGCGAAAATAAACCTGTAATGACAGTTTCCGGTGCCGTAGCACTCATTTTCGTTGAGTATCGCAAGAGTGTCCGACGTCGAAGCTTCATTCAGGATACAATTCAATCCGGAAGCATGAAATCCGGCTTCGCAGCTGCACGCTTCCGAACCGCTGACGACTGAGCAGGTTCCGTGACCGCTGCACGTAACGCCGCTGCAGCCTTGAACGCACTTCATTCCTTTTGCAATATAGCCTTCATAACAGACGCACCATTCGTCTTTTCCGTCCTCCTTGCATTTTCCGTGACCTGAACAGGTCTTGTCTTCACAGAGTTCCGGACCCCAGCCGGCAAAAAGAAAGGTAAAAGAGAATAATAACGCTAAAAACGAGAAGATTTTCCGCATGACCGCCTCCGCAGGAAGTTGCTAAACAAACAGGCTATGTTATGAATTTCGGCGGTTTTTGCAAATGAAACTTCTCACAAAAAGGACACATTCCGCTTTATAGTGACAAGGAACTTCCAAAATTTGCCTTTTTTTAATTTATCCCTAAAATTATCCGCTTTTTGCGGAATAAACGCTGAAAAAGTTTGAAAACGGAGAGATATGAAGAAAAACATCACCGAAGGTTCCATTCCGAAAATTCTTTTTTATATGGCTATGGGGATGCTCATCGGTCATATCGCGATGACCGCTTTCAATCTGACTGATACCTACTTCGTTTCAAAATTGGGAACGCTCGAACTTGCGGCTATGAGCTACACTTTTCCGGTAGTTATGCTCGTCAACAACTTTCTTTTCGGGATCGGACTCGGTACCAGCGCCGTGATTTCTCGTGCGATCGGTCAGAAAAACCACCACGAGGTCACAAGGATATCTACGGACAGTCTCATTCTCATCATCTGCCTTGGAACTTTTTTCGGCGTTGCGGGACTTCTTACGATAAGGCCGATTTTCAGCGCTCTCGGTGCGAAAGGCGAAACACTTGAACTCGTTCTCCGCTATATGCGGATATGCTGCTGCGGAATGCCCGTGGGAGCTGTTCCGATGGTTATCGACAACGCGATCCGTGCGACCGGCGACACTAAAACCCCCGGGCTTATCATGCTTACGGTCGTCGTTATCAACATAATTCTCGATCCGCTCCTTATTTTCGGACTGTGGATTTTCCCGAGGATGGGGATAGAAGGAGCCGCTCTCGCCACTATGATCGCAAAATTCGCAAGTGCGGCGCTGGTCGTAAGTTTCATGCACTTCCGGATGAAAATGTTTGACTTTTCGGAACTCAGGCTGCCTGTTATTCTCAATTCGTGGAAAAAAGTGCTGATTCTGGGTATTCCGACTTCTCTTTCTCTTATGCTTATGCCGATTTCGAATGCGATTGTAACGAGAATCACTGCCGGTTACGGCGACGAAGCGGTCGCATCATTGGGTGCCGGAATAAAAATAGACTCACTCGTTCTGATGGGGATTTTCTCGCTTTCAAGCGTTCTTCTCCCGTTTACCGGTCAGAATTACGGCGCAGCTAAAATCGACAGGGTCAGATCTGCACTTAAAATTTCTGAACTTTTCGCTCTTTTCTGGGGAACGTTCATGCTCATAGTTTTTCTCTTTTTCCGCAGAAATATCGCGGCGATGTTCACCGAAGATCCGGTAGTTCTCAAGTACATAATGAATTATATGCTGATAATCGGGCTTTCTTTCCCCGCAATAGGAGCTTCGATTATGTGCATAAACGTCATCAACGGCCTCCAGAAACCTGTCAGATCGACGATGCTGAACTTCATCAGAACGATAGTCATCCTGATCCCTGCAGTCTGGATCGGCGGCATGATTGCCGGTGTGAACGGCATTTTTACGGCGATTTCGACTACAAGCATAGTCGCTTTTTTCATCTATCACGCGACGGTCAAAATCACGATAGAAAAGGTTTGACAGAATTCGTTACCGTCTGAACGCTGAAAACTTCAATTTTTTTGATTTGTCGGTAAGATTGCCCGTTTTTATTTTGTTCAACTTTCGGGGAGGCTATCATGAAAAAGTTTTTAACAATCACGCTTCTTGTCCTGTCAATGATGGTTTTTGTTGCATGCGGTGACAGCGGCGACGAAACCGACACGGGCGATACCGTCAACAATTCGGACAGCGATACCGGTGATTCCGCAACGGATGAAGGCAACACCGACACCGATTCCGCAACGGATGAAGAAAACACCGGCACCGGTTCCGCAACGGATGAAGAAAACAGCACGCCGGATTTACCCGATGATGAGGAAGCAACCGATACAGAAGAACAGACAAACGATGAAGACGGCACCGGTACCGGCGATAACAATGAAGTCACAGACGACGGCAGCTGCGAAACGATTGTTTACAAATCGACGGACGTCCGGAATACGGATGTCAATGAAATCGATATCTGGTTTTACGATTCGGAAACTTATGAAGACGATACACCGCCTCTGTTTTTCATCGAGGCTTATTTCACCAAAAACGTTACCGAACTCAAGGGCGAAACTATTTCCCTGCAAGATCTCGATCCTAATGCTGAAAACGGCACACGTGTTTTCTTCTACACGGATTTCGATGCAAGCATGTGGTGGTTTAAAAAGAACTATATCGCAAAAAGCGGCTCTTTCCACATTGAAGACATTGACGCAAACGACTATACGAAATTGAAAATCAATACGACGGCAGTTCTTTTTTATGAACTCGCAATCGATGAAGAAAACGGCATATACAACGAAGTCGAAAACGGGAAATGCTATAAACTCGAGCCTTTGGAATGGAACAGCATCGACTAACCGAAGAATGATTTATGGCTAAACTTTACTTCAGATACGGCGCAATGGGGGCAAGCAAGACTTCAAACGCCCTCATGGTCGAATACAATTACTTCGAACGCGGGCAGAACGCCGTCATTTTCAAGCCTTCGGTCGATACGCGCGACGGCATCGACATAGTCAGAAGCCGGGTAGGACTTGCGAAAAAGGCTTATCTTTTCCGTCCTGACGACGACGCTTTCGAAATAATATGCAGAATGAACGAAGCTCAGAAAATCGACTGCGTGATAATCGACGAAGCGCAGTTCCTCGCTTCCGGTCAGGTCATGCAGCTGTGCCGCGTTGTCGACGAACTCAACATTCCAGTCATCGCATACGGTCTTCGCGCCGATTTCGCTGGCAATCTTTTCCCTGGAAGCGAACGCCTTCTTGCAATGGCCGACACTATCGAAGAAATCAAAACCGTCTGCTGGTGTTCGAAAAAAGCTATCATGAACGCCAGAGTCGTTGACGGCAAAGTCGTAAAAGAGGGCGAACAGGTTATGCTCGGCGGCAACGAAAGTTACGTTGCCCTTTGCCGGAAACACTGGGCTGAAGGTAATCTGGGCAGTAAAAATAAGTAGTTAACATTAAAATCAATTCGTTTGTCAGAATTTTTCAGATTTATTTATCGGAACAGATAAAAAGTTGAGACTTGAAGATTAGAAATTCATTGTGATGTTTACGAGTACTTCGCTGCTCAGCGTCTTTGCTACCGGACAGGTGTCTGCCGCAGCTTTGAGCATAGCCTTCTGTTTGTCTGTGTAGTCGTGACGCGGGAAATTAAAGACGATATCGATACGCCCGATGCGGCGCGGATCGGCAGCCATAGTCTTTTTTACTTCGTATGCGGCACCTTCAATATCGAATTCGTGAGTCTGGGCAGTGATGCCCATAATCGTCATCATGCATGCCGCCAAGGCACCGCAGACAAGGTCGGTGGGTGAAAAAGCTTCACCTTTGCCGTGGTTGTCTGTCGGAGCGTCGGTCATAATGGTGTTCTGCGATTTAAGGTGGGTCATTTCATTGCGCAAACAGCCTTTATACTGACCTTTGATGATTACCGGTGCAACAGAATTTTCCATTTTCTACCCCTTTATTCAAGTTCTTCGAGAGCGGTTTTTGCTTTAAGGAAGAATTCGTTAGACGGCATCAGGGTTTTGGTGAGAAGGGTGAAAATCTCTCTAGCCTTTGCCTTGTCCGTTTCTCTCTTGCCGTAAGCTTCCCAGTACATCGATTTTGCCGTGTCGTTGATCGAATTCATGCCGTTGAGGGCGATCTGGTTGTCGCGGTCGATTCTCAGAGCTTCCGCAAACGAACGGCGTGCGCCGATGAGATCCTTTTCATTGAGCTTCTGAAGTCCGCTCTGCGCATAAGCCTGAGCCTTGGTTTTGTAAATGTTCTGCGAAGCTCTGACATCAACGACTTCTCTCGATTTTGCGACTTTGTATTCCTGTTTGAATTTAGCTTTTACCTGTTCGAGTTCCTTTTCGTCGATTGCTTTCATCCCTTCTTCATATTTCTGATTGGCTTCTTTCTTTTTAGCCTGAGCCTCTTTCTTGTCTTCAGCTGCAAGTTTCTTCAGATCTTTGGAGAACTGCTCTTTTTCCTCTTTTCTGCGAGCTTCCTCCTCCTCCCATTTTTCAGTTTTTTCTTTCCATTTTGCCTGTTCGTCCGCAAGGATAGCCTGACGTTCCTCTTTTCTTTTCTGTTTTTCGTCGTTCAGTTTCTGAACTTCCTCTTCCCATTTTTCCTTCTGCATTTTCTGGGCGTCTTTGTCGGCAACCTGTTTAGCGGCGTATCTGTTTTCTATTTCTTCTTTCTTTTCCTTGTATTCGGTCTCGGTCTTGTCGTATTTTTCCTGCCAGGTTTTTTCGTATTTCTGGTTGCTTTCCTGATTTCTTATCTTGATGTCGTCGCTTTTGTCAGCCCATTTTGCGTTGATTATTGCAATCTGGGAGTCGTTCTTTTCGTTGTCTTTTACGAGACGCTCTTTCGTGTTTTTGTCAGTTCTCTGCTTGTTTTCAAGGTCTCTTTGCCTTTTCGCTGCTTCTGCATTCCATGTTTCAGACAGTCTGCTGCGCTCTTTTTCGCGGGCTTCTATCTTGCGGTCTCTCTCTTTCTGGGCCTGAGCAATCTGGCTGTCGATATTCTTTCTGAAAGCGTCCTTTCTCTGCTGGAAAGCCTTGAAGTTCGCTTCAGCCTTTTTCTTTTCAGCCTGCTGGTTTTTCTGATATTTCGTGTTGTCCTTGTTAAGTTCGTCGCTCTTCTTGGCGAGTTTCATGTCGATTTCCATGCTCTTGTTTTCGCATGCCTGTTCGACTGCAGCCATTTTCTTGACGACGAAATTTTCTTTTCCGCTTTCGTGTTTTGAGATTTTCTTTTCAGCTGCATCAAGCTGTTTTTTAAGGGCAGGAGTCTCTTTTTCGGCGATTTTCGCTTCGATGCCGGCTTTTTCCTTATTCAGTTTTTCAAGTTCTTCGGTGAAAGCCTTTTCGGCATCTGCGAAAGCTGCCTCTTTGTTCTTTGCACATTCAGCTTCGGCTGCAGCACGTTCCTTTTCGATATCTTCCTGATACTTCTGCATGACTTCGGCGTTTTTGAACATATATTCTTCGGTAGCCGCGTCATATTTTTTCAGTTTTTCGCGCTCTTCGGATTCCTGAGCATCGTAATCCTGAAGTTTTTTGTTGAGTTCGTCGAACTTCGCCTGATACTCTTTTTCGACTTCGACTTTGTATTTACGGTCTTCGTCTTCGTTCTTCATCTTGATTTCTTCGTTTTTCGCCATGATCTTCTTTTCGTTCTCATCGAACTGTTCCTGCTCGGCGGTCATTTTCTTGTCGAGTTCGGCGATTTTTTCATCATTCGATTTTTTCTTCTCTTCGAGTTTCAGAACTTCGGCTTCCGTCTTTTTGTTGCCGGCTTCAAGTTCGTCGTTCTGCTTTTTGTAGCGGTCTTCCTTTTCGGTTCTCATCTTTTTGAGCATGTCACCGTATTTTTTATCGGTGTCGGCCATCTCTTTTTCCATCTCTTTTTCGTATCTGTTGACGTTGGAAACCTTGACAACGCCTTTTTCCCTCTGCTCGTAAAGTGTAAGTTTGTTTTCTATTTCGACGATTTTCTGCTCGATTTCGCTGTCATCCTTTTCCCACTGATATTTCATTTCCTTGATTTTTTTGGTGAGTTCGGCGTATTCGGCATCTTTAAGCTGTTTTGCGGCCTTGGAATCTTCGTCGTATTTTTTAACCTTTTCTTCACGTTCGCGGATTCTCGTGTTAAGCCATAATTCCGATTCGCTGACAGCGTTGGCTTTTTCTTTTCTCAGCTTTTCACGCTGTTTTTCAAATTTAGAATGAACAGTGTCTACGATCTGAAGATCCCTTTCGGTCGGGTCGGCATAGATGACTCTTTCTACGGAATCCTTTTTGTAGACGCGGTATCTCGAACTTGCACCCATTTCAAGAATGTCGGCGTCAAGTTTTTCCGCTTTTGCTATGATAGGAATGGCTTCGTCATAGTTCTTCGCCTTGATTGCGGCGTTTGCGCGCTGGGTGAACTTTGCGATTTCAGCGATATTTGCTTTAAGTTCCTTCGCCTGAACGTCTTTCGTCGCAGCATCATCCAGAGCCTTTTCGGCACCTTTAAGATCACCTTCGCCGTAAGCGGAGAGAGCGGCTTTTATTGCTGCATCGGTATCCTTGCTGGCAGGTTTGAACTGTTTCTCGGGTTTTACGGGTTCTTCCTCTTCTTCCTCTTCGTCAGGTTGTGCTTTTTGCGAAGAGAGCATTTTCGTCCAGACTTTCGCAAGCTTGCCCGCTATTTTTTCAGCAGAAGCACCTTTGGGAAAATCAACTTTCTGTTTGTCAAGACTGCTGCCGCTTCCGTCGAAGAGATAAGTCTCAATAATGGTTTTTCCGGAGTTCTTAACTAATTTCATCTTTGAAAAAATGTAGAAATCGGATTTTTTGTTAGCCTTTGAAACCAGTTTCTTCTGGCAGGCCGGATCTCCGCATTTTGCAAGCTCTTTTTTAGCCTTCGTGCCGATCAGGTCTGTGAATGCCTTCGCTTCGGCACCCTTGATTTCTCCAAGAACATCCTTTACCGCAGTATAGATTTCTTCCGCAGCCAGGCGGTCGTCTTCCTTCGTGACAATCGGAAATACCGCTGCGCTCTGGGCAGCAGCCGCGATAAAGGTCATAAAAACGATAAAAAGTGATAAAACAACTTTCAGACTTCTCAAAATTTCCTCCAATTAAGAACATTCAACAAAAAAGCACGTCATCTAACTAAAAATCTTCGTCTAAGTCAATAATTTTTTTATTGACAACTTTTAACCTTTTTTTATAATCCCGCCACACTTGCTCAAAAATTTTTTTTGGCAGTGAAAAAACAACAGGAGGTTTTTTAGTATGTCACAGGAAAATTTTGAAGAACTGCTTGAAGGTTATCTTCCGAAGAAAGAAGAGATCTCGAGCGAAGAAATCCGCAAAGGTATCGTCCGCGCAATCAGAAAGGATGTCATCATCGTTGATGTCGGTCTGAAGAGCGACGGCGTTATCTCGGCAAGCGAATTCACGCCGGAAGAGCTTGCAAATCTCAAAGTAAACGACGAAATCGAAGTCGTTGTCGAGAACTGGGACGGTGACAGAGGCATGTCGCTTTCCAAAGAGAAGGCTTCCAAGCTCAAAGTCTGGGAAGTTGTTGAAAAGGCGTTCCAGGACGGAACTCTTGTCAACGGTACGATCATTGCGAAAGTCAACGGCGGTCTTGCAGTTGATATCGGCGTAAAGGCGTTCCTTCCGAACTCGCAGGTTGCTTTGAGACCGATTAAAAATGTTGACGACCTTATCGGCAAAACCTACGATTTCAAAGTCATCAAATTCGACAAGAAGAAAGGCAACATCGTTATTTCGAGAAGAGACCTTCTTGAGAAAGAAAGGGAAGCTCTCAAAAACACGACTCTCGAAAAACTTCAGGAAGGCGCGATAGTCAAAGGTCTTGTCAAGAACATCACCTACTACGGCGTTTTCGTCGACCTCGGCGGCATAGACGGTCTTCTTCACATCACCGATATGTCCTGGGGCAGAGTAAATCATCCGTCCGAAATGTTCAAAATCGGCGACGAAGTTGATGTCAAAGTCCTCAAATACGACAAAGAGTCCGAAAGAGTCAGCCTCGGCGTAAAACAGATCACCGACGATCCGTGGATTCACGCGACCGAAAAATATGCAGCAGGCAAAACGGTTAAAGGCGTTGTCGTTTCTCTTGAAGATTACGGCGCTTTTGTTGAGCTCGAAAAAGGCGTTGAAGGTCTCATCCACATTTCCGAAATGTCATGGACGAGAAGAATCAAACACCCCGGCAAAATGGTTGCAATCGGTGACGAAGTCGAAGTCAAGATCCTTGAAATCGATGTCGAGAACAGAAGAATTTCTCTCGGTATGAAGCAGATCGAGCCGAATCCGTGGGAACTTCTCAAAGACAAATATCCGGTCGGCACGGTTGTAAAGGGAACCATCCGCAACATTACCGATTTCGGTCTTTTCGTAGGTGTTGAAGAGGGTATCGACGGTTTGGTAAGAACCAGCGACATCACCTGGGACAGAAAACTGAAACACCCGTCGGAATACTACAAGAAAGGCGATGAAATCGAAGCTGTCGTTCTCAACATCGACTCTGAGAAACAAAGATTCTCGCTCGGCATCAAACAGCTGACCGAAGATCCGTGGAAGATTTTCAAAGATCAGCACAATGTCGGCGACAAAATCGAAGTCGAAGTCGTAAAAGTTGCTGAATTCGGCGTTTTCGTAAAAGTTTTCGACACGATCGAAGGTCTTGTTCACAAAACCGAGTTCGAAGACAACAAGGAATACAAGCCTGGCGACAAACTCGAAGTCATCATCAAATCGATTTCCGATACCGACAGAAAGGTTTCTCTCAGCATCAAAGCTGTCAGCGACGAAGAAAATCAGAAGATCGTCGAAGAAGCCGAGACGGTTATCGAAAAAGCTCCGGAAAAACTTGTTTCTCTTGCAGACGCTTTCAAGGCTGCTGAGGGAAAAACAGAGGAAAAACCTGCTGAATAAGCGATTCAGAGTTTATTTTTTGAAGGGCACTTCGGTGCCCTTTTTTTGTATTCGGGGTTTAAAATGGAGAGTTTTTCAGAACCGTTGAAAGTCGCTTTTTACACTTTCGGCTGCAAAGTGAACCTTTTCGAGACCGATCAGCTGAAAAAATCGCTGGGAAACGTGCGGATTGTTTCCGTTGATGAGGATGCCGACATCTTCGTGATAAACAGCTGTGCCGTCACTGCGACCGCCGAAAGTCAGGCGAGAAACATGATCCGGCGCCTTGAAAAAAGGGGAAAAGTGATTCTCACCGGATGTTATGCACGGAAGATAAAGGGTGAGATCTGTTTTGAAAATACCGAAATCGTGCCGGATATTGCGGAAGTCGCCGAAATACTCGGTTCTAACCTGCGGTATGACGCCTTTTTTACGCGGAGCCGCCCTTTCATCAAGATCCAGAGCGGCTGCAATCAGTTCTGCGCATACTGCATAATCCCGTATCTCAGAGGTCCTCTGAAAAGCGTTCCGCTCGGTGAAATCAAGGGTTTGCTGCAAAAAATTGCTGAAGAGGGTTTCAAAGAAGTCGTTCTTACCGGAATCCACATCGGAAAATACGGCAAGGATCTGAACGACGGCTCGACTCTTGCCGATGTCGTCAGGACGGCTTACGAAATCGTCGGCAGAGTTCGGATGGGTTCGCTCGAATCGCCGGAAATTGACGAA
Organism: bacterium; assembly: GCA_017961325.1. Classification (GTDB taxonomy): domain Bacteria; phylum UBP6; class UBA1177; order UBA1177; family UBA1177; genus UBA1177. Next base: position 8,184 of record JAGCXM010000024.1, on the reverse strand, counting down.
CTGCTTCACGATTATGCAAAAAACGGAATGATTCTGCCGCATTGGCACATTCCGCTGCAGAGCGGATGCGACAAAACCCTGTTTGATATGCGAAGACCTTACAAAACTGACGACTTTAAGCGTTCTGTTGATAAAATAATTAGTGATTACAATGAACTGCCTGCTTTCGGCACAGATGTGATAACGGGTTTCCCGGGCGAAACGGACGAAAATTTCGCCAGAACCGTGAAATTTATAGAGTCGCTTCCTTTCGCCTACGGTCATGTTTTTCCCTTTTCGGCGCGTTCCGGCACTCCGGCAGAGCTTATGGAGAAGGAAAATCCCGTTCCGAAACAGATTAAAAAGGAGCGTGCGAAGATTCTGCGCGATATTTTTCAGGCAAAAAAGGAACTTTTCCAAAAATCGCTTGACGGTACGACGGACGATGTGATAATCGAAGAGGAGATCTCCGAAAACCTTTTTTCGTCGACCTCTTCAAAATATCAGACGGTCAATGTTTCGGGTTCTTTCAGGCCCCGCGAACTCGTCAGGGTTGTGCTTTCGTTTGAAAAGGGGAGGCTTTGCGGCAGAAAATGTCCCTGATTTCTTGCAAGTCGGCGGCGTAAAAATTATATATCCGGTTGGTTTTGCTTGGAGTTTGCCTTGCTTCCGAAGAGAAAAATAGACATTCTTTTGATTCTTCCGATTGCCGCAATACTTTTTCTGGGGCTTGTTTCACTCAGCAGTGCCCTTATTTCAAAATTTTATGTCCAGCTCGTCTGGGCTGTTCTGGCGTCAGTGCTTTTTGTTTTCGCATCGTATTCCGATCTGCGTTTTTTTGAAAGAATGGCGATTCCGCTTTACTTTGCAAACATAATTCTGCTCGTGCTGGTTCTTCTTATCGGAAAGACAAGCGGTGGTGCTCAGAGGTGGCTCGATATCGGTTTCATGAACTTCCAGGTCAGCGAATTAACGAAAATTTCAATAATATTATTCATAGCTTATCAGTTTAATTTGAAGCCGACTCTCGAAGACGGCTACAATCTGCCTGATATTCTGCCTGAGGCTTTCGGAATATTCGTTCCGGTTTTTCTGATTTACAAGGAACCCGATTTGGGAACGGCTATTCTCGTCGGTGCGGTTGCCGGCATAATGATTCTTTCGACGAAAATCAACCGTAAATGGCTTCTCGGAGTCACGGTTTTTGTTTTGGTAACGGTACCGGTGCTCTGGACCTGGGGACTGCACGATTATCAAAAAATGCGTGTCCTTTCGCTGGTTTATATGCTCATGGGGGAAGAGTCTTCCGAACTCAGCCAGACTTCGCAGTATCACATAAAACAGTCGATTATCGCGGTCGGAAGCGGCAGACTGCGCGGCAAAGGCTACATGCGCGGCACGCAGAACATGCTCCGTTTCATTCCGGAACACCATACCGACTTTATTTTTTCGGTTTATGCCGAAGAATTCGGATTTTTAGGAGTTCTTCTTCTGCTGCTGCTTTATTTCTGGCTTCTTTTCAGGATTTTAGCACTTGTGAACAAGGTGAAGGACAAGTTTTCGGCACTGATTCTGGTCGGATCATGCGCTCACATATGGCTTCAGGTTCTTGTAAACATCGGAATGGTCACTGGTATTCTGCCTGTAGTCGGCATTCCGCTTCCCTGGTTTTCATACGGCGGAAGTTCTTTGATTTTCAATATGCTGCTGATGGGTTTGGTCCATAACGTCAGCCTGCACCGGAGTTATGTTTGATTTTTTTTGACAAAAGAAGGTCTTTCAATAAACTTTCGCGCGTTTTTTTGTTGGATGTGAATGTTTTTTGGTATTATTTACTAATAGGAAGGTGAAAAAAATGTTGAAAAAATCGTTACTTATTGTTTTTATGCTTTTGGCATCCTCGCTTATTTTGGTTGCCGAGCCTAAAATGGCGGTTGTTCCGGCAGCTGGTGACAGTGGTTCAACCAGATTGGCGAAAAACCTCTCAAAAGAGTTTAAAAATGTCTATGATGTCGTAAAAAATGTAACACTTTCCGATATTAATCATGCGGCAGCGGCCAAGTTCAAAAAGTGCGGCACAAAACTTGTCTGTGCAAGAAAGGAGACAAAATCCTACAAAAAAGCCGATTTCGTTCTTTTTCCGGTCATAAAAACCACTGATGACGGCTATTCGGTAACGCTTCATATCTTTGCTAATAACGGCAAAAACGTTGCAAAACCTGTTGTAAATGCCGACAGTGACGTCGATCCTGAGGACCTGGCTTCGGAAGTTGCTGCCAAACTCAACGAAGTCACCGGCGATCTTTCCTCGGAAGGCGGCGAAGATGAGATTGCGGAGGAAGAGGAAGCTCCGAAAATGACAGAGCGCGAAAAGAGGGAGATCCTCCGCTCGGCTTTCAAAGCATACAAGGCAGGTAAGGACAAAGAGGCCGTCGCTCTTTTCAAGAAATCGGATAATTTGGCGTATGCCGATATGACAACCGAGATTGTTGATGCTATTAATGAAGCGAAGTCACTGATGAAGAGCGGCGATTCCGCGGGTGCTGCGAAAGCTCTTGAAAATGTCGAAAAGAAAGATTTCGAACTCCGGGAAAAAGGTGCTAAAGAACTTCAGTTCATCAAGGAAACCAATAAAAAACGCAAGTACAACGAGCCGACAAGCGATGATTACGCAAGGGCTAAACGTACTTTCAAAAATGTCAAAAAGGATATGAAGAACATTTCCGTTTGGCGTGACGGCGAGATGAGGAAACTCGAAGATGCCATGAGCGGCAAACTCGACGAACAGAGAGTTCTCAATGAAAAGTTCGAGCAAAACGAGGAAAAACAGCGTAAAGCCGAAAAGAAACAGGACAGGGAACTCAAGAAAAAAATCGAAACTTTGAAGGACAGCATCGAAAATCTTGATGCGACATACCGTCAAAAACTTGATAAAACCGACCGCGAAATCGAAAGTCTGAACAAACAGCTTGAAGACGAGCGTCCGGCTGAAGAAATTTACAAAAAAGAGATTGAAGACGAAATCGCTGCAATCGAAGAAAAGTACAAACAGGGTAACAAAGACCGCAAAAAACAGCTTAATCAGGCTAAAAAACAGGCAAAAGCAGATATTGAAGCTGCAGAAAAAGAGTATGAGACGAAACTGCAGGCTCTTGAGAAATCGAATTCAGACCTTGAAAAACAGGTAAAGAAACTTACTGACGAAGTTGAAAAAATGGAAAGCGAATTCGAAGCTGAGGAACAGAAAGAGTCTGAAAAATTCGAGAAGAGCGTAGCGGCAGCCGAGGAACAGGATGCAAAGGATCAGGAAGCGGCTGAGAAGAAGGCTGAAGAGGAAACAGAAGCTCTCAACAAAAAGGTCGAAGATTTTGACGCTAAACTTTCGTCATATTCCGACAAAATCGACAAAATCGACGGCGAAATAAGCGATTTCAATGACAAACAGGAAGAAAAAATCTCGAGAAATCAGGAATCTGCTGATAAAAAGAGAGAGGATGCCGAGCGCAAGTTCGAATCCGACAGAGGCGCGGCAGAGGAAAAGGCGGAATCCGTCTACAGCAAAGGTCAGGCCGAGCGCGCTAAAAAAGTTGAAAAGCTCGAATCGCAGATGTTTGAAATTCAGGACAAGATTGAAAAATATGAAAAAAATCCGCAATGGATAAGACTCAACAAAGAGAGAAAGGCGGCTGAGGCCGATCTTGCGAAATTTGAAGACGGTCACGACAAATTCATCTCAAAAGAGACAGCTTCTTTTGAAAAGAAATACAAGGCTGATCTTGCAAAAATAGATGCCGACCAGAAAGCGGCAGACGCCGATGTCAAAAAGGAAGCAGCTGCTTTCAAAGCTAAAAAGGACTCTGAGAAGAGAACTTTGACCGCTGAAATGAAGAAAATCGAGCAGGAAAAGGCAGCTCTTGAAAAGGATATGAAGAAAAAACAGGCTTCAATCAATGCAAGCAAGGCAAGAAAGCTTAAAGAAATTGAAAGCCGTGCCGCAAAGCGGGAAGCCGATAGAAACGCAAAGGCTAGGAAGAGAAAGGCTCAATACAACAAACTTTCCGCCGATAAAAAGAAACAGCTTGCCGCACTTGAAAAACAGCTTGAGGCGGCGAACGCAAATTCCGACAAGGCGAAAGACAACCTTGCAACGCAGCTTGAAAACAAAAAGGTGGCAGCTGAAAAGAAAGTAAGCGATCTCGAACAGGCCAACGAAAACAAGAAAGAGGCCAACGAAAATGCAATAGAAAAGGAAAAACAGGCTGTTTATGCAAAATACGAGAAAAAGGCTGAGACCGACAAAAAAGAGATAAATGCAAAAATAGCCCAGCTTGAAAAGAGTTCGAAAACCTTTGTCGCTCAGCGTGGTAAGGAAGAGGCGAAACTCAGAGCAAATCTTGAAGCGACGGAAAATAAGGTGGACAGTCTTCAGGATATACGTGAAAAAGAGGCAGCAAAGAGAAGAGCTGTGCTCGAAGCGAATCTGAGAGCGGCGGAAAAGAGGGAAGAAGCAGCAAAAGTCAAATACGAACAGGCTAAAAACAATATCGACAACCAGTACAAAGCTAAAGTCGACGCCCTTCTCAAGGCAAAATCGGTTTCTTCTTCGGTCGGAAGGGAATTCAAGGAAGAAAGAGACAGGACTTTTGAGTACAGCGCTTACACGAAGCAGATTAATTCGATTAAGGCTGAATCTCTTGCAGCGCAGGGGATGGAGCAGCTTAAAGACGAAAATATTGCCGAAGCAAGGAAATATTTCTTCGAAGCGCTTTATATCAGTTCCGACAGCAAGCCGGCTTTAAACGGTCTCAAAGAGATTGAAAAGACGGCCGGTGCGATGTATGACAGGGCTTATGCCGAAATTCAGGCAGGAAATGCAAGTTCCGCAAACAAAATTCTCCGCAAACTCAAAAAGGAACTCTCTCCCAAGAGCGCTTATTATCTCAGAGTTCTTGCTCTTATCGAAGACGCCAAAGAAGGCGGCAGCGATTCTGAAGATTAACCTTTCTATCTCTAATCGATCCTAACTTTTCTTTTTAATATCTGCGACTTTCTCGTAAATAAAACCAAGGCTGAAGGTTTTTGCTTTTTTAAATTGACGTTAAATTAATTTAAAAAATATTGAAATTTGTTTTTATTGCTGATATGATGAGATGCTTTTTTAAGGAGGTCTCTATGAAGATTTTTGCTTTTATTTTATGTCTGGTCGCGACATTTTTTCTGTCTGCTCAGGTTGTTGTTGAAAGTCCCGAGACCGATGCCCTGCTTACGGCGCAGATGCTGCTCATAAACGAACTTGCGGCCGGCAGCCGGGCATCAGAAACGGAGCGTTTCATCGAGTATCTAGCGCAGTTCGCCAATGTGATTGGAACGATTAAAAAGGGGCAGGAGGCGGCGGCGAAAGTGCTGAAAATAGGGAATGAGCTTAAAAATAAGAGCGCTGAAGAGTGGTTGAGCGATGTCGAAAACGGGTTGAAGGAAACATTTCCGGAAATGTCGGATTTTCTCTCTCCGGTTGGAGATGAAGCTGGAAAATCAGCAGTGTTTGCCGGAAAATATGCAGAATATGTATCGAATTGGAGTGCAAGGCTGGGTGCTTACCACGACGAGCTGTTGGAAAATTACGGGAATCACACTGTTTTTCCGGAGCTTTTTCCTGCCGCGGCACAGTCGGGAAAAGATTTCATTCATGCCGAAAGTGCGCAGAAAATCGTCCACAAGGCGTGGCTTGAGTCCGGAATGGAATACGAAATGAAAAACGATGCGGTGCGCGGCGAAATGTTCAGAAGATACTACGAGGAATATTTGAAGGATGCGCGGGAAAACGACAACATCGAAGCTTTGGGGCTGGCAAACCTTATGCAGGCTGGTTATATTTCGGCCGAAACTCTTGAACATATCCGCAAAAACCTTGATCTGAAAGTGATGAAAGAGCAGTTTGACCGTGATTCCTCAGAGTCGTATCTCCGATTTCTGAGTGACGAAAACAAGGAAGGAAACTCTCAGAAAAGCAGCAAGAAAAAGAGTATTTTCGGACTTTAATATTCGGGTGGATTTTGCTTTTTGCTGCGCTTTTCATGCTTTTTACGGACGTTGACATGTCAGCCGCGAAGCTGATTGATGCGGAATATTCCTGCATTGTCGAAGATACAGTGCGGAAATATCCCTACTTTTCGGCAGCCGGTGATAAAAAAATCATTGATCCGGCGCTGATAAAGGCCGTGATATATGTCGAATCACGCGGAAAATCAGACGCGAAAAGCAAAGCCGGGGCTTACGGGCTTACGCAGATAATGCCTGCAACGGCGCGGCTTCTGGGATGTGACTACGGTACGCTGAATGTTCCTCGGAATGCAGTTGAGTGTTCAGCGAAGTTTCTGGCGGCTCTCCTTACCTATAACAAAGGAGACTTGGTGAAAACACTTTCAGGCTACAACGGCGGAACTTACTCGACCGAGAGCAGACCTACCGAAAAAAACGGCGGACTTGCCGGAAAAATTTACGAAAATCCCGAAACAAAACGGTATGTTGTCTCCGTTTTGAGAATGTTCGAGTTCTTCAAAGGCTTCGGAAAAACGAAAAAATGCAAATGAAATCAAATATTTGTATCAGTTTGTGGAAAAAATGTTGACATCAGGGTGAGATTTGATTATAAAGCGCGGCAATTTTCTTGTTCATGTGTGGGCTCGTAGCTCAGCGGGAGAGCACTGCTTTGACGTAGCAGGGGTCACTGGTTCAATCCCAGTCGGGCCTACCATGTTTCTTTTGAGGTTGAGATGTTTGAAGTAATACTTCCTGACGGAAATAAAATCGAATCCGAAATTTCTGAGAACTGGCTTTCTTTCATCAAGCGTGAAATAGGCGAAGGGCTTGCAAAAGCGGCTGTTGCCGTTTCCATAAACGACAAACTTGTCGATGTTACGGCGGATGTCGAATCAGGCAATATGTCGGTCATCACGATGAAGATGCCGGAAGGCGTTGCAATCATGCGCCACTCCGCATCTCACATCATGGCTGACGCGGTCCAGAAACTCTTCCCAGGCACGAAAGTTACTATCGGTCCGTCGATAGATAACGGTTTTTATTACGATTTCGATTCTCCCCACCGTTTTTCAGTCGATGATTTCGAAGCTATCGAAAAGAAGATGTCCGAGATCGTAAAAGGCAGATTCCCTTTCATGAGAAAGGTTGTCACGAAAGAGGCGGCAATTGAGCTTTTCACCAAAATGGGTGAAAATTATAAGGTCGAAATCATTGAAGATTTGGGCGAACCGTTCGTTTCTCTCTATTACCACGGCGATTTCGTTGATCTCTGCCGCGGTCCTCATGTTCCTCACACCGGCTGGGTCAAGGCTTTCAAACTCATGTCAGTTGCAGGTGCGTACTGGAGAGGGGACGAGAACAAAAGCATGCTCCAGAGAATCTATGCTACGGCGTTCCCGAACAAGGAATCTCTTGACGAATACCTCAAAATGCTTGAAGAAGCGAAAGAGAGAGACCACAGAAAACTTGGTGCTGACTTGGATTTGTTCGCATTTTCTGAAAATGTCGGCGGCGGTCTTGTTCTCTGGACTCCGAACGGCGGCATAGTCAGAACGGTTATCGAGAATTTCTGGAGAAAACAGCATGTAAGAAACGGATACAACATAGTTTTCACCCCGCATATCGGCAGAAGCCTTCTCTGGGAAACGAGCGGGCATCTGAGTTTCTACAAAGAAGGAATGTACAACCCGATGGATATAGACGGTGAAGATTATTACGTAAAACCGATGAACTGCCCGTTCCATGTCATGCTCTATAAAAGAAAAAAATGGAGCTATCGTGAATTCCCGTTCAGATGGGCTGAACTCGGCACTGTTTACAGATATGAAAAATCTGGAACTCTCAACGGTCTGAAGCGTGTCCGCGGGTTCACACAGGACGATGCTCACCTTTTCTGCAGGCTTGACCAGCTTGAGTCCGAAATTGAGCGTGTTCTTAATTTCGCGCTTTTCATGCTGAGAAGTTTCGGATTCGAGAAATTCAAAGTTTTCCTCAGCACCCGTCCGAATGAGTATGTCGGCGAGCTGGAAGTTTGGAATAAAGCCGAAGACGCTTTGAAAAAAGTTCTCGATGCTTCCGGTCTTCCGTGGGAGATCCAGGAAGGCGACGGTGCTTTCTACGGTCCGAAGATAGATGTGAACATCACCGATTCGATCGGCAGACTTT
>JAGCXM010000023.1 GCA_017961325.1 bacterium | reverse complement strand
CAAATTCAATGATGACGGTTCTGTCGAAAAAATGTGCCACGGAAAATCTACAGACAAAGAAGCGGGATGCATTCACTACCGCTACGATGAAAACGGAAAAATTCAACGGGAAACTCATTACAATCTCCCGGGCTATGTTGCCGGTGCAGACGAGTTTCTTGAAGATCTCTACTGGCCGGAAGCGGAGGAATATTTCTATGACGATGAAGGAAAAGTAATCAGAAAAGAACGCTTTTTTGCCTACAAAGAGTTCGATGAAAAAAAACGTTTGATTTCCGTCTATAAGTATGGTTCTTCATCTTTTCTAAGCAGGACACTGCTGGCAAAAAAGTTGGTAAAATACGACTATTACGTTTCAGAGGATATTCCGGTGACGAGCTGGCACAACATATATAATTTCTACGATGCAATAGGTGCCGGATGGAAGATGAGCAGATACGAAAGAGATTATTTTTACGACGAAAATCTGAAACCGGTGAGAGTAACAATGAATCCGTTGATCGGGATATTCTTGTGGTTGGACGACGAGTGGGAATATTATTCCGACGGTTCCTTGAAAAGAAAAAGAGAGAACGTTGAAAGTGATGACGGTCAGACTAAAGTTACCATTGAAAGCATTTACGATGAAAAAGGGCGCGAAATTGTCCAGCAGGAACTTAATGTTCTCGGAGAAGCAGAAAAAAGAGTCGAGAAAACTTATTATGACGAAACAGACCATGTAAAAACAGAAAATTATTGTTCTGAAGATTCATGCACTATGGCGGATTATTCCTATGAATTTGACGAATTTGGAAGAATAACTGTTCGGAACAAAATATATAAAAACGGTATAATAAAGGGGGAAATCACCCGTTTCAAGTATGCTGGTAGCGGGAAACTTGAAGAATCAAGGCTCTATTGGGCTCTTGAAGATGCGGAAGGAAAAGAGTTCGTCGGACAACGAAGTATTGAACTCTATTTTTATGACGAAAGAGAAAATCTGGTTGAAAGGAGATTCGCTGAAGAATGGGATGAGGAAACTCCTGATGCCGGAGCGATGTTTGTTGAATATATGGATTATGATTCTATGGACAGGCTTGTCGAAGACGGCAGATTCATTTACGACTATCACGGAAACACTCAGAGCACGGATAAAATATGGTATAAAATCGGAACGACGGGTTATGAATACGATCAAAACGGCAATGTCGTTTCGGAAAAATATCTTGAACCTGAAGGCTCGGCATGGGAAGAATACAGCATCGATTTTGAATACGATGAAAACAACGATCCGGTTTCATCTGAAAAGCACTACAAGGAAAATAAAAAGGAATCCCGGAAATATTTCTACGAAACATTTAAGGAAGAATAGGAATTTTGCTCCTAAACGATATTTGAATTTTCACAGATCCGACGGCTGACCGGGGCTGTTTTTATAAATCAATTCCATGTCAGAAACATGACATGTTCTCAGTCCGCTGTGTAAGATAATCTTCTTATACGATGTTTCTACAGACCTTTCATCGAAAGCGAGATTCTTTTTCTGTCGAGGTCGATATTTTTGATCCTGACTGAGACTTTCTGCCCTAGTTTCAGGCATTCGGAAGGATGCCTGATGAATTTGTCGGCGATCTCTGAGATGTGGAGAAGTCCTTTTTCCTTGATGCCGATATCGACGAATGCGCCGAAATCGGTGAGGTTGCTGACGATGCCGTGCAAAATCATTCCTTCCTTGAGGTCTGAGATCGTGCGGACTTCTTCGGAAAATTCAGCCTGTTCGAATTTTTCCCGCGGGTCAAGCCCTTTCTTTTGAAGTTCTTCTATTACTGACGGCGGCAGAAGTTCTTTGAGTTTCTGGTTTTTATCAATGATTTCAGGATTTTTCACCAAATCTTCAAGCAAAATCCCGCATTTTTTTGCGGTATCCTTTACAAGAGCGTAGTTTTCGGGATGAACGCCTGTCGAATCAAGAATCTCGTCGCCTCCGAAAATCCTTAAAAATCCGGCGCACTGCTCGAACGATTTTACGCCTATCCCTTTGATATTTTTGAGCTCTTCGATGTTTTTGAAACGCCTTCCGCTACGCTTGAAAGCTGCGATTTCAGCCGATTTTTTACTGTCGAGACCGGAAATGTAGGCGAGCAGATACGGGCTTGCGGTGTTGAGGTTTGCTCCGACGCGGTTTACCGCCCATTCAACAGTTCTTTTGAGCCTTTCGGAGAGTTTTTTTGCCGGAATATCGTGCTGATACTGCCCGACGCCGAGGCTTTCAGGCGGAATTTTGACGAGTTCCGAAAGCGGATCCTGAAACCTTCTTCCGATTGAAATTGCGCCGCGGACGGTTATGTCGAGGTCGGGAAACTCCTCTCTGGCAACCGCGCTCGCGCTGTAAATTGATGCTCCGTCTTCGCTGACAGAGGCTACTACGACATTTCTGCCGAAGAAGTTCTTCAAAATTTCATGCGCCTCTCGTCCGAAAGTTCCGCTGCCGACCGCAATTCCCTTGACATCGTATCTTTCGATCCATTTTTCGAGCTTTTTAGCCTCGTTTTTGTCAAGATGAAGATTGAGCAGCATTGATTCTACAAAGTTTCCGTGCTCGTCAAGCAGGGCAGCCTTGCAGCCCGTTCTTATGCCGGGATCGACAGCTATGACCGCCTTTTCGCCGAACGGCGGCATGAGAAGGATCTGTTCCAGATTTTTGTGGAAGGTGTTAAGTGACACTTCGACCGCTATGTCCTTTAGTTTATTGAATGTCTCGGTCTCAAGCGATCCTGAAACTAAATTTTTCAGCGAATATGAGGCGCACTCTTTGAAAAAATCTGATTTTTTTGCAAAAAACAGACTTTCGGTTCGGTCGATAAGATCTTTTTCCGGCAGATCGGTTTCAGCTGAAATATTCAAAAAACCCTCTTTTTCCGCGCGGTTGAGCGCCATGACGCGGTGAGGCGTTATCTTCCTCACACTTTCCTTGAAATCAAAGTAGTCGCTGTATGTGGCGCCGCTTTCCTGCTTGCCGCGTTTGACTTTTGAAACTATGCAGCCGTTTTCAATGCTGTTTCTGACAAGTGTTCTGACACTCTGATCATCGGCGATTTTCTGTGCTATAATCTCTTTCGCTCCGTTAAGAACGCTTTCGGAATCTGCAAACGCTTCGCAGACAAAATCTTCAGCTTTTTCAATGATTTCCGCCATAGGCGGGTTGTTCAGCATGATGTATTCCGCAAAGGGGGCAAGACCCGCTTCGACTGCTTTGTCGGCTTTGGTCTTTCTTCCCGGTTTGTAGGGTGCGTAAATGTCTTCGAGAACGGTCATATCAGCCGCATTTACGACCGATTTTCCAAGTTCGTCAGTATAGTTTCCGGTCTCTTCAAGAGATTTGAGGATCGCCGCCTTCCTTTTTGCAAGGTTTGATATTTTCTCTGAAAGATCTATGATACCGGCCACCTGAACTTCATCAAGACTGCCGGTCATCTCTTTGCGGTACCTTGCAATAAACGGTATCGTGCAACCGGATTCAGTGAGATCAAGCACCGCCTTGACACGCACCACGGCGATACTCAGAGCGCGTGAAACCTCGCCTATGATGTTTATTTCCTCAAGTTTTATCATATTAATACCCGCAATATATAATTTCTTTGTCAGTCAATGATTTCAGCTTCGACGGAATCAAGCATAAGGCACGAATTTCCGCTTTTGGGAACAACTTTAAAAACATGATTACCTGAATTAAAATAATGAGTTCCAGAAAAGACCTTCCTTTCCTGGAACTTTGATTCCGCAGAAAAAGTTCCGACTCTTTCGCCGTCAATGAAAAGTTCGGCATCAGTCCCGCAGGTGTCGGCAACATAAAAAAGGTTGAATTCATATTCACCGGCATCAAGTATCGGATGGGTGAAATCGTAGTAGCTCTTCTCGTTCAGTTCATCAAAACGCATCGCGAAAACAGCTTCGTTCGAGACAAAAACCGAAAGTTCCTTGACCGGATAGAATTTTTTATCCTCTTCCTCGCTCATTGAAAAATTTACGCCGTAATCGGGTTGTCCCGTTTTAGGAAGACGTTTGTTTTCAAATTCAAAAATCATTTTGTCGCGGGTCGCCTCAAAAAGCGGTGTTACAGATGTTTTTTCGGCAAGTTTCGGATAGTAATCTATCAGATAAGCGCCTTCGAAAGGATGTTTGTCCATAAAATATGCCGCCGCGTAGAAATTTTCCTCCCCCAAATCAAGCAGAATCAGATTTCCGCGATTGTCATAAGGCGGTTTTTTCATCAGATTAAGAAAAACGCTGCCGTAAATTGAAGGAACGAAAACCACACTGTTTTCAATGCCTTCCCGTTCGATTGCATGCTCGACCTCTCTGTCGGTTGACCAGAAAGCGTCTGAAAAACTGTTCAGGAAAAGCGGCATTATCGTTGTCACAAGAAAAATGAAAATAGCCGCAGGAAGTGCGATCACAAACGGTTTCAGCCATTTTTTTGCGGAACCTACCATAGAAAAGAATGCAAATCCGCACGGAATCAGAAGAAGTGATGCAACTTCTGAAAAATAGCGCGGTCCGAACAGGTTGCCTGAAAGGTAGAAAAAGAAATAACCAACGAAAAATATTAAGAAAAACATTGACATTTCCAAACTTTTCCTGAAAGAATAAAAGAAAGAAGCAATCAGAAAAACAAAAATCAGCGGATGACCTACAAGATTGAAATTAAGCAGCGTAAGCCTTGCAAACGAAACCCAGAAGGCATACTTCGGTGTAAGTCCCTCTTCCGGCAGAAAGTCGCCTTCGGTATTGGGACACCCTTTGCCGAAACCCATTCTGTGGCAGAATTTATACGGTTCACGAATGAAAAAATAGACATCCTGCGGAAAAACAAAGGGATTTCCGGTATAAAAAAAGTTGTAGAGCATCAGCAGAAAACCGACAAAAATGAAGGGCAGAGTGAAAACAACGGCACTTTTGAACTTCATTTTTTTGGAAAGCATCAGCAGAAGCACTCCGCCGTAGACGAAAAACGCGTTCTGCGGACGGATGAAAAGCGTCCACGCCCCGGCAAGCCCGGCCAGAATCAGAAAAGAGTTCCTGTTTTCAGAAACCATAACGAGATAAATCGTTAGCAGAGTAAGCATCAGATTGAAAGGATGCGTCATGTACGATGCACCCATGAAAAGATAAAAAGAGCTGAAAAGAGCAAAGAACATAGCAAAGAGCGAAGTCTTTGCATCGAACTGCTTATCGGCTATCTTTCCCAATAAAAACACAGATATACCGTTACAGAGCGGTGTAAACAGGTATGAAATTCCGAGAAGCTCGAACGGAACGAGAAAAATAGAAAAACCCGGCAGGAAAAGTGAAAGATACCTGCCGCTTATATCGACATTGAACGTGTTCTGATAGTATTCGTAAAGCTCGCTCGTCGGAAGATGAAAGTGCCCCGTCTCGATAAAAACGCGCGCCGTCCACAAAAAATGCGCCGCATCAATGACGTGGGGAATCGAATCAAAAACAAAAACAGCGATAAGAGCAGGAAAAAGAAAGCCTAAAAAAGGAAATATGAAGTAACGTTTATCTACAAAGAAATCGAATAATTTCAAAGATTTATTGCAAGCAAAGAGTTCAATCAGGAAAAACGCTCCCGCAGACGCCAGAAAAATTATGTGGAATCTCGGATAAAACGCCGTGAAAACAGTCCAGAATTTGCCGCGCGTTCCCCAGAAGAAAAAGAGAAACAGAAAGAGAAGTGCCGGAACAGAAGCAAGAATCTTTTTATTTTTCATTTTGCGACAACACCTTTAATTTCAAAACCTATTTCAAGCGCGGCCTGCACCGCATCGCTTTCCGCCATTTTCTGCTTGCGGGCTTCAAGTTCCTTCATCCGGCGGAGTTCGTCCTCACTGTAAATCGAAGTGCTTTCGCCTTGGTCGAATGAGGCCGAAAAGAGCTTCCTGCCAGAAGAAAACGAAGAAAAAAGAGTTTTCAGCCTTTCTGCCAGTTCCTTTCCGTCGGAATGGGTCGAAGTGTTTATCGTAACTGAAACCGACGATTCGTCCTCACGATAAGGCAGACTCAGCAGTCTTGCATACAGAAAAGAGTCCTTATTTTTAAAACCTTCGACAAAATCTCGCCAAAAATCCCTGTTCTCACAATTTCCGGCAACTTCCGGAGCATTTTCCATGCATTTTGCATCATTTATTCCGGGTTTCGGCGGAATTTCAACGTTTCGTTGCGGAACAGACTGCCGGTTCTGAGCCTTTTCTAAAAATTCAGCCGTTTTTTTTTCAGCAGCTTCGCCGTCTTGCGGAATCAGTGCAGCAGCGGACGCAATATTTTTTGCGAAATTTTTAAAATCGCTCATTTTCGGAAACGAGCATGCCGTAATTACCGCAACTTCAAAAAGCATAAGCGAAAAATCGGAGTTCTTGATTCCGCCGTATTCGCCGTTCCAGAAACGGAAAAACCTTATCCAGTCAGGGGTTGAAGCAAGTCCGGCGCAAGATTTTATCCACTCTGTCTCCTCCGCCGGAGCCTCGATGAAACTGCTGTTGCCTAGTTCGCTGAAAAGCAGGATATTGTGAAGAAGTGCAAGCATGTCACGCGCCGCCTTTTCAACCGACTTACCGCTTTTGTATATGTCGCGGACGAAAGAAAGAGCCTTTTCAGAATCGTGCTTTACAACTGATTCAATGATTCCTCTAAGTTGATGCTTATCTGAAGTTCCTAAAATCATTGAAATTTCAGTTTCTGTGACTTTTCCGCCGCCGAAAGTTATGAGCTGTTCCAGAATCGTCTGGCTGTCACGCATACTCCCCTCGCCTTCCCGCGCGATGGCATAAAGAGCCTCCATGTCGTATTCCTTCTGCTCGGAATCGAGAATTTTGGCAAGCTGATGAGCCACGTCGTCAAGAGAAAGACGCTTCAGATCGTAACGCTGGCAACGGCTGAGAACGGTCGTCGGAATCTTCTGCGGATCGGTCGTCGCAAGAATGAAAACCGTATGAGCCGGCGGCTCTTCAAGAGTTTTCAGAAGCGCGTTGAACGCCGATTTGCTCAGCATATGGACTTCATCGATGATGTAAACCTTGAATTTTGACTTTACCGGAGAATAGGAGATGTTTTCCTTGATGTCGCGGACATCTTCGACCGAATTGTTGGATGCGCCGTCGATTTCAACGACATCGGGGCTTCTTCCCTCCGAAATCTCGCGGCAGCATTCGCACTTGTTGCATGGCTCGCCGTCAGCTCCGAGATCGGTACAGTTGAGCGCTTTGACCACAATTCGCGCCAAAGTCGTCTTTCCCGTTCCACGGATACCTGTAAACAGATAAACCGGAGCGGTCCGCTTGTTCAGAATCGCATATTTCAAAGTCGAAGTGACGTGATCCTGCCCGACAACTTCGTCAAAACGCTGAGGACGCCATTTTCTAGCAACAACCTGATAAGCCATTATCACCTCCCAAAAGCGCGGAATTATATAGATCTTATAGGTATAGTAAAGAAAAACTCTGCTTAAATCCGAGGCTTGAAGGCAAAAAACACAAAAGCAAAGCCTTAAAAAGCGAATTATCAAAATGTAAGGAAATAAAAAAAGAAGCCTCTCGAAGTTTCTGGCGACCCCTAGCGGATTCGAACCGCTGTTAGCGGCGTGAGAGGCCGCCGTCCTAACCGCTAGACGAAGGGGTCATTGCATGAATAAAATGGATCCCGAACAAGGATTCGAACCTTGATTGACGGAGCCAGAATCCGTAGTCCTGCCATTGGACGATCCGGGAACCTCATGCTATTTAAAGACTCTTGCGAAAACCTTGTCGTCCCATTCAATGACGTAAATCTTATGCCACGGAGCCGACTTTTTAAGGTTGTAGAAGACATGAACCCGATAATTCTCTTCGTCGGTAAGCAACTCGTCCTTGATCATGTCGTCACCGACAACCAAAGCTTTCATCTGCTTAACCGAACTATCGAAATCTTTTACAAGCTGATACTTGTTGTCGCCGGTCTTCGCAGCCTGCGGCGGAAGATAAGCCAGATTCAGATCTCTCGCAAAAAGTCCCAAACTCAAAAATGAAAGAACAATCAAAACGGCGGCTTTGTAGCCGAAAATTTTTTTAAAGTCAAGAAAAAAATTCATTTTCACGCAAAAATCTCCGTTTTTCTGCTTTTTGCCCGTTATTCGCCCTGATTCTGGAGTTCTTTGATCTTTTCTTTGAGAGCTTTTTCTCTTTCCCAGATCTCTTTAAGCTGTTTTCTTGCCTCTTCGTCAGCCTTTTTTGTGTCTTCGATGAGTTTTTTAAGTCTGTCTCTCTCCTTATTTTCCGCAACAAGCTCTTCCGGAGTGATGTGAACACCGTCGATAAGGTAGAAGTTAAATGAAAGCGGCTGATCGGGATCCCACTCTTCTGGAATATCCTTTACGACCGATTTGAAAACCTTTACCGAATTCGGAAGAAGCGAAGTTCTGAGTCCTTCGTATCTCATATCGGTTACGGGAAGGAAGTTCTCGGCATAGATTACGTCGCCGTTTTTGTCTTTAAAACGGACTCTGATGCCGACTCTGATCATGTCAAGGTCGCTGCTGCCGTTGAGGATCGTTCCGGTAAGTTCTGCGAAACCGGGGCGGTCGGGGAATTTTTTGCCCGTAATATCGTCGATCTTGATAAGTCCTTTATAGTTTTTAAGCAGATTGGCAAGTCTTGTCTGCTCGTTGTTGCGCTCCGTAATCTCAGCCATAAGAGTCTGAAGTTCGACTTTGAAAGCCTCGCCTTCCTTGACGATTCTGACCGTAAAGATAAGTGATGCATCGGCATTCATAACGCCTGCCATACGACCCATATTAGCCGTTTGACCGGTTGCTTCAATGAAAGCTTTCGTCTCTGCATCAATAACGATATTCGCTCTCGATGTTCTGATTTCATTACCGATTTTACCTTTGTAGGTCGTTGTAGCAAAATCCTTGAAATCTTCGAAAGTTACGACTTTTTTCATTTCTGTTGAAAGCCAGTTGTCGTAAATGTCCTGCAAAGTTCCCTGTTTTCCGTCTGAAGCGTCGCGGACAGCGTAAAGATAGCTCTGAATGAACGAATCAACCTGATCCTGAAGAGATTTCGACTTTGAACCGCAGCCGGCAACCATCAAAACTGCCAACAAGAAAAGCACTAATTTTTTCATAATTCCTCCTGAGAAAGTAAAAAAACAATGTTGCGCGAACATATTATCACTTTAAATATAAGTCAAGAATATAAGAACCTTTGATGTTCATTGCAGAAATATTCGAGCTTTCACTCATAAACGGCGTAACTTTAACGGTGTAGGTCTCCCCTTTTCTGACTTCGTGCGAAACAAAACTGTATTTGTTGAAGTGAATCGTCTGCATCATATCGTCGGAAGAGTCGGCAATTTCACCATTTTGCAGCAGAGTTACGACCGTATCTATGTCGAAAGCGGTAGATGCGCGGTCAGGAAAAGTCAAAATATACGCCGTTCCGTCACGATCCGCCGTAAATTCAAAAAAGTTCTCGTAAAAATCGCTGTCAGTGTCGAAATATCCCTGATAACCCTTTCCTGCAGAAATTTTCACCGGATTTTTGTCCGTTCCATGATTCCATTTTTCGGGCGGATTAACGGTTTCAGTTACTGAAAGATTCAATTTCTGTCCCGAATTCTGCTCGCATTCGCCGATATAAAGCCCCAAGACAAGCGATTCGGTTTTTTCGTATTTTCTAATAAAAAACTTAGTGCTTTCAAGAAATTCCGGATTCGCATACGGCATATAGTCTTTATCGAAAATATAAAGTCCTGCAAAATTTCCGGGAACGGAAAGAGTGATTTCGGCGAAATCACTATCTTCCGAGAAATTCCATTTGTAAAATTTCCAGCCGCAGTCCGGGAGTTCAATTTCAAGATCACCTTCTCCAGAGTTCAATGATTTCAAAGTGTTATCACGTTTTATTTCAAGTTTGTACGGAATGTCGCTGCCGATTAGATCGAGATAAATCTGCCCGTTGAAAGGGGAAAACATATTCATTACGTGGTCTTCGTTGCCGCTCAGCATGCTCGCCCGCAACGCGATAAGTCCGCTTCCGGTGACACCGTATGAAGAAGCCCACATTTCGGCAATAAAAGGCTGAGGATTTTCGGGCTCGATTCTTATGCTCAGAATATCCCCTTTCTCAACATCGAACCTGAACCAGTCCTCGTCGTCACCGGTTTCCCCGACGATATTCTTCTTTTCCTTGTCAAGATAGCCAGAAACGATCGGCGAATCGGTGACGTTTGCATAGTTGTAGGTGTCGTTCGGCTCAAGTTCCTTCGATTTCGGCTGCCGCTTCATCGAAACCGTGAATTTTTCGACCTGCTTCTCGCTCAGATCAAGGACGATTCCGCCAGTAACAAAAAGATACCGCAGATTTTTTTCAAGCCGCGTATAGATCAGCGGATCGAGTTTGTTGCCGTAATAATCTTCGTCATCGTTTCCGGCAGCGATTTCGCGGCTTCCGCAGTTCATAATGAATGAGAATTTGTCGCTCAGCATGTTTTTTGACTCAATATCGAACTGATACAAGTCATTTTTTTCAAGTTTTATGTCAAGAATGTCGACATGCACGCCGTTTTGTGAGAAAGTTCTTGCAACATCCGAATTTAATTCTATTTTTTCATAATCATCAGCATCGCATATATGTTTTGAAACGACTCTGAAATAGTATTTGAAACCGCCGAATTTCTTTCCGTCACCCGTATTTCTTTTGTCACCGATTTCAAAATACTGCCAGCCGTCAGCCGTTGTCACGAAAGTCGATCTGTGCTTTCCTAAAGGCTCGAAAATCGCGTAGGAGTAGTTTCCGAGATTGTCTGTGTGACCTACATACGGTTCGAACTTTTCTTCACGGCTTTCAAATTCCAAAGTTATCAAAGTTCCGGAAGGAAGCCAGATTTTATAAAGGTCGGTGTCGGAGGTTTTCCCTTTCGGTTTAGCAATTTCTCCGGCGTAAGCGCTTCCTTCGACTATTTCCAAAGCCTGGAAAGTAGCCTCGTTCGGCTCGGTTTCCCTGATGTATTCCATTGAATCTATGTATTCAGTATGTTCACAGGCAAGCAAAAAAATTGCAGGAATAAAAACTAAATATTTCAACAACTTACGATTCAAGCCAACAAACTCCGGACAATTCAAGAGCATTAAGACCGCTAACAAAAAACGCATAATCATATTTAAATTTCTGTTAAATGCGAGAAAGATTTACCGGAGCATTTTCAGAATCGCCGGATACGCGAGCTGATAAACCGTCCTTTTTTTAAGCTTCATTCCGGCGGTTTTCATCGCGCGGATCTGTTTGTCAGATGGAAAAACATAAGGATAGATGCCGTAAATAAAAGGAAAAAACTGATAAGTGAAATTGTAGCTTTCAGCCGGCGCGGCTTTCGGCCTCAGCTTTCTGAAACACCTGTCAACAGCATCGACAGAGGCTTTATAGACTTTTTTGAACTCGATCAGATTTGCATCGCGGCTGTTTTCCTCGATCGCATAGAGGTTCATGCTGAGCAGTTTCAGCAGCTGCACCCTGTTTTGAAGCGAACGTGCCAACATTACGGCAAGTTTGGGAGCCGTAAATTTGACTTTCGACTTCTCGATCTCCACAAGTTCAGCGATCCATTTGCTGTATTCACGCTGCAAAAGAGCAAGAAAGATCTCCTCTTTAGTCTGAAAATAGCTGTATATCGCGGTGCGCGTAAACTCTGCGGCATCGCCTATTTCCTTCAAGGTTATCTCGCCGAAAGTCTTTGTCTGGTAGAGTTTTTCACAGGCATCTACAAGTTCTTCCTTTCTCGAATTCATTGTTTCAATCGAGCATTTCGGCATAGTTTCCTCCTAATTTTTCTGATTTCCGCTGCCGGAAACCAGCTCTATCTCCTCGCCTTCGCCGATTACAAGGCGATTCGGCGAATCAAACTGTTCCGCTCTTACGCGGTCAAAATATTTCCCGCCGCTTGCAGCGATCACATGATAGGGAATATCATGCTTTGCGCCGACAAGCTTGGCGCACTCGGCAGCTTCGGGCAGATCCATGTTGTAGACGCCGTCGCAGCAGTAGAAGGCGTAATCCAGCTTCTTTTCCGCAAGAGCCGGCATCTGATTAGTCTTGCTCGTGTCTCCCGAAACATAGACGGTCACGCCGTCGGAAAGGGTAAGAATGTAGCCGACGCACTCTTTTACGTCGTGATTTTTGTTGTATCCCGCCTCTACTGCCTCGATCCTGACATATCCGAGATCGAAAGTCTGGTGTTTTCCGTCAGCCAGAGCCTCTTTCCAGGTGATGATCCTGTGTCCTTCACTGCGGTTTTTGATTTTGTCGAGCGCGTTGTGATCGTGGTGTGCGTGAGTGACAAGGATCAGATCCGCTGCCGGTTCATAGCCCTCTCCGGCAAAAGGATCGATATAGATCACCTTGCCTTCAGCCGTAGTGATGCGCAGACTTGCATGACCCATGTAAAGAAGTTTAGCTTTTGAGTTTTTCACCGTACCCTCCTTTTCTGTTTCGGTTTCCTGCTCTGCTGATCCGGATGCCTGAGCCTGACCCTGCTCTGCTTTTCCGCTGTTTTTCTCGGCCTGCCCCGATGTTCCCGTGCATGCTGCCAAAGAGAAAAGCAAAACCAAGAAAATCGTCCTGACCTTTCCCATTTTATCCCCCTTTAATATCAAAAAAACGCCTTTATTCCTCAGTAAAATCGGTATCCATGACTACATTCAGCTTGTATCCGGGGAATTCTCTGCCGACATCGGCAAGTATCGCGTCATAGACTTCCCTGCGGTCTTTTGCGTCAAAACTGACGACAATATCGAATCTGATCGATTTTTCCTCTTTCGTCAGATAAAAACCGTGCATCTGGAGAACATGGTCGTGCGAAAACACGATATCGTGGACTCTTTTCTTCGCTTCGATTACCTCGTCATCCTTCGTATTTACGGAATATACGCCGATCGCAGTCAGGATGACCTGATGCTTGTAGTAGACGGTTTCCTGGATCTTTCTCAGCATCCTGTCAAGGCTGTCGGCCGAATATGTATCGGGAACTTCGATGTGCAGAGAACCGTTCCACGTGTCGGGTCCGTAGTTGTTGAGAACCAGGTCATAAACTCCCTGCACGCCGGGGAACTCTGCAACAGTCTGTTTTATGCTTTTCGCCAGTTCGGCATCGTTCCTCTCGCCCAGCAGCTGGGAGACCGTTCCGCCGAGCATTTCAAGACCAGACTTGATTATAACGAGCGATATCGCGGCTCCGAGCCATGCCTCAGTCGAAATGCCGAAAATCAGAAAAACCGCGGCTGCGACAAGAGTTGAAGCCGAAATAACCGAATCAAGCACGGCATCTTCGCCAGAATTCACTAAAGAATCTGATTTCACCTTCAATCCGACGCTTTTGACGTATCTGCCGAGAACGATCTTGATGACGACGGCGACAGCGACGATGACAAGCGAAATATTGGTATATTCAGGAGTTTCCGGATGAATTATCTGTTTTACCGATTCGATAAGCGACGTAACTCCGGCATAAAGCACGATGAGGGATATCACCATTGCACTCAGATATTCGATGCGGCCGTAACCGAAAGGATGTTTTTTGTCAGGCGCACGCCCGGCGAGCTTCGTTCCGATGATCGTGATCAGGGAACTTCCCGCATCAGAAATGTTGTTCACAGCATCCAGAACGATCGCGATGGAATTCGACATAAGGCCTATCACCGCCTTGAAAGCGGCAAGAAAAACGTTGGCGATTATCCCTATGACACTCGTTCTGACTATGATTTTACCGCGTTCAACCGAAACCTCTTCAGCCGTAGAATTTGGCATTTTTACCATGTTTCCTCCTAAAACACTCACAAAACCGTGTCAGAATAGACAAAAACGACACCGTGTCAATTTTTATTTTGACACCGTGTCAGTTTAGCGGTTACGCTTTATTGAAATTCTCTTTGCCCTGTCTGCATCTCGGGCATTTCCAGTCATCAGAAAGGTCCTCAAACGCCGTTCCGGCCGGGATTCCGTGCTCGGGGTCTCCTTTTTCCGGGTCATAGAGATATCCGCAGATGCCGCAGATATACTTTCCTGTTGATGTTTTGTAGGTCAGTTCGCCTACAGGAACAGTTGCCGGCGGATTTGCGAGATCCACGACCTTCAGATCCTCAAGATTTTCATATCCGAGCGGAGTATGCGTCGAAAGGTAGACTGTCGGATGATTCCCTATAAATTCGCGTACTCTGTCGAGAGTCTCCCTTGCAGCCTCGGCATCCTCGAAAACGACGGAAAGCTTGTTTGCATAAAGGGCTTCGTCGGTGTAGGTGATATCACCGTGAAGCATATAGAACAACTCTCCGCTTTCGACTATCACGATGCTGTTGCCTTTCGTGTGACCTTTCGCCTTGATGTAGTAAACCCCGTCAGCGATTTTCCGGCTTTCGGGGAAATTGTAGTAGTTCCCGTCAGTGAACTTTACAGGAACGATGTTTGCAATTCCCTGAAATTCTTTAGCATCCGTCTCTTCCTCATTGACGTAGATCTTTGCATTCGGGAAACTCTTAAGCATACCGGTGTGGTCTGCATGCTTGTGGGTCACGAGGATCTTGGAGACCTGCTCAGGCTTGTATCCTGCGGAAGCGAGCGCATCGAGATAATCCGCAATCCTTGTTCCCATATAGATCATGGTCTTTGCATCAGGAACCGCGTCGGGAATCCCGTCAGGCATTCCAGTGTCAACCAGAATGACTTCGTCGCCGTTATCGATCACAAAATTTTGCAGACTCGAGCGGTAACGCTGCGCCGCATCGAACTTTTCCATTCCGTCTTCGCCGCCGAAAGCAAACGGCTGAGTCATGAAACCGTTTCCATAAAGTTTCACTGCTTTGATAGTAATTGTCTTCATCTTTTCCTCCTTATATTTACCGTAAAATCAAACATTCGAACATCCTTCGACACAGAGTTACACCTATTTTGACACCGTGTCAGTTATTTTCTTTCCTCAGAGAAATATAAAAATCCAGCCGTTCGTTCAGTGCCCTCGCAAAAAGCCGTTCCATCGCACCAAGATTGTGCCTGACATGGTATTCGCTGAACGCATTGTAGTAGGAAACCCTGTCGGCAAATTTTATGTCTATCGGCGGAAATCCAGCCTTCATCAGTTCAAGATTAACAAGAAGCCTTCCGGTTCTCCCGTTTCCGTCAATGAACGGATGGATCGCCTCGAATTCAATGTGAAAGCGTGCGAGACGGGAAACGATATGGTTTTCATCGTTTGAATAATCGGAAAGCAGTTTTTCCATCTCAGGCTGGATAAGATACGGCTGAACAGGCTCGTGCGCCGCCCCCATTATGCTTACGGGAATACGGCGGTAAACATCGCGGTCTTCTTTTTTGTCAGCTAAAACTAAGTAGTGGATTTCCTTTATGATTCTTTCTGTAAGCGGCTCGTTCTGCTGTACAAGCGAAACGACATAATCAAACGCTTCCTTGTGACCGATTGCCTCAAGGTGATGCGAAAGCGGCTTTTTGTCGATTGTGAAACCGCGCAGAACCATATCCGTTTCTCGAAGAGTGAGAGTGTTCCCCTCGATTGCATTGGAATTGTAGGTGTATTCCGTGACGAATTCTTCGTTCAGGCGTTCAAGTTCTCCCTGCGTAAACGGGCGCAGCGTCTCCAAAAGCCGTTTCTTTTCGTCAATGACGGAAATCAGGTTTTCAGTCCGTTTTATCCTGCCGTCTGAAGGCTTTTGTGCGTCAAGCGGTATCTTCCAGCCGCGACCCTGCTGCACCGCATCAGGAATTTTTCCTTCGGCACACAAAACCCTGATGCGTCTTTCTGATATATTCCATCTTTCCGCAGTCTGAGCCACTGTTAAAAAAGTTCCGTCAGTTTTCATCTTTCGACCTCGATTATCGGAACAATAAACAATTATCGGAACGATACTAACGCAATTATCGGAATATTGCAAGAGTTTGCCGGCATCGTGTCAGGATCGTAATTACAAGAAAACTGACACCGTGTCAATTTAATGCAGGAAACCGCGACATCCTTCAAGCTTGAGAAGTGCGATCTTGTTTTTGATGCCGCGCTTCTGTGCGACAAGCACCGCGATTTCGCCGTAAAAGCGCAAGGATTCCTGCGAATCTCTCCTTCTGCCGGCTCTCTTGGTTCAATTGTCAGCGATTTTTTTCACCCATTCAAGAACTTTAGGAAGTGAGACCGTGACCTCATCGTCATATACCGAAAGCGTCAGAGGACTTACCTTTGCCGAGGTCCATTTCGGGGTATCCTTGATCGCGTTTCCGAAACCGCTGCCGCCGTGCGTTACCAGAGAATAGAGGGTCTTGCCTTCAAGTTTATTTTCAGTCAGGAATTTCTGCACCGGAACGGGAAGCGTCCAGTGCCAGAGCGGATAAACCAGAATGACCGTGTCATAACCGGAAAGATCCGGTACAGCACCTTCAAGTTCAACAGGCTTTTCTCCCTGAAACTCTTTGGTGGCTTCGATAACGGTGTCGACGTAGCTTGAAGGGTATTTGTTTTTTGTCTTTATCGCGTATACCGGATAACCCGTGGCATTTGCAATCATTTTAGACAAAAGTTCACTGTTCCCCGCAAGTTTTCCGCCGTCATTCATTAAAGAGGCGCTTGAAACGGCATCGACATCATCTGCAAAAGCGGTATTACCGACTCTTGTGAAGTAAACGATGATCCCTTTCTTTCCTTTCATGTCTATCCTTTCAGTACGAGCCGCCTGTTCACGGTCGATATTCACCGTCCGGAAGTGCCTTCTGATGTAGGAAACTCCGAAAAGTGCAAAAAGCACGACCGCAAGCACCAGAACCGCTGAAATCACCGAATAACGCACTTTGTGCGCAGAAATTTCATTCCGCAATTTTGAGAACATAAGTTTCTCCTTTGTTCCGATTTCCTTATTTGATTTTGCTGTATTCTTCGTCACTTACCGGCTCAAGCCACTCAGAACCGGCTCCTTCGCAGGTGTTTACCGTTATCGAAAGGTGCGAAAACCAGCTGTCTGCTGCCGCACCGTGCCAGTGCTTGACCTCAGGCGGAATGCGGATGACGTCACCTTCGTTGATTGCTTGCGGCTCTTTGCCTTCGAACTGGATCCACCCTTTTCCGCCGACTCCGACAAGTATCTGCGACGAACAGTGATGAATGTGCCAGTTGTTGCGGCAGCCCGGTTCGAAAGTGACATTTGCTATCGAAGCATCTTCGCTGTTGAGAGGCGCGAGCCAGCTGTTTCCGATAAAATATTTTGCGTAAGCAGTGTTCGGTTCGCCGACTGCGAACATAGATTTTTCAGCATAATCGCTGATGTTTTCAGCCTGAACTTTTGTGTTCGTTTTCTCTTTCATCGTGTTTTCTCCTGTTTTTTGGGTTGATGCGCACGCCGTCATGCAGATAAATGCTGCGGCAAGAAGGAATGCAATTGTTTTTTCTGAAAAATTTCTCATTTTTTATCTCCTAAAGTTTCGTTTACAGCTGCAATGATATTAAGCGTCCTCGGATAGCCGATATACGGCATGATCTGAGACGCGACCGAAATAAGGAACTCTTTGTTGTTACCGACAAGGTTGTTGCCGTTTATATGTGCCCTGAGCTGCGCTTCGTTCGTGCCGTCAGCCGCTATGTAGCAGAATGTCACCAGTTCTCGCTGCTGCACCGTAAGCCCTGTCCTCGTGTAATAATCACCGAAACAGTTGTCTGCAAGCCAGCGGTTCATATAGCCTTTTTTATAGAAATCGCGCATTCCCTCTCCAAAAATCTCGATCTGCTTCTCCGCTCCTTTCTGAAGACGTGTTTCAGGTGTTGTAGTTGACTGACCGGCAAGAGGAATTCTGATTTTTTTCTTTTTGAAGACATAGTTTGTCGCCTTGAAGAAAGGATAGATCCTGCCGATTCCGCAGTAAGCTACAGCCTGATAGAGAATTTCCCTTGCCTCGACCGGAGTTACACCGCTGTCAAGCGATTCAGCAAGCATTTCCGGATAAAAATCGACTGCGCCGCGTCCGAGCATAGCGGCTAAGATTGCGATATGCCTCGTTTTTTCGTCAAGCCTGACACCATTTTCATTTACGACTTCATTCTGCGAAAAAGCGGCGAAAAACTGAGCAAATTCGGGGTCTGTTTTTTTCAACTCGTCCAGATAAGACCATGCGGAAACAGTCGTTGTCAAAATCGCATTCATAATTATCACTCCTAAAAATTTTCTCATAAATCCTCCAATAAAAAAAATGAACATCATTTTGACACCGTGCCAGGTTTATACTATTTTTTTGCTGTTATTCTGTCGAAATTCTTGTCGCCGCTTTCTTCACTGAGTGCACCCGTTATTTTGTGCGGTTTGTAGGCACTTTCGAGTGTCTTTGCATCATCTTCCGAGAGTTTCAGATCAACTGCCCTGACTGCATCATCAAAATGCGCCATGCTTGTTGCACCGACGATCGGAGCTGCCACTCCCTTCGTGAAATGCCATGCGAGCGCGATCTCAGTCATAGAAACTCCGTATTTTTCAGCCATATCAGCCACTTTTGCGATGATTTCAAGGTTATTTTCCATTTCGGAATCGTATTTGTCGCGGATAACTTTATCTGTTTGAGAACGTCTGCTTCCCGACTCCCAGCCTTTATGCGCAAGATGTCCGCCGGCAAGAGGGCTGTACGGAATAAGCGAAACCCCGTACTGTCTGCAAACGGGAATCAGTTCACGTTCATCCTCGCGGTAAAGAAGATTGTAGTGATTCTGCATAGTTGAGAATTTCGTCCAGCCGTTTTTCTCCGCCGCGATCTGCATATTATGGAACTGATAGCCGTACATAGCACTCGCGCCGATAGCCCTTACTTTCCCGGCTTTGACAAGACTGTCAAGCGTCTCCATAGTCTCTTCTACCGGAGTTGAATAATCGAAGCGGTGGATCTGATAAAGATCTAGATAGTCCGTACCGAGCCGCGATAATGTTCCATCGATTTCGCGCAGGATCGCCGCTTTTGAGAGCTTGCCCTCATTGAAGTAGACTTTTGACGCAAGCACTACCTTATCGCGCCCGATCCCGAGATTCTTGAGCGATTTTCCGATGTATTCTTCGCTCGTACCGAAGCTGTAGCAGTTTGCAGTGTCGATAAAATTCACGCCGAGACTGTAGGCATGTTCGATCATTTTCTGTGTGTCATCCTGATTCAGAGTCCACTGATGGAACCTCTCAGACGCTTCTCCGAAACTCATTCCGCCGACGCAGATGCGCGACACTTTGATCCCCGTGTTTCCCAATTCCGTGTATTGCATGAAATCCTCCTTAAATCGTTGTTTTCCAAGCTTGGTCAATTAAAACCCTATCTCTTTCAGCCAATGCGAAACTTTTTTCTCGGCTTCAGCCCTTTCGTTCTGCGCGGTGTGGCCGTAAATCGCGAAACCTTTCAGTGCTTTGGAGCCTTTCGCCGCGTTTTTGACGTTGTTTTCGGTTCCGCCGATCCCGCTTCCCTCGTGGGTGCAGAATGGAACGACGTTTTTGTTCGTGAAGTCGTAGCTTTCCAGAAACGTATATACCGGCATCGGCATGTCGCTCCACCAGTTCGGATAGCCGATGAAAACAGTGTCGTAGTCCGCGAATTTCGCCACTTTTCCGACGATCTCAGGTCTCGCTTTCTTCTGTTTTTCCTCTTTCGCATAATCCGTCAGCGCGGAATATCCTTTCGGGTAGTTATCCTTTGCCACCTTGATCTCAAAAAGGTCGCCGCCCGTTTTCGCAGCTATCATTTTCGCGATTATCGCGGTGTTTCCCTCACTGATGTTGCCGACCGAATACTGCTCGCCGGTTCTCGAAAAGTAAGCGACGAGAACTTTGCGGTTTTTGTTAGTGTTTTCCATTGTCTTTTTCTCCGTATTTGTGTTTTTAGCCGATAAAGTAAGGCAGATGCCTAATACAACAACTGCAAAAATCGTAAAAATGATCCTTCCCATCTTAATCTCCTCTATTTTAAATCATGCTTTTTCATATTCGGGGTGCCACAGTGCGAATCCTGTGAGAGCTTCATCCGTTCTGGTGTAATATCTAACACCTTTGTTGAGAGTAGCGATCTCTGCCATCTCTGCATCAGTAAGATTGAAATCCATGATGTCGAGATTGTCCTTTATGTGGGCGACGTTTTTGCTGCCCGGGATCACGACAAAGCCCATCTGCGTGTGCCAGCGGAGGATCACCTGCGCGCTGCTTTTGCCGTATTTTTCAGCAAGACGCTTGAAAAGAGGCTCTTCGATGAGCGATCTGTCGCCGTGTCCGAGCGGATACCAGCTCATCAGCTTGATGCCGTACTTGTCGAGAGTTTTTCTAAGTTCTCCCTGCGGGAAGTAAGGATGCGCCTCAGCCTGAATGAACTGCGGGACGATCTCCCACTCTTTCTGAAGCTCATCGAGGTATTTTCCCTCGAAATTGCTGATACCGATCGACTTCGCCTTGCCTTCTTTGTATGCCTTTTCAAGAAGTCTGTAGCCGGAAAGCCAGTTTCCAGCCGGCTGATGGATGAAAAGAAGATCGACATAGTCAAGACCGAGACGTTCAAGCGTTTCATCGACCGCATTTTCGTTTTCGTATTCGCTTGGCCAGAGTTTTGTGGAGACGAATACTTTTTCCCTAGGAATACCGCTTGTTTTGATACCGCGCCCGCAGGCTCTTTCGTTCTGATACGCCGCAGCTGTATCGACCAGTTCATAACCCATTTTGAGTGCTTCGCGAACGCTCACTTCCGCATCAGCAGGCGAGATCATGAAAGTTCCAATGCCGATAACAGGGCACTCGATACCGTTGTTGAGTTTTACTTTCTGCATGATTTTCTCCTTTTAAACCAAATATTTTTCAAGAATAGCTTTCAGCTGGACATCGCAGAACTTTTTTGTCCATTCCTTCGGTTCAAACTCGCAGTCGGACATGCACCACACCGTCATCATGCCGTAAAGCTGCGAAATAATGATGTGTGTCAGCAGTTCCACCGGAGTATTCTTCTTCAGTTCCTTGTTTTTTACTGCGTTTTTCAAAATGTTTTCAAGCATTTCGACATCATACTGCCATTTTTTACTGTCAAAGTTTGCCGGTGCATTGTTAGGATCAATAACACCCCTGATCCATGCTCTTGTAATGTTGACATCGTATCTTTCGACCTCCTTCATGAACTCGTCGAAATAATAGGCGAGCCTTTCAACAATGCTTTTGTTAGTCATCTGCTGCATACGCTCTTCTATCTGCGCAAACAGATCCCGGCAGATTTCAAAAATCACATCTTCTTTGTGCTTGAAGTAAGTGTAGAAAGTTCCCTTTGCGACTCCGCAACGTTCCGTCAGAACATCGACATTAAGATTGTCCACGCCGTTTTCCGCTACCATCTTCGCCGCTTCCTTCAAAATTTTTTCCTTTGTTTTCAAAGCCTGTTCCTGTCTTTTAGTCATAGCAGTCACCTCCGCCAAAGACAATAACAAATTCAGACTCAAAGTCAATGACTTTAAGTCAATATTTTTAAAAAAGTTGATAACATACTGATTTTACATAAATTTTAAAGCTGATACGTTGACACCGTGTCAATTTTTATTTTGACATCGTGTCAGGTTTTATTCCAAATAAACTACTTCGCCCATCTGCGGCATAAGAACAGGTTTTCCTGATTCCGCAGCAGCTCGTCTGGCATTTTCAAGCGGCTCGGTGTAGGCGTGGTTGCTGAGACAGAAACGGGAGTGGTGAACTGTCATGTAGCGGGCTGCACCGAGCTCGCTCATTTCTTTTGCCAGAAATTCAGGCATGGTGTGGATCTGCGACCAGTCGCTGTTGTACTGACCGTTTTCGAGGATCGCAAGGTCGATATTTTTGAATTTTTCACCGATCTCAGAAAAGTGCCTGCCGTAGCCTGAATCTCCGCCGATCCAAACCGTCCGCTTCGGCGAAACAAAGACAAAGGATGCCCACAAGGTCTTGTTGCGGTGCAGATCGCGCCCTGAAAAATGGCGTGCCGGAGTCGCCGTAACCTTGAATCCGCCGCCCAAATCGACAGCTTCCCACCAGTCGAGCTCCGTGAGTTTTTCTTCAGCGTAGCCCCAATATTCCAGATGTTCACCCACGCCAAGCCCCGTAACGACCTTTTTTACGCTGGGCTCAAGCTCAGTCACAGCCTGATAGTCAAGATGATCCCAGTGGTCGTGCGTGATCACCAGAAAATCGATATCCAGCATATCGGAAGGCTTGTAAACATCGGTACCTTTGAACATTTTGTTCACGAAACTGACGGGGGAAGCCTGATAAAATATAGGATCAACGAGAATCTTCTTTCCGGAGAGATTCATCAGATAGGAGGAATGGCCGAACCAGACGATCCAGTCGCGATCATCGGGAAGCGACTTCAGATCCGTTCTGATAACATTCATCGGCTCACGGGGAACAGTTTTCGACTTGTCTCCGAAAAGGAAATCGCACCAAACCTTCAAAAAACCGCGGTCTCCCGTCATGGTGACCGTCTTTTCTTCGTTTACGAACTCACTGCCATTGTAATTCGGCGACTGCATGATGCACTCAAGGCGTTTTCCCTGCGGAATACGCCCGAAACTCGCCTGATTCAGAAACAACACGCCGGTGCATCCAAGAACAATCAGAACCGAGAGAACTATTGAAACAATCATTATCAGCTTTCTCTGAGTTTTCATAGTCACAATTTAAAAACGAACATTATTCCAACACAGCAAATACCGCCGTCACATCGCCTTCACCAAGAATCGCTTTGAGTTCTGCCTGTGTTTTGCCGTCAACTCTGCCGAGCAGCGTGAAATTCCAGCTGTTTGTATCGTAGTAAATCGTAATCTGATTACCTTGATAAAGAATTATGTCACCAGGTTTAGTCGTAATCTGTGTATCATTGCGCGGCAGAGACTGCGGTAAGTCGCCGACCTTCTCGAAGTTGCCGTAATCATGCATTTTAACAGTGATTTCGCCTTTTTTCAGTAATTCATAAAAAGCTTTGGAGGATGAGTTGTCCGAAAGTGTCGCGGAGAGTTTATCATTTCCGTTTATTGTGATTGAAATTTTCATAGCAGCCTCCGTTTCAGATTGGGAATTCTGACCATTCTGGTATTCAGACGACTTCTCGGAATCAGCGGCTTCAACTCCGCACGATGTCACGAAAAGCATGAACAACACCAAAACAAAAGTTACAATCTTTTTCATAAAACCTCCGAAAAAACGAACCTCATTTCGACACCGTGTCAGAATAAATAAAAATGACACCGTGTCAATTTCTGTCTGGTCGGATTGACAGTTATTTTTCTACAATTTCCCAGTGACCTGATTTATCACTGCCTATACGGACAATACAGCCGTTTTGCTTTAAAATAGCTACATGATTTTTTATGGTACGCAAAGACAAACCCAACATTTTCGCTAAATCTTTTGCTGTTGCGTGTGGATTTTCTTTTAAGGCCATAAATGTTTTGAGTGCAATTTCCGGAACATTTACAGTGCAATTACAGTGCAAATTTTCAGTTTCGGGTGCAGTTACAGTGCAATTATGGTGCAATTTCTGGTCACTTTTTTCGTTTTTCTGTACATTTCCTTCCTCACCGGCATTCAATTCAAAAGGTGCGGCATCTATTTTGTTGAAGGGAATTGTGACTACGATAAAATTCTTTTTGACAGTGATTGAATCGCGTCCGTATGCCTTGACGATTGTCGGAACACCGCGCCCTGAACGCTCGCTAAGCCTGAGCTGGAGAAAAATAGAGGCAAGTGCTTCATTAACTGGAATGCTGACTCCATTATAAAAACCTTCGAGATCCTGTTCTGTCGCAAGCCCGCCGTGGGAGACGATTTCTATTCTGTCGGTGAACACGCTTATCATCGGGGCATTCATGGCAAGCCATTTGTTGTGGATGAAAGCATTCAAAAGTGCTTCGTGAAAAGCCTCGTAATCAAAAAGAGGGACATCTTTGCGTTCCGAGATCCGCCCTCGCTCGTCAGCCTGAATGATGTTTATCGCGTCGCCGTATTCCAGTATTTTATCCATGGAATATAAAATGCAGGAATTTCCGTATTCTTTCACGGAAAAAAGAGTGTCAGCCTTGGTTTTTCCGCTGAAAACGGAAACGCGGATCGGAATATCGTTTGAATCGGCAAGCAGGAGTGCCATTATGTTGTAGCGGCCGTCTGCTGTCAGCAGTTTGAGCGTTTTCTTAAAGGTGTCACGTCTGAGTCTGATCCCTTTTGCACCGTAATACAAAAAGAGTTTCTCGAAAGTCAGATCCTGCGCATAATCAGGTGCGGCAGTGTTCACGATAGTAGGAATTCCGTTTGAAAGCACGTTCAGCAGACGGATTTCCCATTCTGGAAATTTTGAAAGTTTCTCTTTGCTTGAACCAATCCGGATAAATGTCTGATTCATGAACTTTGTCGGAACGGATTTCGCGGCAGGAACAGTCAGCAAAACGACTCTTTTGCCGGAAATTTCAGCCTCTTCGACTTCGAACGCAAGACTCGGCTTTAAGTTGCGTGCAAGGTAATGTTTGTAAGGTTCGTGCTCGATATCCTTGTCGAAATTAACCGTTGTTCCGGTGATTTCATGCGATTTGTCGCTCACTCCCCAAACAATATAGCCGTATTCCCGCCCGCTCAAAGCCGCGCCGTTGGAAATCGCGGAAATATATTCGCCGATTTCGTCCTTTGAAAACCAGTTTTCCTTGAAATCGAGCCATTCGTATTCGTGCGGAAGCGAAATCAGGTTCGTTACAGTGTCAGTTATGTTGGTCATTGGGTTGCTCCTTAGTTATCATTTCTTCTTCCTCGACTTCAATTAAATATTGCAGTAAAACATTCGGCTTAATTATTATTTTTATCTGTTTGTTTGGTGTCATCAAAAGTGTTCTCATCACATTTAACGATTTTATATCGTAAATCACTTCATTACGTTCATCAAACAATGCAGGGATTACTGTTCTCAATTCATTTTCAGAAAAAACATATTTTCCTACAATGTTGGACAAACAAAAATAATAAAAATCTACCCACACCGATTTTACAGCCTCATGATTCCAAGAGTTCTGTTCAGACAGTATTTTTTCTGAATAGTCTGCTAAAGTTTTTAAATAAGCATTTCTATCTGGATTTTTTATGCGAAAATAATAACAAAACAAATCTAAAAAACCGGTATAAAAATTTATGTTGGAGTATGAATGTATTTCATGTGCCAAAAACTTTGATTTTATTTGTTCTATAGTATTAGTTACAACATTATCCGCTGAGCAGTCTGTTTTTTCTAAAAAGCCTAAAGAAAATGCTTGAGTTTCTTCTTTTCCAAAAGAAATGTGATTCAAGTAAATGTGTAAAAAATTCTCGTGCAAGGCAACCAGTCTTCCCAACAGATAATTATAGCTTTTCAGATGCGATATTCGTAAAATTTCGATGTAATTTTCAAGATGTAAATTTGAGTTTAAAAACATGCTTGTTAAGTAATCTGTATAATCAGGAATTTCTTCTAACTTATTAAATTTCCAATATTTATCCTCAAGGGAAAGCAACCAGTATTTAAAAACCCGCAAGACAAGATAATTATTCTTCAACTCGGAAGCAAAAGACATATCACAAAAAAATTCTTTCTCTAAAGATGAAAAAAACAATTCTATTTTCTTACAGCTATCTGTACTGTTTAAAACATCTAATATTATTTTCTTATCAAGGCAACTGGCAAAATTTATTAAAATTCCCCATGTGCTTTTGATATCCCAAAAAACATTTTGAAGAATGAACACATCCATAATACCATCTATAATGCCAATTACTTCTGAATAATCAGTGCTTATTTTTGTATTATTGAGAATCTCTAGCATTTCCTTTTCACTATAAGAAGTATGCTTTGGAAAATTTATTTCAAAATCTGTTGTTTTTAAAATGCCAACAATTTTATTTTTTAAATCTTCAGGAATTTTTGATATTTCAATCAGCCCACAATTCTGGTCAAAAAAATCAAAAATACGCAGTGATATCAGAA
Source organism: bacterium (assembly GCA_017961325.1). Classification (GTDB taxonomy): domain Bacteria; phylum UBP6; class UBA1177; order UBA1177; family UBA1177; genus UBA1177. The sequence goes on along the minus strand of JAGCXM010000023.1, from coordinate 13,554 downwards.
GTTTTTTTAAATTATTTTCTTCACAAGCCTCATCAAACAATCTTACAGCAATCAAGAGACATTCTTTTGTTTTTGTAAGTTGCTTATCATTTAAATTTGTATTTTGTCTGCAGGATACGGATGAATAATTAAATATCATCTCTGAAATTTCTTTACAAAAATCATGTAATAATCGTTCGTCGCATTTCTTATTTATATTTATTATAGAGGCAAATGCATCATACAAACTCGAAATAAAATCAACATTCTTCAAGTCTTCAGCCAAGAATTTATTCATAAAACACTCCTAAAACTCGGCTACAATACAATTCTCATTGTCCAGCGATTTCCACAATTCTTCGAAATTTTCCAATATTTCTTTAGGATTTGTTACTTTTTGAATAATGTGGTGATTTTTACCAATGATATTAACTGATGTTCCCAATGAATAAACTATAGGTAAATCCGTAGAAGCTTGAGGAACAAAAATTAAGAACCTGTCATGAAATTTCCAACCATAATTGTCATGTTGAGCTAAAAATTTCATCTTTACTCCAAGATTATTGGAGTTATTCATAAAATACAACTTTTGTTCTTTGCGAAAACTATCAAAATCATTTTTTGTTTCCGTTATTTTTTTTGACTTCTGATAACTGGTTATACATCGGAATGGCATACCAGTGTCTTCAAAATACAATGTCTCAATAATATCTTTGGCTGTTAGATAGGGATCCCATAAACAGATTTCTGCCACATTGCTATGACTTCGAATTTTCTTTCTAATATATTCTAAAGCATCCTCTCTCTGGTCGGATTTCAAAAGTTTATAATCTCCACTTTTTAACAGAATTTCATTATTTTGATTGCGCCTTGATATAATATTGTAGTAATTATTTTCACGCGTATCAACAAACCTATGTAAATATGATAATTCTATTTTTTCCTCTTTACCATCTTTAAAACGGATAGTTCTAGGCTCCATTCCGGTTCCAATATGACCGCAAAAACTTGCACTTTTACAAAAAATGATTTTTGAATTGCGAAGTATTAACCCTGTTTCTTTTTCTGATAATATAATGTTCAGATTATTATCGTCGCCTACTTCCAAGACATTATTGATTTCTTTAGAGTCTGTATCTATTGCATTAAAACCTGAAATAATATTGTCATAGGTCGTAAACATTTCGATATGTAAATTTTTAGCCTTCGAAACTTTAGGATGGTATCGCGCTTGGATTCTCAAATTTACTGAATCCTTTTCTGAAGATATTTTCGTTTTTAAAATTGTAATCGGAAATTGAAAAATAATATTACCGATCCTGTCGTGTGCCGTTGACAAATCTATTTTTATTGCTGGAATTGATTTGACTATTGTATTTATGTGATCAAATTTACTTCGTGCATTTTCGTCTGAAACAAAAAGTTCTTTTGATTCATCAAAAAATTCTATTATGTAATTGTCTCCCCAGTAATTTGGTTTTAAAATTGAATTCAGAAACACTGGAAAATTTATAGAAAGAGCCGGGACATAAGTTTTTGGCAACAAAACTAAATTCTTTGAAACATCACAATTTTCATCATAATTCAATCTTCCTTCTTGAATTTCTGCAAATACTTGTTTAGCCGTATCAAGAGATATTCTTTGCTGTTGGACTCCAAGCGAGTAAAGAGAGTCAATTCTCTTTAATTTAGGCAATAAAAAACGAGGCTTGTCTTCAACAGTTTCAATTTCATCAAATGTAAATAATGAAAAGTAATTAATAGCTTTTCTATTTAACTGATCGAACAAAAAAATCTGAGTAACTTCACAACCTGAGTAGAAAGCAATATTTCCCTGGGTTAAAAGCTGTTGGAAATCTTTGTTGGCGCGGAACTTCTTTGCATTACGATATATGTTTTCATGCTCAATCATTCTTGTATTCTAACGCGTCCTCAATATTCCTCATTGTTTTGTCTAATTATAATTTTAATTCGCATTTCTTACACAGCGCACATCATTGGCCAGGTTGCTGCTTGCACTGCTTAAATCCACAAACGTAGAAAAGAAGTAAATATTCCAAGCGGCTTCTGTGTAATTATCATGAACGACAGAGGACGACCAGAGACAGATGCTAAAGTCATCTATTTTGCTGTAGTCGTTAGAATCTGACGAGCACATGCTGCAGTTCTCCGTCCAGCATTCTGGGTAAGACAGGCAGTCATCCGTGACACCGCATTTTCCACCAGTTTCGATTGCAGGACAATTCTGAACAAGAGTTCGAAGTTCACTGATTGTCGGAAGATGCCAGTCGGAGTGTCCGCATGCCGTAAGTTTATCACAGTAATCGAGCGCCTCTTCCCAGTTTTTCTTGGTTTCTGCTTTTCGTGACCATGTTTTTCCTGTTATATTGTAGCAGAAATCCCGGCATTTACCTGTTGTCTGATCACAACCGCCTTCACAGGATTCGGTTTTCCAATGCCCGTTTTCACAATGTCTGGAGGTATACTCGTAATAGCAGGTATATTCGTTTCCACTACACTCCGTAGTCTTACATTTTCCTGTTGCTGAGTCACAGCCGTACTCACAATATTTTTCAAAAGTCCACAAATCACCTTTACAGAAATAAGAGTTTGAGTCTTTACATTTGTATGCGCCGGTAGTACAGCCGTTGTCGTCGTCATTGTTTGCGTCATCATCGTTGTTTGTTGAATCTTCAGTTTTATCATCCGACATCGAATCTGTTGTCGAATCACTCTCATTGTCTGAAATTTCCGAATCTGTATCGGTTTTGTCTTCCTTGTTTTCCGATGTAGTGTCTGTGTCGTCAGAATTTTCCGAGTTTTCAGATTCTTTAATGCAGATATTGTTCTCAACATCACATTCAAGTCCTTTGTCGCAGGTTTCGTTTGGATAGCATTCACCGTAAAGCGAGCCCATTTCACGACCTGAATCGTTGCCGTTATCGGTAGTTTTTCCAGAATTGCCGCTGTCTCCGCAGCCAAGAATCATAAGTGACACACAAAAAAGTCCGAAAATAATAATTTTTTTCATGAAATCCTCGAAATAAAAGGTGCATAAAATCAACGCAAAGTATAATAAAGAAAGGGCAGAAAATGGCAAGGTTTTTGGAGAAAAATTACAAAGACTTTCTTGGTTTAATGGTAAAATCAGTTGCGAACATTATTCTGACTTTGTGTCACTTATCATTCCGATTTATTACATACTCTCTTTCAAAATCTGAACGATTTCATCTTTCGTGAACTTGTGATAGCCTGAATTGATGAGGAAAGTCCCTTTAGCGATTCCTTCAAACATCTCTTCCGTAACGCCGAGTTCCGCAATATGAAGGCAGAGACCGAGTTCCTTCATCCAGTTTTCCATCGCCTGAAGTCCTTCTTCCGCGATTTTCTCCTCGCTTTTACCTGTGCAGTCAACATCCCAGACATTTTTCGCGAAACGGGCGAATTTCCACGGCGCATCTTTCATGGAAACGCGGTAGTAAGGAAGCGATACGCCCGAAAGAGTCATTCCGTGGGTCGCATCGGTGAACGCTCCGATCGACTGACCGATCATGTGAACCATCCAGTCCTGCGGTTTTCCTTTTCCGATGAGGGTGTTGAGTGCCCATGTCGCGATCCACATGATATTGCTTCTCGCCTCGTAATCCTCAGGATTTTTGACAGCGATGCGTGATGAGTGGATGAGCGAGCGCATGAGACCTTCTGCGATATAGTCGGAAGTGTTGTCGTCGTCGCCAGAGAAATACTGCTCCATTATGTGCGACATTATATCGAAAAATCCGGCGATCATCTGCTTTTTCGGGATCGAGAAAGTGTATTTCGGGTTTAAAATCGCGAATTTCGGGTAGAGTTCCTCGCCGAAAACATGGCCGATTTTGAGTTTCTGCTCGTGGTTCGTGATGACCGATCCGCCGTTCATTTCGCTCCCTGTTCCGACCATCGTAAGAACGCATCCCAGAGGAAGGATCCTGTTTGCCGGATTTTCCATTTTAAGATAGTATTTTTCCCACGGGTCGCCGTCATACCATGCCGACACAGCAACGCCTTTTGCATAGTCGACAACAGAGCCGCCGCCTACCGCAAGAATGAAATCGACATCGTTTTCGCGTGCGATCCTGCACCCTTCGAGCAGCTTTTCGACCGTCGGATTCGGCATAACACCGGGGTCCTCGAAAACCTCCTTGCCTGAGCTTTTGAGAATTTCCATGACAGCATCGTAAATCCCGTTCTTTTTGATAGAACCGCCGCCGTAACTCAGCATGATTTTTCTGCCGTATTTGGCAAGCTCGTCTTTCAGGAAATCAAGAGATTTGTCACCGAAATAAAGCCTTGTAGGGTTTGAATAAACAAAGTTTCCGTTCATAAAAGCCTCCTTTTAGTTAAAACGAACATTATCACGTCACAGCGTCAGAATAAATAAAAATGACACTGTGTCAATTTTTTATTTTGACATCGTGTCAGGTTTTTTACAGGAACACGGACAGCACGCCAGCAAATCGTCATCTTGAACAAATGTGAAAGATCTTCCGGATAGTTTTTCTTTAACAATTTCAGCAATATTTGAAAAAACATCAAAAAAAAAACAGTGATGTTCTATTGACATTACATCAAAAGCGTTTATATTTGCACAGTTGTAATCGACAAAGAACAACGATTCTTTGCCGAAGTTTTTTTTAATTTTTGAATGGAGGAAATTATGAAAGTTGCAGTTATTTGCTCGAACGGAAAAGTCGGAAAACTTGTTGTCGCGGAAGCACTTGCGGCAGGTATGGATGTTACGGGATTCGCCCGCGAGGAGAACAAAAGCGCGGCAAAAAATTTTGTTCAGAAGGACATTTTCGCGCTCACAAAAAATGATCTCGCCGGTTTCGATGCTGTCGTTGACGCTTTCGGCGCATGGGTAGAAGCCGAGCTTCCGAACCACGGAAAATCGCTTTCTCACCTTTGCGATCTGCTTTCCGGAACCGAAACACGCCTTGTCGTTGTAGGCGGCGCAGGAAGCCTTTATGTAAACAAGGAACACACCATGACCGTTTCCGAAACTCCGGATTTTCCAGACATCTTCAAACCGCTTGCATGTGCAATGGCGGCTGCTCTGGCAGATTTGAGAAAGAGAAACGATGTCAAATGGACATACATCAGCCCTGCCGGAGATTTCCAGGCTGACGCACCTAAAACCGGAAAATGGATCTGGGGCGGAGAAGAACTCACTCTCAACTCGAAAGGCGAAAGCATCATCAGCTATGCCGACTACGCTGCTGCACTTATTGAAGAAATCACAAAAGGAAATAATATACAGAAGAGAATTTCTCTTGTAAGGGAATAGTTTTTTGGAGGGCGGCATGACACAAAGAGAACGAAGAGAATTTCTGATAAAATATCTTCTTAAAGAAAATCCGCAGTATGAAGAGATTGAAATTCCGCAGACTGATGATGAGCAGAAAGATCTTTTACGCTCTTTAGTGAATGTCAGGCCGCCGCTTCCCGCAAGCGATGAATTTTTGAAAATACAAGATGAATATCTTCAGGAAGAAAACCGCTCGCACGGAATCACGGATATTGCGGATCTGCACTCTGCCGACAACGAACTTTATTTGTGGCGCGGCGATATAACGACTCTCAAAGTGGACGCCATCGTGAATGCGGCTAACAGCGGAATGACCGGTTGCTGGCAGCCGTGCCATTTGTGCATCGATAACTGCATACATACATTTGCAGGGATCCAGCTTCGTGCTGTGTGTGCGGATATCATGCAAAAACAGGGACACGAAGAGCCTGCAGGTCAGGCAAAAATCACGCCTGCATTCAATCTCCCGAGCAAATACGTGATCCATACCGTGGGCCCTATCGTCAGAGGAGAACTTACCGCAACTGACCGCGATCTGCTCGCTTCTTGCTACAAAAGCTGCCTTGATATTGCGAAAGCAAACGGCTGTGTTTCTATCGCATTCTGCTGTATCTCAACCGGCGTATTCCGCTTTCCTGCCGATAGAGCGGCGGAAATTGCCGTTGACACCGTGCGCAAATGGAAAGAACAGAGCGGAGACGGAATGAAAATCGTATTCAACGTCTTTTCTGAAAAAGATGAGGTAATTTACAGGAGAATTCTCTATGGAAGAGATTGAAAAACTGAAATCGGTACTTGCAGAAAACGACACTATCATCATCGGAGCAGGTGCCGGACTTTCGACTTCGGCAGGATTGACCTATTCAGGGGAAAGGCTTGAAAAATACTTCCCCGATTTTGTTAAGAAATACGGCTTTACCGATATGTATTCAGGCGGTTTTTACCCGTTTCCGAGTTATGAGGAGTTCTGGGCATACTGGAGCCGCTACATTATGATAAACCGCTACATGGATGCCCCGAAACCTGTGTACGAAAATCTGCTTTCTCTTGTGAAAGATAAGGATTATTTTGTCATAACTACGAATGTCGACCATTGTTTTCAGAAAGCTGGATTCGACAAATCGCGCCTTTATTACATGCAGGGAGACTATGGTTTGTTCCAGTGCAGCGAGCCGTGTCATCAGGAGACTTACGACAACGAAGCGGAAATCAGGCTTATGTTTGAAGAGCAGCGCGATATGAAAATCCCGTCCGAACTTGTTCCTCACTGCCCTAAATGCGGAAAGCCGATGAGCATGAATCTTCGTTCCGACAACACTTTCGTGCAGGATGAAGGCTGGTACGCGGCGTCAGAAAGATACAAAAATTTTCTTGTTTCAAGAAATGCCACGAAAGACGGGAAAGTCCTCTTCCTCGAACTCGGAGTCGGCGGAAACACTCCTATGATCATCAAATATCCGTTCTGGCGCATGACCACGCTCAACAAAAACGCTTTCTATGTCTGCGTAAACTTCGGGGAAGCGGTCGTTCCGCCGGAAATTTCAAACAGATCAATATGTATCAACGGTGACATCGGTGAAGTTTTTTATATACAAAAACGTATTTCTCTGGTAAAAGCATAGAGTTCGGCAGAATACTTTAATGTTCTGCCTTTTGCTAATTCGCTTAAAAAGGGGAACAATGAAAATCTCAGTCCGTTTCACTGCGGCGGTACACACACTTCTGTGCATCATGTATTTTGAGAAAGATTATCGCGTAACATCCGATTTCATTGCCGGAAGCACCGGAGTCAATGCAGTCATAATCAGAAAAATCCTGCTTCAGCTCCAACACGCAGGGCTGATCGAGACAACAGCCGGTGTCGGCGGATCACATCTGGCGAAAAACCCCGACAAAATCAGCCTGCTTGACGTTTATCATGCAATAAATGATACCGAGTGCGGACAGGAAGTTTTTAACTTTCATCCCTCCCCCAATCCAGAATGCCCGATAGGAAAAAACATCCACACAGTCCTTGACCCCGTTCTGCACAATGCCCAGAATGCGCTTGAAACAGAACTTTCCAAAACAACCATTGCAGATCTGGTTGAACAGGTTAAGTGATTTATACTGACATCGTGTCAATTATTTATTTTGACATCGTGTCAGTTTTATATAAATTATGCCGTTCCGGCAGACGCCGGATGTGACAAAACCTTGTATGGAGGATCGAATGAAGAAAGTTATCGTTATCTTAGTCGTCTCGCTGCTTGCGGCTGTTCTCTTCGCTCAGGGAAAGTCCGAAACGAAAAAACCGGCTGCGGAAAGTGCAAAAAAGAGTACAGTTCAACAGAATGAAGGAGGAAAAAAGATGCCGAAGAAATTAGTCGCCTATTTCAGTGCGAGCGGAACGACCGCAAGAGTCGCGAAGGAGCTTGCCGAAGCTGCAAAAGCAGACATTTACGAGATCAAGCCAGAAACCGCATACACAAGCAACGATCTCGACTGGAGAGACAAATCGTCGCGCTCCAGCGTTGAGATGGCCGATAAGAAAAGCCGTCCGAAACTTGCAGACAAAAACGCAAAAATCGCAGATTACGACGTGATCTTCGTCGGTTTTCCGATCTGGTGGTATGTTGCGCCGCACATCATCAACACTTTCCTTGAAAGCTATGATTTCAGCGGGAAGAAAGTTGTCGTTTTTGCGACGAGCGGAGGCAGCGGCTTCGGAAACACCGTGAAGGAACTTCAGCCGAGCGCACCGAAAGCAGTTATCATCGAAGGAAAACTCTTTAACGGAAAAATCGACAAAGCCGAACTCGCAAAGTGGGCGGAAAAATTCTAAAAAACTGACACAGCGTCATTGCGCCGCGGCCGCTTCCGTCCGCAGGAACGATCTGTTCCCTGACGACAACATATGTCAATAAAATGCAAACAGCCACAATCTTGTTACGGCATAAAAATTTCAAGGAATGAACTTATCCCGGAACCGTGTCAGAATAAATAAAAATGACATCGTGTCAATTTTTATTTTGACAGAGGCATATTGAGACTGCAATCAAACGTTCGAATGAAATAGCAGAGAGAGGAATAGTCTGAAATCCCAAATTCCGTGTTTTTCGTTTAAAAAATGTCTAAATCGACAAAGTTTTTCAGATTTTTGCAAAAATTTAACTTACTGATTTTATTTTGATTTTTCATCAATTTCGTCTAAAAATGTCTAAAATTTCGTCTAAAAATGTCTAATTTTCATCGCATTTAGACATTATCCATTCTTTTCCGTCAGGCTTTATTTTTCCTGTTCGTTTAAGGATTTGCAGAATATTTTTTATCTTGGTTTTCTGTTGCTGCAGATCCACTATTTCTTGTGAGTTAAAAAAGGAGTAAGGTTATTTTTCGGAGATAGCAGTATTGATCTTTTCAATCCAATCAGTATTCTTGCCTTCCAAATATTTCATAAACTCATCGAAATTGCTACTGTTTAACTGCCTATAATCATGCGATAAATTTGATACTCGCGAAATCATGTCTGAATAATTTCCACGATTTATCTGGCTCATCATAGCTTCACGCTGTTTATCACGCGCCTTATATCCTTTTATACCGGTATATTGTGCTATAATTGGAGCATTGACAGTTTTTGAATTTGATCTAAGGTTAATATTAGCCCAATGCATTATAATTATCTGCATAGTACATGGATTGCCGAAAATAGTGATTTGATTACTGATTTTACCTTTTGCCACACCATGGAATTCATCTATTTTCTCTTTCATTTCAAGATAGGGTTTAAATGGTTTCTTGTCAGTATCGCAAAAAATTAAAATCGCATCATAACTTCCGTTTTGAAATCTATCCTGATATATTGCAAAAATTCTTCCAATTCCTCTGGCATTTCTCAAATCTACACTGTACTTTTTATTCCAACGATTAAGCTCTTTTATTTTTTTAAGATAATCATACTCTTCAAGCCCTTCGCAAATAATACACACTCTATTTTCTGCAGATAAAAGCTTGGGTTTACTCATTTGGCACCTCTTTTGAATGAATTTCCAACAGAGAATTTATCAATTCAGGCTCAGGCAATGCCCCCAAAACTCCTTTTTTGTATTTTGCCACCAAGTCACTCGTATTACGAATTCCGTCTTTAGCAGAAAATTCAGCAAGAGAATAAAGATAGACTCCAGTTGAATCTTTATGTACAAACCATATTTGTTCTTTTCTGAACAACTTTTGGCAGTCCATCAAAGTGACATCGTGAACAGTAAAAATAAGCTGAGCTTTGTCATTAAGTTCATTGTTAAACATAGCAACAACAGCTCTGGCCAATTTGAAATGTATACTACTGTCAAGTTCATCAACAATAAGAATACGACCCTTTTCCAATGCATCTATTATATAACTTGCCAAAGAAGCTATTTTTTTCGTTCCAGTCGAATCAAACAAAAGAGCAGGAAAAGGCTTGCCTTTATACACACTTGTAAGGCGCATTTTCTCGACAAGTTCTTCCGGCAAATCATCCAGAACATTTTCCTGAGGTTTGGAATTATCATGAAATGGAACTATTTTTAACTGTTTAGCATCTGCAAAATAGAAATCATCCATGTACAAATCAGCGTTTTTTATAAAATTCACCATTTTATCACAGATAGAGTTTTTACTTTTTAACACATCTATAGTTTTCTGTATCGGAATATTGTTCATATCAACAACATCAACCTTTTCGGCAAAACTAGTTAAAACACGCTTCATTTCCTTAATATATTCAAAATGTTCAGTATTTACCAAATGAATAAGTATGTTGTTGCGAGCCACCATGCCGAGTATATTGCGCATTTTCTCATCTTTTGCATAGAGTGGCTTAGCATTCGCGACATCTCTTTCTAGCCACCTATCCTTAATTTTGTTTCCTGAAGAATCTTTTGTTACCTCTGCAAACATTTCATAAACACACTCTTCTTTTTTGACATCATACTTAAAATCATAGGAGAAGAATCTGTTTTCAAAAATGAAAGAAATACCCAAAGAAACAATATTGCTTTTAGAAAAAAGATTTCTATTTATTTTAAATCCTTTATTCAGTAGTACCTCGATAATAGCTCTGATACATTTAATCAAATTAGTCTTTCCGACATTGTTTGGACCATAGATGCCGGCGACTTTTACTATATTAAAGTTTCCAAATGAACATACATTAGAAACGAATTTCTTCGTTCTCATATCCGCTTCCAAAGAAAAGACTACTTTTTCATTAAATATAAAAGCGTTTTCTGCCCTAATTTCTACAATCATATTACCTCTCCTTAAACAAAAAGACTATCGATCTTACCATCTTATATTTTTTATGCAATTTTTTTGCATAAAAAATTAATAGCAGACAAAAACGAATATTGTTAGCACAATATTATTTATTAACGATATACGCCACTTACTCGTATGGCAAAAATTTAGTTACAAAAAACTAAAAGCGAAATTATACCAATAGCTTAGCAGCTTTTAAAACCATCACTGGTTAAAATCTAAAAATTCTCCGCTTCAAAATTTATTTTTTATTTTCAACAAGCAGTTATTTTACGGATTGCTTTCAAGACCAATAAAGATTTCTCAAATAGACAAATAAGTCTAAGAAACACATTCACCCGAAGCCAGATTGCATATCGGATATGCCGGATCTGTACAGTCATCACTCGATTTGCACAAAATTCCATCTGCTTCTTTGTTTGTTATGCAGAAACCCTCGCTGACTTTGCACTTCCAGCTGATCGGACAATCGGCCTGGTTGGAACATACTTGTCTCTTTCGGCAGTAATATATTATTCCGAGTTCGGCATCCTGAACAGGGTTTTCGATGTCGCAGTAAGAAGCTCTCTCACAATCAACATTTGATTTACACTCTGTTTTTATGTTTCTTTGAACACAAGTTCCGTTAGAAAAAATAAAGTTTTTATCAGTACACTCAAAAAAGCATCCGTTTTTATTTTCATTATCATCAATAGATTTTCCCTCTGTTGTCGGAGTCCACATATCGTCCCAATCCCAAGTTTGCATAACAGTATCTGAGATCCAAGTCGTATTCTCCGGAAGTCCGCTACATTTTGCCTCACGAGAGTCCGGAAAATCTTTTCTTACGCAACGGGCATAGGCACTATCTTTATTTTTTAGTGATCCATCGAGAAAATCTATTCCATAATGTTTTTCATAATCTTGGGATATATATGTTGACCACAGAAAGGCAATTTCACCAAATTTACTGTAAGAACCATCAGTTTTTGCGCCACCATGGCAATGCCATTCATTTTCAACGAAATCACAATTCAATAAAAGAGTCTGCAATACTTTTGTACTTGGAAGACGATAATCGTTATAACCGCCTTCACTCAGATTATTACAATAATCCACCGCATCGGCCCATTCCATTTTTTCTGCTGTTTTTCCAGACCAGATCAGTGCTGTTTCGGCATCAATACACGGTGTCTTGCTTTCAGGACTGCAAAGAGGCAAGTCTGAAGAGTTCTTTATGCAAGAAGCCCCATCAAAAACATACCCGTTTTTACATTCACAAACATAGTAGTTTGAAGTTAGGCTGTTTGTTTTGCAGTTACCAGTGGAATTATCAATATCTTTACACGGGTTGGGATTACATGGATATTGATTGCCATCATCAGGCTCAGAATTACTGTTGTCTGGTTCAGAATCACTATCATCAGGAATAGAATCCACAGAATCATTTGTATCTGCGTCGTTGTTTTCACCTGACATCGTATCTGTATTTTCGTTGCCTAAATCATTGCCGTTATCGGCTGTTTTCCCAGAATTGCCGCTGTCTCCGCAGCCAAGAATCATAAGAAACAAACAAAAAAGTCCGAAAATAATAATTTTTTTCATGAAATCCTCGAAATGAAAGGTACATAAAATCAACGCAAAGTATAATAAAGAAAGGGCGAAAAATGGCAAGGTTTTTAGAGAAGAATTAAGCTTTGCAACGACTCCGTTGTTCAACGGGAAGATAACTTCAAATGCGATAGCAGATTATTTCGCAAGACCGATCGAAGAAAGCCACTCGCTGACCTGTTCTTTGCTGGAACCGATCTCGAAACGCCTGCTTTCAAGCCATGTTGCGGAAGGTGCGAATTTTTTGAGGTTTTCCGCACTTGGACCAAGCGGACTCTGCGCAGAGGTGCAGAATGTCGTGAGAGTTTTTCCCGAAAAATCGTAGCTTTCCATGAATGTGTCCATGATCCGCGGCGCGTCTCCGTACCAGATGGGATGCGCGATCAGAACGGTGTCATACTGAGCCATATTTCCGATAGTTCCGCTTATCGCAGGGCGTGAAGCAGGGTCGTTGTATTCCGTTCTTGCGCGGCAGTCGGGAGAGTTGTAGTTTGTATCATCAGCGGTGTAAGGCTGTGCCGGAACTATTTCTGCAAGATCAGCTCCGAGCAGCTCTGCTGCGTACTGGGCCAGCAGCTTTGTGTTGCCTGTGTAAGAGAAGTAGGCAACGAGGATCTTTCCTGTTTCCTGAGGTTCCTGACTGTCGTCAGTTGTCTCCTCTTCAGTTTCCTGTTCCTCTCCGTCCTGCTGGTTCTCTGCATCATCCTTTTCCTCAGGTTCCGTATTTTCCTCAGTTTCCGAATTTCCGTCAGCCGGCTGCCGCGTTTCTTCATCATCCGAATCGCCGCATGAAACAAAGAAAACAAGCACCAAAATACTTAAAACGAACCAAAATTTTTTCATTTTTTCCTCCTGTTTTTCCAACTATTTCACCAAAATCACTTGAGTTTTTTGAATATCTGGTTCATCGTTTTTTTATCGAGCGGGCGCATTTCGGGCAGTTTCAGGCTTTTGACCATGTGCAGCGTCCCCTTTTTGTATTTCTGAAAATGCGCGGTGTTCAGATGCTGTTTGTAGAGCTCTTCGGAAGCGTAAATTTCCAGTATGCTTATTTTATTCGGATTATCGGCATGCTGCATCGGGAAAAGGCATATAACTCCAGGTTCACGCTCTATTGAAAGGCGGTCAACCTCTTCCGCATAAGCCAGATATTCCTGCAGATACTGAGGATGGACTTCTATTTCGGCAATACGCACTATAAACCCGTTTCCTATCGCATTTTTCTCCATTACCTGCTCCTTTTTCGCAATTTTCAAATTGTCGGAAGGAACAGCTTCAGCCCACACTATTGAGAATTGTGCCAGAATCAGCAAAAAAATCAGTTTTTTCATACTTTTTCCTACCTTATATTTGTCTTT
>JAGCXM010000022.1 GCA_017961325.1 bacterium | reverse complement strand
TGATGGCAGGTATTTTAAAGGACTTATAGATTCAATAAAGATTTCCAACACCGCAAAATACACAGCGGACTTCACCCCCGCAAAACTTTCTGCCGGCGGCGATGACACGATAGCTTTCTGGGATTTCAGCGGCAACGCAGATGATTCATCGGAAAACCATCTTAACGGCGTACCTGCTGACAGCATAACTTATTCAGCTGACTGCAAACAATAATTCAGTTTTAGCAATCTTTTATAATAAAAACTATACAAATTTCCGTAACACTCTATAATGGCGCGTTTGTGAGTTGTTTATATGGAGGGAAATATGAAATGGTTCAATTGTTTTTTGTTAGTTCTTCTGTTCTTTTTTGCCGCGTGTGATTCTGTAAATGGAGCTAAAAGGGTTCTTCCTGAAAATGAAGGAGATAAAGAGGCGGAGACGGACGAAGACGTTGAAGAAGATGATTCCGATTTAACCGATACGGAAGACGGGGATCTGGTTGACGATGATTTCTCCGACTCAGAACCGGCGGATGACGATTCTTCCGACTCAGAGCCGGCAGATGATGATTCTTCTGATACGGAGCCGAATGAAGGCGATTCTTCTGACTCAGAGCCGGCAAACGACGATTCAACGGATGATGAACCGGCCGGCGGAGAGGACGAAGACGTAATCCCCGATTCTCCGGAAATTAAATGTAATAAGGCAGGCGGAACATGGAACGGTGCAGACGGTGTTGATGAAGCTAAGAAATGTTATATTCATGCGGACTGTGAAACGGAACACAAACCTGCAAATTCCGAGTGGAACGGTGATTCCGGCTATGACATGTATTACAATTTTGAAGAGGGTAATTGGGATGTCGTAACTTATACGACGAAGTACGGTGACGGTGAACCGCAGCCTTGTCAATACAAGTGCATAAATGATTACGTTTATGAAAATGGCGAATGCAATCCGAAACCTCAACCTAAGGAATGCGCGGCAGTTTTCAACGGAGAATCGTCAAGAATCGAAGTTGCAAGCAATGACCTGCTGAATCTCGGTTCAGATTCTTGGACGATTGAAGCTTGGATTAAGCAGGATGCAGGAGATTTGACTTCCGATTATACTCCTATTCTTCGCAAAGGAACTTCAGAAAATCCTCCTTATGTTTTAACGGGATACAGAAAGCAGCAGTCATGGGGTAACGTTACCTATACAGTTACAGGTGCAACAACATATAAATCCACTTCCACAAGCACTACAGAAAATCTTCAGGTTGACGGGACATTCAATGAATTTTCCGGCGGCTGGACTCATATTGCTCTTGTTCACAACACAAATGTGGCTCAATCAACAACTTATAAAAGTACTCTATATGTGAACGGCAAACAAGTAAATTCAAAAACGTATGAACCAAGGAGGTCAATGAATCTGCTAGAAGTCAACGAACCTCTTGTTCTCGGTGCAAACCTTTATAGTTCTTGGAGTGTCAGCAAAAAATATTTCAAAGGTTTGATTGATTCGATCAGAATTTCAGGCAGTGAAAAATATACGGCAGACTTCACTCCGACGCAACTTAGCGCTGATGATGACACGATAGCTTTCTGGGATTTCAGCGGCAATTTCAATGAAACTAAAAACGGACTTGAAAGCGCACCTACAAATGTAACTTTTTCGACTGACTGCGCGTTTTAAAATCAATCTCATATTTAACGCTTTAACTGTTGAGTGCAATTTGTTATTTTTGCTTTAATTTTCACAATAAACTACACAAAAATTTAAAAGATATTATATTGTCACGCGTTTTGCAGTTTATTTAAAGCAGAAACTGAAAAAACAGGTTTTTATATCAATTTTTTTGGAGGGTATCATGCAGATCGTTTCAAGACTTGTTGAGCTCAGAGCTTTGATGAAGAAGAAAAACATTGCGGCTTACATCATTCCGAGTGCCGATCCGCACCAGAGTGAATATGTTGCACCGCGCTGGAAATCGAGAGCGTGGATAAGCGGTTTCACCGGTTCTGCCGGAACGGTCGTAGTTACAATGAAAAAAGCGGGACTCTGGACTGACGGAAGATATTTCCTTCAGGCTGAAAACCAGCTCAAAGAAAGCACGATAACCCTTTTCAAAATGGGACTTCCCGAAACTCCGAGCTACACCGAGTGGATCGGCGGTGAACTCAAAACAGGCGATGTCGTCAGTTTTGACGCGGCTGTAATGTCGGTAAACGACGTTGACGATCTGAAAAAGACTTTCGAACCCAAAGGGATCAAAGTTGCTTCCAGCGAAGACCTTATTGACGAAATCTGGAAGGATCGTCCTGCGTTCCCGAGCGGAAAAGCGGTTCAGCATCCCGTTAAATATGCCGGCGTCGGCAGAAAGGAAAAGTTCGAGAGGATCCGCGCAAAAATGGCTGAAATAGGCGTTGACTACCACCTTTTCGCATCTCTTGACGACCTTGCTTGGATCTTCAACATACGCGGAAACGACGTCGAATGCAACCCGGTAGTAATGGGTTTCGGCGTTATCGGCAAAAAAACTGCCGACCTTTTCGTAAAAGAGGGCAAATTTTCTAAAAAAGATTCCGACGCTATCGCAAAAGACGGTGTAACTATTCATAAATACGAAGAAATTTACGCTTTCATCAAAGGACTCAAAGGAAAGATCTTCATCGACAAGGCGAGAACTTCTCAGAGCCTTCTTGATGCAGTCGACTGCAAAAAAGCGGAAGTCGTAAACGGTGAAAACGTTTCGCAGATAATGAAGGGAATCAAAAATGCGACCGAGATCGAAGGAATGAAGAAAGCTCACGTCATCGACGGCGTTGCAATGGTAAAATTCCTCTGCTGGCTCGACAAAAATATCGGCAAAACCAAAATTACCGAGATTTCGGCAAGCGACAAACTCGAAGCGTTCCGCAAAGAGGGCGAAGGCTTTGTCGGACTCAGCTTCGACACGATCTCGGGTTACGGCGCTCACGGCGCAATAATCCACTACAGCGCAACTCCGGAGACCGACTGCGAGCTCAAACCGGCAGGACTTTACCTCGTTGACAGCGGCGCGCAGTATTATTTCGGCACGACCGACATCACGAGAACCGTCGCTATGGGAAAACTCACCAAAAACATGAAGAGAGATTTCACGCTTGTTCTCAAAGGCCACATCAGAATAGCTCTCGCTAAGTTCCCGCAGGGATTCACGACCGGCGCCAATATCGACGCTTTTGCAAGAGAGGCACTTTGGAAAGACGGCAAGAACTATCTCCACGGAACAGGCCACGGTGTCGGTGCTTACCTCAGCGTTCATGAAGGTCCGATGAGCATTTCAACACGCAGAAGCGATACGAAGATCGAGCCCGGAATGGTAGTTTCGAACGAACCCGGCTACTACGAGCCGAACCAGTACGGAATCAGGATCGAAAATTTAGTTCTTTCCGTTCCGAAAGAAAAGACTGCATGGGGGCAGTTCGTCGGTTTCGAGAACCTCACGATGTGCCCGATAGACATCCGTGCGATCGAGCCTGCGCTTATGAGCGACGAGGAAAAGAAATATCTCAACGACTACCACAAACTTGTCTTCAAAACTTTGTCTCCGATGCTTGGCAAAGAGGAAAAGGCTTGGCTCAAAAAGATGACTGCTGCTATCTAAATCTCTTGTCTGCTTCAGACTGTTTTTCGGAGGATAAATGCTGACTGAATGGAATTCGATAATCGACTGGATCGGTGAAAAATCACTTTCTGAATACGGAAAAGCCTCTCTCCGCGAGACCGAAAGGCTCTCAATGGATGATTGCGAAAAAGAATTCGCGCTGATCGGCGAGGCTGCTGCACTTTCGGCTGAATACCGCTCGCTTTTTTCGTTCAATCTAGACAGCGTGCGCCGCGTCATGTCTCAGTTTGAGGACAATGAGCCCCTGGAAGCCGCGGATTACAGGGTGATAGGCGACTTTCTCGGCGTTGTCAGAAAAACCGGCGAAGAGCTGAAAAGGCACGGATTCACGCCGAAAATACACTCGCTTCTCAATTTCGAATACAACGTCAGTCTGGAGATGACGATAAAGCAGGTCGTAAACGAAAAAGGGGAGATAAATTCAAACGCAAGTCCGGAGCTCGCCGCGATCAGGCGCCATCTTGCCGACACGCACAGAAATATCGGCGAAGAGATCAAAAAGATGATAAATTCGCCAGAATACGGCGGTTTTCTGCAGGAAGACTGGTTTACTATTCGCGATGACAGATATGTGCTTCCCTTCAAATCGGTCTACAAAAGAACGGTGAAAGGGGTCATCCACAACTACAGCCGCACAGGTCAGACGGCGTTTTTAGAGCCGATGACTCTCATTGAGCACAACAACTCGCTTTCGCTTCTTGCGGCGCGCGAACTTGAAGAGATAATCAGGATCCTGCGTGAACTCCGCGGACTTCTTTTCAGGAATTACAGCTATCTTGAAAAGTGCGTCGAAAGGGCTGTACATATCGAAAACATTTTTACGAAATACTTCTGGATGAAGGAAAACGGCTGCACGATCCCCGAATTTACCGAAGATTCGATGAAGCTCGAAAACGCGTGGTTTCCGCCTGTTTATCTGAGCCGCGGTGAAAATCTGGTAAAGAACGATTTCGTATTCAGCGATGAAGAAAAAATCATGGTCGTGAGCGGTCCCAACGCAGGAGGAAAGACCGTTTCGATCAAGACTGTTGCGGCGATAGCGGAACTTGCGGTGCGCGGATTTCCGGTTCCTGCAAGCTATGCGCGACTTCCGTTTTTTGAAAATATTTTTCTTATTCTGGGCGACAATCAGGACGCATTCGCAGGAGAATCGAGTTTTTCGAGCCATCTGAGACTTCTCAGCGCGACGGCGAAAAAACTCAACAGCCGCGATTTAGTCCTTATCGACGAAATCGGAACGGGGACGGATCCGCTTCAGGGCGGCGCGATTGCAGGTGCTTATCTTGAATTCGTTGCGGAAAAAGGGTGCTTTTCAGTCGTTACGAGCCACCTTGCCGAAGTCAAGTCGATCGCACTGCAGAATAAAAAATTCATTCCTGTTGCAATGGGTTTTGATGAAGCGAAAGACAAGCCGACATACAAGTTTTCATACAACATAGTGGGTTCCAGCAACGCGCTTTCGCTTGTTAGAAAGATCGGATTTCCGCAGGAATTCATCGAAAAGCTGGAAAAGCTTCTCCTTGCGAAAGAAAGCGGAGTCGAACCTCTGATCAACCGCCTTCACAAAAAAGAGGAGCAGCTGGCGGAGCTGACGGAAGAGGTCGAGGCGGCGAAAGCTACTATCAAAGCGGAAGAACAGGAGATTGTTGAACTTCGCAGAAAGCTCGAAACGAAGGAAAAACGGTTCGAGGAGGAGCGTCTTCGCTCGCTCAAAAAACTTGTCGAGATGGAGGAAGCCGAATTGAAGAAAAAAATATCGAAAGTCGAAGAGAAAGAGGCGGCACAACGTGTCGTTCTCATAAAAAAAGAGAAAGAGACTATTCAGGATGCAATAAACAGACAGACCGTCGCACTTGATACGAAAGAGGGTGACAAACTTGAGGACGTTCTTGACAAAATCGTTCCGGGGAAGACAGTTATTTATGATAAGCTGTTGAAATTGGAAGGAATTCTGCAGAAAGTCAAAGGAGGCAGAGCAGAATACACCGTTAGCGGAAAACAGCTCGTCGCGCCGGTGGAGAGGCTCATCGTTGCAAAAGATCCGCAGAAAATCAAAGCTAAAACTTCAAAAAGCACGATTGAATCAAAATATATCGAAATGTGCGACGTCAGAGGAATGTTCGTCGAAGATGCGGCAGAGAAGATCGAAAAATCGCTTGACACCGCGTTCGGAGGCGGGGCGGTATCGCTTACGATAATCCACGGTCAGGGAAGCGGAAAACTCAAAAAATTCATCCGTGACTTTCTTCCCGATTTGCAGAAAAAATACAAATTCACGTTTGCGCCCGGCAGCAGCGAAGAGGGCGGCGATTCCGTTACGGTAGTCAGATTTTAGATTTTTCCGGCGTAAATCTGTTTTGCCTTAGCCTTGAAAAGTTCAGCCGATTCTTTGGCGAAACCGATGTCTTCTGCGTTCGGCAGTATTGATTTCTGATGCTCGAAAATTGCTATGGATTTTTCCAGAAGCGGGATAATGCTGTTGTGCATTACAAAAGACGGGAAAGTTTCTTCGACATAGTACATGATTTCAAAAAAACGGCATATTTCGATGTCGTTCGCCGCATCGAGCATATAGCGCGAAACCTGCATGAAATAAGGTTTCAACGCTTTTGCGAGATAAATGTCCTCGTATAGGGCGCGGTTGCTGCCGTTTTTCATATTTGCTACGACCGACGACGCCAGATCGGTGACAACCGTGAGGTCTCTTAAAACGTAACTCTGTCCCGGAATTTTCTCAATATCGAGAAAAATCGAAGAGATGGTCTTCAGACATTCGCCGATGCTGATCTGGACTGTCAGAATCTTGTCGAGCAGTTCACGGATGCTGTTTTTTATATTGATTTCGGTCAGAACTTCGTGAAGTTCGAGGACGAAAGTTTTCGCCGAATAGTCTTCGCTGCTGTTAAAAACCGATTCCGATTCGGTAAAATCTGAAAGTTTCCGGACGATTTCTTCCCTGAAATGCTTTATGTCGTTCTCCGGAGCTATTCTCGAAACGGCGAGAACCCAGATAAAAAAGTCAATTATTTCAACTATTTTACTAGAGAAATCGTTGGCCACGTACCTTGTCAGCAGAATGGTGTAGTTTTTTCTTGCAAGAGTTCCGATATCGCACGTCTTATCGCACAGGGGATAGAGGACGGTCATTGTTTTTATTGCCGACGAAAAAAGTGGAAACGGGATGAAATAATCCAGTTTTTTGCCTCTCAGGTTGGACGAGTGTGAAAATATGTGCTTGAAAAGTCTGAGGTCTTTTTTCAGATAAAAAAATTCCTTCTCGGGAAGATGCTTCAGAATCGCATCGATTTCACTGATCTTGGAAGTTATTACAGGAATTACGTAATTTATGAAAAAATTGCGCTTTTCGTTCGAATCGTTTGATGCGCATAGCAGTGTAAGCTGAATAAGATAATCGAGTTCGACCCAGAATTTTGCGTCAATTCCGCAGATCGCCGCTGCCTCGAATTTCTGCCTGTGGATGTAGTCAAGGAGTTCCGAACGGTTAAAATTTGAAAAATCCTCAATCTTTTTCAGGTCTTCGTAAAATTTTCTCAAAAGAGTTCTCCCTGAATTTCGCTCGCTTTTATTCCGAATTTATCCAAAGTTTTTTTCGTGACGATTCTTCCTTTCGGAGTTCTCGCGATAAATCCGGACTTGATAAGGTAAGGTTCGTAAACGTCTTCGAGCGTCCGTTTTTCCTCGCTGACGCTTGCAGCAATCGCCTCGATCCCGACAGGACCGCCACGGAATGAATCAATGATCGTCATGAGTATCGTCCTGTCCATCTGGTCGAGCCCGTCTTCATCGATTTCCATCTGATTCAGAGCGTATCTCGCAATCGCAAGGTCGATGTTTCCGTTTCCTTTGACGAGGGCGAAATCGCGGACGCGTTTCAGAATCCTGTTGGCGATTCGCGGAGTTCCGCGCGAACGCCTTGCAATTTCGTGCGCACCGTCGTCGTCAATAGTTATTCCGAGAACTTTTGATGAGCGCTTGACGATTGTTTCAAGCTCTTCAACGGTATAGTAGTCCATCCTGAAAACTATCTGAAATCTGTCTCTGAGCGGGCTTGAAAGCAGTCCCGTTTTCGTTGTTGCACCGATGAGGGTGAAAGGGGCTATCGGAAGCGGCATGCTTTTCGCGTGCTGACCTTCACCCAGCATGATGTCGAATCGGAAATCCTCCATCGCCGGATAAAGACTTTCTTCTACAGCCGGATTGAGTCGGTGGATCTCGTCGATAAAAAGGACGTCGTGATCCTGCAGAGCGGTAAGAAGTCCCGCGAGATCACCTTTTTTTTCGATGACCGGACCGGAAGTGGTCAGCATGTTTACGCCCATTTCGTTGGCGATTATCTGGCTGAGAGTAGTTTTGCCGAGTCCGGGAGGTCCTGCAAGAAGCAGATGATCTAACGGTCTGCCGTTTTTTTTTGCCGCTTCGATGAATATTTTTACGTTGTCAACGACAGCTTTCTGTCCGATGTAGCCGCTTAAATTTTTTGGTCTCAAACCGCCTTCAAGCGATGAATCTTCTGGAAGTTCCTGCGAATTGAGCAATCTTTCTTCGTTCATATTTCAGTCCAATCAGCTGTTTCTGATAATTTTAAGTGCCTCTCTGACGATATTTCCCGCATTTTTCGACTCTTTGTCGGCGACTTTCGCCAGAGCATGCCTGATTTGAAGCGGATTGTAGCCGAGAGCGGTGAGAGCTTCTGCGGCTTCTTTAGTCTGCCTGTCGTTTGAAAGAGCCGGTGCATCCGCCGGGGCCGAACCCCGGATCGCCGAGAATTTATCGGTTTTATCTTTGAGATCGATTATGATCTTTTCAGCCGTTTTTGCGCCTACGCCGCTGATTTTTTTGAAGAATTGGGCATTCCCTGAAATTATAGCCGAAACGATCTCCTCAATCGGAGCCGCTGCTAGAATCGAAAGCGCCGTTTTAGGCCCGATCTTGTTCACTTCGCAGAGCAGGTTGAAAAGGTGCTTTTCCTCAATACGCTCGAAACCGAAGAGAACGATAGCGTCTTCGCGGACGAAAGTCTGGACGAAAAGCGAAACCGCCTCGCCTTCGGGATATTTAACGTTGAGAGTCGGAGTTACGCCGACAACGTAACCGACGCCTCCTTCAGTGAGGACCGTGAGCTCGCGTTCTTCGTTCGCAACGACTGTTCCTTTGAGATAACCTATCATTTTTACACCGTAAATGCGTGAGTTATTGCTATTGCAAGTGCATCCGCCGCGTCTTCGTAAGGCGCTTCCTTGAGCCTGAGAAGTATTTTTATCATTTCCTGAATCTGGAATTTTTCAGCCCTGCCGTTTCCAGTGACCGACTGTTTGACCCTTGTCGGAGTGTATTCGAAAAGTGGAAGTCCGTGAATTGCCGCGGCACTCATTACTGCACCTCTTACATGACCGAGTTTCAGTGCGCTCTGGGCGTTTTTCGCGATGAAAACGTCTTCCAAGGCGACTGCATCAGGCTTGAATTCATCCATAACGTCGCAAACACCGCGGAAAATAAAGCCGATTCTGTCTTTGAAATCAAGCCCTTTCGGCGGCATTATGAGACCGTTGTCAATGTGAAAAAAAGAACGCCCGACAGCATTAATCAAGCCGTAGCCCGTCTTGATGCTGCCGGGGTCGATTCCTAAAATGATGTAGCCTTTGTTATCCAAGACTTAAACTATTCTTCCTCTGGCAGCTGGCTGAAATCTATGTCGTAGTTCGCATAGACATCCTGAACGTCGTCGCTGTCGTCGAAAGCTTCCATGAGTTTGAGAACCTGCTCAGCCACTTTTCCTTCGACTTTTACGAAATTCTGCGGAATACGTGCGATTTTTGCTTCTTCGAACTGGTATCCTTTTTCGGTGAGAATACCTGAAACGGCGTAAACATCGCTCATTTCGGTTCTGATTTCCCAAACTTCGTCGTTGTCGATGACGTCTTCAGCACCTGCTTCAAGAGCGTCTTCCATAAGTTTTTCCTCGTCAACGCCCTCTTTCGGGATGATGATCTGGCCTTTCTGGCTGAACATCCAGTTTACGCAGCCGTTGTTACCCATATTGCCGCCGGCTTTGGTGAAGATTCTTCTGATTTCAGAAACGGTTCTGTTTTTGTTGTCGGTAAGGCAGTCAACCATAACTGCGACTCCGCCCGGACCGTATCCCTCGTATGTTGCCTCTTCGTAGCTCGAACCTTCAAGTTCTCCCGTTCCCTTCTTGATTGCGCGGGTAATGTTGTCGAGAGGCATGTTAGCCGCTTTCGCCGACTGTATCGCGGTTTTAAGACGCGGGTTGCCGTCAGGGTCTCCTCCTCCGCCTTTCGCAGCTATCGTGATTTCTTTGATGAGTTTTGTGAAAATTTTGCCTCTTTTTGCATCTGCAGCACCTTTTTTGTGCTTAATCGTGCTCCACTTATTGTGGCCTGACATAGAAAACCTCCTGAGAGTTGTTAAAAAAAGCCGTGGCTGATTATCATAAAACTGATAAATCTGCAAGTTTTTTTGAAAACGGATGAAAACAGCGGTTTTTTGAGTTTAAACAAAGCCTTGTAAAAAGTTTGACAATTTGTCAAATTGTCGATTTGACATTTTCTAGTTTGCTGTAATATATTGATATTATTTATGAATTTTTTTGGCATTTGAGTTGCTTTAAAAAACGGTTTTTGTTGTTTGCGAGGTGTGCTTTGAAAAGCAGGACGGTTTTGAATATAGCGTTGTTCATCGCGATAATAGCTGCAGTACTTTCACTGATGGGATTCATCCTCACTTTTGTCGTGAAGGGAAATCAGGTTTATGTTCCTGTCGGCAAAAGTTACTATAAGGCAATGGAAGACAATACCGAAGAAGAGAAAAAGGAAAGTTTTTATTTCGGTAGAAATCCGAACAATATGAGTGCTGCGAATATTTTTGATTCATCGTCGCGATATATTGCGCTTACCGAGCAGCATACGGCCGGCAGTGTTGAAGAAAAAGCTGCTGAAGTGCCTGAAGTCAGTAAGGAGGATATATTTTTCTATCTCGAAAATCCAGACAAATGCGTGCTGCTTCCCGGTTACGAGCTGACCGGAACGATCGTCGCCAAGGACAACGATTTTTCATTTGCGATCATCAAAGGTGCCAGAGGTTCTTCCGGCGGCGCCGTTACGCGAACCGGTACCGAAGTTCAGGAAGGCGTGGTTCTTGCTTTTGTCTGGAGGAATATAGCGATTTTCAGAACGACGGGCGGTATAAAATGCATCGGTGAAGGTGTCGGCAGTGATTCGAGACCTTTGCCCGTTCCGGAATCGAAATTTGCCGAGGAGTCTCACTCTGATCCGCACGGGGACGACGATGTTGATATAAGAAACCTCGGTCCGAACCAGTATGCGCTCAGACGTTCAGATATCAACAAGTTCACGAGTAATCTGGGTGCGCTTTCGTCTCAGGCAAGGATCGTTCCTGCTAAAAAAGAGAACGGATTTAAGATTTTTTCGATAACGAAAGACAGTATTTTCAGCAAGTTGGGAATTCAGAACGGAGATGTTATCAAATCGGTAAACGGTATCGAACTTTCAAGTCCGGACAAGGCCATGCAGGCTTATTCGAGGCTTCAGAACGCTTCAAACCTTTCGGTTAGTATTGTAAGAAAGGGACAAAATGAAACATTGGAATATACGATAGAATAGAGGTGCAGGATGTTAAGAAATCGGCTTGAATTCAAGATTTTGTGTTTGATTTTTGCGCTGGCGGTCTTTGCTTTTGATTTTGTTTCGGCTGAGGATGCGCCGGAAGAGCAGCAGGCTGAAAACGTAAAAGTTCCGATAATGAAGAATGATCGGATGATGTTGAACAGCAACAGACCCGTTTTGAAAAAAAATCCTTCTTTAAAATTTGCCAATGTGAACAAGGGTGGTGAAGAAAATAAAAACGAAGAAAAGGATGAGGAAAAGAAAACTGAAGAAAATAAAAATGCAGAAAACAAGGCTGCCGGAAGCAGTGAGAGCTTAACTCCGCAGCCGAAAAACAACGGGGATGTGAGAACCGTTACGCCGCCGCAGCCGAAAACGATTTTGGACAAGGAACAGCCGAAAAATCCTGATGAAAATAAACTTATTGATGCCGTAAAGGTCGAAATAAACGAGCCGAAGGCGGCAAATATGGATCTCAAGATCAGACTTGACTTTAAAGACGAAGAGCTGATGAACGTAGTTAAGCTTTTTTCTGATCTGCTTCAGAAAAACTTCATAATTCCCGAAAATTTGGGCAAGGCTAAGGTCAATCTTCTTTCGCCTCAGAAGGTAACGGTCAGAGAGGCTTATAAAACTTTCTTGACCCTTCTTGCAGTCAACGATTTCAGCGTTTCTGAAGACGGTTCATACACGATAATCACGAAAGAAAAGAATATTCAGGAAATGAAAATCCCTTTTTATAAAGGCGCTTCGGAAGTTCCCGATCTTTTTAAGATGGTCGCGACGATTATGAAATTTGAATACGTTACCGCGACCGATATTGACAAGGTGTTGAAATTATTCAGAGATAAAGGCGCAACATCTGTCGTTTTTGACGACAAGACCTTGATCGTCGTTGATTATGCGACAAACATCCGGAAAATTATGACTCTGGTGAAAGAACTCGACCAGCCGTCAGAGTCTGACAAGGCGGAACTTTATTTTATCAATTTGAAGCATGTCGCTGCAGCCGATGCCCGTAAGATCATAGAGGATATTTTCAAGGATTTCTCTAAAAAAGGAACAAAGAAAGGGAAAAACAACGACAATACTCCTTCTCTCGGCGGTGTAGGAAGACAGGCAGGGCAGAACAACAATTTTCCGCCCCGTCCGCCCTTTCCTCCTGCGTGGGGCAACAATAACAACGATGAAGGCGAGGGTTTGAGTGAAACGTACATTCACATCGTTGCAGACGAAAGAAGCCAGCAGATAATCGTTCTCTGCAACAAGGCTACTTACAATCTGATTCTGCAGATCGTCCAGAATATTGACCGCGAAGTCGAAGGCGAAGGCGAAATTCATGTTGTAAAACTTCAGAACGCCAAAGCGGAAGACATGCTCAAGACCTTGAATTCACTGTCGAAAAATAAAAAATCATCCGGCTCTTCGAAGAGCGGCAGCAAAGGAACCGACGTCTTTGAAGGCGATGTCCAGATTTCGGCAAACGATTCGACCAATTCACTCGTCGTAGTCTCTTCTATGCAGGATTACAGAAACCTCAAGAAAGTTATCGAAAAACTTGACGTCAAGCGCAAACAGGTCTTCGTTGAAGCTGCGATTCTCGAAGTCAGCATTGACAACAACCTTGAATACGGCAACGCATACAGCGCGATGGGTTACGAAGTTACGGTAGCCGGCGAGAAAGTTCCCCTTTTCTTCGGCAAGGCTTTGTCCACACCGACACCGGGACTTGTTGCCGGAATGGTCGGAGCTTCGATTGACGGAACGGCGGGAATTTCCGGTATTTCTCTTGTTGACGGCGTTCCTTCGATAGGACTCATTCTGAACGCGGCGCAGAACGATTCAACGGTAAACGTAGTTTCGACTCCGCACCTTCTCACGACGGACAACGAGGAAGCGGAAATCACGGTCGGTGAAACTGTTCCCTTCCCGTCGGGAAACATTTTGACCAGCACGACCGGAAGCACGATCACCTATACCCGTGAAGATGTCGCTCTGAAACTCAAAATAAAGCCGCAGATCAACGAATCTGGTTATATGACTCTTGAAATCAATCAGGAAATGACGGAACTCGGTGCACAGACCGATTACGGTTACAAAACGACCAAAAGGCAGGCTAAGACAAAAATCAACGCCGAAAACGAGCAGACGATAGTCATCGGCGGACTAATGAAGGATACCGTCACCGAAGGCGAAAACAAAATTCCGTTTTTGGGCGACATTCCCGTTATCGGAAACCTTTTTAAGTACAAAAAAATAAGCAAAACCAAAGTAAATCTTCTTCTCATACTTACTCCTCACGTTGTTGACAGCAAGGAGGATTTCGAGCGGATCCTGCGTAAGAAAATGGAGGAACGCGACGAATTCGCACGCAAATATTACGGCGGCGACACTTCGTTTGAAGAGACCATGTATCTCGACAAAAAACGCGGTGCATTGCTTTCAGTAGTCAATGAAGTCGACAAACAGCATGTTTTTGAAAAGGAGGAACTGCAGCGGATCGAAGCGGCTAACAAGAAGGAAAATTCGATTATGGTCACTCCTGACGGCGAAGAGAAAGTCATAGAAAACAGCGACGATTTAAAAGAAAAATCAAAAAAACCGAAGGAAGACGCCGAAGACAGACTTGTTCCGGCACTTGAAGAGGATTAATTATGGCAGCAAGGCGCAAAATAGGTGAAATCCTTGTCGAAAAAGGTTACATCGACGAGGCGCAGCTTTCCGAAGCCCTTGCCGCGCAGCATGCCGACAGACAGGGAACCGGCAAAATCGGACAGTTTCTAGTTTCGGAAGACAAAGTTACGGCAGAGCAGGTTACTGAGGCTTTTTCGGAGCAGAGCGGGATAAAAATCGTTGCCGAAGATGACCTTAAAAAGCTTGATACGGCGGTGCTGGCTGAATTTCCGATAGCTTTGGCCAAAAAATTCAAGGCGCTTCCGCTTTATGTGGACACGGATCTTCACGTTGTCGTAACGGACATCGACATGCTTCTTTTCAACCAGCTTTTCATGATTTACCGCAAAAACGTCGTTTCGCTTCTCTGTTCGCCTACGAAGATAAACGATATCATAAATCAGGCGTACAGCAGTGTAGACAACAAGGAAGAGTCGCTGAACGCCGAAGAGTTCGGCAAAATGGCCGATGCCGACGATACGATCCCGGATCTTATCGACTCGAACGACGATGCCCCGATCATTAAATTCGTGAACAATACTATTGCCAAGGCAGTCAAGGAAAAGGCCAGCGATATACACTTTGAATCGTACGAAGACGAAGTCATAGTCCGTTTCAGAAAAGACGGCAAACTCTCTATCGTCCAGCGCGTTCCGAAGGCCGCTCAGGCAGGTCTCATCACTAGAATCAAGATCATGAGCCGCCTCAACATTTCTGAAAAAAGGCTTCCTCAGGACGGAAACATCAAGGTCAAAATCGCCGGAAACGACATCGATTTCCGTGTTTCGACACTTCCGAGCGTCCACGGCGAATCGATAGTTCTCCGTATTCTGGATAAAAGATCTCAGAAGCTTTCTCTTGACGAAAGCGGTTTCACAAAACGCGACCTCGAAACGATGAGGAAGATAATCCACATGAAACACGGGATTTTCCTTGTCACCGGACCTACCGGAAGCGGTAAAACGACGACGCTTTATTCGGCTTTAACCGAGATAAATTCACCTGACGTCAAGATAATCACGGTCGAGGATCCTGTAGAATATCAGATCAAAGGCGTCAATCAGATCCACATCAATTCGAAAATCGGTCTCACTTTCGCGAGCGGTCTCCGTTCGATCCTCCGTCAGGACCCCGACATCATCATGGTCGGTGAAATCCGTGATAAGGAGACGGCAGACATCGCGATAAACGCATCTCTTACCGGTCACCTTGTTTTTTCGACACTCCACACGAACGACGCTCCGACGGCGTTCACGCGACTTATTGATATGGGAATCGAACCTTTCCTTATTTCTTCGACTGTTGTCGGCGTTCTGGCCCAGAGACTTGTCAGAAAGCTCTGTCCGGCATGCAAAGAGGCATATTTTCCGCCGGCTGCGATTCTTGAAGAGCTCGGTCTCGATCCGGAAGAGTACGCGAACCATCCGTTCTACAAGGCTGTCGGATGTCCGGAATGCGGATATTCGGGATACAAGGGAAGAAGCGGCATCTTCGAGCTTCTGATGATTGACGAAGAGCTGCGTCGCGCCGTAGTTGCGCGTCAGGACGCGAGCGACATCCGCAAGATCGCGGCTGCAAACGGAATGCTCAACCTCCGTGAAGACGGTGCACTCAAGGCGATCAAGGGAATAACCTCACCCGAAGAAGTCCTTCTCAGAACTCAGGAGGATAAGTAATGCCTCTTTTTGCCTATAAAATAGTCGACGCAAACGGCAAGGAGAAGAAGGGGACGATCGAGTGTCCTAACAAGGCTGCGGTCAAGACGAAATTCCTTTCGGAAGGTTACTACATCACCGAGATCAGCGAAAAGTCCGGTTCACAGGGTTTCAGTTTCGATTTTCTGCGGAAAATGTTCTCTTTCGGCGCGAAAAAAGTGCCGCTTGACGAAGTTGCTTCGATGACAAGGCTTCTGGCGACGCTGCAGAAGGCTAAGATTCCGCTTGTCGAAGCGATTGACGCGGTTGCGCAGCAGCAGGAAAATCCGATAATGAAAGATGCCCTAATCATCATCAAGGGAAAGATGAACGAAGGTTACAGCTTTAGTAAAAGCGCTAGGGAATTTCCCAATATTTTCGATGACTTGTTCTGCAATATGATTGCTGCCGGAGAGGAGTCGGGCGCGACTGACAAAGTTCTGATGAGACTTGCCGGATTCATGGAATCGCAGGTAGATCTCAAAAACAAGGTCAAAAGCGCGATGACTTACCCGATAGTTCTGATGATCGTTGCGGTTCTGGTCGTCGGTGTCCTTTTCACGGTCGTAATCCCGAAACTTTCCAAAATGTTCGAAGACGTCAAGATGTCGCTGCCGATACAGACGAAGATCCTTCTCTGGCTTTCGGGTTTCATCGGAAGCTGGTGGTGGCTCATCGCGATCATGATTTTCGGCGGAATAGTCGCTTTCAACAAGTATATCAAAACCCCGAAAGGGGAAATCTGGTGGAGCAGAGTGAAAATCAATGCTCCAGTCCTCGGCAGAGTAAACAGACAGGTTGCAATCAGCCGTTTTGCACAGACTTTGTCGACTCTTCTTCATTCAGGCGTTCCGATTCTGAGCGCACTAGACATCGTAAAGAAGATTATCGACAACAAAATCCTTGAAAATGCAGTCGGAGTTGCCCGTGAAAACATCAAAGAGGGTGAATCGATTGCCGTTCCTCTCAAAAGAAGCGGCGAATTTCCGCCCATCGTAATTCAGATGATAGCGATCGGCGAGCAGAGCGGCGAACTTGAGGAGATGCTTGAAACTCTGGCGTCATCATACGAAAAGGAAGTTACCTACACGATGGAAAAACTTACTTCGATGCTCGAACCGATGATGATCGTCGCCCTTGCCGGCGTCATCGGCTTCATCGTCTTTTCGGTCGTTATGCCGATTCTCCAGCTCAACGACGCTGTCGGATAAAATTAATTCTCCCTCTAATCGTAGAGACGTTTCATGAAACGTCTCTACAGAAAATGTCAATAAAATTGATGTGTTGCCTAGAACAAGGTCAATATTATTCGCCGTAGTTTTCACGGACAAAGTAATTGTTACCGATGAGAAGCGCCTCTTTTTTTGCTTCTTCGATATCGGAAAACATCATTTCTTCAGCGAGTTGCTCCATTGTTGTTTCAGCTTTCCAGCCGAGGATTTTTTCTGCTTTCGCCGGATTTCCGAGAAGAATGTCAACTTCTGTCGGACGGAAGTAGCGCGGATCGACGCTTATTATCTGCTGGCCTTCTTTTACATGAATTTTGTCAGTGATTTTCATGAGTTCTGTCGAATCAATCTCTTCGACAACTCCTTTTTCCTCAACTCCGCTGCCTACAAATTTGATTTTTATTCCGACGCACCCGAATGCAGTTTTCACAAAGTCGCGGATCGATGAAGTCCGTCCCGTAGCGATGACGAAATCGTCCGGTTTGTCCTGCTGAAGAATAAGCCACATTGCCTTGACATAATCCTTTGCATGTCCCCAGTCACGCTTTGCGTCAAGGTTCCCGAGGTAAAGCATCTCCTGAAGACCGAGAATGATTCTTGCAGCCGCACGGGTGATCTTTCTCGTGACGAAAGTTTCACCGCGCCTAGGTGATTCGTGGTTGAAAAGTATTCCGTTGCTTGCATGGATCCCGTATGATTCCCGGTAGTTCACCGTTATCCAGTAAGCGTATATTTTTGCCGCCGCGTAAGGACTTCGTGGATAAAACGGCGTTTTTTCGCTCTGCGGAATTTCCGCAACTTTTCCGAAAAGTTCCGAAGTCGAGGC
Organism: bacterium; assembly: GCA_017961325.1. Lineage (GTDB taxonomy): Bacteria > UBP6 > UBA1177 > UBA1177 > UBA1177 > UBA1177. Next base: position 15,331 of record JAGCXM010000022.1, on the reverse strand, counting down.
CTGATAGAAGCGGGTCGATTTTTCCATTCCCAGGATTTTGATTCCTTCAAGAAGCCTCAGGGTTCCCAAAGCATCGGAATTCGCAGTGTATTCCGCCGTTTCAAACGATACCTTGACGTGCGACTGCGCCGCCAGGTTGTAGATTTCGTCAGGACGCACCTCCTGCATGATTCTTATCAGGTTCGTAGCATCGGTGAGGTCGCCGTAGTGCAGCGTGAATTTTCTGTTTTTGTCGTGGATGTCTTTGTAAATGTGGTCGATTCTGTCGGTGTTGAACGACGAACTGCGCCTTTTTATGCCGTGAACTTCATAGCCTTTTTCAAGAAGGAATTCCGCCAGATACGAGCCGTCCTGTCCGGTAATTCCCGTAATGAGAGCTTTTTTTGCCATTTTTGACCTCCGAAAAGAAACGCAAAACGCAAAATTCTATTGAGAGGCGTTTTTGAGTCAAGAAATGAGCGGTTTACTTATTTTTATTTCAAAAATATTTGGATTTTTTTCTCCATGTTTTATAAATCGGCGGTTTGTTTTGGGGAGCAGGTTATGGATGCAAGAACGGCGCAGTATTTAAGGGATTTCATAAAACATGATACTGAGTTTCTGGACGGACTTGAAAAATCGAACAGAAGCAGAAACGACATTCAGCCGATGATTGAAATCGAAGTAGGGAAATTTCTCGTTTTTCTGATTCGTGCGAAGAAGATCAAATCGGTCCTCGAACTCGGCACGAGCAACGGGTATTCGGCGATCTGGATGGCTTCGGCACTAAAAGAAACCGGCGGAAAGATAATCACGGTTGAAGGTCACGACAGGATTTTTGCCGAGGCTGAAAAAAATATAGCGGCGTCAGGTTTCGGCGACATAATCGAACTTGTTCACGGCAAGGCTGAAGCAAAAGTTGCCGAACTTCTCGAAAAAGGTGAAAAATTCGACCTCATTTTTCAGGACTGCGGCAAATATTTATACCCGATGCTTCTTGAATTGACGGTGAAACTCTGCAAGAAAGGGGGAATCATCGCGGCGGACGATTCGCTTTTCAGAGTAACTGAAACAGTGCGGAGCGGGTTAGGGGACTACACTCACGACTACAACCGCGCCGTTTTCGCACACAAAAAACTTTTCAGCACGATTCTGCCTATAGGTCACGGACTGACAATCAGTTTGAAATTATGAAATTTTTCCGATTATTTTTTGTTTTTTTTATATTTATCGGCACTACCGGCACTGTTTTCGCAGATGAATCCGGACCGGATGCAAACGTAGAGACGTTTCATGAAACGTCTTCGCAGAAACCGGAACAGGCAGCAAAAAGCGAAGAAAACAAGATAATCGTCAAAGGTTCACGCAGAAAAACGGCATCGAATGACGCCGCGGCGGCGCAGGATTCGGTTAACGCAACGGAAATCGAGGAAAAACAGTCTGTTACGACGGGTGATGCGGTCAAGGAGATGACAGGAGTCTATGTCAACGGCGACGGAAGAACGGGGCAGTCGCAGTTTCTTTTCGTGCGAGGTTTCAGAAGCGCAGACGTTCTTGTGCTGATTGACGGAGTAGAAATGCGCAATCCTCTTAGTCCGAACGGCGCTGCAGATTTATCATTAAGCCCTGAAAACATTGCCAAAATAGATCTTTTAAAGGGACCTCAGCCAGTTCTTTACGGAAGCGGAGCACTTGCCGGAGTTCTCGACATAAAAACTAAAAAAGGGCACGGAAAACCGAAATTTACGTCATCTGTTTCAACTGCGGTTCTTGACATGAGCAGCAGCCGGTACATTCCTGACACGACCAGTTTCAGCGCGAATGTAAGCGGCTCGAAAAACCGTTTTTTCTATTCAGGCGGCGGTTCTTTTTTCAATACCAAAGGAATTTCGATGGCCGATTCATACAAGGGAGTTAAGGAAAATATCTACGCGAAGAGGCCTGACAACGATTCGGTCATCAAAGGTTCGCTCTACTTCCGCGGCGGAGTCGACATCGATTCTGACAATACCTGGGAATTGATTCTCCGCGGCAATGTCGCAAAAGCTGAAATCGACGACGGACCAGGGCTTGGAATGGATGATCCGAACCGGAATCTTTTGAACGGGAATCTGCTTTTAAAAACTGGTGTTGATTCGAATTTATTCAATAAAATATGGAACTTGAAGTTTGATGTTTCAATGCTTTTAAGCTCGCTCGGTGATAAAGATCCGGCTGATTCAGGTAAAATGGCCGGCGATTTGAAAAGCCGCTACCGTTCGATGACTTTTGCAGTCAACTGGAAAAACACGGTAACTCCTGTTTACTGGTATGAACTTGCTGCCGGTCTTGATTTCGGCGCGGAGTGGGGGACGGCAGACTACGAAGATTATTCAGCAGGACGCTATTTCAATATGGATTTCGTTCCAAATCCCGACATAAGTTTTGATGCCTACGCCTTTAACATTTTCAGGCCTGTTGAGAAACTCGAACTCAATGCCGGAGGCCGCTTGCAGAGCAATTTCTATCAGATTTCGCTGCTCGACAGAGAGACTGATCAGCCGCTTCAAGAGGAGACGAAAAAGAGTTTTGAGCCCACTTTTTCGGCCGGAGCGGCTTACGAAACGCCTGTAGAACTCGGTTTTAAGGCGAGATTCGCCCGCGGAACGAAGACTCCGACGCTTTTTCAGAGGTTCAGCCGCTACGCAAATCTTTATCAGGAACTTCAGCCTGAAACGGCTTACGGATTCGACGGAGCGGTTCAGCAGTATTTCGTGAACAGAAAAATCCTTCTTGAAGCCGGATACTTCTACGAACTCAAGATCAACAGCATCGATTTGGATAAAAGCGGAATATATTCAAACAGATACAGAATCGAAAACCACGGACTTGAAATCTCTTTTCACACGAAACCGTTCTGGGGAGTTAGTCTCAGAAGCGCATACACATGGATTTTCAAAATGCAGGAATACAAAGTTGTCGAATACAAAGGGGAAAAATACAAGGCGAAAACGCCGACTTTAAGAAGACCGAAGCACTCATTCAACGCCGTTTTAAACTATAACTATGCGAAAATGCTGAATGTTTCATTGGAGCTCAACTATGTGGGCAAGCGTAAAGACGAAGTTTACAACTATCCGAAAACTCCTTATCTTATTACGGCTGAAGATTTTGTCATTCTCAATTTCGCAGTTTCCTACAAAATCAACAGTTATGTGACGATATTCGCGAAAATCGAAAATATGCTTGACAACGACGATTACGCCTATTCGGTCGAATACGGCACGGCCGGCATCACGCCGTGGATCGGTTTGAAGGTAAATCTTTGATTTAACCAGTCTTTTTAAGAAAAGTAGGCGTGCTATTTCTTTGAATTTTCAGAATTTATGTTGTTTTTCAGATTGTTGTAATAAATCATTCTCTTTTTCATTCCGGCTGCTTTGAAATCGTCCGGCCTTGCTTTGAGAATGGCATCAAGAATTTTCAATCCGTCCGCGATGTCTTCGAGATATTCGTAAATTTCGGCTAAAATATACATTGATTCGAAAGAGAGTTCTTTTACCATCGAAATTTTTACCAGATCATCTCTGATTTCCTTGTATTTGTCGGCTTTTTCGAGTTTATTCCATCTCGGTGCAAGCTTCCAGAGAACAAGATTCTTCTGCTCAAGAGCACTTGGATTTTTCGTTTCTCTGTAAATGTAATCAAAGACTTTTGCAGCAGATTCGTATGAACCGATTTTTGCCAGAGCCGTCGCTTTCATCATCGCAGAATCGTATTCCTTTATTTTGAGATATTCGCTTTTCGACTTTATCGGGCCGTATTTTTTCATTAAATATTCGATATCGGCGGCGACTTCCGGATCGCGGATAAGTTCATAACATTCACCTGTAAGCTGCAGAAACTCTTTGGCGCGGATGGCCGTATTCGGTGAAACTCCGACGAGTTTATCGGGGTGGATTTTCTGCATAATCTTAATGTATTCCCGGCGGGCAATTTTGTCATCGAACTTGTCTTTAAGCCCGAAAAGCTGAAATACGTCCGTGTAACGCTCGTTTGCATTGAGGAAAGTTTTGATTTCGTCTTCTTCCGATATTTTTTGGTTTGTTTCGCTGTTTATTTCGGTCTTCTTTTTCTCAGCAACTTCTTCGGCCGCCGCTTTTTCCGAAAATATGTCGGATTTATTGAGCTTTTCTGTGATTTTTACCTTTTCTTCGTCAGTTGAGGGAAGAAGAACGGCAAGCTGTGAAATCAAAAGAAAATATATCACGCGGTAACTTTTTTTAAGGCTGGAAAAAATTTCAATCTTTTTCTGACCGACAAAAGGTTTCAATTCTTCGCGAACAAAGGGGAGTTTGGCCGCATCGGGCTTTATCGAAAAAAATTCGGTCGCATAAGGTTTCAGAACTTCAAGAACGCGCTCCCTCGGCATATTTAAAATGATATGATAAAGAAATTCCCTGCCGTCGTATTCCTTCATTCCCTTTTTCATCACTTCGTTTATGGTACTTTCGACTTTGAACACGGCACTTTTTGATAAATTTCCCAATGAATTCGGTTGGTTGTCTGACCAAACCTTATCACTTGCAAGAATAACCGGAAAAGTTTCTCCGCCGCTGAAAACAGTTATTTTTCCGGAAAAATCGCAGGAAGAGAGCAGGGCGAAGAGTTTTTCAAAACGAATGTGGAGCTTTTTTTCACTGTTGATATACGGTGAGATGAAATCCATAATTATTCCAAGACGTTTCCTTCAAGTGCGGAAACGAGTTTTCCTCTTTCTTCGTCAAGTTTGTCCTGAACTTTTTGCTGCTCGGCTCTGAAATCCTTTTCGCGTTTCGATTTCAGAAAAGGTTTTGCGACTGCCGGGAAAAGTTCGAGAAGAAGTTCTTCCTTTTCTGTCGCCGCCAGCTTTACGCCGCCGAATTCGTCAATAGTTTCGTTTGTCTGTTTGACGTGTTTCGACGTATCGTAAGGCTGTTCTTCGCGTTTTCCGGAGATTTTTTCCCTGAAAGCCGGATCAACGGGCCACGGCGTGTGTCCGTAACCGCCTTTTACCAGATTTACGAACTGAACGGAGGTGTTTTCATACATCGCCTTTCCGGAATTGAGGTTGATGACGCAGCTTACAGCCTGAGTTCCGACGATCTGGCTTGTCGGAGTTACAAGCGGCGGAACGCCTGCAGCAAGTCTTACGATCGGGACCATCTCCATGACTTTCGGCAGAAGATGTTCGATCTTTCCGGCCTGGAGCTGTGCCAGCATGTTCGTGTACATTCCGCCGGGAATCTGCGCCATGCGGACGACTTCGTTCGGTTTCGGGAAGTTGAAGTGGCGCTCGATCTGCTGAGTCAGGTTGGTTACTGTTTCGGTATCGCCTTTCTTTGCGGCTGCGATAGCATCGTCGAAAAGTTTTTCGACATCTGCCGGAAGCTTGTCGGTCGGATCGAAATCCTTCGGGAAAAGCTTGTACTGGTCGAATTTTGCAAGTTCATGCCTGATTTTGAAAAGTTCTGTTCTGATTTCTTTAACTGCATCAAGATCGACATTTGTTTCAAGTCCGAGTTTGGCAGCAAAAACCTGAATAAGTTCGAATGCCGGAGCAGCCGGACCGCCGGCAAAAGGCATGATTACGCTGTCGACTATATCGACATCGTTCACCATCGCCATGAGAACGCTGCCCAGACCGTAGCCCGGAGTGCAGTGAGTATGCAGGTCTATCGGGATTTTGACCGCTTTTTTAAGAGCCGGAATGAGTTTTGCGCTTGTTGCCGGATCGATGAGACCGGCCATATCCTTGATTGAAATCATGTCTGCGCCGGCCTTTTCAAGCTCGACCGCCTTTTTGACGAAATAATCTATCGAAAAGAGGTTGTTCGGCAGTTTTTTGCCGCTGAAAAGGGCCTTCAGCTTGTCTTTGCCGGAAAATTTCGGATCAACCGTGTAGCAGATGCAGCAGTCCGTCATTCCGCCGTTTTCCTTGACGTATTTTATCGTCGAACGCATGTTGTCGATGTCGTTCAGAGCATCAAAAATACGCATGATGTCGATCCCGGACTTTATTGCGTTGCGGTTGAACCCTTCGATGACGTCTTCGGGGTAGGGGTTGTAGCCGAAAAGGTTTCTTCCTCTCGAAAGTGCGGTGAGTTTGCTTGCACTGCCGACGCCGGCTTTGATTTTTTCAAGCCTGTCCCACGGATCTTCGCCGAGGTAGCGCATAACGGAATCGGGAACCGCTCCGCCCCAGACCTCCATTGCGTAAAAATGAGCTTTGTTGAATGATTTCAAGAGCCTGTCAACCTGATTCTGATTCATTCTGGTCGCGAACTGCGACTGCTGACCGTCTCTTAACGTGAGGTCTCTGATAAGAAGTTTTTTTGCCATAGCACACCTATATAAAAAATAATAAAAAACAAAAAAGCACGGCATTGTAACCGCTGACTTTTTATTTTCAACTTAAATTGAGTTTTAATCTTGCTAAATAGATCTTTTACCCTATAATTTTTCGCTTTTTTGGCAGATTATTTATGGAGAAGAACTTTGGAAAACATTTCTTATAAAGATGGAAAAGTGAAGCGCGGCGGCATTCTCGGCTTTTTCAAGAAGCGCTACATTTTAACCCTTCTCTTTTTGATCTGGCTTTTCTTCACATTGCTCTGGTATTTTGACCCGCGAAACAACGATCCTGAACTTGCCTATTCTTATACCGAAGCTTTTCACGTGATACTTGGCTGCGACATCATTCTTTTTATTCTAATCGCAATCATCAAGATTTTAGCTGAAATCCCAAAAACGATTGGAAGATGTAAGAAGGAATTCGGCAAAAAATCTTTCGAGTATGACGATTCTTTTAGTGAAAAACTCCGTAAAGTTTTCTTCTACTCTCCTGCATCTTTCGCTTTGCTTATCTGTTTTTTGACTGCAATCATATTCGGTGTGGCTGCCTGCATCGAACCGTTTGTCTTTGCTGAAGGAGCAGCCGGAAATTTTGCAGAACATCTTTTTGTGATTGTGGCTGCAATGTTTGCCGTACCGATAATCTTAGCGATGTTCTTAGGAATAATTGCCGTATTTTTTCGGCTTTTCTTATAAGGAAAATTTTCTCTTGCCCTGAAGACCAACAGTGATTGCAACATCCCCGCTCGCGGTTCTCGCATGGGCGGTATTTTTCGCAATAATGAGACAAAACAGATCCGAATAAGCTGCTAAATTTACCGAAACTCCCTTGGAAAAGTGTATGATTATGCGCAAAACTCGCTTGGAAAAGTGTATTTTCAGCATCAGGTCACAAAGAAATATTTAATTATTTCAGTATATTACATTATAATGTGAAGGGGTGCGCAGTTTCATTTAAACATGGTTTCAATTTTTAAAACATATAATCAATTATTTAAAAATAAAATTCCAACAAACTTTACAAATACAAAACTGCAAACTATTTAGATCATCGAAAAAAGTTTTTTTGCAATTTGATGAGAAACAAAAAGAGGTCCGACACGCCCAACTTTTGGAATGTATAAAATGGATCGATAGTACCGCATTTCAAATGATTTCAGAAATAGATTCGTTTGAAAATATATACTTCACCGGCATAAACCCGTTCATAAAACTCGTTCGACAAAATTGGAATGATTCATTCGGAGACTAACCAATCACTTACAGCAGTGCTGCGATTTTATCAGCGATTTCAGCCGGTTCCGCTGTCGGTTCAAAACGTTCCACGACTTCGCCTTCACGGTTCACGAGAAATTTTGTGAAATTCCATTTGATATCGGCACTGGTTTTGTATTTGCGGTCTCTTATCATGCTGAAAAGTCCCATCAGCCACCCTTTTCTGCCGGTAAAACCCGCAAAACCTCTCTGGCTTTTGAGATATTCGTAGAGAGGTTCAGCATTTTCGCCGTTGACTTCGATCTTTTTGAAGTTGTCAAAGCTCGTGGCGTATCTCGCCATGCAGAACTGATGGATCTCATCATCTGTTCCTGGAGCCTGATGACCAAATTGGTCACATGGAAAATCCAATATTTCCAAGCCTTTGTCGTGATATTCCTGCCAAAGTTTCTCAAGCCCTTCATACTGCGGAGTAAAACCACAGCCCGTTGCCGTGTTCACGATAAGGAGCACTTTGCCTTTGAAATTTGACATCGGGACATCATTACCTTTTCTGTCTTTGACTGTAAAATCGTAAACAGCCATCACTCACCTCCGGAATTATTAAATAAAATGCGCAGCACAAACATGGACTGCCGCTTCGGTCCTTATTATCCTGCTCCCTAACGAAACAGGTTTGAAGCCGGCTTTCAAAAACTGCGCGGCTTCGTATTTTGTCCAGCCTCTTTCGGGGCCGATCGCGATAATGTTAGATTTCCCTTTCTCTATTTCTCCGATTTTTTTGAAATCTCCGGGTAAAGCGATATAACAGTTTGATTTTGCTTCATATTCAGGAAGAATATCGTTTGAATACGGACCGAAACGTTTGATCAGACTTATTTTCGGCGGAATTGTGTCCATACTCTGTTCAAGCCCTTTGACAACAGCTTCAGCGAGTCCAGATTCTGTAAACAGTTCGTTTTCCCAATAACCTTTGTCTCCGAAATAAGTCTGAATAATTTCTATTCCTGAAACTCCGTAGGAAACAAGGTCGGAAATCAGGCGCGAAAGGACCTTCGGTCTCACTAACGCAACGATCACTGAAAGAGGGATTTTCGGCAGCGGATCTTCATTCAAGTTGAAAGAAAGAAGAGCTTTTTCCGTTTCAATTTTTTCAATTACGGCTTTCCCCTTTTTTCCGCCCAAAAGCCCGACTCTCACTTCGTTTCCCGGTTCAGCCTTAAGAATTTCGTTGAGGTGACGAACTTTGTCACCTGAAATTTCAGCCTTGTTTTCGGCAATCAGATCACTTCGATTAAGTAAAAGCAAATTCATAGAACTTTTTCATCCCCGGTTTATTCGTCTTTTTTCTCTTCGGCCTCTTTTTTCGCCTTTTCTTTCATTCTCATTTCACGGTATTCTTCGGCAGTCATCAGCGGATCAGCTGTCTTTATATCAATGAACAGAACACCGTTTAAATGGTCAGTTTCGTGTTGAAAAATAACGGCAGTAAAACCTTTGATGTTCTCACTTTTGCGGACTATTTTCCCGTCAGCTTCGGCATCGTATTCTATGTCTATATCCTGCCACCTTTCCACCTGTCCGAAACCTGCCGGAATAGAGAGGCAGCCTTCCCAGCCGACAACCTTTTCACCGTATGTCTTTTTGATTTCTATGTTGTAAAAAAATTCGAACGGCTTTTCTTCCTTGTCAAATCTCTTGACCATGATGACGCGCCTGTTTATGCCGACCTGAGGAGCCGCGATCCCTACTCCGGTACCCAAAGACTCGAGCATGAACTTTTCAAGGACGTCGTAACCTTCTGCCCCCAGTTTTGCCGGAATCGAGACTTTGCGCAGGATCTCGTTATCCTTTTCGACATCGTTTTGCAGAAGATGTCTTCTTTCGGTGTCGTTTATGTAGCTGAGTTCCTCAGCGCTCATCGAACCGTCGTCAGCTTTTCCGTTTCCTTCGTTTTTCGGAGCCGAAGCGCATGAGAAAAGAATAAGCGCACAAAGTGCCAAAACGAACATTTTTGCAAATAATTTCATGATATTACCTCAAAAAGTAATTGATGTTTATCTTCATATTTATAACCACCCGTCTTCTTCAACTTCTTCTGCTTTTATTGCCGATTTATGCAATGTTCCGCCAAAGACCTGATACAGTATTCCGTCGAAGACATAACCTTCACGCAGATAGTTCTTCGAGCCGCTGATTGATTTCAGGCCGTTTTCTTCAATCTTGAAAACACCGTTCTTGCAGCCGAGGTATACGCTGTTTTCTGATTTCTGCATCTCAGGATCATTGCAATACTGATTGAATTCATTGACTTTCTGCGGATTTGTGATGTCTGAAATGTCAAAAACAGTGATTTTTCCCTTTCTTGTCAGAAGTCCGTTCAGATTTTCGTAAACAAAGAGTCTGCTGTCTGCAACTTCAAGGTCTTCAGCAGCGTTGCTGAGTGAAATGGTTTTCAGCAGTTCCGGTGAAAGAGGATCGTTCAAGTTAAATATTCTGACCCGTTTGTTTTCTGCTGCGAAAAGTTTGCCGCTGTTTATTCTGACGTTTTTGCAATCATTTGTTTTTACTGATGATTTCCTTTCAATCGAGCCGTCTTCGGCAATTTCGAAAATGTCGATTTCACTGTAATTGGTGGCATAAAGCGTATTGCCGTAAACTGCCAGATTGTTCGATTCTCCGCTGTAAATCATCTCTTTCTTTGTGATTTCGCCGTTCTCTCCGGTTTCGACCCTGCGGATTCCGGTCAGACCTCCGAGGTAAAGGCTGTTTTTATAACCTGCGACGCTCAGCTTGTAATCGGGGAAAGTAACTTCGTCGAAGTCGTAGTTCTCGACTTTCACGCATTCGCCGTAAAAATTCGTAATGCCCGGGAAAATGACATTGTCGGTTTCGGAAATGCAGAAAGATTCTTCATATTTCTGAACCGGCGCACCTTCAACTTTGATTGTTTCAAGCGTGATGTTACCTGTTCCGTCAGCATTGAATATAGCTCTGTCGGTGGTTGCATTGTGTCTGATTGCCCTGTTTGTAAGAATTACGTTTTCTCCGTCAAAATCTATTCTCAGAGTTAACGGGAAAAGATTTAAGTCATCTCTGACAAGCTGCCAGCCGTCCGTTTCGCTGAAACTCCAGAAATCTGTCTTTAAATCGACAGAATCCTTGCTCAACTCTGCTCCGCCTGCAAGGTAAAGAACACCGTCTTTGACTTCAACATTGTAGATATCCCTGATTTGCGGCGAATTCGCACCTGTAATGTTTTCAAAGCCTTTTTTCGAAAATTTGTAGACTTCCATTCCGTTTCCGCCTTTGCCGAGAGCCATGAGACTATTTCCAACGGAATGAAGCGTTATGCCCGAAAGATTATTCGGCAAAGTACCGATCTGTATGGGGTTGACAATCTTAACAGGATGAAAACAGATGTTGTATCCATCTTCAGGCATAACTGTCTGACCTGTTGATTTGATCTCATACACCTGCGTTTCTTTTTCACCGTTGCTGACGACATAAAGATTTCCGTTGTGGTGAACAGATGCAGTCGGCGCAAATCCTGCAGGAACATCTTCCAAAATACCTTTCGTTCTCCAGTCGCCGTTTGAATTCGGATCCATTTCGGCTATTTCAAATGTTACGCCTGCCGAGCTCTGCATGCTGCGGAGCTGTGTAGTGCTGTTGTTGATTTGAGCAGCAATACCTACATTTGCTCCTGCCGCGTTTTTGGTTATCGTTGCAAGATACATCGGGCGGTTTTTCTCGGAAACAGAAGGCATACCGGCAGCATTGCTGCTCCATTCCCTGAATGAAACTCCGGTATTGATCAAATCTGAGCCATAAGCATTCTTGAAATAGTGATCCATGCCGGGCATTTCGTAAGGACGCGGACCGTTTATAAGTTCGTTAATTATCATTTCCTGATATTCTTCCAATATGAAATCGCAACGACCTGTGCAATAATCGTCGATAGGTGAGAAAATAATAAAAGGTTCTGTATGATAGGAAATCACGACAGGAAAGAGAGTAAGTCTTGAAGAACGGGCGTATTTCTGTTTATTTTGAAAGAAGTCCGGGTTTATTTCATTTTGTGATGTGAGATATTTGGGATCTGTGTCATGAACTCCCGTTGACATCGTGTAATAAAATTTCGGAACATTTGCATCCTGACAAACTCCCAAGGAAAAATTTGTGCATTCGGGAGCTGTTGTTAAAGCGTCTTCGAAAAGCCTATTGTCTTGTATAAAATCATATCTCCAGTTCCAGTCGACAGTTTCGCTGCTTCCAGTTTCGATGTCTGTGAATTCGTCGCTTTTTTTAGAATCTTCTTTGTTTTTGATGAATTTCCAGTTTAGAACTTTTTCTGTATTTACAGGCACAGGATCACTTCCGTGGCTGTATCCGAAATTCGTATCACAGGCTCCTTTTGTATGTCCTGCTTCAGTCGTACAGTATCCGTCCATTCCCCATAAATTTATGTCCCACTCTGGTACCCAGCAGTATCTTGTCGTTGCAATTTCAGTGCTTATTGGAGTCGGTTCAGATTTCAGCATATCTATTGCTACAGAAAGAGTTTCGTTCCTTCTCATCGAAACAACTTTCAAGTTTTTATCCTGATATGTGATACCATTTTCAACTGATGTTCCTGCCGGAATTCCTTTGAAATCACTCCAAACAGTGTCTTTGTCACAAGCATCACCTGTTCCGTCAAGGTCGTGATCCGGCTGCCACCAATAGTTGCCAAAATTATCTTTATATGCACTTGTGCTTGTACGAGGCATACAAGCGGCTCCACCAACTTTACTGTTTTCACAGGGCGCGGCAACGATTTCTTCATTGTTTATAACCATCGGATTATAAACATCCGGACAGTTGTCACAGGCATCAGGAACTCCGTCCTTGTCTCCATCACGAGCACTAAACAAATAATTGGCGAAACAGTAGTTGTCATTGATAATGTCGTCTTCATATTCGGGATTTCCTTGTTTATCAACGGATAAATTTAAATTGGCATAAGATTCTGGAATTTGGAGAGAACCAGATTGAAAAGACTCATGTATAACATATCCATTCCGATTTTCAAAAACCCTCTTTCTATATGGAACCCAGACATATCCTTCGCCGTAGCCGTTCCATATTGCTAAATTTATTCCTGCCGTATTGTATAAAAATGCCAAGTCAGCTTGTTTTTTATGCCACTCCTCATTGTCTCCGTATATACTGAACACCGGAATCTTAGATGTTCCTCGCCAGCGATCATCGAATCCTGGTAGTACATTCGCTATTAAAGGAATATATTTTTCTTCTTCCCGAGTGTTTTTTCGCCACCCATCAAGCCAATTTTTAGCTTTTTTTATCATATGTTTTTCCAATGGTTCAAAGTGTGGATCTTCTGCTCCCTGTGTTGCATCATGATAGGAAACCGTTTTCCCGAATACTCCAAGCATTTCGTCAAAAGGATAGCCGAAAATACTTGCCCCAAGCAGTTTGTCTCCTATTTTATGCAAATCAGAAACATCTGGGATGAAATAATTTGCCATTGTAGAATCATCCGGCATTGAAGTGTTATCCAGCAGAAATGCAACATTAAATTCATCCGCCAATTCTCTTATTGCATTGCTGTAATCTTCTGGCTTAATTTCTATTTCTTCAAATTCATAATTTTGTTGGTTTGTCTTCCCGTTCGGATATCTTTTGTATTTACCTGATGGTATTCCCAATGCCTGAGAAATCATGATAGCTTTCTTAGCCACACCATTTTTGTCGTAAACTTTTAACCAATTTGTATAGTTGCCGTATTTTTCAAGCATCTTGCGTATTGTTTGTTTTACAGGATCTAAATTATGCGGGAATTCATTCCACAAAGGGTGAAATTGATTATGTTCGATTGTCGGAACTATAAGCAATTGCTTATCCTTAGCCGCCTTAAACATCTGGTCTATCGCATCAGATTCCCGATAGTTGGTATTCATTCCAGAATCCTTATAGTCCTGCTGTGAATATATTTTTTCACAACCTTCTGTTTTATAATAATAATATGATGTCCAAAGCTTGTTTTTATCTTCTTTATCAATACAAACTCCATCTTCCAAAAGCTTACATTCATGGCCCAAAATTTCACTTTCTAAGCAGGCGCATCTTTCGTTATTATTAGTACATAAACCCAAAACACATGGCTTGAAGCACCACCCCATATGACATGTATAACCAAATCCACATTTGGAATTTCCTCCCAATGCATTGTTCTGAGAGGAATCACATTGACAAGGAGCAAAAGTTCTAAATGATTGTTTATATGTGTCATCAAGATAAAATTTGTCAGCATGATTCACGCATATGTTTTCATCTGTAACAAGCTTATAATTGCATGTTTCCGGAAATGTAGGAGCGGGAGATATTTTCCAATAATTGTCTGGTAAATCCTTAACAGAGTCAGGAAAATTGTATTGATCAATATCATCTTTCAATGTCGCATGATGGTCACCCCAATAAACAAAAATCAAAATATTTGCATTTGCTTTCACTATTTCGTCCATCATTTCACCGATTCTCTCTTTGGATGACCAGCAATTATCCTTTGAACTGTCCGGGCCTTTTGTATCAAGAAAATCTTTGCTGAGGTATGTTTCACTATCCGAAGAAATGGTTAGAATATATGGCTTAAATGATGGAGAAAAAGGTTGATTTTCCAACTGTAGTGTAATGTTTTCATAAAATTCTTCTGTAGAAATATTACGTTCACTATTAAATGAATTGCCTCTTTTATCACCTATAGGAAATCTCGTTCCGGGATAAAAGAAGACAGCTCTCTGTTCTTCTCCCCGATGCTCTTCATTCGCAATTCTTCCCCAAAGTGATTTTAACCCATTTAAACTGTCAGCTTCATATAAGATATTCCTGCTATCCACATTCTTCCAATCGCCATTTGCCAATTCTTTAAGTGTTATACGATTATTACCTTTGGAAAGTGTGACTCCGTACTGATAAAAACCTTCGTGCGTTTCGTCAATACTATCTAAAATTATCGGAAAATAATCTTTGTTAGAATCTGAGTTTTCAACAGTGATTTTAAGTTTTTTTCCGTTTGAATTGTAAAACCCACGGACAACGATTCTGTCTGTTCCTACAATGATGTCATTTACAGGTCTAGGAACAATCTCGATCTTCATAGGTTTCGGAAGAATATCTATCTTTCCGTCAGCAAAAATCGGAAACATAAAACAAACAACAATTAAACAGATAATTTTCTTCATTTCTCTCTCCATTAAAAAATTATTCCTCAAACGGGCAAACACCCTCTTCCTTGCAATAACATTCCATATCTCTCAATATAAATGGTGTCGAATTTCTCTGCTGATAAAGCAGCCACTTTCCTTCAAATTCTGCATAACCGTATGGAAAAATTGTTGATCCATCAGAATAAGTTTCGTCTTTTTCCATTTTTTTCATGCAGTATTTTTTGTTCTTATCAATTCGATAATAACAAAGTCTGCCACCTGAACCAACACCATCTTTATAAGTTATTTCTTCATACAAAAGAAGATTCCCGCGAAGCATTCTCGGCGGAATTGAAGAGGCTTGTGGAGCAGACTCTTCAGTAAAATCTGTTATAAGATCTCTTCTTTCAAACTTATCTCCGTTTCTTTCGACAAGAACGATTTTTCTTTTGAATGTGTCATAATAAACGAACCTGTTTTCATTTTCTTTATCAAAATAAAGATATTCTGTCTGCTCTCCTTCCTGATTGAATTTCAGACACTCTTCCAGTTTTTGC
>JAGCXM010000021.1 GCA_017961325.1 bacterium | reverse complement strand
GCCCGATCTCTCCGTTGTAAAACCGGCGCTCACGAAACATTCCGCTGAAGAACTGAACCTGTTTTTTTGCACCGTTGCTCATTGTAAAATATCCCGATTCGAGATCTTCTTCCGAGTCGACCTGTTGCATCCAGTTTGCCCGAAAATAGACCGCATTGAGCAGGAGGATCATCGTTTCTTTGTCTATTTCATCAATAATTTTAGGAATTTTCCCCTTTGTCTTACTATTGACCCAGGAATTGATCAGCCCGACAGTTTTCGGATCAGCGAAATCCTTAACAAAATAGCCGGCGTCATAATACTTTTGAAGATCGTTCACAAACGTCTTGTTGACCTTTCCCGAAAAGGCGTCGTCAAGCCACATCGAATTTGCCAGAGAAAGCTCGAAATCCTTATCGAAATAGGTCAGACTCTGCAAAAGAAAGTCGAACTGCCCGTTCAGCGTCATGTAGTCGTCGTACCCGGCCGCCTTGTAGCCGAGAAAATCCATCAGCTCGTCGTAAGTTCCGCTGTTTCCGGCACCACCGAGAGTCATCGCCATGGCGATTGAAATAGAAAGCGGTGAAATCATGATGTTTTCGCCAGGCTCGTTGAGCTTCGCGAAAAGCTTCATTCCGAAGTTCGTGTTCGCCTCTACAAACTGAGCCAGAACATGCTCCGCCTGAGCATCCGCCTTCTCGTAGGCGTTCTGCCACTCCTCGTATGTCTGCGGAGCGGCAGCTTCTTCAGCCGATTCCGTAAAATCATCGTCACTGACGACTTCGAAATCGGCAGTTTCATCGTCATTGAACGGCGCGGAACCGGCATCATCCGGCTCAGCCACCTTCCCACCGCTTGAAGAACTGCCGCCGCAGCCTGCAAGCGATAAAATCATAAAAAAGCCAATCAAAACAATGATTTTTTTCATTTTGACCTCCTACGGTCTGTAAAATACAAAAAAAGTATACACAGCATTTTAGTTTTGCACGCGATTTTATCAAGTTTTTAAACTTGATTCGCTCTGATTGAGGAATAATTTTTGTTGATTTTTAAATTTCATGCATTATAATTATCAGGTTTTTTACTGTTTATTGAACAATGAACGCCTGCCTGATCTGCGGAAACAAAGTTGAAAACAAATATTTTTTATGCGATACCTGCAATAATTTTGCTTTGAAATGTGAAAGAAGATGTCCTAAATGCGGGAATTTCATACTTACAAATGAAGAAAAAAACTGTTATTCATGCAGAGGAAGGAAGATTTATTTTGATAAAATTTACTCCTTATTCATATACAGCGGCGCGGTTTCACAGCTGATTTCGGAAATGAAATACGGAAAAGCCGCACACATCGCCGAGATTCTGGGAGAATATCTGGCTGAAAACGCTCCGCAGCAGCTTGTTAAAGAGCGAACAGTCATATTTCCGCCTATGAGATTTTTTGACAAACTTCTGCGCTCCTTCAATCAGGCGGAGATTTTTGCCGACAGAGTTGCCAGAAAACACAATTTGAAGTTTGCTCCTAAGTTGTTGAAAAAAGTAAGAAAAACCAAACATCAGGCAGGTCTCGGATACGAAGAGAGAATCAGAAATCTGACAGACGCCTTTTCGCTGACACGAAATGTCAAAGGAGAAAAATTTCTGATTGTGGACGATGTCTGCACCACGGCATCAACAATCAACGAAATTGCCAAAATCCTTAAAGAAAACGGTGCATTAAGCGTCAACGGAATCACTTTCGCAAGAAGAACGCCTTACTTTGCGTAAATTTCACACTTTCTTAATTAGCAGCAAAGGCTATATTGCGAAAAATCAGCTATAATTACCTTTTTTCCAGGAATTTAGGTCTGAAAATAATGCAGACGGAAGGCAGCAAAACTATCGAACCTACAAGGCAGACCGCGATGCTGAGAACAATCAGCGCACCGAAAAAGCGGATCGGCAGAAAGGAGCTGATAAGAAGAATTACAAAGCCAACCATAACGCTCACCGCATTGAAAATGATACCTCGGCCGGTTGTAAGCAGCGTGTGTTTGACAGCTTCCGCAGGGTTGCCGTGCTTCTGCATTTCGATTTTGTAACGCCACAAAAAGTGGATCGTGTAGTCTACCCCTACTCCGATGACAATCGATGAAATAAGCGCGGTCGCAATATCGAGCGTAACACCGGTAAATCCCATGACTCCGAACATGAGAACGAGAGAAACGCCGAGCGGAATACCGGCAATAAGACCGGCAACGACCGACTT
Organism: bacterium; assembly: GCA_017961325.1. Taxonomy (GTDB): domain Bacteria; phylum UBP6; class UBA1177; order UBA1177; family UBA1177; genus UBA1177. Next base: position 76,827 of record JAGCXM010000021.1, on the reverse strand, counting down.
GAAAAGAATCATAACGAGGAAGGAAACCAGAACAAACGAAAGAACGAGGGAAATAACCTGACCGTCGATAACGCTATCGATAAGATCCTTGAACATGACGCCTGAACCTGTGATTTCAGAAAAAACCGGCTCGTTTTCAATCAGTTTCTGAGTGTCAAGAACCACTTTTTTTATAGTTTCGCTGCTTTCGCTTTTGAGCTGAACGATTATCTGCGCCTGCGTGAAATCGGCGTTCACGAGTTTTGTAAGCTCGTCCGGATCAGCCATTTCATTGTATTTCGTGAGAAAGAAATCGACTGCGTTTTTGGTTTCAGGAATCTCACCGAACCCTTTTTCTCCGGGCTGATATGCTCCTTTAGTTACGAGCTTGATGAGTTTTGCGATTGAAAGAGTGTTTCCCACATCCGGGTTTTTGCTGATGATTTGTTCAACTTCATCAATCTTTTTAAGGACTTGCGGATCCTTTATGTCGGCTTTAACATTAACGCTGATTATCTGTGAACCGCCGAAATTGTCGTTTATAAGCTGCGATGCTATCTGCGCCGGATGCCATTTCGGATAGTAGCTTGCAAGGTTTGAATCGACGACGATTTTCGGAATTCCGAATGCCATGACAAGCGTCAAAACGATACTTATAAAAAGAAGCGTTTTCGGATGTTTGGAAACAAATTCGGCAATATGAAGAAGAAGTTTTTCCGTTGCCGGACGATTCTCCTTATTTATCACGGGAGTCGGAACCTTCATCATCGAAAGAACTGCCGGAATAAAGAAAATGCTTGCGACGAGCGCAAATGAAATTCCTATCGATGAAAGGATGCCGAGCTGCGCCGCCGGAACGACCGTGTGAGTCATAAGGCAGAGCATCCCTGCAATCGTCGTAACACCTGTCAGAATTACAGGAACCGACATGTCGGAAAAAACATCTTTCGCAAGTTCTTCAGCACTCTTCCTGCCGCCTGCCATCATGTTGTGAAGCTGATAACGGCTGATTATGTGGATTCCGTAACCGTTTGCGACCGCAATCAGAATAACCGGCAGAACTATCGTCACGGTTGTCATTTTCCAGCCAAGAAGGGGAACAAGTCCCATAGAAACCACGATAGACATTATGACGACCGAAAACGGCAGAATGACTCCGCGGAGCTGTTTGAAACTTATGAAAAGGATGCCAAGCATAATCAAAAGTCCGAGCGGCATGAAAACCGCCATATCCTTAGGAACGTCTTCCGAAATGTGTTCTTTTATCACGGGCAGACCGCCAAGAGTGACTTTGCCCGGGCCTTCGACCTTGGCAACAATTTCACGGATATTTTTAGTAATTTCAAGACCTTTCCCGTTATTTCTCATTCTTACGAGAACGGTTGCGGCAGTAAAATCGTCGTTTATAAGAGTGCGCATGACCATATCGTTGCCTTTGAGCATACTGCGCAGCTCCTCTCTCTGCGCCAGCTCTTCAGGAGTGCCTTCTTTAGGTTTTTCATCGGCGAAAGGATCGTCGTCAACCATAGGGATAGAGTTCACCTTTTCGATATCCGGAATTTCTTTCAGCGCGGAGGCGATTGCGTTAATCTGTTCCAAAACCGCCGGACGCAGGACATCCCTGTCCTCGACGACGACGAAAACGATCTCCATTCCGCCGAATTTTTCCTCGAGCTCCTTCAGGTGGATCCTGAGATGGTCAGGAAGCATGTTTTCGACATCGGGATCAACCGAACTGTCTTTCAGCGGAATCGCCATAAGTATCGAAAAAACTATGAATACCGTGATAATAAGTACCCTGAATTTTATAACCGAATCTGCCAAATTTTTCATACCGACCTCTAATCAGACAAACAAACAATTTTTCACACTTCTTTTACCGAAGCTTGGTAACAAATTCAAGTAAAAAATAAACGCCGGCACAATTTAACCGGGCAAAACTTGCCTTATAGAGTCAGATTTTTACAATTAATGAGTTTTTTTGCTTTCGAGGTTAATATGAAAAAGATTTTTATCTTCATTCTGCTTGTTGTCTCTATTTTTTTACTTGCATGCATTGCTTTTAATTTAAGGAAAATATCATCTCTGAATGAAGAGATATACAATCTGAAGAATGAAAAAGTCATGCTGCTTGCAGAACATGAAAAATGCCTTCTCTACAAAGAAAAATCTCTCAAAAAAGAACTTATCGCAAAATATCTCGACGCGATGATGGCGCTAGCAGACAAAACCGAGCAGGGATACAAGCCGACGGAAGAGGAAACCGCGACTTTTTACGAAAGAGCCGATTTTATCGTTGAAAACATAAATTCTATAGAGGTTTCGCAGGAAGAGGCAAAACTTATAATTTCTTTTGTCGATTCCGCGAAAAAAATACTGGATTTGACGGTTTCAAAAAATTGATTGCAGAATGACGGTCAGAAAACGAACCTATTTGGCACACTTATAAGGTATTTATGAATAGCGGCAGGTTTTTTTACTCACGGAATTTCGTAAACTCTTTTGCAAACAGGCTGCACAAAAAAATCTACACCTATTTTTTCAAAAAATTTGATGTGGAAATTCCCGACAAAGAAGGATTCGAACTGCTCAGAGAAAGTGCCGGAAACGACGTAAAACAGCCGCTTCCGATTTACATTTCAGGACGAAACAGCAAAATAGAACAGTTTCTGCTGAACGGATTCATGATTGAAAACGGAATCGTTCCGCCGACCCACTCATTCGGTCCGAAAACAGTATTTTTCCGTCCCCTCAACGAATTCCGGACCATGTTTGCCGCACTGTTCAGGCCTTCAGCGATAGAAGAAAAATTCATCGAATCGCTATACATTCCGGTCGATTCGCCAGAAGAACTTTCGATTGACCCGATTTTTGCCGAGGTTTTCAGAAAAATCAGACATCAGGAAGCAAAAATAATTCCGGTAATCACGCTTTGGGACAAAAATCTAGACAAAAAGAAACGCTGGGAGTGGATAAACCAGACGATCGGGCGTTACAATTTCTGGTCGACTTCGTGGGAACTTCTCATGTTTATGCTGAAACGGCGCAAGCTAACGCTCAGGATAGGAATTTCGACAACGATGAAACTAGAGGATTCCGAAGAAAATTTTGTCCGGAAACTCTACGGCATGATGAACCTCTCAAAATCGAACGTCTCTGGAGCAGTTCTTAAAAACTGGCTCGATCTCAAAAACGAAACCCTTTTCAAAATGGAGCTCTCGACTAAAGAAGAAAAACGCTCGGCAATAGCGGCGATGCGGGCGATGTCATCGGAATACAGCCCGCTTTACGCAGAAACGATTTCTTATTTTTTAGGAAAAATCCTCAATGCCAGATTTTCAAGATTCGAATATTCTCAGAACGAAATCAATGAGTTATGTAAAATATGCGCGCTTCCTGCGGCCAACGTCCTGTTCGTGCCGACACACAAAAGCTACTTCGATTACCTGATACTGAACTACATTCTTTACAAGGAAAAAGTGACCGTACCCCTCGTCGCGGCAGGCGACAACCTCAATTTCTTTCCACTTTCGCCGATTTTGAGAAAAATGGGGGCATTTTTCATAAAAAGAAAAATCAAAAACGACGAATTTTACAGAAAACTGCTCTCAACATACCTCGAACAGATCATAACTGCCGGATACAACATAGAATTTTTCATAGAAGGCGGAAGATCGAGAAGCGGAATGGTGCGCTCGCCGAGAACGGGAATGCTGAAAATGCTCTCCGACATTGCGAAAACGGCAAACAGAAAGCTCTATGTCGTGCCTGTTTCCATAACTTATGAAAAACTCAAAGAAATTGAAGACTACAACAAAGAAAAACAAGGTACGAAACAACCGGAATCGGAACATTTTCTGCAAAAAGTTTTTGCACTTTTCAGAGCGAATTACGGTCCCGTTTACATCAGATTTTCGCAGCCTATTTACCTCAACACGAAATTTACAGAAGAAACTGCGCTTAAAATCGCCGAAGTACAGGAAAAATCATCCGTCATCAGCTTTTCTGCAATATTTTCAGCGGTTTTCATGGGATTTGACAGCCTTTCAATCAAGGAACTGGTTGAAAGAATGGAACAGACCGTCGAAATTCTGCACACGCTTCCGGGTATCGAAACAGCCTACGCCCTGAACAATCTTGACGTAAACTGCTCGAAGCTTGTAGGAATTCTCCTAAAAAAGGGCGACTTGATTTTGAAGAACAAAAATCATCCGGAAAATCAGTTATTTGCAATTTCGAGAAACTCTATTTCCGAGTTTTCCTTCTACAAAAACTCGGCAGCTTTTGCTTTTGCTCCGTTTTTCTGCGAACTCTTCAGAGAGACCGGTCTTTACAATTTCGTCAGCGAATTTCTCGAAACGACGATCATGGGATACTACGAGTCGCTGTATTCAGAACAGAAAATTGAAGTTGCCGCACTTCCTGACTGGTTTAAAACGATGCTTCACAGCTTTTTTGCCGACAAATTTATTATTTTCGGCAAAATACTGGATTTTATTAAGAAACCCGACTTTTTTAAAGATAAGGACCTCAATCACACAGCGATCGTAAGCACTCTCCTTCCTAAAATTTCGGCAGAAATTCCGACTGCAACTGCGGACGACATTTTCGAAATGCTCTCCTTCCTCGAAAAAAAGGAAGTCATCACTGACGGTCTGACTCGTGCAAATGAAACCATTGCCAACGATTTTCTAAATAAAATCAATATAATCAGAACAAATTCTTAAAAAATAATACTGAAGTTTTGCGAACTACTTTTTCTGCAATTCGTATTCCTGGATACTTGACTGAACGAATTCGCTTTTCTTGGTTTTGCGGAGATAAGCAGGAATATTTTTGTCGTTTATATCAATGTCGGGAAGCAGCATCGTGTCGTCAGCGAATGAAAAAGTCTTTGTTTCGGTGATGTTTACGTCGACAGGCTTGACTGTTTCGTTTTTCTTTGCAGCCGGAGCCATTGCCTCTTCGTCAAGCAGAGTCGGATTCTGAACTTCTATCACGATATCGGACATTTTTTCAACCGTAACAGGCTGGGAATCGAATATGCTGCTCTGGTCTTTTTCCTCGATTTTATGGGTTTTCGGCAGAGAGACGCGCTTTTCTTCGTGAGCTTCGGTAACAATCAGAACCGAAACATTCGTACTGTTTTCGTCATAGTAAATACCGAATTTGAAATCGGCGTTTTCTTCGTCGATCTGATTCGTCAAATATGCGACAGCCTCTGAAAATTCCTGCATTTTCGTCCTTGCGCCGCTGAAATAGAGAAGCATTTTTCTTGAACCGCTGATGGCAAAATTGTTGAGAAGCGGATTGTTGAGAGCATCTTTAACGGCATTGAGAGGAGCTTTATCGCCGGTCGCGCTTCCGAAGCCGATAACAGCGATTCCCATATTGCGCATCGTCGCTCTGACATCGGCGAAATCGACATTGACGTAACCGTCGCGGATAATGAGTTCGGATATGCTTCTGACGGCATAAATCAGAATTTCATTGGGTTTTTTGAACATATCGAGGGTGTCGTCGTCGTCGCTTGAAATTTCAAGAAGCCTGTCGTTTGGAATTACGACCAGAGCATCGACGTTTTTGCTGAGCTCTTCGATTCCCTTTTCGGCGTTTTTCATCTTCTTCTTGCCTTCGAAGCTGAAAGGCTTCGTCACGATTCCGACGGTGAGAATTCCGGCGTCTCTGGCGACTCCTGCGATAATCGGAGCAGCTCCGGTTCCGGTTCCTCCGCCCATTCCGGCAGTTACGAAAACCATATCGTAACCTTCAAAAGCGGTGGCTATATCGATTTTGCTTTCCTCTGCCGCCTCTCTTCCGCATTCGGGAATACCGCCGGCACCCTGCCCTTTCGTCAAATTAGGACCGAGCTGAAGGCAATCCAGTCTGTTAAGTTTTTCCAACACCTGCGCATCGGTATTAGCCGCAATAATTTTGACGTTGCTGTCTTTGAATATCGATTTCTCGTCTTTACCGGTTTCATCATTCATCATTGCAACGGCATTGCAACCGCCGCCGCCGACACCGATAACCGCAATTTTTACCGCCGAATTTTTTCCGCTCATGACTCCGCCCCTCTATTCAATAAAATTTTTAAAGAAATTACATATCTTGACAAAGAAACCGTCTTTTTTCCCGAATTTGACATTGTTGTGGTTCGCAAAATAGTTGACTATTCCGACCGCGGTAGAAAAAGCCGGCGAACTCAGAACGTCCTGAAATCCGACGCTGGAATCCTGAATTTTCGGAATACCGACCCTTACCTGCTGTTCAAAAATATCTTCCGCGACATACTGGATATCCTTCAATTCGGAAGTTCCGCCGGTTATGACGATATCAGTCTGAATGAGGCTTTCCTTCTGGCTTGCCGCAAGTTTCGTTCTGATTTCAACTAAAATCTCTTCAATTCTCGGAGTCATAACCGTCGAAAGCTGTTTGGCTTTTTTCGTCGTTGGCGCATTCGTGCCGATTACGACGGTTTTAAATTCCTCCGTATCGGAAACATAGTCAGGACGTGCGCTTCCGTGCTGACATTTTATCTTTTCAGCCTCAGCCGGAGGAATTTTCATAACCTTGCTTATGTCGTCCGTCACGAATCTGCCGCCCATCGGCACAACCGAGACATAAACAGGATCGCCTTTGTGGTAAATCGCGATGTCGGAAACGCCTTCGCCGATGTCAACCATCGCGACTCCCAAATTTTTCTCGTCTTCCTCAAGAACGGCCCAGCTTGAAGCTATGCCGCTGACAAGAACATCGTCAAGCCTAAGTCCCGAATCCTCAACCGCTTTAATCAGATTTCTGAGCATAGTCCGTGATGCCGTGACAATCAGGACATCTACTTCAAGTTTGCGGCACGCCATTCCTTTTGGATTTCTTATTCCCGCTCTTCCGTCAACGGTGTATTCGCCGATTTCAACATTAATGATGTCGCTGTCATCGGGCAAAGTGACGATTTTCGCCTGTTCTATAACGCGGTCGATGTCCGTCTGCGCCACTTCGCGCCCTCTAACCGGAATTACGCCGTGACTGTTCATCGAGCGGATTCCTTCGCCCGAAATGCCGACAAAAACCGATTTTATGTGCTTTGACGAAATCTTTTCAGCTTCAGCAACAGATTCCTGAATCGTCCTCGCAGTCGCCTGAACATCAACGACATCGCCGGCGATAAGTCCTTTGCTGTTTTCAGCAACACCTTTGCCTATAAAGACGATTTTTCCGTCCTCACCGATCTTGGCAATCAGAGTCGTAACCTTCTTCGTACCTATATCAAGAGCCGTTATGATATTATCTCTGCCCATCAATACTCCCCTTTTTTATATTCTGGACCAATTTTCCGTATATTATTTCGTATTTTCTTCCGTCAAGAGTGCCGTCACGTCTGTCGATTTCATATTCTCCCGCCCATTTGTTCTCATCTAGCAGGGAAACCGCGACATCCGAAACATTTTCCATTATGGCGACCCACTCGTCATCTGAAAAATCCTCTTTCAGGTGCACTACCGTTTTTAAACCGTTCTTTCCGGCACATTCGATGGAATATCCGGCAAGAACCTCGTAAGTCATCGTTTCAAGTTTACATAAAGAAGAGACGTTATTCCATTTTTCAGCAATGAAAATCGCCTTTTTTATTCTCTCGGAACGCTTTTTATCGCCTTCTTGAGACGGATAATTCAAAAAGAACACAGGAATCGAACTGTCTGTTTCGTTGGGAAGTGCTCTTTTGAACAAAATGCCGTCGGAATCGGAAAACCACATCGTAAAAACGTCCTTGTCGGAATCCGGAGATTTCTTTCTGCTGTTCACAATCATCATCGGCTTGAACTCTTCAACGGTAATCTTCACCGAATTCGGAAAAAATTTCTCGGCGAAAGCCTTTTTCACCCATCCGCAGGTCGTGAGGTTAAGCTCGATCTTCTTTTCATCGACATCGAAAAAACTTACTTTTCTGTCGAGTCCGGTTGTGAGCAGAATATCTTCACGGGTCATACGATCGTTACCGGTTATTTCGACATTTTCAGGCACAACAAGCATCGTATTGCTGTTTTTAAAAGTCTCGAAGGCATCTCCGGCAAAGCAGAAAACGGCGGCAAAAACCGAAACAAAAACATAGGTCGCCAACAAAAAGGCAAATCCGCTCAATATGTTGAGGAATTTCTTCATTTTGCAGCCAGACACTCCGCAATCAGCGTTTCAATAAGTTCAAGATAACCTATCCCGCGGTATCTTGCGATCATCGGAACAAGCGAATGTCCCGTCATTCCCGGAAGCGTGTTTATTTCAAGCATGACGTAATCGTCGCCGTTTACGATGAAATCGCTTCTCGTAACACCTTTGCAGCCGAGTGCGACGTGCAGTTTCAAAGCCGCGTCGGAGATTTTTTCCCTAGCAGTTTCGCTTATATCAGGATGAACAGTGTATACCGTCTTGTCGCTGTTGTATTTCGCGTCGAAATCGTAAAACTCGTTTGCCGGAGTGATCTCGACATCGCCCAGAACCTTGTTTTCAAGCACCGCGACATTGACTTCGCGTCCTTTGAAGAACCTTTCGCAGAGATAGCGTTTTCCCGCTTTGAGTTCTTTTTTCGCACTTTCCCAGCTCTCTTCGTTCTTGACGATGTAAACGCCGCGGCTCGAACCGTTGACCGGATCTTTGACGACGAACGGAAAATCGTAAGGTTTTTCCGTTTCAGCAGCAGCTTCGATGGTTTTTCCTTCAGCCACCCTGATTCCGCACTCTTTCATAACGGCACGGCAGATCAGTTTGTCCATGCCGACAGCACTAGCCGTAACTCCCGAATTCGTGTAGGGAATCTTCATCATTTCAAGAAGTCCCTGAACCGTTCCGTCTTCGCCGTATCTGCCGTGAAGACCGTTAACAACGACATCTGGTGCGAATTCGCGGAGTTCTTTGTCAAGATTGAAACCGACATCAATGAATTTAACGTTGGTGTAACCGCCTTCGCAAAGCGTTTTGTAAAGCATGTTTCCGGTAACAAGACTGACTTCGCGCTCGTCCGACATTCCGCCGGCGATGACCGCAATCTTCATGTTTTTGTCGAATTTCATCTTTATCTCCTCAAAAAAATCAATCATACCAAAACTGAACTTCCGGTTCCAGAGTGACACCGAATTTCTCGCGTACTCTTTCAATCGCGATATCCTTCAGGCGGCAGAAGTCGCCGAAAGTTCCTTCTCCGGTATTTATAACGATGTTCGCATGGCGGTCACTCAGTTTCGCACCGCCGACTGAAAACCCCTTCATTCCGCACTTGTCAAGCATATATCCTGCCTTTCCGTCTTTCGGATTTTTGAAAAGCGAACCTGCGCTGTGCCCTTTTATTTTTATCCTTTTTGAAAGAAATTCCAGAATCCTGCCGCGCACGTTTTCGGAAGTGTCTTTAGTCAAAATGAGTTCCGCGCCGTAAATCACGAAACATCCGGCTGGTTTGTTGTCGAGCGAACGGTAGCTGTATTTCGGAATGAACGGAAAAACCTTTCCGTTCTGAATGACATAGATTACGCCGACGACATCATCCCACGAAGAACCTGCGGGAGCGGCGTTTCCGTAAAGCGCACCGCCCAGATTTCCGGGAATTCCGGCAAGAAACTCAACGCCCGAAAGCCCGTTCTTTATCGAATAGTCAAGCAGAGCGGCATTGCTCACCCACGAAGGCATGAAGGTTTTGACCAGATATTCGTCAACATCATCAGTATCGCTGGTGGAAATCGCCTTCCCCATGTAAAGAACGGGTTTTTTAACGTCTCCCGCTATGATGTTGCTGCCGCCGGAAAGGATTCTGTAATCATCGAACTCAGTTGTAAAGCGCACAAGATCATCAATAATTTCAGGAAAATAAAGATCGCATACAGCGTCTTTCACCCTAATTGTCAGAAGTTCACTTATGTCAGCGCGCCTTTTAAGTTTCACTTCGCCCCGTCTCCGCTCAAAAGCTTCGCGAAAATAGTATTCACATCCCCCGCACCGGCCGAGACTATCGCCGAAGCATAGAATTTCTTTTCATTTTCTTTAATGATTTCAACAGCTTTATCTATATTCTCAGCATAAAAGACAAAATTGTCACCGTTTTTCAGATTTTCGTAAAGCTCTTTCGAAGCTCTGCCATCGCACTTTTCACCGGCCGAATAAACGGGAAGAACAATCAGAATACCAACATTTTTCAGAACTTCCACGAATTTGTCGTAAAAAGCGGTAAATCTCGAAATCCTGTGAGGCTGGAATACAAGGCAGAAGTTCTTGAATTCAAGTTCAGCCTGCTCGATTAGGGCGTTCACCTCGCTCGGATGATGAGCGTAATCGTCGACAAGCGTCATTCCGTGCCAGGTTCCGACAACCTGGAATCTGCGGTCGACTTTCGGCACGCTTTCCCAGAATCTGCTGTCAATCTCAGGCATTGCACGTCCGGCTTTGCTCAAATATTCCGAAGAGGCAAGAAGCGCGGCGCTGCGGTTCTGCAGAATATGCGCCGGTTCTGTCGTTCTGCCTACATAAATTTCCGTATCTCCGGAAAGGAATAAAAGTTCTCCGTTTTTTATGTAAAAATTACGGCAGTCATTGTTTTCGAAACCAGTTCCGTTTCTGATTTCGCTGCGAGTCGGGAAGGAAAGAGGTGAAAAAATCTCATAAAGCCTCTCTCCCAGATCATAACCGCGTCCTATGATCAGATTTTCAGGTCTGTCAGAAAGGAGATAACGCTCGAACGATTTCAGCATTTCATCCGGAGTTTTGTAAAAATCGGCATGTTCGAATTCCAAATTGGTAATGACAAGCGAATCGGGCTTCATTTTGAAAATAGAGCCGTCGCTTTCGTCAAGTTCGACAATATAAGGCTCGCCTGCTGAAATACTAGTCAAACCTGCACTTTTGCCGCCAGCATAAATGGACGGATTGATTCCGGCAGCGGAAAGAATCGTGTAAATCATCCAGGTAGTCGAAGTTTTGCCGTGACTTCCGCCGACACCGATTTTGTGCTTGTTTTCAAGGAGAATCGCTAAAAATTCGCCGCGCGTTACGACTTTTATCCCTTTTTTCAAAGCCGCAGCAACCTCTGGATTGTCCGTCGGAACGGCACTTGAACGGACAAGAACGTCAACGCCGTCAAGGTGGGAGGCATCGTGTCCTTTCATACATCCGATTCCCTGCTCACGAACCATTTTGAGGAACGAACTTTCCTTCAGATCGCAGCCGCTCACAGTATATCCCAACGATTTTGCAGCAGTCGCAAGCCCGCTTACGCCGCTGCCGCCTATTCCCATAAAATGAACCTTCATCTCTATTTTCCGCTCTTCAAAACCTTTTCAATATCGTCAGCCAGCCTGTTGGCCGAATTTTCAAAATCAAGCCCAGCCATATTTTCCTTCATATTGTATTCATTCTTGAGGTAAGAACTGAGAAATGAATAGATTTTTTTGAGTCTGACGTTAGGATTTGCACTCTTGGCATCTTCTATGATGTAACCCATACTGTTTTTTGCCATAAAAACAGCGTTTTGTTTCTGATAAGGATCCTTGTCTTCCGGAAGAGGAAGGTAAATCGCCGGTTTTTTTAGAGCGATAAGCTCGGAAATTATATCGCTGTCAGGTCTTGCTATAACAATATCTGCGGCTTTGCAGTAAACGCCGCGGTTGTCGAAAAACATCTCACAGGTACTATCTATTTTGTATGTTTCATAATACTTGTTAATCGCCGCAATCTCACGGTCACCGGTTTCGTGAACAATATAAAAATCTCTCGTGATTTCAGGATATTTCACAATCAGTTCCCGAAAGGTCGAATTGATGTCCTTTGCATCTTTTTTGCAGGTCAGAATAAGAAGCTTGCGTTTGTTGGTCTGAATTTCGACAGGCTCGGCTTTTAAAACTTCCTTGTCTACGGGAATTCCGCCGACGAAAGTTTTTTTATAAAATTCGCTGCCTATATTCTCACGCATCGTCTCGAACGGGAAATAAATCCGGTCAGCCTTCTTTATAAAAGAACTGTTGCATTTTGAAACGACAAGATTTTCGTCAAGAAGAAAAAGCTTTATCTTTTTCATTTTTGCAGCCGCGCCAAGAATCGGATAAGCCGACATTCCGCCGAATCCTATCACGCCGTTTATGCTTTTAACTTCAAGGATTTTCATAACTTCCTGCACATAAGACTGCAGTTTTAAGGTACGGAGGATATTTGCAAAAAAGCTGTTCGATTCAGGGAAAGTGGGAACATTGATAACTTCATAGCCTCTTTCTGAAAAAATTTTAGTGAAAAGCGAACCCGATCTTAGTGCAAAGACACTCATTATGCCGCGCAATCTCAATGCATTCGCCAAAGAAAGCGCCGCCTTCTGCTGGTCTCTCGTGTTGATTCCCGTCATTACAAGCATAAATTTCGTTCCGATCGCGTTATCCATTTATTCCTCCCAAAATCAGCGTCTGCTTTCGCTCGTTACCGCATTTAAAATGAGACCGACCATAACCGAATATGTCAAAAGCGCGCTCCCGCCGTAACTTATGAACGGCAGCGGAACACCTTTGTTCGGCGACAAAGATGTTACAACCAGTAAATTAAACACGGTCTGAGCCGTAAGCAGCAGCACAAAACCGGCAATCATATAAAAATTGAAAGTGTCCCTGACATGCAGAACAAAATAACTGCCGAGAAAAAACATAAACATAAAGACCAAAAGTAATGCCAAAACACCGACAAAACCGAATTCTTCACCGATTATCGGGAAAATAAAATCGGTGTGAGATTCTGGCAGGTGCTTGATTTTTCTTGTCGAATTACCGAAACCGACGCCTGTAACGCCGCCTACCCCGAGCGCAATTTCAGCTTCGCACTGCTGATAACCGAAAGTCGTTCTGTTAGCTTCGGCACACGGATCTATGAAAGCTGAAAAACGGCTGACGCGATAACCTTTTCCCGGCATGAAAACCATTGCCAGAAACAAAAGAAGTGCCAGAAAAATCAACAACATAAGGTGTTTCTTGTCCATTCCGCCCAAAATCAGCATTCCGATCGAAGTCGCAAAAATAACGCTTGCCGTTCCCAAATCCTCGACAGCAATCGGAAGCGCAATCAGCCCTATTGACCCGACAGGATAAATCAAGTCCTTGAAAAGCCTGATTTTTTCGCCCTTTTTCGTCATAACCTCGCTCAAATAGACGACAGCGACGATTTTGGCGAATTCGGAAGGCTGAATCATCATGAAATAAAGATTTATCCAGCGTTTCGAACCGTTAACCTTTGTTCCGATGATCAGAGTTGCAAAAAGCAGAAAGATTATAAAGGGGAGAATGAATTTCGATGAATTTTTAAGCCACGAAAGGTTCATAAAGTAGGCAACAAGAAATCCGGTTCCAGCAATAACAAAATTGAATACAAGTCCTCTTATCTGCTGCGGAAAAGCAGCTTCTGCGGACGGAACGTTGAACATTCTGATATTGAAAACCATAACCATTCCGAAAACGATGATGGAGAAAAAAACTGCAAAATAAAGTTTTACCGTCTTTTCCATCTACTTCTCCAATTCTGCCTTCAACTCTTTGACTTTATTGACAAAATCATCACCGCGCTCTTTGTAGTTCTTGTACCAGTCGAAACTTGAGCATGCAGGCGAAAAGAGAACTACGCCGTCATTTCCGGCAAGCTTGAAGGACTTTTCAACTGTTTCAGCCATCGAGTCGGCTGTTTCAACATTTTTAAATCCCTTGAAATAAGGACGGATTATCTCTTTGGAAGCGCCGATGATGACAACTCCCTTGCACTTTCTTTCTGCAAGAACTCTAACAGGGGCATAACTTCCGCCTTTGTCAACGCCGCCTAAAATAAGGACGACTTTTCCGTCATCGAACCCTGCGAGTGCCTTTTCAACGGCACCGACATTTGTTCCTTTGGAATCATCAATAAATTCAACGCCTTGGAATTTATCTACGAAAGCGGTTCTGTGAGCCAGAGGATTAAATTCAAGCAAGGACTTTCTCAAAATGCCGGTATCACTGACCCATTTTTTTACACCCAAAACGGCAGCCATTATGTTTTCGACATTGTGGTGACCGCTGATTTTGAGATCATCGACTTTCAGCTTTTTGCCGTCAAAATAGACATTGGTTTCATCACATTTTATGTCGTCTGTTCCGTCAACGGAAAACAGTTTCAGATCAAAACCGGGATGCCTGAAATCTTTGTCAACGATGCCCGTTCCGAGAACGGCCGTGCCGCCTTTTTTCAACAAATTCAATAAGTTGAGTTTAGTATTTTTGTAATCTTCAAAATCTTTGTATCTGTCAAGATGATCAGGCGTGACGTTTAAAATCATCGCGACATCGACCTTCAGGCTTTTCAGGGTCTCAAGCTGGAAAGAGCTGAGTTCTATAACGAAAAATTCGTATCCCTTCCCTATTCCGTTGATGACAGGTTCTCCGATATTTCCGCAGAGAAACGACCTGAATCCGGCATTTTTAAGAAACGAGTGCACGAGTGAAACCGTCGTCGATTTTCCGTTCGTACCGGTGACGGCAATCACTTTTTCGTCCTTTACATACCTTCCGGCAAGTTCGAGTTCGCCGATGACTTCTGTTTCCTGTTCACTCAATTTTTGTATAACCCTGTGCGTGGACGGAACCCCGGGGCTGATTACGGCAAGATCATATTTCAGATTTCCGTCGTATTTTTGATACTCTGCGGAATATTTTTCAAGCTGCGCCGCATTGTCGTCGTAAATAAAAATTTCATATCCCGAATTTTTGAGAAATTTAGCGGAAGAGATTCCGGAAATTCCAAGTCCTACTATCAGAGCATTCATTTCAAAACCTCCGGAAAATCCAAAAGTCTTTCAAGTCTGTTGCCGCGTGAACCTTTCACGAGAAACGCCCCTTCTTCCGGCAGCAGTCCTTTGATTTCAGCAACATCACCCAAAAAAACGAACTTTTTGCAGTTCCAAAAATCCGACTTTATCTTATCGAATTCGCAACCGACCAAAAAAACCGCCTTTAACAGTGTAAAATTTTTTAAAGAATTTACAAGTTCTTCATGCATTTTTTCTGAAAAATTTCCGAGTTCGAACATACTGCCCAAAATCAGCGTGCATTCCCTTGATTCTTTCAAAGCGTATTTTTTGTAAAAATTTTCTATCGATTTCTGCATCGAATCAGGATTGGCGTTATAGCAGTCAACGACAAAAGTGCGTTTTCCGATGATTTTCACCTCTCCTCTCATTCCGGGAAGAACACATTTTTCGACCGCTTTTTTAAGATCGGGCAAAGTTCCCAAGGCTGCCTGAACAACATTCGCGGCGCACGTTATGTTTTCCGCCATAAAATTCGGAAGTTCTTCAAAATCTTTTGCTGTTTCCGCCACTTCTTCATTTGAATAAGTATGGATATTTCTTGAGTTTTTATGCTCATTCACCCATTTTTTCATGTACGGATCGGCAACATTCGCCGAAACAACGGCTTTTGAAAAATTGAAAATTTCGAGTTTTGCGGCGGCAAGATCCGAGTGACTTGCAAAATTACCGATGTGGGCGGTTCCGATGTTTGTAATCGTCACGAAATCGGGATCGGCTATTTCAACCAGTTTTTTGATTTCTCCGCCGTGGTTCATCCCCATTTCAAGAACGAGAACTTCCGTGCCGAGAGGCATATTCAGAATGACGAGCGGAAGCCCCAGATGGTTGTTGAGATTTCCTGTCGTCGCATAGACGATCTTTCCCGAAACAGTAACCATGGAAGCTATGAGCTGGCGGGTCGAAGTTTTGCCGCTCGAACCGGTGACGGCTATAACTTTTCCGTGAAAGAGTTTTCTTCTTTCGTGCGCCAAAACGCTCATAAAATCAAGTACATCCGGCACTTTGATGTAATTTTCGTCTGCCGGAATATCTTCCGAACCGATGCAGATTACACCCTTTTTTAGAAGTTCGGGAATATAATTGTGACCGTCTGTTTTCTCACCTTTGAAAGCAAAAAAGAGCGAATTTCCGTCACATTCGCGGGAATCAATGCAACATTTTGAAATTATTTCATTTTTAAACTTTTTTTTTAACCCGGCCTTTTCAAGAGCCTTTTCAAGCAGCAAAGTTGTGAACATCTATCTCTCCCCTAATGATTTTTCAGCTTCAAATCTATCCGAAAAAAATTTTTTTCCGCTTTTCGTGATCTGATAATCCTCAGCCCCTTTTCCTGCAATGAGAACGACATCTTTTTCACCCATCATTTCAATCGCCTTTCTGATGGCTTCCGCCCTGTCGTTTATCACCGTGACATCAGCATCACCGGGGCATCCTGCAAGAATGTCGGATATTATTTTCTTCGGATCTTCGGTTCTCGGGTTATCGTCTGTCACGATGATTCTGTCGGCGAACCTGCATGCCGTTTCACCCATGAGCGGACGTTTTCCGCTGTCCCTGTCGCCGCCGGCACCGAAAACGATTGTGATTTTTTCATAAGCACCTAAATTTCTTAAAGTAACGAGAACGTTTTCCATAGCGTCAGGAGTGTGTGCATAGTCGATGTAAACGGCGTGACTGCCTACTTTTTCGAGCCTTCCCGGAACAAAAAGATTGTTTTCTATCCTTTCAAAAGCCTTTTCAATTCCTATAAACAGGCTGGCTGCGGCAAAAGCTCCGGCTGTATTGTAGATATTGAAATTTCCGACAAGAGGAATCTTCACTTTTCTGGAAACGCCGTTCAATGTGAAAACGACTTCACTTCCGTCGTCAGAAATTTTATCAATTTTCATAAATAATTCTACAGACTTGTCCTTTTCAGAAATTCTTATCTGTTTCACGTTGCAAAGTTCTTCCGAGAGCCTTTTTCCGGCTTCGTCGTCGATATTTATGACTGCCGTTCCCCCTTCTTTAAGGTGTTCCGCAAACAATTTTTTTTTGGCCTGATAGTAGTTTTCAAAAGTCTTGTGAAAATCCAGGTGGTCGCGCGTCAGATTCGTGAAAATCGCGGCGTCGAACATCGTCTTTTCGATTCTGTTTTCGGCAAGAGCATGGCTGCTGACTTCTGAAATAACCGTTTCAACGCCGGATTTCTGCATATCGTCGATTAGGGAATACCACTTCCAGTTGAGCGGAGTCGTATTCTGCGCCGGAATGACTTTTCCCGCGTATCTGTAATTCAAAGTGCCTATGATTCCGCAACTAAGATCGTCTTTCAGAATATTTTCAAGAATGAATGTGGTCGAGGTCTTGCCGTTTGTTCCGGTAACGCCGAGCATTTTCATTTTTCTGTCCGGATAGTCGTAAAAATCGGGAAGAACAGCCTTCAATGCATCTTTCACCGATCTGACGCGGACATAATTCTTCATTCCGCACTCTTTTTCACCGACGACAAGCGCAGCACCTTTCTCAAAAGCCGTTTCAATGAAATCGTGGCCGTCAATGTTCAGCCCTTTGACGCAGAAAAATACGCTGCCGGACATAACTTCACGCGAATCGGCGGTAATTTTCACCAACTCCGCATCGCTGCCGAAAGATCCGCATTCGAGCGTGAAATCCGACAAAGATGCGATAAAATCATTTGATTTCATCATCTTCCTCTTCAGTGTAAAGAGTTATCATGGTTCCGGAAAGAACCGTTTCTCCAGATTTCGGAGACTGACTGACTATACTTTTGTTGTTTGCCGGATTTCCGACGAAAACCACATCCAGATTTTTGCCGTTCGCCATTCTCAAAGCGTCAGTCGCACCCATATTCACGAAATCGGGGATTTTGACATAATCGGATTCCAGCTCTGAATTATCGGAATCAATAACGCTGCCGGTGACATCGGACGTATTAAAATCTGCAATAATATCCTTATCTTTTTCCTTTTTATCAACAAAAACATCGAATTTCGGCAGAATCCTCGCGGCGATATCCCTGAAAACCGGCGCGGCGACACTTCCGCCGAACTCTCTTCCTTCAGGCTCGTCGATAACGACAATCATTACGAATTTCGGATCGTTGTTCGGAGCTGCTCCGGCAAAAGAACAGACTACCTTATTCCACGAAAATTTTTTCGCAACAGGATCGTAAATCTGTGAAGTTCCCGTCTTTCCGCCGACTTCCACCCCTTTGAGTCTCGCCTTTTTCGCAGTTCCGCGATCATCGGAAACGACACCTTCGAGCATATCAATTATTTTTTTATCGGATTTGTAATTGTAATTTATTCTTTTCGGTTCCGGCACAAAAACTTTTTCAATATTGTTCCCTTTCACTTTATCGACGAGAATCGGCTTCCACAAAACTCCGCCGTTGTAAATAGCCGAATAAGCACGCGCCATCTGCACCATATTTACAGAAATACCCTGTCCGAAAGAGATGTTGCCCTTGTCTATAAGATACCATTTTTTGTAGTCGCGGATCGGTCTGTTTGCTTCGCCAGAAATGTTGATTCCGCTTTTCTGACCGAAACCGAACATTGAAAAATAGTTGTAAAGCTGCTCGTTAGAGAGCCTGTTGGCGAACTTTATCGTTCCGATGTTGCTTGAACTTACGATAACATCTCTGATCGTCATCCACTGATTCGGGTGAGAATCATGAATGACCTTCTTTCCGAATACAAAACTTCCGTTTTCACCGAAAACCAACTCTCCCGGTTTGACCAGATTTTCGTTCAAAACAGCCAAAATTGAAAAAGATTTGAAGGTGGATCCCGGTTCGAAAAGGTTGCTTACGGCATAGTTTCTTTTATTTTCAGGAGGATATTTTCCGAAATGCTCCGGATCGAAAGTCGGATAGTTCGCCATCGCGAGAATCTTGCCGGTCGAAGGTTCCATGATTACCACTCCGCCCCATTTCGCATGGACTTTCTCAACCATTTTCGTCAATTCCTCCTCGGCGACGAACTGGATTTCGGAATCTATCGTCAAATATACATCTGCACCTTTGTTTAATTCAAGTTCATTATCGATATCGATATCCCTGTCAAATTTTTTTGCACTGCTTCCGCGTATCTCCTTTTTCGCTCCGACCAGATACTGGTCGTATTTTTTTTCAATTCCCTCCAGACCTTCGGAACCTTCTTCTGCTGGATTTTTATTCGCCTGAACAAAACCCAGAACATTTGCAAGCAGTTTCCCCTGCGGATAAACGCGTTTGTAACCCTCTTCATAAATTATATTTTCCAAATCTTTCAAGCGGATTGCGGCCTTTGCGTTGTCTTCAGAGGGAAGATCTTTGTTTTTAAAGATTTTTTCTTCGCGTTTTGATGCCTCTTTTACTGCATTTTTCAAAGCCATAACTTCATCGTAACTGGCATCTTTCTTTAAGTATCTGAAATTAGAAGGTTTTCTTAGAATACTAAGGACTTTGCTCCTCTCGATATCGAGATTCTGAGAAACTATTCTTGCCATAAAATCCTTGTCTTGAACACCTTTCGGGTCAATTGCGATATTCACTTTCTGTTCGCTCATCGCAAGCGGATTGCCGTTTCTGTCGTATATCGTACCGCGCTTTCCGCTGACAACCGAAACACGGACCGGACCCTCAGCTTCCTTTAAACTTTTTTCGTGCTGTGTAACCTGTAAATGATAAAATCGTGCTATTAAGACTAAGAACAAAATAAAGAGAACTGACGCGAAAAAAAGATAGATTTTTCGACTTTTTTCCATTGCTTCTCCACGGCTGAACCTAAATTAATTGAATCTGACCATTTTATCGGAAGTCGTGACCGAAAGCTTCATTTCAGTAGCTTTTTTCATGAGTTCCGAGGAAGAAGTCATTTGGAGATATAGATGTTCGGAAGTACTTTTCTGCCACTCCATCTCCTTGGTTTCATTGAGCATTTTCACAATTTTTGATTCAAGGTTCGTTTTATAGGCCTTGTAGTAGCTGTCAGCCATCATCAGAGAGGCTGCAGCCAAAATCATGCAGATATAAACTGCAATTTCGCCGGACAAAAGTGTTCTCACTTTAGTCCCGATCATCCTTGAATTGCTGAAAAATCTGATTCTTTCCTTCTTTGTGTTTTCAGAATCTGCGTGAACATAAGCTGCCATAGTTCTCTCCTTTATTTATAACCGGCCGTTGTTTTTAAAATCCTGAGTTTTGCACTTCTTGCACGCGGGTTTCTTCCGCATTCCCCGGCATCCGGAAGAATCATTTCGGTCTCGAATTTCCCTTTTTTATCGACAGGAACGTTCTCTCTTTCGTCTTCGTAATACGGAACGTTGTTTTTGCGGTCGCGGAAAAAATTCTTCACGATTCTGTCTTCGGTCGAATGGAAAGTGATGATTCCCATGATTCCTTTTTCCGAAAGAAGAGGAAAAGATTTTTTCAGCGCTCTTTCAAGCTCGCCGAGTTCGTCGTTAACCGCCATACGCAGCGCCATAAACACCTGGGTCGAAGGATCTATCCCCTTTTTCGCATATTTTTTCGCTTTTCTTATCGCTTCGGCAAATTCCAGAGTCGTCGTCATTCCGTCATCGGCACACTTTTTAAGGGTTCTCGCAACCGTTCCCGCTTCGCGCTCCTGAGCATACTCACTCAAAATATTTCTGAGTCCGCCTTCGGTCGAATTTTTTATGAAATCAAGTGCCGTAAGCTGCGAAGTCGCATCCATTCTCATATCCATCGGTCCGGATTTCTGCATTGAAAAACCACGGTGCGGCGTATCGAACTGGAAACTGCTTACACCCAAATCCGCAAACACGATATCAACTCTTGGAATCTTTAATAAAAACAAGATCTTATCAACATCACTGAAAGCAGAATGAACTACCGTAACATTCGGGAACGAAGTGAATTTTTCTTTAAGATGAGCAACGGCATCAAGATCCCTGTCGATCAATACCGCCCTGACATCCGGATATTTTTTCAGAATTTCGGCATCGTGACCGCCGCCGCCGGAAGTAAGATCGACAAAAACTTCAGGATTGTTGTCAAAAGAAGACAGAACTTCGTCAAGAAGAACGGGAACATGAATGAAATCCATTACTTATTCCCTCTTTCGTCAAAAAGTTTTCTTGCTGCGTTCATCTTTTCGCGGCGGCTTTCCCTCGAACTCTTGGATATCTGTGAAGATTTATCAAGTTCTTCTTTCGACCAGATGCAGAGGGTTCTTATTGCGCCGATAAAAACGACATCCTTATCAATGTTTGCGTAATCGATGAAAGATTTCGGAAGCCTGATTCTGTTCTGATTGTCAAGTTCCGCCAGAACCGCCGTACCGACATAGTTCATAAGGAGCCATTCTTTATCGTCGTCATCTTCCATGAGATCAATTATCGACAGTTTCTCATCCCACTGTTTTTTGGAAAAAACTTCAAGAAAATTGTGTTCGTCATTGGAATTTTTCGCGATTACAACGGCATTGTTATCAGCCAGATCAAGCTGGGAGTAATATTCCGAAGAAAGAGGAATTCTCCCTTTCGGATCTACCCTGTATTCCTTTCTGCCGAAGAATGTCTGTTGAAGCGTTGACATTTTTTCCCACTTAAAATAACTAAGACACCATTTTTTACCACGACGATTTTTGAAATCAATTTTTTTTATAAATTTTTTATATTTTTTTATAATATGCTGAATTTGCTGATGATATTTTAAAAAGCGGATTTTTTAACTTTGAGACGGCACGATTTCAGCCCACTCCGAAACGCGCTTTTTCATTCCTTCGATATCTAAAATTCCTAGAGCAAAGCCTTTTCTGATGAGCTCAAGAGGTACGAATTCATCGTATTTTTCAAAAACGGGATTCTCTTTGGGATAGATAAGTTCCATCGGATCGATCCCTTTCGCAGCCTCTTCGGAAACGGTTTTGTAGAAAGTTTCGGGGTCTGCTTTCATTGTGAACTGCATGAAGTAAGGCCGCGACGGACTCAGCCCTTTGAGCCCGAGTTTTGATCCGCAGCGTATCTTCAGAAAACGTTCCAATGCAAGGAATGCGTAACTTCCAAGCCACGGGAAAAGCGCCCACATACTGCCGCCCAAATGGATTAGGGGTTTTTGAGCCATCCCCGCTTTTTTGAAAGTCTCTCTTGCTTCGTGAAGCCTTGCAGTTGCGTGGCGCATGAGGTAGGGATAGCTTTTTTCTTCATTTAAAACGCCGCGCATCCGCTCTAAAATGCGGGTGTGGATGTCACCTGCGACATCGCCGAAATATGCAGGGATATTCCCCTTGACAAGCGTGCAGTAAACGATCCTCTTTTTGTGATCGACTTCGTCAACAGCCCAGACACGCCCTGCGATCGCGATTTTTTCTCCCGCCGGCGGCGGTTTTACGATCGTTCCGAGTTCAACGGAATCGGCTTTTACCGAATATTCGATATTTTCCTGAAATACGGCGTAAAATTTGTAGTTATTGACTATTCTTTCTCCGGCAATACCGACGATAAGACCTCCGTTTTCGGTGCGGCTGATGTGGCCGATATTGATCAGATGTCTGAGAAGGATCTTGAAATCATCCTGCGTTATCCTTCTGAAACAGTTGAGCGGAAGCACTTTTGAGGCAAGTTCTGCCGGCGTCATCTCTCCGCACGAAGCAAGCGTGCTCATTGTCTGGTGGTAGAGAAGGCTGAATGGAAGCCTGTCAGTCTTCGGCGGCTCGACAAAACGCTCTTCTATGTAAAGCTGGACAAGTGCTGTTCCCTGCACAAGATACCACGGAATAAGTTCCGGCATCATCGCTCTCGATTCCGGATGGTCTTCGCGCATGACAAAGTGCATCTCTGACGGGTCACCGCGTCTGCCTGTCCTTCCGAGCCTCTGCAGAAAGCCTGAAACTGTGAAAGGAGCGTCGATATGGAAAGCGCGCTCAAGTCTGCCGATGTCGATGCCTAGTTCAAGCGTCGCCGTGGCGCAGACAGACATCAGCGAAGAGTCATCTTTCATCTCTTCTTCCGCACTTTCGCGATACGATGCCGAAAGGTTGCCGTGGTGGATCAGAAAACGGTCGGGTTCGCGCTTTATTTCGCAGTACTGCCGCAGATTCTGGCAGACCGATTCGCACTCTTCCCTTGAATTTGTAAAGATAAGGCATTTTTTGCCGCGTGTATGCTCGAAAATGTATGCAAGTCCCGGATCAGCCTTGTCCGGAGCGGTGTCGGTCGCCTTTTCATCTTCTGTTGCTTCGTCTGGAATATCGGCTGAATCTGCCTGTGGATCAGTGTTGTAGAAATGCTCCATTGAGAGCCGCCACACCTCTTTCCCTCCGTCAAAACGCGGGATCACGGTCTTTCTGCCGCTTCCCGCCGAAAGGAAAGCTCCTGCCGCTTCGGGATCTCCGATGGTCGCCGAAAGTCCTATCCTTCTGGGATTGCAGCCGGCGACTTTGCACAGGCGCTCGATGAGGCAGAATGTCTGCATCCCGCGGTCGCCGCGCAAAAGAGAGTGGATCTCGTCTATCACGATAAAGCGCAGGTCGCAGAAAAGGGACGGGATCTCCATGTGCTTGTTTATCATCAGTGATTCAAGCGATTCGGGCGTTATCTGAAGAATACCTTCGGGCTTTTTCAGAAGTTTGCGCTTTTGAGTCTGCGGAACGTCGCCGTGCCAGCGGTAAACCGGGATCGCCGCTTCTTCGCAAAGTTCGTTCAGTCTTCCGAACTGGTCGTTGATGAGTGCTTTTAGCGGCGCGATATACAAAACTCCGACACTTGCGGAAGGTTTTTCATCAAGCAGTGTGAGTATCGGAAAAAATGCCGCCTCGGTCTTTCCCGATGCAGTCGAAGCTGCAAGAAGGACATTGTCGTCACTGCCGAATATCGTCTCTCCTGCGGCATTCTGCACGGCGCGCAGCATTTTCCAGCCGCTTTTGTAGATGTGATCCTGAATAAACGGTGAATAACTGGCAAAAACATTCATATCGTGAACTCCGCAAAATCTGCCTCGGTCTGGTCGGAAACGGCTTCCGATTTGGTGTAGGTGAAATCATCCGACTGCATGAGGTCGGCCATTGTCATAGTTGGATGCTGATACATCAGATCAAGGAGTTCGATGAAATCTCTGATGACTTCGCGCGGAGTGATGTTGTTATCGGCTCCGATCCTTCCGTATTCGAGCTTGATGAAGGATGACAGGTCGTCAACATTGATCTTGCGCTGATATCCGTAAAGTCCTGCGTGCATATCGGCAAGTTTTTCGCAGAGAACAAGCATCTCTTCCGCAGTCAGAGGCTCAAGTCTTATCACCGGAGCAAGCATGTCACGGGCACCCTCGCGCGAAAATTTTCCTTCCGCCAAGCGTGAGCGGAGCGCTTCATAGCTGTAAACTCCGCGCCTTTTGTCATCGACCGCCTGCGGCGTGGCACCCATGATTATCCCTAAATAACGAGCCTTTCCCTGAAGGGTGTCGTTATACATCGTGAGCATTTTTTCGTAATTATACTGGCGAGTTATCGAATTCGGGATCTTGTAGATGTTTACGAGTTCGTCTAACATTATCATCATTCCGGCATATCCCGCGAGCCTGAAAAAGAGGGCGAAAAGTTTGAGATATTCGTACCAGTCGTCGTCGGTGATTATGATGTTGACTCCGAGTTCTTCCTTTGCCTCGCGTTTTGTCGCGTATTCGGCACGGAACCAGCGGACGACTTTCATTTTTGTTTCGTCGTTTCCCTCGGAATATGCGCGGTAATAAAGCGAAAGAAGCCGTGCGAACTCAAATCCGTGGACAAGTTCGCTTACCGCCGAAGTGACGGCGTAAATTTTTCTGTCGACAGCAGCAACAAGTGCCGGATCATCGGGCGAAAACCCGTATTCCTGCATAGTTTCAGACTGCACCGTGTTTATCCAGCGGTCGAGAAGAAGCGTCAGCGCGCCCCCTTCCGGCTTTGTTTTTGTAGAAAGATTGCCTATCAGCTCGCGGTAAGTCGCCAAGCCCTGCCCGTGAGTTCCCTGAAGCCTTCTTTCGGGCGAAAGATCGGCATCGGCGACGATAAAACCCTTGTCCATAACGTAATTCCGTATCGTCTGGATGAGAAAACTCTTTCCCGAGCCGTATCTTCCGACGATAAAGCGGAATGAAGCCCCTCCTTCCGCGATGATCCCGACATCGTGAAGCAGAGCTTCGATCTCGCTTTTCCTGCCAACCGCGATGTAGGGCAGCCCGATCCTCGGAACAACGCCGCCTTTCAGCGAATTTATGACAGTCTGGGCAATGCGTTTGGGAACGATCCTCTTTTCTTCAGCCATTTATTTCTCCGGAATTTTCGACATGTTTTTTTCCCAGACAATTTATAATGCTTGCGATAAAATCTGAGACATCTTCTATCTTTGCATCAAAGTCGAAAGTTTTATCGAATTTAAAACGCCCGTTTTCGAGTTTTCCTTTAAGTCCTACTTGTTTGATATAATCGTCCAGGTTCACTTGATTTGATTTATCAGATCTTATAAAAAGAACAAATTCCCATCCATTCAGAGTCAAACGGGAATCAAGAGCGATATCAATATCCTTGTTCGGATAATAATCGACAACGGCAATATCAAAAAGCTCCTGACTATTTCTGTCTCGGGCCGCCCATATTTTTACATTTTTATCTTCAATTTTGTCTTCAATTAATTGGCCTACATTTTTTACAATATCTCGCAAATTCTTTCTAAACTCTTCTATTTTGCCAGTGAATTCTAGAGAAAGTTTCTCATGTTCACGCAAAAATTCCAAAAATTCCTTATCCATATTTTCACCCCGTTCAAGATTTTCGATATTGTAAAAATAATCCAACAGGAAAGGTATATATTTTTGATTTGCCTTTTCTAAATAATTCCAAATGTTTTCCTTAACTTTGTTAAAGAAATCCTGATATGTTACAAAGTTGAACTTTTCAGATCCCTCTTTTTTCTTACTTTCATCTATGGGAAACAGGCTCAAAACAATTCCTATAGGTTTTTCTTCGACTTCTTCTAATGCTTTTTCATAATAATCGGTTAGTTCGTTATATAATTCGGCATAAATCTTGTTTTCTATAACGATATTTATTCGTTCGTTACGCAGAAACAGATCTATATATTTGCCGTTTTTAGTATACACTTCCGTCTCTGATTCAAAATCTTCAGGATAATCATTTGCATTTAATCCAACGGATTCCAATAAGCTTTTCACAAATAAATTTTTTAAATTATGCTCTCTATGCGTATCCAGAAAAAAAGCCAGAATGTTACTTGAAACTTTTTCTCGGCTTGGGAATCCGCAAATTGAAATGAATGATTCGTCTCTTGGCGTCTTCTTTGGTAAATTATTGAACTCTTTCAAAAGAATTTCATAGCTTTGTGTTTTGTTAGTCATGGTTATGAAATTAAAAAATCACTTTGATTCTTTGTTTTTCTGTTCTTCAAGATAATGCTGATAAACATATGCCGCGCCTTCGCGGTAAAGCCCTGTTTCCTTATCGTTAAGAGCTTCAAAAATCCGCGATGTGTAGAGTTTTTTCAACGCTTCTTCATATTCTATTTTTTCATCTTCAACGATGAAAGCTGCAATTTCTTTTGTGAGAGAGTCGATAAGCCAGTCTTTTTTGTCCGCTTTATACATAAATCGTCTCCAGTTTTTTCAATAGTTCCACAGCTTTTTCCGTATGGAACGAATACTGCATCGAAAGTTCCTTGTAAGTCATACGCTTTTTGAGCATTTCAATGTCTATGAATTTCTGCTCATATTGCTGAAACAAAACAGCCATATCATCATTTGCGACAGGACCGTGGACAATATCATACTTGCAATCCTGATTGTTGCATAGCGGTTCAGTCAAATCTGAAAAATAACGATTTCTGTTGTTCATAACGAACAAAGCCCACTCCTCAGACGGAATTGTCAAAAAATCCTTTATTTTCAAATCATTGCTTCTCATAAAGCTGTCATTGATTTCATAGACATTCAAAATCGGCTTGCCGTAACCTTTTATCCTCACCGTACGTTTTGCCATATTCTCAGCTTGGACACGAATATCAGACAGGTAAAATCCTCGGCCGAAATCTCTGAAAGGTTTGCACATTTTCAGAGCGATTTCCTTAACTTCGGTATTGCTCCCGTGATAGAGAATCAAAGCGTTCCTCCGTTCTGACGGCAGATCTCTGCCATATCCTCGACAGCGTCTTCGATCGAAAGAGTGTGTTCGATCTCGTAATGCTCTTTCAAAAACGCTATCGCTTTGTTGTTGTAAAGGTAAATAAAAGCGTCTTTCTTTGAAAGATCGTGAGCGGCAGCAAAACCGCTTACGCAGGCAACCATGTAGGAAATCTGGTTATTTTGTTTAAGAATGGCCATTTGAGTGTCTCCGTCTCAAAAAAACAGCGGATTATAGCAGAAAAAGGATTTTTAACAAGGCTTAGAATTTTGCAGCAATTTTTCGACTTCTTCAACATAATCTTCAACGATCTTAATGGTTTTTCCGTCACATTCAAGAATGTTGTCACCGATCTTGTCGAATAGTGCTGCGTTTATGGTGTCGGCGACGACCGAAGGCATGAGATGCGCGGCTTTGATGTATTCGTCTGCCGAGCCTGTTTTGAGGAGGTTTCGCAGGATCTCTGTGTGGATCTTGTCAAGCAGACCGTTTTCTTCGTTTTCAGGAACTGTTCCGGAGGCGTTTTCTTCTTCGATCTCATCTTCGGTGAGAAGGCTTTCCCGCGTGAGAGCCGCATCGCTTCTGATCTTGTCGAGTCCCGACAAATCGATGTTTATTTTCGGTCTTTTTGCTTCTGCTTCGGCTTTTTTATATGCCGCAACGACTGCCTCGGCATACTGCGTTGCCCAGATTTCATCAGGTTTCTGCCGCAGAGTTCTTCCCAATTTCAGATATTTTCTGAAAACTCTTTCAGCTTCGTGGAGAAGCGCGTTGAATCTAACTTTGTCAAACTGAATTCTGTTGAAACACTCTTCATACCAGACGCCGCCGCGGCAAAAGTATTTTCTGCATCCGCTCAGGACGCATTCTTTGTCGGAATCGCCGCCGTCATCGCGGAAAAGAGCGTTGAAAAGAGGATACCACTTTGAAGTTTGCGGTTCGCCGAAACATGCCGTGAAAAAGTCGGATCCACCTTCATCGTATCTGGCCGAAACACATTTCCAAAGCTCTGCGAAAAGGTGTTTTCCTCTGCTTTCGCATTCGGTTATGACAGGAGAAAGAAAAAGATCTTTTTCAGCAAAAAAACTGAGTGCCATAAATATTTCATCATCCTTTTTAGCCGCCGGATTTCTGAGGGTCGAAAGGTATGTGTCGTGCGCCAGGATCCGCGGGTCGGCATAGTGCATGACAGTTTCAGGCTGAAAATCATGAATGACCGCGTATTCAAACATCCACTCTTTAAGGTGCATCTGCAGAAGCGTGTCGGCAAAACCCGAATTTACGAAGCCGTTTTCCAAATCAGCCATTTTTTTCAGAGTTTCTTCAGGTGTTTCGGCCCCGATCCCGCAGAGCAGCTCGCTGAGATAGAGATATACGAAAGGAGATTCTATTGGCTGAAATTCCACCTTCCGCGCCGCAGTTCTCCACGTAAAATATTTCCTCAGCTGGCTCAGCGTGAGATTGTGATATGAGGGCGAAAAGTATGTGCATTTTCCGCTCCAGCCGTGATAATCGTCCTCAAAATCCTTCATGAACTCGCCCTGACGGAGAAAATTTTTCTTCTGCTGCGCGTATGAGCCGTCGCCGTATTCGTAAAGTTTCATCATTTCCCAGATTTTCTGCGGGATATCGGGATCGTTTACTTCTGATGCGGTGATGGGAGTGTCCTGGTACTGACTTTCGTTTAAGTTGGAGGAGTTTTCAAGGACGATTTCTTTTGTCATCAGGCCTCATTATCCAGACACTGTGTCCAAACAGACAAATTAACTTGAATATATATGATGTCAAGATTCACATAAAACCGTTCCTGAAATCTTGCCTTTCGACAAAAAATCCCTATGCTGAGCAAGCTCTTTAAACATTTTTGGCAACAATTCTTCAATGGAGAAAGCTATGCAGAAAAAAACCGTATCACCAAAAGGCAAAACTCAGACAAAATATATTTTCATCACAGGCGGAGTCGTGAGTTCGCTCGGCAAGGGTATCACTTCGGCATCCCTCGCACTCATTCTGAAAAGCCGCGGATACCAGGTTTTCATGCAGAAGCTCGACCCATATCTCAACGTCGATCCCGGCACGATGAGCCCTTATCAGCACGGTGAAGTCTTCGTTACCGATGACGGCTACGAAACAGATCTCGACCTCGGTCACTACGAGCGTTTCGCCGGAGTACATTGCACGAAGGCTTCAAGCTACACTTCGGGCAGGATATATTCATCAGTCATCGCAAAAGAGCGTGCCGGAAAATATCTGGGCGGCACGGTTCAGGTCGTTCCGCACATCACGAATGAGATTAAAGATGCCTTCCGCTCGGCTGCTGAAAGCGGTGCGGACATCGTACTTTGCGAGATAGGCGGTGTTGCAGGCGACATCGAATCGCTTCCGTTTCTTGAGGCTGCGCGTCAGTTCCGTTTTGAAGTAGGTCCCGAAAACAGCTGCTTCGTCCACCTCACGCTTGTCCCCTACCTCAAAGCTGCCGGAGAGCTCAAGACCAAACCTTCGCAGCATTCCGTCGCAGAGCTCAGAAACATCGGTATCATCCCTGACATTCTCGTATGCCGTACCGAAATGACGATCCCTAAGGAACATCTCGAAAAACTGGCGCTTTTCTGCAACGTCAGACCTGAATGCGTAATCGAAGAAAAGGACGTTACCGATTCCGTTTACTCTGTTCCGCGCGAACTTTTAAAACAGGAGCTCGACCTCAGGATACTTGAACAGCTCAAGCTCCCGATCAAACCGGTAATCCACACTGACTGGGATATGCTTGTCCGCAAGGCGACTAAGCCGAAATATGAATGCACGATCGCGCTTGTCGGAAAGTACATCGCGATCAGAGACGCATACAAATCGGTCCACGAGGCGCTTCAGCATGCCGGAATGGCGAACAACGCTAAAGTTCACGTCGAATGCATCGAAGCGGAAGACCTTGAAAAGAACAAAAACCTTCTTAAAAAGGCTGACGGCATCCTTATCCCCGGCGGATTCGGCACGCGCGGCGTAAACGGCAAGTGCATAGCGATAAGATACGCCCGTGAAAACAAAGTTCCTCTTCTCGGAATATGCTTGGGCATGCAGTGCTGCGTAATCGAATACGCGAGAAACGTCATCGGCTGGAAGGATGCCAACTCGACAGAATTCGACGCAAAAACGAAACATCCGGTCATAGACCTCATGGACGAACAGAAAAAAGTCACCGCAAAAGGCGGCACAATGAGGCTCGGCGCATATCCCTGCAACCTTGTGAAAGGCTCGAAAGCAGCAAAACTTTACAAGAGCGAATCCATCAGCGAACGCCACCGCCACCGCTATGAATTCAACTACGACAGCAAGTTCCGCGAAGAACTTGAAAAGGCAGGGCTCAAGATCGTCGGCACTTCGCCGGACGGTAAACTCGTCGAAATGATAGAACTTGACGACCATCCGTACTTTGAGGCGTGCCAGTTCCATCCCGAATTCAAAAGCAGACCGACCTATCCCCACCCTCTCTTCAACGGGCTCGTAAAAGCGGCACTTGAAAGAAAACGCAAGGCAAAATAGAATAACTTACTGAAAACAGGAGAAAAAATGGCAAAAAAACAGATTTTCGGCACTGACGGCATAAGAACGACGGCAAATGTTTATCCGCTCACTCCTGAATCCGCCGTTTTGATCGGAAAAGCGATAACCAATTGGTTTTACAAGAAAAATCCATCAAAAAGAATCACTGCGGCAATAGGAACGGATACCCGTATTTCATCAGAAATGCTCAATTCTGCGGTTTCAGCCGGAATTATGGCGGCCGGCGGCAACGTTATAAATTTAGGCGTCGTTTCAACGCCGCTCGTAAGCGATTTCGTCCGCACCAACGGCTGTGATTTCGGCATCGTCATTTCGGCAAGCCACAACCCTTTCGACGACAACGGAATAAAAATTTTCAACGCAAGGGGAGAAAAGCTTAACGACGAAGAAGAGATAGAAATCGAGGAGATTCTATTTAAAAACAGTGCGGAAAATATTGTCGGAGATAAAATAGGAACATTGAAAAATGCCGGAAATCCGACTTACGAATACGTTGCAAGAATCGTCAAGTACTTTGAATCATTGAAAAACTGCTCATTCAAAGTCTGCATCGACTGTGCAAACGGCGCAACGGCGAAAATCGCTGAAAAGATTTTCTGCTCCTTTGAAAAAATGGAAAAATTTTTCTTTTTCACTGCTCCTGACGGCACAAACATCAACGACAACTGCGGCGCGCTGCATCCAGAAAACCTCGCTCCGAAAATACTTGAGCACAAATGTATCGCCGGTTTCGCATACGACGGCGACGGCGACAGACTCATCACGATAGATGAACTCGGAAGGGTCGTTGACGGCGACAAAATTATCGGAATCATTGCAAAATATCTCAACAAAAACGGCAGACTGGCTAAAAACACGGCAACAGTAACCGTTATGAGCAACGCCGGGCTTGAAAAACACCTTGCAAACTGCGGGATAAGCCTTGAAAGAACGAATGTCGGAGACAGATACCTCGTTGAAAGGATCAATGAAAAAGGGTTGAGCCTTGCCGGAGAAAACAGCGGACACCTCATAATAAAAGAGATAAATCCGACAGGTGACGGCATCGTAGCGTCGCTTATGATCCTCAAAATATTAGCCGAAAGCGGCAGAAAACTTTCGGAACTTGCTGACGAAATCAAACTTTTCCCGCAGATTCAGACAAAAGTCAGAATTAAAGGAGAAAAAACACCGATAGAAGAAATTCCGGGACTCTGCGAACTTATAAAATCGCAGGAAACCCTTCTTGACGGCGGCAGAATGCTCGTCCGTTACAGCGGAACCGAGCCTGTAATGAGAATTATGGCTGAAGGACCCGACAGCGTCAAAGTCCGGAATGCCGTTGATAAAGCAGCTGATTTTGTTAAAACTTTTTATGGAGATAAATAATGAAAAAGCTTTCTGTTTTATTTTTAGCACTTTTTTTCTGTTTTGCATGTTCATCGGAAAATTCCGGCGACAAAGAAAAAAATGATTCGGACAGCGTTGAAGTAAATGGCGCAGATACAACAGACGAATCAGACACTGACACCGCAAACGATTCTGAAAATGCCGAAGTTTCCGATGATTCAGACAATACAGATATTTCCGATGAATCTGAAACGACCGATTCAGACGCTGTGGAGAATTCAGAAACAGACACGCCGGAAGACCCGGACACAAATGCACCAGTATCAGATGATGGGGACTCTGTTGACGACAGCGATTCCGAATCTGACGATTCAGATTCCGGTTGTCCTTCAGGCTTCGAATGCAAAGGAGGTTACTGTGCAAACACAAGCGATCCCAAATTTTTCTGTGCCGAAAATTCTGATTGCGGCGAAAACCTCACATGCACATCCTCAAGCCTTCCAACAGGTCAGTGCCACGGCTGTTCATACGCGTCGGATTGTCCGGGAGGAGGCACAGATGATGCCGTCAGATGCGTTCAAGCCGGATCATCCGGTTACTGCATGAGAATCTGTCACGCGGATGAAGATTGCAGCGAAGGCATGGCCTGCAGAACAAGCGGTTTAGGCAGTTTCTGCGGCAAAAAAGATTGTTCCAAACCATCCGACTGCCCGGCAAACTACACCTGCACACCATCATCAGACAGTTCCGAAGGCAGCTACTGCACAAGGATACCCTGCAAATAAAATGGAAAGAAAATTTTTAGATTTTAGAGGTAACAAATGAAAAAACTCTCTATTTTGTTTTTGGCAGTGCTTTTCTGCTTTGTATGTTCTTGCGGAAGTTCAGATAAAAAGGAAAAAGATGATTCAGACCAAACTGGTGAAACCGAAGTCAATACAACGGACGATTCAGACGATGACAACAACCCTGATACTGAGAAAACAGAGGACACTGATATAACAGATATAACAGATATAACAGATGATTCAGATACAGCAAAACCGGCATCAGATGAAGATAACACCGCAAATGACAATGATTCCGAAAAAGATGATTCCGATACAGTTGTAAGCGGAATCTGCTCGCCGAATCCGTGTGACACCGCAGAAAACCAGGCTGTGCACAAAACAAGATGTATGCCTGAAAACGAAGGGACTGCCTACTCTTGCGTCTGCGATGTATCCTACTACTCTTACTACGGCATCTGCTGTCCGTCCCATTCATCGAACAAAGGCGGGAAATGCCAGTGCGACAATTATTATCTCGAAACTGAAGAGGAACCGGGAAAATGCATCGCGAAGTGCACCGAAAATACGTTAGAAGGTCTTACCGGCTACTGCCAGAAAGGATTTACCTGCCAGCAGGGAACATGCATAAAAGACCATTGCGCCGGTTACACCTGTCCTGAAAACAGCACCTGCACGACAAAAAACGACGAAGCCTTCTGCCAGTGCGAAAGTCCGCTTCAGATGAGCAGCGGAAAGTGCTGCCCGAAAAATTCGACGAATGTAAACGGAACATGCAAATGCGACACAGGCTACGAACTCTCCGGAAACTATTGCGTAATGAGCACCGATAACCCGTGCAGAACAAAACCCTGTAAAGAATCAAACAAAAAGATATGTGTCGCCGATACAAGCGAAGCAGGTTATCACTGCGAATGCAATACAAACTACAAGGAAGACTCCGGCGGAACCTGCAGAACAATCGTCTACGATCTCTGCCCGGACGACATGCAGTGTCTCAGAGGATACTGTCTGCCGCATGATCTCAGCAACGAACAGTGCATAAAGGACAGTGACTGCCACGAATTCAGCGAAAAAACTTCGTGCACAGCTCCGAATGCAGCAGGCGGCGTATGCTCAGGCTGCACATACAACAGCGACTGTCCCGGAAACACCCAGTGTATGGATGAAATGCAGGGACAACCGTGCGCTTTAACGTGCAAAAAAGACGACGACTGCCCTTACGGAACATGCACTTCACTCGGCTACTGCGGTCAGAAACACTGTTCAACCGACGAAGACTGCTTCAGAGGAACCGTATGCATCGGTTCGACAGGTGACAATGACGGCATGTGCCAGAGAGCAACATGTCACGAAACTGCATGCTCCGAAACAAATCCCGGCGGAAGCTGCCCTGAAGGCGCGGCATGTATAAACGGAAGCTGCGTTTCAAGCTGCTCGCCGAATCCGTGTAATGAGATAAACAGGACCACTTGTGAAAAGAAACTCGGCGTTCCGACCTGTGTTTGTGATGACGGAACGGTCGAAAAGGATGGAAAATGCCAGCCTGAAGTAAAAACCTGTCCGTCAGGTTTTGTCTGCAAAAACGGTTACTGCGCAGACAAAAACGATCCGGCATTTTTCTGTGTTGAAAATTCCGACTGCGGCAGCTCTCTCACTTGCTCACCGACATCCCCGTCCGGCACTTGCAGCGGCTGCTCGCTCACGAAACCTTGTCCAGGTGCTGACGAAGAGGATTCCTCCGTTTCGTGTTCCTCTCAATCCTCCGAAAATTCCGGTTACTGTATGAGAGGCTGCCTTACCGACTACGACTGCAACATCGGCATGATATGCAAAAACGGTTCATGTGGCAGCAAGGAGTGTTCCAAACCGTCAGACTGCCCTGCAAACTACACCTGCAAGCAATCAACAACAATTTCCGAAACAAACGAAATCGTTGAAATCGGTATATGCAAAAGAATCCCGTGTGAATAATGGAGGTAAAAATGTTCAGAGACTGGGTTGACAAATTCGGAGCTGCAATAACCGTCATGGATACGGAAGGAAACATTCTGGATATGAACGAAGCGGCCTGCAATGCCCTTTCAGGCGGCAGAAACATGGTCGGTGAAAATCTTATGAAATGCCACCAGCAGGCATCTATCGACAAAATGCACGACATGATGAAAAACGACCACCCGAATGTCTACACGATAGAGAAAAACGGCAGAAAAAAAATGATTTATCAGGCTCCGTGGTACAGGGAAAACGGCGAAATCGGAGGACTTGTCGAAATTTCGATGGTCATTCCGTTTGAAATGCCGCACTACGTCAGAAAGTGATAAAAACAGATTAATTAATTGGAATCATTCCCAATTATAGAAAAAAGTAAGGTATGTTCCGCCGAATTTTTTCGTTTTCGAACTCCAGCCGTAGCGCTGCCACAAGGTTTCACCGTTTCCTTCGACCGTAATTACGCAGACTTCGTCAACAATTCCGGAATCAACAATTTTATTGAGCAAATCCGGCATCTTATCTCCCAGAACATAAGGCGGATCAATAAAAACGGCATTGAATTTCTTCTCCAGAAAAGCAAAATTCAATGAAAAAGCATCCACCGGAAGAACCTTTACAGATTTTTCAAGCCCGAGTTCTATAGAATTCGAGATAATAGTCTTTGCAGCTTTTTTATTTTGTTCAACTGAAAAAGCCGAATTAAATCCGCGGCTTACAGCTTCAAATGCAAACGCGCCGCTACCTGAGAAAATGTCGAGGAAACTTCTGTTTTCAAAATTTATCATCGAAAAAAGGGTGTTGAAAAACGCACTTCTCACCTTTTCTTCGGTCGGTCTCAAACCGGTATCCGGGACTTTTATTAATCTCCCTCTTAAAAATCCGGAAGAAATTCTGAGATTCATTGATTATTTCAAAAAGAAGAAAGCCGCCAGCGCAGCGAGAATCAAAATGACGACAACAGTCAGAATTTTACATTTACAGCTTTTTCTGCCGCATTTTTTACAAGATTTTGCGGAAGCCGAAGCGATTTTTCCGCTATCAACTTTATTATTTTCTTCATCTTCGTTTTCCGGCAAAATAAGCGTATCTGCCGAAAATGAAACATTTGAACTTCCGCACATCGGACAGTTTGTCCTGCGGACAGAAATATCGGCCGTAAAACCGCAGTTGTTGCAAACAAATTTCATCAAACACCTAATTTACGGGTTTGGCTTTCACAACAGGTTTGCCGTCTTTTTCTTCAACGGAAAACCAAACGTCTGAACATTTGTACTTCGCCATAATCGAGGCCTTGTTCGTTCTTACTTTGCCGATGAAAGCAGTTTTTTCCTTATCACTGACATTTTCGCCGTTTTTGCGTTTGATTCTGCAGTAATCCTCCCACAAAACATCAAACGGATTGCTTGCGGAAACTTCAGAGATTGTCGGAGCAATCTGCGTCTTTTCGTTTTCGTCATCATCGTCGTCATCATCTGTAACAGCAGAAATATCAGGTTGCTTAACTTCTGCTTTCGAAACAGGTTTCTGAGCAGTTTTTTCAACACGCGCCGGCTGAGGTTTAACCTCTTCGACCTTGTTTTCATGAACAGCTTCCGTTCCGAAAGGATCCGAAATCGGAGTTTCAAAATCGTCAAAAGATTTTTCTTTCTTGGGCTTTACAAGCGGAGATGCGGTAATGCCGCTGACGTCGTCGTTGAGTTCGATATACTGCTGGATGAGTTTGTTCATCGCTGAAACAACAATACCCGCGCCGTTAGAATAACGTTTGAGAACCAACTTCTCCCCTACTCTCATCCTTGAAACGTCGGAAGCAAGATTTTTGAGGATATTGTCGATTTCATGCGTAACGATGAAAGTGAAGAAAACAGCGATGAGAAGCGCCACAAACGAATAACATATAACGGTAAAAATAACTTTATTGTAACTTTCCCATCCAGGAATCAGCGAAGTCATCGCGACAAGCGTGATTTTTTCACCGCCGGAAACATCATAAGGCATGAAGAATGCAAAAATACGCGTCCATTTGTTGAGCTCCTTCTGCCCTGCATTCTTTACAATCGCGGAAATATCGGCATCAAGCTGCTGTTTGCCGTAAGAACTTTCTACAGAATTCCAAGTTTCTCCGCCCTTTTCAGCTATAAGTTCGTCACCTTTGAAAGCGCGGACAGGCATCGGGAAAACTGAAACGAGCTCATTTGAGAATTTTTTAAAGCTGACTGCAGCAAAAAGTTTGCCTTCTGCATTGAACGGAACGACTCCGATAAGATAAAGGTTGTTTTCAACACTGAACACTCCGTCCGAAGCCAAACCTTCTTTCAAAGCTCTGTTGACAGCAGGAATGCCGGCATAAGAAGTCATTATTTTTACGTTTCCGTCAATAACCGCACCGGTCTGATTGATTATTGCATAATCGGCTTCCGAAGAAATTCGGGAAATGACCCTTCCGTTTTCTATTTTCTGCTGCTTTACAATCTCGAAAGAGTTGGCGATCAAGTTGTAATTCATGTTCTTCAGTCTGTCGCCGACCAGTTCCGCTGCATTTCTCGCACCATCCTGAATATCGATTTTTTCAATGAATCCTTTGAAAACAATGAAATTAGCGGCGGAAAGTGCTGTGATTACAACTGCCATAAGGAAAAAAACTTTTAATTTCAAACCTAAATTAGTCATATATCTCTCCCTTTAATCAATCGACGTGGAATAAGAATTAAGGTTGACAACCTTTCCGTTTTCTATTTTATAAGTGAAATTTTGTACCGAATTCTGAACGACCATAAAATCTTCCTGATAGATCCAGCGTGTTCCGTAGTAAATCTTTAAGTTGTAACTGCCGGGCGCAATATCGGGGATAGTGCGTTTGTTTGCGCCTTCATTCAAAGTCCAGACGAAATTTGTAGTGAGAACTTTAACCGAAGCGACATTCCAGGAAAAGGATTCATCGGTCAACGTGAAGTTGCCAGCTTCAGTAAATCTGTGCTGGATCGACGATTTAGACTGAATCGTAAAGGTTTCCGGCTCGGATCCGCCTTCGCGTAAAACGGAAATCCGACGCGGAAAATCTTCATTGTTTTCTATAGTGAGAACACCGTCTTTAGGAAAAAGAAGATAACGGTGGCTAAATTCAGCACCGACCAGAAAAAGTCTTTCATTTTTGGTCTCAGTTGAACTATAACTTTCGATAACTACTGTATATTGTTCTTTTTCTTTGCTTTTTTGAATTTTAGCAACGGGAAATTTCCAAAAACCGTCCTGAACATCAAACTTATATTCGTTTTTTTCCTCTCCCGGTTTGCAGTTCATCTCCAACTTGATCATTGCGGCAGAAACAACCGACGGAAAAAGAAGCAGACTCAAACAGAACAGCACAAAAAATCTCTTCAATTTATTCTCCTTTTGTTTTCGGAATCGAAGTTTTTATTTCTTTCAGGAATTTTGAATTCGGGAAACTCTCAATAAGTTCTTTAAGGAGCTGTGTCGCACTGACAAAATCCTCAATCGTGATGTAAAACTCCAACTCGTCAAGCCTTTCCTGAGGCGGCTCGGCTGTTTCATCGTATACAAGATCGGACGATTCGGAATTTTCTTCCGGTAAAACCGGTTCAACCGGAGTTTCAGCCTTCTCTGCACTTTCTTTCAACGACTCCGTGCCTTTCTCAGAATTAAGATTTGCAATGCCGTTGAAAAGATCATCTGATTCCGGATCGGAAAAATCAGTTTCACGAAGCATAATCTGGGCCTTGCGTGCGGTTACTCTCGAATCGTCAGCTCCGAGCATCTCTTCCGCATCACCCAAAAGTTCACGCGCTTCCGCAGTCTTTCCTTCCGAAACCTTGAGATCTATCAAAGAAATCAGCATTTCGCCGGCTTCTCCGACTTTTCCTTCTTCGATATAAGCTTCTATCAAGACATCGTAAGCGTCAGCAGAATTCTCCCACCCTTCAGTCGTTCTGATTTTGTCGATCGCCTTTTCGAAAAGTTTGTAAGCCAAAAACGAACGCGCCTCTTTGACAGCCGATTTAACCGATGATTTATGAGGCTTTTCAGAAGCGACGTCAATAACAAAATCATCTTTACCGCCTGCAACGACATCACTGCCCGATGTTTTGATTTTATTTGAAATTATATCGCGCAACTTAGCGTTTTCATTAAGAACAAGCAACGCTTCACGGTCATCGGGATCGAGTTCAAGAATCCTGCGGTACATCTCGTCGCGTTCAGCGCAGTTCTTATGTTTCGTGTAAACGACCGCCATCTGCTTGTAAGTTGCGATAAGCTTCTGCGTTTCGCCCAATTTTTCAAAAACGAAAGCCAGTTTTTCAAGGAACTCTATAATGTCGGGATTGTCGACGATAAGTTTCTGCAAAACTATCAGCGCATTGGAATAACTACCTTTTTTAAGGTAGAAGTTGACTAGCGTTTTTCCGATTTCGGAATCATTGTCGGTCGCCGTGTAAAGCAGTTTTAAAACAGAAACATATTCATTGACCTTCTCGCTGTTTTTCAACGATTCGGCAACAGGACGAAGCACTTTTTCCGCATCGCGGTTCATCTCTTCCGAAATAAGCATGTTCGCCAGTTTAATAGAAAGATTCGTATTGCCGGGATAAAGTTCCAGCATTTTGCGCAGAATGTTTATCGCCGCAATCTTATTTCCTATTTTTACATAATACGAAACCGCCGTGTTGTAACTCATCGCCGCATCTTTCACCAAACCGCCCTGCTTGTAGTAGTCACCTAGCAGAACATTGATCTTGCCGTGTTCCGGATTAAGCAGAAGTGCCTGTTTCAGAACGGCTTTCGCCCTTTCGAGGAAACCTTTTTTCTCGAAAATGACTGCAACTTTTTCATAAGTTTCGATCGCTTTGGTTTCTCTTCCGGCTCTTGCGTAAAGCTCCGCCAATCTGACATAGGCTCTGTCATCCTCTGGATTTTTACGAATACTCTCCTCAAACTGCTCTATTTCCGAAACGGATTTCTTGCTTTTGAAGAATTTTACGCTGTTGTTTGCCACTTTCGTTACCTATTTCAAAAATTATCTTTTTACTCTTTCGATATAAGTGAATTCTTCGGTGCTGATTTTGATAACGTCACCGTTTGAAATGAAAAGCGGAACCATAACCTGACCGCCTGTAGCCACTTTCGCAGGTTTGTACGAAGTCGTAACGGTGTCACCTTTGAAACCGGGTTCGGTGTCGGTAACTTCGAGTTCGATGAACTGCGGAAGCTGTACAGAAATCGGGGAACCGTTGTAGAATTGGACTGTAACCTGAGTGTTTTCAGGCATATACGGAATTACATCCTCGATAACCTTTTCGTCAATCGGAAGCTGCTCGAAAGATTCGTTATCCATAAAAATATAGTGATCACCGTCCTGATAAAGGTATTCCATATTCTTTTCTTCGAGATCCGGACTGTCTACACGTTCGCCTGAAAGGAATGTGTATTCTGCAATCGAACCGT
Source organism: bacterium (assembly GCA_017961325.1). GTDB lineage: Bacteria > UBP6 > UBA1177 > UBA1177 > UBA1177 > UBA1177. Next base: position 36,730 of record JAGCXM010000021.1, on the reverse strand, counting down.
TGAGCACATTTCTGAGCTTGGTCTTTATAACCGCCCTTCTCTTCTGCTGGATGTGCTGCATTTCAACGATCTGATAGGGAATTCCCTCCATCTCGATTTTTAAACCTCTTCTGAATTCCGAAGTCTGAATAGACATGATTTTCTCCTATAAATTAACAACATTAAACAAAAAAACCGCGGAACTCTACTTACACTTGCATTTATTGTCAAATTTTTCTGCTCACGCCGTTTGCTATTGCAAAAAAAATCTTTCGCGCTATAAAGGCGGGTTTTTTGGAAGCGGCTTTGACAAGTCACTCTTTTTTAATCAGAGGTTTGATTATGTTGCTTGCACAAATTCTGTCTGTAACGATTTTTCTCGCGATGTTCGCGCTGATGGTAACAGAAAAAATCGAACGCCACTTGGTTACGCTCGGCTGCGCGGTCCTTACGGCCCTGCTAGTTTTCGGGCTTGGAATGCACAGCTGGGATGCTATTATGGAAACCCTGAACATAAAAACAATAATGATGAAAAGTTTCTGGTACAGCGCCGGCGACGTTCCCGAAAACTCGACCGGGATCAACTGGGCTACGATATTCTTCATCGCAGGAATGATGGTCATGGTCGAAGGAATGGCGGCTTCCGGTTTTTTCCGCTGGCTCTGCATGAGACTTGCAAAACTGGTTCATTACCGCGTAATTTACATTTTCGTCGCATTCATGCTGATGTCATTCGCCCTTTCGATGTTTATCGACAGCATCACAGTAATATTATTTCTGGCGGCGGTCACGGTAGAACTTTCGCAGCTTCTTGAATTCAACCCCGTCAGCATGATTCTGGCTGAAATTTTCTGCGCCAATCTGGGAGGTTCGGCAACGATGTGCGGTGATCCGCCGAACATCATAATCGGCACGAGTCTGGGCTATTCATTCGGAGATTTTTTAAAAAACACCGGAAACATCGCCTTTATATGTCTTGCATTTACGCTCGTTTACTTCATTTTAATCTGCCGCAAGGAATACATCAACGCAGGAAAAGGGATTGACTATTCAAAAATCCCCAGACCCAGAACGGCGATAGTAAGCAAAGGCGGCTTCAGCAACAGCTGCATTATCTTCTCAATCGCCGTCGTTCTGCTCGTAACCCATGCGAAAACGGGACTGACCGTCGCATCTATCGGACTCGGAATAGCCGGTCTCACGCTTCTTGCCTCGCCGAGATACGCCACACGCATATTGAAACACGTCGATTACAAAACGCTCCTTTTCTTCATCGGACTTTTCTTCGTCGTCGGCGGATTGGAACAGACCGGAATCCTCAAACTCATCGCCGACCTTATCGGAAAAGTCTCGGAAGGCAACGCATATGTAATGATTGCGATAATCATCTGGGTTTCAGCTTTGGCAAGCGCATTCATTGACAACATTCCTTTCGCCGCAACGATGATTCCCGTTATCAAATCACTCTCCGCGACGACCGGAGTTTCGCTTGAGACCATGGCGTGGGCGCTTTCGATGGGAACAGACATCGGCGGCAGCGGAACACCTATCGGAGCAAGCGCAAACGTAGTCGGCACCTCGGTTTCGGCAAAATCGGGACACCCCGTCGGCTGGGGCAGATACTGCAAACTCAGCGCACCTGCGGCGGTTGTCGTAATTGCAATCAGCACGATTTACATTTTTGTTAAGTATCTGTAATTTTTTGAGTGTGTTTGTTTTATCTGACGCAGATAACTTTGAGTTTGTAATCATAGTTACTTGGGCGTCGGTCGCTTCCCGTATTGTCATATACATCTATGAACATACTCATGTGACCGACCCTTGCATTTATAAAATCAACGCCCCATGCTTCCCCGATATTTTCAGGGTCAAGAGTTGATGACCAGAAAGCGTTTTTTGATTGAATTCTGCTGAAATTCGTATTCTTGAAATCGGCAATATTTTGTTTTCTGTAGTCTTCCTCGGCTTTTTCATATTCGGAATTTTCAAAGTGAATCCATGCCCAGCCGAATTTCTCATACAGTTCTTTTTCCATAGCTTCCTTTTTTGCCCAGAGTATATCACTTTTGTCATTACATCCGTTGCAGTCTTCACTCCAGCACTTTTCATCAAGACACTGCCTGTTTTCGCTTATTTTGCAGCTTCCGCCAGCCCGGGTTTTGTCGCAGTTTTGTATAAGTGTTCTGAGCTCGTCTATGTTAGGAAGCCTCCAGTCGGAAAAATTGTTCTCAGTAAGAGCGGAACAATAATCCGAAGCTTCTTTCCAAGTCATAGGATCGGAAGCCTCTTTCGACCATTTCAATTCATTGGGATCCGGAAGTTGCTTCATTGGCTTTCTTTCCGGTTTCATATTAATATCACTTGCTTTTTTATCCCTGACGCAGACTACATTTGCATCTCCGGCGGTTCCCCGACTTTCTGAAATAGGATGTGCTTAAACCAGAATTGAGTTGCGAAAGAGAGATTTTGTACAGGATCAAAAATCCAGCTTCCTTCTATCTGCTTCATCAGCCAGCACTTCTAAAACAACAAACCTTTTTTTCATTTTGTTTCTCCACATCAACAATAAAACCACTAAAAAACGCAACATTTTAGGTCGTTTCAGACCAAAGACAAATTTTTTGGATTCTTTTATATTTCCTGCTGCACGATGTGTCCGAACTCTTTTTCCGTCTTGTAAATATCGTAAACATAAAGCGGACTTTCAAGATACAAGCCGGTTTCGACATCATTGAGTTTCGCGAAAGTCTGTGATGTGTAAAGCCGCTGTAACGCCTCATTCAACGGGATTTTTGAGTCTTCCATAATGAAGGAAACCAGGTCGCTTGTGATATATTCGATAAGTTGTTCCTGTTTAGACATTGTATTTTCCCGTCTTTTTAAGGTAAGATAAAGCTCTTTCAGTGTGAAACGAGTATTGATCGGTCAGTTTTTTGTATTTCAATGCTTCAAGTAGAGTCACGGAAGAGATCAAGCCGTCTGAAAACTGCCTGAAAAGCAGAGCCAAATCATCGTTTGCAACAGGGCCGGAAACTATGTCATAGCAGTTGTTGTCTTTGGGAATTGACGAAAGACGTTCGTAGTTGCGGTTGGTGATTACAAATTCGGCCCAATCAGGAGTTGGATTGGGAAAAAACTTAATATTTAAGATGTGTTTTGACATTATAGAGTTATCAAATTCGTAAACATTCACCATCGGTATGCCGCCGAACATTCTTGCCACGCGAACAGCCATCCTTTCAGCCTGATCGCGTATTGTCGTGAGGTAAAAACCTTTGCCGAAATCTTTGTAGGGTTTGCATTTTGAAAGATCGATCCGGAGAATGTCGGTATTCGAACCGTGGAAGAGTATCATTCGATCTCTCCTCCGTTCTGTCGGCATACGGCTGTCATATCGGAAAGAACTTCATCAAAGGAAAGCGTATGCTCAACATCATAAAATTCATCAAGAAAATCAAGTGCTTTATGGTTATAGAGATACAAAAAAGCCTGCAGTTTTGACAACGATTTGCTGTTTGCGAACTCGCTGATGCAGGCGACTGTGTATCGAATCTGATTCCGTTCTGTGTTTGACATATTATCTCACTATAAAAACAACAATCAAAAACTGCAATATTTTAAGGAATTTTAGGAAAAATGCAAGAGTTTGCGGGCGGGCCGCCCGCGCTCCGACACTATCTTCTCTTCATGATCGCGACGACTATGAAAACGAGGCAGGTGAGGACTACGATGATGACGGGAACTACCATCGACATTCCCGACGAGGAGACTTTTACTTCGTCCCACATATCGTTGAGACGGCGCATTTCGGTGTCGTCAAAGTATTTCATGATGGCACATCTGGAAACGATGTCTTCGGTCGGATACTGAGCGGAGCACTGTCTGCCGATTACATCGGTGATGACTGTGAAATCCTTCTTTTCTTCCGCAGCGTCGGTCGTTTTGTTCGCAAAGAAGTAGTTGAGGTCGTTTTTGTAAAGGGTGACGTTCTCTTCTTTGTGCATGCCCGTTACGTTGTCGTCCTTGTCGTAGTCGGGGTAGAGGAAGTTGTAGGTGCCGTCAGCGTTTTTGAATTTGTTGAGTTCTTCTTCGCTGAGCTCTCCGACATATTTGTCGCAGTAGTATTTGCCGCTTTCTTTGTCGAGGAAGGGTTTTGCTTCTTCTTCCTCTTCTTCGCCTTCGGCTTCGGCTTTTTCTTCACCTTCAGCAGGTTTTTCTTCAGCTTCGCCTTCTTTCGGAGCTTCGCATTCGACCATGATGTAGGTTCCATAGTTCTCTACGCAGTTTTCGAACATCTCTTCGCCGCCGATAGCGCTGGTGTAGCCGATGTAATCCATGTTTGCCTTTGCGTTTTCGGGCTGTGCGAGGAAGTTGATGAATTCCTGTGCAAGGGGAACGTTCGCGCCTTTCGGCATTACCCAGCCGTCGAACCAGATGTTGCTGCCTTCTTCGGGAACTGCGTAGTAGAGTTCAGCGCCGTTTTCGTCTTCGTCAGCGGTGTCGAGCGTGTATACTGCATCGCCGCTCCATGCGAAGTTGATGGCGATTTTACCGGTAGCCATGTCTTTTTTGCCGCTGTCGACTTCGAATCCGTAGATGTTTTCCTTGAGGACTGAAAGCGCTTCTTCGACTTTCTTTACCGATTCTTCGTCTGCTCTGTTGAAAAGGGCGACGAGTTTGTCGGCATACTGGTCTTTCGTGAGCGAGCCAGATTTGTAGCTTTTTGCAAGTCCGGTGAGTTCGTCTCTGTAGACGTATCCGAGTGCGAGAGCGTAGGTGTCGCGGATCGAATCCTTGATCGTTCCGAGATTCTTCGCGTATTCCTTCCAGATGAAATCCCAGTGAGTTTCGTCACCTTTTTTGTAGCCGGGAAGTTTCTCGAAAACTGCCGGATTGTAGACATAACCCATCGTTCCCCACATATAAACGGTAGCATAATCCTGCCAGCCGAATTTTTTGAAAAGGTCAACGATGAATTTCGAAGCGTTGTCGTAGTAGCCGTTGACATGGCCGAGTTTGCCTTCTTCGATCGTGTAGTCGTATTTTTCGACTATTCCTTCGATTATCATCTTCTGAAGCATGTAGTCGGACGGGCATACAAGGTCGTAAGCGTAGGTGTATGAGCCGTCTTCAGCTTTCGTTTTGGTGAGCTGGAGCTCGTTGTACATATTTTCAAGCGTTCCGAAAGTAGAGTATCTGACTTTGACGTTGAGATTGAACTTCTCTTTGCAGTGCTGTTCGAATTTCTTAATCAAATCAACACTTTCTCCGCTGCCGTCATCGATAGAGATGTAGTCTTCCCAGTTGTAGACTTTGAGTTCCACGACTTCGCCTTCGCCGAAAAGCGGGAGAAGGCTGAACAAAAGTGAAAAAGAAAGAAAAAGTGCAAAAAATTTCTTCATCTTGACCCCTCCAGTCTTGATTTTCTTGATTGTATAAAGGTATGAATGACCACATAAGCGATCATTACGACAAAAATTATCGCAAAAAGAGCCCTGAGCGCGGGAACGGAAGAGCTTTTTCCGCCCTTTGCGTAGGCGTCGTAAACATAAGTCGATATCGTTTTGAAAGTCGAAGGCTTCGTGAAACTCGTGATGATGTAGTCGTCAAGCGAAATGTTTATCGCGAGCAGGAAGCCCGAAATGATTCCGGGGAGAATTTCCGGAATAACGATGAGGAATATCGCCTTCGTCGGTGTCGCGCCGAGATCGAGAACCGCTTCGTAAAGGTTGTTGTCCATCTGTTTGAGTTTCGGGATGACCGAAAGGACGACGAACGGAACGGTGAGGACGACATGCCCGATAAGAAGGGAAGCGTACGACCTTCCGAAACCGAACATCGTGCAGATGAGGGCGATAGATATAGCCGTGACGACTTCCGCGTTTATTATCGGAATTTTGGTGAGTTCGTTCATCGTTCTGTTGACGCGACGGCTCGAATAGAACATTCCGATCGCGCCCATCGTGCCGAGAACTGTCGAAATGAATCCCGCGACAAGTGCGAGAACTATCGTGTTGACGACCGTTTCCATGAGGTCGGTATTGCTCCAGAGTTTGTAATAAAGGTCAAAACCCCATTCCGGAGACCAGATCCCTATCTCACGCGACATATTGAAACTGTAGACGAAAAGGAGAAGGATTGGCGCGTAGAGAAGGAAAAGAACCAGAGTTATGTAGCTTCCGCCGATTATTTTCTTTACCATAAGTTAGCCCTCCCTGCGCTTTCGTCCTCTTCTTCAGTGAATTTGCCGCTGAGGAACATCGAAAGGAAAATTATTACGAGAAGGACGAGTGCGATCGTGCTGCCTGCGTGCCAGTTGTCCATCGTGAGGAACTGAGTTTCGATTATCTTTCCGACGATCGTGACGTTTCCGTTGCCGAGCGTATCGCTGATGACGTAGCTTGTAGTCGTCGGGAGCAGGACCATCGATATCGCACTCACGATACCGGGCATCGAAAGCGGAAGTGTGACAGAAAGGAATGTCGTCACAGGCTTCGCGCCGAGGTCTGCGCTTGCTTCGGCATAGCTTTTGTCGATCTTGACCAGGACCGAATATAACGGCATGATGACGAACGGAAGATAGTCGTAGACCATGCCGATAAGTGTGTTTATGAAGCTGAAGCTGTTCGATTTGTACATGCCGACGAAGTAGAGAAGCTCCTTCATCGCAGCCGTTCTCAGAACGAAGTTTATCCAGAGCGGAAGGATGAAAAGCACCAGGAGAACTCCCCCTTTGTTGAATTTCGATTTAGCGAGAATGTATGCGACCGGATAGGCGATGAAAAGGCTGACGATCGTCGTGATTATCGCGAGTCCGAAACTTACGAAAAGGACTCTGATATTCGCCGATTTAGAGAAGAAATCGGAGAAATTCGATGCTGCGAACGAGACCGATTCGCCCGCAATCGTGAAAGTCGCCTTGTCGGCGGGAACTTTTTTAGTGAAAGCATATAAAGTTATAAGCAGAAGGGGAACTACGACGAACGCGATGAGAAAAACCGCGTAGGGGATCCCAAGCTGCTTTCTTGAAAATTTCAGTCCGCTCATTTCTTTTCCACCGCCTTCAAAGTAAGTTTGATCTTATCCTTCGGGATCTTGACGCTGACACGGTCGTTCTCGTTCCAGAGGTATTCGGTGTCGCAGACGATCTCTTCTTCATCTTCGTCTGTGCAGATGATGATCTGATAGTGGTCGCCTTTGTAAACTATTGAAATTATTGAACCTCTTGCATCGCCGTCTTCATCGTTGTCGATGATCTCGATATCCTTGAGGCCGACTTCGACTCTGACCGGAACATTGGTGAGATCGATCTTTTCTCCCTGAGCCGTGATGACATAGCCTTCGCTGTCAAGGTGCGAACCGGGGTAGAGCTGCGTGACGTCGCACTCGAAAGCGCCTTCCGCAAAGTGGACTTTGTTGATCTTGTCGATGTATCCGTCGTAAACGTTTGAAACGAAATCCCTTTTCATGATGTGGATATTGTCGGGGCTCACTCTGATGCCGATCGTGTCGCCGGCTTTGACCTCTTTGGTGGACTGGATCATGACTTCGCTTTTGCCTACCATCATGATCATTTCGTAGTGGACACCTTTAAAAATGGAGGAGACGATCTGACCCGAAACTATCCCTTCTTCGGGTTTTACGATCTCGACATCCTCAGGTCTGACAACGACATCGACTTTTGCATTTATCTCAAAATCGTCAACGCAGTCGAAAACCTTGTTGATGAAACGGACCTTTCTGTCGCCCACGATGGTTCCGTTGTAGATGTTGCTCTCGCCGATAAAGTCGGCAACGAAAGCGTTGGCGGGCTCGTTGTAGATATCCTGCGGAGTGCCGGTCTGCTGGATCTCGCCGTCCTTCATAACGACGATGCGGTCGCTCATCGTGAGGGCTTCCTCCTGGTCGTGAGTGACATAAATAAAGGTTATCCCGAGCTTTCTCTGCATATCCTTGAGCTCAAGCTGCATGTCCTTTCTCATTTTGAGGTCAAGCGCACCAAGCGGCTCGTCAAGGAGGAGGATCTCAGGTTCGTTGACGATAGCGCGGGCAATTGCGATCCTCTGCTGCTGGCCTCCGGAAAGGGTAGTGACTTTTCTTTTTTCGAATTCCTCGAGGTCGACCATCTGGAGTGCCTTGCTGACTTTTTTGTCGATTTCCGACTTTTTGAGATGTTCGAGTTTTTCGACTACGTTGCCGTTTTTATCTTTAAAAGTCGTTTTTATCTTTTTGAGTTTGAGGCCGAAAGCGATGTTGTCATAAACGTTGAGATGCGGGAAAAGTGCATATCTCTGGAAAACGGTGTTTACCGGTCTGAGATAGGGCGGAAGGTTGGTTATGTCCTTGCCGTCAAGCAGGATTTTTCCCTTTGTCGGAAGCTCGAAACCTGCGATCATACGCAGCGTTGTCGTTTTGCCGCAGCCCGACGGCCCTAAAAACGTGACAAATTCGCCACGGTTCACATGAAGATTGAAATCGGAAACAGCCAAAGTGCCACCGTCGAATTCCTTGGAAATTCCGACGAGTTCAATAATTTTGTCACTCATAATTTTCCCTCCACAAAAAATGTGAGCAAAGCAAAAATACCCCCATAAGTGCAGTTCAGCCTTACAAAAAAATAAAAATGTGAGCTATGGTATCAATGATTGTTGCCTAATCTCGATTTCTCGGCGGCGATAGTTTCGTCGTCGATCATCCCGAAAAGTATCTCAACTTCACCAAGCTTTATGCCGTCTTTAATGGCACAGTTAAAAAGTTCAGTAAAATCAAACACTTCAGGCAGATTAAGCATTCGTTTGACTTTTCTGCTTGCGGCAGGAGTTATCGGCTCCATAGCCGTTGCGATAGTGTTGATAAGGTTAAGGCAGTTTATGAAAACGCCGTTGCAGCGCGCCGGATCGCTCTTTCTGAGTGCCCACGGAGCCATCGAATCAAAGTATTTGTTCGCGATCCTTCCTATTTCCATGATGTGGAAAGCCGCATCTCTCACGCAGAATGTCTCGTAGCAGCTGAGGACTTCCTTGAGTTCCGCATGGACGCTTTCCCACATTTTTTCGTCCTCTTCCGAAAACTTTGTCTCTCCTTCGATCTTGCCGCCGAAGAACTTGTTGATGAAGGCGAGGTTGCGGTTCACGAAGTTACCGTAGATCGCGGCAAGCATGCCGTTGTTCGCATCCTGGAAGCCTTTGAAGGAGAAGTCTGAGTCTTTGGTTTCGGGAGCGATCGTAGCAAGGTAGAATCTGACAGAGTCGGGGTTGAATCTTTCAAGGAAGTCGTGGACCCAGATAGCCCAGTTTCTGCTGGTGGAGATCTTCTGACCTTCGAGATTGAGGAATTCGTTTGCCGGGATCTCGTCGGGAAGTTTCCAGCCGTCTTCCTGACCCATGAGCATTGCGGGCCAGATTATCGAGTGGAAAACGATGTTGTCCTTGCCGATGAAGTGGATGAGCTTGACGTCGTCGCCGCCTTTCCACCATTTCTCCCATTCGTTTTCGTCGAGGCCTCTTTTGGCGAAAAGTTCTTTCGTGAATGCGATGTAGCCGATCGGCGCATCGAACCAGACGTAAAGGACTTTTCCTTCGGCACCTTCGACGGGAACGGGAACGCCCCAGGAGATATCGCGGGTGATACCTCTCGGCTCGAGACCTCTTTCAAACCACTGTTTGCAGAAAGCCTTGACGTTGCTTTTCCAGTTCGTCTTGGTCTCAAGCCATTCATCCAGTCTTTTTTCAAATTTGTCGAGATCTAAAAACCAGTGCTTTGAAGTCTTTTTCACCGGAGTTTCGCCGCAGAGCTTGCATTTCGGATCAATGAGATCGAGCGAGTTGAGGGCGTTTCCGCATTTGTCGCACTGGTCGCCGCGTGCTCCGGGATCTTTGCAGATGGGGCAGGTTCCTTCGACGTATCTGTCAGGGAGGAACATCTTGTCGTGTTCGCAGTAGAACTGTTCGACGTCTCTTACCGAAATGAAGCCGTTTTTATCGAGTCTCTTGAAGAAATCCTGTGAAAGCTCATTCTCGATATCGTTGTGCGTTCCTGAAAATATATCGAAAGACATCTCAGCCATTTCAAAGCCGCGTGCGATTATCTCGTGATTTTCTCTTACGACGTCTTCGGGAGTGATCCCGCGCGATTCCGCATTTATAGTGATCGGGACACCGTGTTCATCCGTTCCGCAGACATATATGACGTCTCTCTTCATGTTGCGGAGATAGCGCACATAAACATCGGCGGGAAGATAAGCCCCTGCAAGATGGCCGAGGTGGATCGGACCGTTTGCATAGGGCAGAGCTGATGTGACTAAATACTTCAATCTTTTCTCCTTCAAAAAAGCTCGTGTGTGAAAAAAATACCGGCCAAATTCCGGAAAAAGTAGGGGACAATAACGATTTTTTGCAAAAAATCAATAATATTTTTAAATTTTTAGCACGGCTTTTCATTGCGAAAATCTGCACTTTTTACCATTATACTTGCGCATAATCTGACTTTTATCGTCACCTTAAATCTCGCATTTCCCTAAAAATTGTGTATAATCCTCTGTTTTTGGTGACATTTCGGATATTGGGAGATCATCTGAATCGAATTGGAGAAGTATTGATGATGACTTTAACTACAGCAAAAAAATCAATAAATCCGGCCTTTTTCAGGCAGCCTGTTCCGCAAAACGAGATTGAAAGGCTGAACAAGGCTTTGTCCGTTTATCTGAGTTCAGGAAAGCAGGATGAAAGCGAGGAATTTCACAAAAATCTGATAAAAAAGTTCTTGGAAGAGACTTTTTACAGCCCCGATTATGCGGTAAATACGAACGGACGCGAGGATCTTGTGATTTTCGGCGGAAATACGGCGAACTCGAAACCTGCGGTAATAATCGAGGCGAAATCTCCCTCAAACACGGCTGAAATGTTCAGCGAAACCAACTTTAACTGCAAGGCTCTGCAGGAGTGTGTCTACTATTTTCTGCAGGAGAACCTGAAATTCCAAAACAACGAGATTAAGCACATAATTATTACAAATTATTACGATTTTTATATTTTTGACGCGAAAGATTTTGCACGATTTTTCCTTGTGAAAACAAATCCGATAGTTGAGCAGTTCAAAAAGTTTGAAGCCGGTCAGCTTTCCGACACGAAAACTGCATATTTTTACGAAAACTGCGCGAAACCGGCGATAAACAAGTGGATCGAGAATGAAAATATCGTTGTGACAAAGGTAACTCCAGCGGAGTTTTATCGTCATTCTGAGCGCAGCGAAGAATCTCTCATTCCTCTCTACAAAATTTTCTCGCCGGAGCATCTTCTTGGCAAGCCTTTTGCCAATGATTCCAATAGTTTGGATAAGAATTTCTATGAGGAGCTGCTTCACATTGTAGGTCTTGAGGAAGTCAAGGAATCGGGCAAAAAGGTGATCCGGCGCAAAAAAGAGGCTGATCGCGACGGTGCGAGTCTGCTTGAAAGCGCGATATATCAGCTTGAAGAAGAAAACCTTGACGAAAACGGCCGTTACGAGGTCGCTCTGCGTCTTGCAATAAACTGGATCAACCGTTTGATTTTCCTGAAACTTGTGGAAAGTCAGCAGCTCGCATACCGGAAGGGAGACGAAAAATACAGATTTCTGACGACAGAGCTTGTTCCTGATTTTGATTCTCTCAATATCCTCTTTTTTAAGGTTCTGGGGCGCAGACCGGAGGCACGGGACAGCGAGGTCAGGGAAAAATTCCGCTTCGTTCCTTATCTCAACAGTTCTCTCTTTGAACCGAGCGTTGAAGAAAAACTCCTGCAAATCCGCGGAATTATGAATAAATCGATGAAACTTTTCCCCCGCACTGTGCTGAAAGACAAAAAGGGGCGGAGAATGACGGGAAAAATGGATAATTTAGCCTACATTTTCCGTTTTCTTGATTCCTACAACTTTTCGAGCGAGACGGAATCCGGCATCACGCAGGATACAAAAACTCTGATAAACGCGAGTGTTCTCGGCCTCATTTTTGAAAAAATCAACGGTTATAAGGACGGCTCTTTTTTCACGCCGGGTTTCATCACGGAATATATGGCAAAAGAGACTGTTGAGCGCACTGTGATTCAGAAGTTCAATAATTTCAAGGGTTGGAAGTGCGAAACACTCGAAGAACTTGCCGACAAAATAGATGACCGCGCCGAAGCGAATGAAATCATAAATTCGATCCGCATCTACGACCCGGCTGTGGGAAGCGGCCACTTTCTTGTTTCGGTTTTGAACAGGCTGCTTTTCATCAAGTCCTATCTTGACATTCTGTTTGATAAAAACGGGCGCAGGATCCGCCGCAGCGACTGGGCTCTTGAACTTGAAAACGACGAGATTTCGATTCTTGACGACGAAGGGAATCCTTTTGTTTATTCGATAAATCCTGAGCGGCAGCGCGTTCAGGAAGCGATTTTCAACGAAAAGCGGACAATTATCGAAAACTGTCTTTTCGGCGTGGACATAAATCCGGCAAGCGTCTACATCTGCCGCCTCCGTCTTTGGATCGAGCTTCTCAAAAACGCATATTACACCGAAGAATCGGGTTTTACTCAGCTTGAAACGCTTCCCAATATCGATATCAACATTAAGTGCGGCAACTCGCTTGTGAGCAGATATTCAATAAAAACAGGTGGTTCCATTCTTAGCGAAGGAAATCCCGACACCCGAAAACTCATTCGTCAATACCGAGAGGCTGTCGCTGCATACAAGAACGAAAACAACAAGGAAAACAAGCGGAAAGTCGATAATCTTATTCAAAGCATCAAGCGGCAGATTCACGGAATAGTTCAGTTGGTCTTTTTTGACGAAGAACTGAACAAAAAAATTCTTGACGACGACATCTACGCCGATTCCCTTGAATGGATGATCGAATTTCCCGAAGTTCTTGCCGATACCGGCAAATTCCTGGGCTTCGATGCAGTCATCGGCAATCCGCCGTATATCAGTGCGAACAATATAAAAAATTCTTCTTTGAAAGACTTTTTTAAGTTACGATACAAAACAGCAAGAAAAATGTTTGATTTGTACTCGCTTTTTACTGAACTTTCTTCATGGTTGTTAAAACCTAATGGCTCGTTTTCATTTATATTTTCTAACAGTTGGCTCGGAATACAAAGTTTTCTGCCATTTCGCAAATTTCTTGCTGAAGATGTGTCTGTAACCCATTTAGTGAAATTACCAGACAAAGTTTTTGACAACGCAACAGTCAAAACAATTATTTGTTCGTATCAAAATAAGAAACCGAACATTGATGATGAGATTGAGATTAGAAATTGTGATAAAGACGAAGTTTTCAGTTCAAAATGTAAGTTGTCATACAAAAAGATTCTTTCTACCCACGGCTATAACTTCACTTTTGAACAAAATATAGATCTTAGCAAAGTTCAAACCGTAAAACTCGGTAGCATAATGAAAGCAAGTTGCGGTATAAAAAGCGCAAACGATAAGAAATTTATTTTGAATGAAAAACGGGATGAAGATTGTTATCCAATTATTCGAGGGCGAAATCTCAGACGCTGGGAACAACCTGTAAATACAGCAAATGAATATATTTGGTATAAACCTGAACTGATGAAAGAAAATATCAATTGTCTTTTTTCAATATTCCGCAGAAGATTATGGTCCAAGATATGTCAATAGAAATAAATGCTACGCTTGACTGCGAACAATATCTTTGCAATGATAAAATCAATGTTATTTATGAGTTGGAAAAAGAGTATGATATGAAATTCATTCTTGCTCTTCTTAATTCCAAACTTATCAATTTCTGGTTTAGAAAACTTTTTACATCCGGCTTTGAAATAAAGCTGAATCAACTTGAAACTATCCCGATCCCTGTTGCCACAAAAGAGCAGCAAAAACAAATAGTTGAACTGGTGGATGAGATTCTTCGACTAAAGTCTCAGAATGACGGGAAAATGCTGGTAGAACAGGTCAGCGCACTGGAAGCCGAAATCGACAGGCAGGTTTATGAGCTTTACGGACTGACGGATGACGAAATTGCCATTGTTGAAGGCAGGAATTAAATCGTTTCCAGGAAGGCTTCGATTCTTTCTTATACCTGTGCAAAATCTGAGTTTTATTCTCACCCTAAATCTCGCATTTCCCTAAAAATTGTGTATAATCCTCTGTTTTTGGTGACATTTCGGAAATGTCTTGAAATTTTTGGATAAAAACGGGTCTTAAAAATGCCGGAAAAAAGTCATTACGAAGCCGATTTTGAGAAATATCTCCGCCACACGGGTGCGGACAAAAAAGAGAAAACTTTCGCATGGGCTACTGCCATCGGTCTGCAGCAGGTGGACGGGCTAAAACCTTCGGAATACCTTTACCAGACGGCAAAACGCAACATTGAAGGCGAGATTTCGTTCGATGATGTGAGCCGTCTCATCAATTCCTATTACAAAAGCAAATCTTTAAGGCTCCAGAACCCTGACAACCGTACCGAGGAAGCTGACAAGGTTTCAAGCCGCATTGCGCAGATTCTGAGCGAACCTTCCTTCAATTTCAGTCCGTCGTATCTGATAGCGGTTCATAAACGTCTTTTTGAGGGGATTTTCAAGTTTGCAGGGCGGCTCCGTGACTACGACATAACAAAAAACGAGTGGGTATTGAACGGCGATACTGTGATGTATGGCGCGGCTTTCGAGCTGAAGAGCGCTTTGGAATACGATTTCATGCAGGAGAAGAGGTTCCGTTACAAAAATCTTTCGATGGATGAGATAGCCCGTCACATCACTTTTTTTGTCTCGCGGCTCTGGCAGATCCACGCTTTCGGCGAGGGAAACACGCGGACGACGGCTGTTTTCACGATAAAATATCTGCGTTCGCTCGGCTTTAAGGCCGATAACGACATCTTTGCGCAGAACAGCTGGTATTTCAGAAACGCGCTTGTCAGGGCGAACTACACCAATCTTCAGAAAGGAATTTCAGAAAATCCCGTTTTTCTCGAAAAATTTTTCCGGAACCTTCTTTTAGACGAGCACAACGAGCTCAAAAACAGAGAAACCCATATCGACTATGCCAAATATGCCGGAAAAGTTTCGGAAGAAACTACGGAAAAAAACGGATTTACTACGGAAAAAGAAGCTGCTCCAGCAAAAAACACTACGGAAAACAGCTCTGTATCTACGGAAAAAACTACGGAAAAGATTCTCTGTGCGATAAAAGAAAATCCTCACATAACAACAAAAGAACTCGCACTAAAATTCAAAATAACCGAAGACGGCGTGTTTTATCATGTCAAAAAACTCCGTTTATCAGGTCGGATCAAACGATCAGGCGGAAGAAAAAACGGATACTGGGAAATAGTTTAAATCCTTTCCAAAACCCTTCGATCCTTGTCTTAAATTTTTTCTTGAAAAATCCGTTTTTTGTAGTTATAAGTGCGCATAATCGGAGTTCATTGGTATTCTATACATGCGTATAATCGGTTTTTGTGCCATTTTTATATGTGCGTATAATGACAAAAGAGGTCAAAAAATGATTTTTAAACGCAAGATTTACGAGAAACTTCTGGCTTGGAAAAAAGAGTGCAGAGGAAGCAAGGCGATTTTGATTGAAGGTGCCAGACGAATAGGCAAATCGACAATTGCAAGAGAGTTTGCTGCGAAGGAATATAAAAGTTTCATTGTCCTTGATTTCGCAGTCGCAAGCGAGAAGGTGAAATCGTATTTTACCGATTATCTCAATGATCTTGACACATTTTTCATGCTTCTTTCAGCTGAATACAAGACAAAACTGCATAGGCGCGAAAGCCTGATAATTTTTGACGAAGTTCAACGCTTTCCGAAAGCGAGAGAGGCTGTAAAATATCTTGTTGCAGACGGAAGATACGATTATATTGAAACAGGTTCTCTGATTTCGATAAAGGAAAATGTCCGAAACATCGTGATTCCGTCGGAAGAACGCCATCTGAAGATGTTTCCTATGGATTTTGAAGAATTCGCGTCGGCACTCGGAGAAGAAAATCTCATTGATTACATAAAAAATTGTTTCGTGAAGAAAGAACCTCTTGAAAGAGGTCTCCACAACAGGGCCAAGCTTCTTTTCAGGCAGTATCTTCTTATCGGCGGAATGCCGAAATGTGTTGATATTTTTATTGAAAGCGGCAAGGATTTTTATGAAGTTGACCGCGAGAAAAGGGATATTCTTGATTTGTACCGCAGTGACATGATGAAGATTAAAGCCCGTTACAGAAGTAAGGTTATCTCCATTTTTGACGCAATTCCTGGATTTCTTTCGCAGCACGAAAAGCGCATCGTTTTTAAGAATGTTGCGGAAAAATCAGACTCGACCGACTACAATGAAACATTTTTCTGGCTTTCAGACTCTATGGTGACAAACGAGTGTTTTCTATGCAACGATCCGAATGTCGGTCTTTCCCTGAATGAAAGCCGCGGCTACATCAAGTGTTATCTTGGCGATACAGGACTGCTTCTAAGCCATACTTTTGATGAAAATGAACTTCTGGAAAAAGAGATTTACAACCAGATTCTCAGTGGAACGCTCTCTTTCAACGAAGGAATGTTTTACGAAAATGCTGTCGCGCAGATGCTTGCCGCCAATGGTCACAAACTTTATTTCTATAGTCATTACAACGAGGAAAAACACCGCAACGACATGGAAATTGACTTTATTCTTTCCAACAACAGCAAACTGGAATATAAAATTTTTCCTGTTGAAGTGAAGTCCTCAAACCGTTACAAAACGACATCGTTGCAAAAATTCCGTAATAAATTCAATGAACGGATTGGCGGTTCATATATCATTCACCCAAGAAATCTTATCGAAAACGACGGCATTCTATGCATTCCTGCATATATGACTTTCTGTCTGTAATTCTAAATCGTTTCCGGAAAGGCTTCGATCCTTTGTTATAAGTGCGCATAATGGAATCAATAGTGGAAACCGAAAACAAAAAGATAGCCGACATCCCTGTTTGTCGATTTCTTTCCGCCATTTTTGCGGAATTCCGCCGAACCCGAAAGGCCGGCACCGATTTTCGGGTGGATTGTTCCGGCGATTTCAAACGGAATGACATACGACACCGTAAAACCGTATTCCAGAAATATCTGACGCACTTCAGCCTCTCCGAAACCGTACCCGTCCTCTAATTTCCTTAAAACCGCCGAAGTATATCTGGCCTCGCGGAATGAAAATGCAGTGTTGAGTAAAATTCCGCCGAAATTATTGAAACCAATCAAGATTTCATCAGAAATTTCAAAAGCAGGAACCTGCCATTTCGATGAATCCGAGGTGTGTTTACGCGAAAAAAGCGGGTTAAAATAAATCTCTTGTTCAAGCATCAGACAGTAAGAGGGGTAAAATACAAACAAAAACCTGTTGTTGACAATTTTCGAATGTTTGTCGGCAGTAAGTCTGATAAAAGGAAGTATCAGATTCTGATATATCGTGTCTTCAAATGTCACAGTCGTCTCACTGACGTCGAAAAAACCGAACTCCTCGTTTTTCACCCTCTGATATTCCAATCCCAGACTGAGAGCGAAAAGCGCCGGATTTTTCAAAAAATAGAGGCCTAAAACCTCGCTTCCGAGAACAAATTTCTTTGAAAAAACGGCATATTTACTGTTTTCATAGTTTGACAGCGTCTTCTTTTCGGATGAAAAAAAATAATTTCCGTACAAAGATGAAAAAAATGTGTCGTTGTAGTGCCACAAGACATCGGCTGCAGGAATAAAACCGGAAGTCCGGCTGTATTCCAAGGCGATATCAAACCTGTTGTGCGGCTTGTTCTCTTCACCTGCCGCCGAAACGAAAAAAGTGCAGCAAAGAACGCTTAAAAAGACCAAGTATTTGATTTTATTCATTATTTATTATCTATTCATGTCGATAATCCAGAAATCGAGATCGTTCTTGTGGAGATAAGAGGTCGTCTGGGAGTTCATATTTATTGTTTTTGCCTGCGATTCCATATCGTTCGGTTCAAAATTCGAAACATCGGTAAATGTTTCCCTGTCGGAATTCCAGCGTTCGTCATCCCAAGATCCGACTCCTATCGAATAAACTCCTTCGGTATTGAGAGTCAGACTCTGCGCGATAAGCTTGTATTTCGCGTCCGGGCGGTAAGGCACCCAGACAACGCTCGACATATTTGCTATTTCTCTGTGAGGTGAAAGGAGAATGAACGGATTAGACATTGTGGAATGCAGATAAATCGGCACGGATTTCCTGTAAATCCTGACAGTTACGACGTCTTCCCATGTTTCGCCGTGAATATCTCTAAGTAAAACGGTCAGCTCGGCATCGTGATAAATTTCGTTTTTTAAAAAAGAGATTTGCGCAAAAGGTACCGTTTCCATCACAAAACTGTATGAAACGTATTTTCCGGGCTCGATCGTTCCGAGAATCTCATCTTTTGCCGTGATTCTGACAGTCTCGTCGGAACTCCGCAAAGAAATCGTGGTGGCTGAAGCGTCAGCATTACCTGAATTGTATACACGAATATTCATGTCGTAACGGTTGCCTTTTTCAGAATCGTTTCTGTCTTCGGAATAGAAAACGGCCGAAGGATCCGAGGGCAGAACCTTGTAAATATAACCGCTTTCTGCAAAATAAAAGTTACCTGCATTCAAATAATCCGAAATGTTCTGCCTGACTTTCGTTCCGCCGACGGAAATGTCGTATTCACCCGAAACCATACCTTCGAATTCGGTGTTTCCGTCGCTTCCTGACTGTTTTTCATAAGTTTCACCTGAATCCTGAGTGTTCTCAACGATAACATCGATTCCGCCTACTCCGCCTGAATTCAGCGATCTCTCAGGATTGAATGCGCTTTTTACCTTCAATTTCAAAACGGCATCGCCTATGCTGTTCCTAACAAGCCTGAAAGTTTCGTTTTCAGCAGTGATTTCAAGCATATTGTCGTCGATTTTAGTAATTTTCGTTAAAGCTACCTGCGAACCGTAAGAATCTTCCGTCACCCCGTTCGTTCCCAGATAATAATTCTTTTCGCGGTCAAGCCTGCGCCATTTTCCGCGGAAACCCTTTCTGATTTTCGGAACGCATCCGGGTTCATAATATTCGTTGTTCGACAGACAGGTACCGCTTTCAACTATTTCGTCCGAAGTGAAAAAATTTTCACAATTTTTAAGATTTTCCCATATCGCGCCGTCATAAACGGTCAGACCGGTGCATTTCTCGGCATTTGCACCGTTGCAACGGTATGTTCCGCCGCTTTCGCAGGCAAAAATTTCCGGAACCGAACATGAACATGATTTCCGGGAACATGACGGCTGTGCACCGATTTCAACCGGACAATCCTCGGAACAGTCGCGGTAACGATACCAAGTGTAAGAACCGTTACGATAGGAACACTGTTCAAGGACGACGCCGTTGCAGCGCATTTCATACGAATTTGAACTGCTGCAGCTGTCAAAGATATCGCATGAGGAGATAAACAGCGCAGAAAACAGCAGAAAGAAAATAAAAAGTGGTTTATTTGGCATAATTCTGAACATACCGACCTCGAAAATTAAACTCAAAATCTTAAAAGTTTGCTTATTTTAAAAGATTTTGTGAATAAACCAAAAATACCCGCCGCAGCCGTTGCCCGAAGCAAGCTTTATCCTGTGCTCACAGGTGGGGAAAGCCGAACCGATCACATTCACGGTAATAAGTGCAAGCCCCAAAATTAAAATAGGAAAAAACTTCTAACGCCCCAAGCTCACGCACCGGGCAGGCACGAAAATAGTAGTAAACTTTAAAAAAGAGTCAATTTTTTAAGCGAATGTTTAAACGGCGCTTTTCTGAAATTATTGGCCGAAAATCCTGTTCATTACGTTTTTTGTATATGTGAACGCGCTGATGAGGCTGAAAACTATTGAAGACCAGAGAAGGAAATAGCCGACGCCGGTCGGATCCCAGTTTATGTCGACGAGATCGAGCAGAGTTGCCTGATTAATCATAAAAAACGGCAGAGCGAACATCTGAAGCATGGTTTTCGTCTTGCCGAAAATGTCTGCGGCGATGACTAAATCGTTTTCCAGAGCGAGCGAGCGGATGCCGAAAATGTAAAACTCTCTCGCCAGAATTATCAGAACGGGTAGAACCGAAATTTCCCCCATCGCAACAAGCAGAACAAGCGTTAAATTGACAATGAATTTGTCGGCAAGCGGGTCAAGAAGCTTTCCCGAAACCGAAACAGCACCCGATTTCCGCGCAAGATAACCGTCGAAAAAGTCGGTAACGGTCGCCACTGTGTAGAAAATCCACGACCAGAGCCGCATAACGGGAGTATTGAACCATATAAACAGCAGAACGACCGGTACCAGAATGATTCTGATTGAAGTTAGAAGGTTCGGGATCGTCAGAAGATCCTTTTTGAAATTGCGCAGCTTATCGATAATTTTAGCTTCTTTCGCATTCTTTGCTTTCTTTACCATAGCTCTTTACCCGTATAAATTTTATAAAAATCATATATTTTTTCGACATAGTCCACCGTTTCTTCAAAAGGCGGAACTCCGTCATAATAAATAACCGCCGCAGGTCCCGCATTGTATCCCGCAACTGCCTTTTTCACGTTTTTGAAGCGTTTCAGCAGTTTTTTCAAATACTTCGTTCCTCCCATGATATTCTGTTCGGCATCAAAAACATTCCTAACGCCGACTTCGACAGCCGTGTCGGGCATAAGCTGCATGAGGCCTTTCGCGCCGGCACTTGAAACGGCTTTCGAATCAAAAAGCGATTCGGCTCTTATTACGCTTTTTATCAGGAAAAAATCGACTCCGTGCTTCTGCGATGCGCGTTTTATGATTTTATCATACTGATTTTCTCTGGCGGGATTGATTTTGTAACCCGCTTTGTGTCTGACTTTGCCTTTTGTTACGTAAAGCGGTTTGCACGAACGGAGATCCTGACACAGGTTCGTGAAAGTGTATCTGTCAGTAAGCGGATCGTAAAGGAAATAGACCCTTACCGTATCCGCCGAAACAAGGAAAAATGCAGAAAATGTCAGAAGAAATATCGTCCAGCGCATCGATTCTATTCCGGTGTTTCCTCTTCAGTCTGTGGTTTTGGCTCGACAGCATCCATTATTTCATCGCGTTCAAGCGTCTCTTTTTCGACAAGCGCAGCCACAAGCCTTTCAACGCCGTCTCTGTGTTCGTTGAGAATGGTTCTCGCATCCGCGTATGCCTTTTCGATGATTTTCTGGACTTCTTCATCGATTTTCTGCGAAGTCGCTTCGCTTACCTGCGTCCTCTTGCCCAGCTCTCTTCCGAGGAAAACCTGTTCCTCCTTTTCGCCGTAGCTTATCGGCCCCAGATCGTCACCCATTCCCCACTGCATGACCATGTTTCTTGCAATCTGCGTCGCACGCTCGATGTCGTTGCCGGCGCCGGTCGTTATTCTTCCGATGAAAACTTCTTCTGCGGCTCTTCCGCCCATGAGAACCTTGATTCTGTCAACAAGTTCGGCTCTGTGATAGGAATACTTGTCCTTTTCAGGAAGCTGCTGGGTTACGCCCAAAGCCCTTCCGCGCGGCACGATCGAAACTTTGTGAACGGGATCGGCATATTTCGAATAAAGCCCGACGACGACATGTCCGGCCTCGTGATAAGCGGTATCCTTCTTCTCTTCGGGAGTCTGCACCATCGTTTTCCGCGCTTTTCCCATAAAAATCTTGTCCTTCGCATCTTCGATGTCAGCCGTCGTAACTTCTTCTTCAGATCTCGATGCGGCTATAAGCGCAGCTTCATTGAGCAGATTCGCCAGATCGGCACCCGAAAGACCGGGCGTTCCCTTCGCGATATCGCTGAAATCGATGTCAGGCGCCGTTTTTATCTTTTCGGCATGAACCTTTAGGATGAGTTCGCGTCCTTTGATGTCGGGAAGCGGCACGTAAACCTGCCTGTCGAATCTTCCGGGACGCAGCAGAGCCGGATCGAGGACGTCAGGCCTGTTCGTCGCGGCGATAACGATGATTCCGAGATCGCTGCCGAAACCGTCCATTTCGACCAGAAGCTGGTTCAGAGTCTGCTCGCGCTCGTCGTTTCCGCCGCCAAGACCTGCTCCGCGCTGACGGCCGACGGCATCGATTTCATCAACGAAAATGATGCACGGCGCCTTGGCCTTAGCGTTTTCGAACAAGTCGCGCACCCTGCTTGCACCGACACCGACGAACATTTCGACGAAATCGGAACCGCTTATGATGAAAAACGGAACGTCCGCTTCACCGGCAACGGCTTTTGCCAGCAAAGTCTTACCGGTTCCGGGAGGCCCCACAAGAAGGACTCCGTGCGGGATTTTCGCGCCGATTCTGGTATAGACCGAAGGCTTTTTGAGGAAATCGACCACTTCTTCAAGCTCTTCCTTCGCCTCGTCAACACCGGCAACATCCCTGAAACGTATCTGATTCTGGTCTTTTGAAATCATTCTGTGCTTGCTTTTGCCGAAAGAAAACGCCTTGTTGTTCCCTCCGTTCATCTGACGAAGGAAAAAAATGAAAATAGCGACGAAAATGAGCATCGGAAGCCAGGAAATGAGCAAAGTTTTAAGTAAAGAATCATCTTCAGGCTTTTTGTAAGTCGCAGGAACATTGTTTTCAGCCAGAAACTCCGACATTCTCTCGCCACTCGGCCCGATAACCGTGAATCTGGTATCCTTTCCGTCGTTCAGAATCCCGGAGAATTCGATTCCGTCAATAAAAACCTCTTTGATTTCCTGATTTTTGACCTTCTGCCTGAATTCGGTCATATTTATTTCACTGACCGGTGCGGAATCGGTCATCCTTGAAAGACTTATTGCTGCAAAAGCGACAATCGCGATAAACAGCCAGACAATCAGTGTCCTGTAATTGAATTTCATATCTTCCCCTCAAAAAACCATCTCACAAAAGAGTCTTGCATTTATGCACAAAAATGCAAAAGCTGAGTATTTTAGCCAAATTTTAAAATTTGACAAATTATCCGTAAATGAACCCTCTTCTGCCGTCAATCGTAAGCGTACAGAGGACGTTTCTCGTCTCGCCGCCGAAGGTGAAGGTCTTGTTGACTTCATCCAATGTAAGCGATTTGCAGTTGACGACACCGATTTTGCCGAGTCTGACCGCAGTGACAGCTGCATGAGAAGTAGCTCCTCCGCGGGATGTGAGAAGTCCGTCCGCTTCGAAAATCATGTCGATGTCGTCACTGACTGTATCCGGACGCATAACGATGATTTTTTCGCCCGGATAGAGTTTTTTGCACTTTCCGATATCCTCCATCGAGAATACGACCCTTCCAGTCAGAACGTTGTTACCGATGCCAGTCCCCTCGCCTATCATCGTGAGATTGTCTGGAACAAGCTCCTCCTGCATGAGATCATTCTGGTGGTACGAACGGATCTGTAGAATGTGCAGATCCTGCTTTTTCGACGTCTCAAAGGTGAACTCTATCTCCTGATGACCGAAGCCGCGTTTGTATATAAGTTCGCATGCAATGTCGTTAAGTGCCGAATATATTTCAGGAAAATCTTTTTCCATACTCTCTTTCGGAGCATTTTTCATCTCAAGTCTCTGCTTTTCAGATACCGGATACGGATGAACGAGACCGCCGACGATATCCTCACCCTGGGAACACATTACGAAATCGCCGTAAAGACATACCTTCCTGCCCCTGCCGTTCGGTTCCCGCGTGAAAACGACGCCCGTTCCGGAGTCGTAGTTGATGTTTCCGAGCACCATCTTCTGCACGATTACGGCAGTTCCCCACTCGCTTGCGATGTGAAGTTTGTCGCGGTAAACAAGGGCCCTGCGTGAATTCCACGAATCAAATACGGCGTGTATCGAAGTGAAAAGCTGTTTGTGAAGGTTCTGCTCGAATTTGACTTTCTGGCTGTCGAGAATCTTCATGTATTCCTTTGCGATTTCCTTCATCACCTCAGGTTTGAAACCGATTTTTTTCTCGACGCCGTAAACCTTTTTGAAATCGGCGATGACTTTGTCGAAAAGGTCGCGGTCAATGCCGAAATTCATACCCCATGTCTGGATCAGACGGCGGTAGCAGTCCCACGAAGTCCAGCCGTAATTCTCCTTTTTGGCGAGCTGTTCGACGAATTCGTCGTTCATACCGACATTGAGAAAAGTATTCATCGCGCCCGGCATCGACATTGCCGAACCGCTTCGAACCGAAAGCATGAGCGGATTATTCGGGTTGCCGTACTGAAGTCCTGTCTTTTCCTCAAGAACACCAAGTTCATCGGATATCGTCGTATAGATTTCCTTCTCGATTTCGGGGTGTTTCATGAGCGCCTCGCGACGTCTGAAAAGTTCTGTGGTGAGGATGAATCCGTACGGAACCGGCATGCCGTATTCCTTGATTTTTTTCAGGAAATACCCTTTCGCACCGAAGAATACCTGATTGTCGAGCTCGTCGTCCTTTCTGTCGATTTCGGAAATTATCGAGTTACGTTTGTAGGTCATTATCATGTGGATGTCTTCAGCAGTCAGATTCTTCGGAATGCCGTGCAGAATCGAAAGAACATAATTTATCAGACTGTCGATCTGCTGCATGAGGAACGACGACGAAATGATGTCGCGGTAAAACTCCTCGCTCTTTTTGTGTATGATCTTCTCTTTGTCCTTTTCAGATGAAACGGTAAGATTGTGCTTTTCGATATACTGTTCGAGGACGATTTTGAGGTTCTGGTCGTGAATCCCGAGGAAGTAGTCGTAAACGATCTTGCTCAGATCCTCTGCGAAAAATTCAAAAATGTTCGCATACTGGTGCATCGAAAAGCTTGATGAAACAAGGCTGTATCTGAGCATTTTGAGGTCTGAATTGAAACCTTCGCTCGTAATACCGCCGAGTTCAAGACCTTCACGGAAAAGTTCAAGGATTTCAGCAGTTTCCCTTAAATTATCAGCTGAAATGTAAGGCAGTTTCGTAACCGACACAAGTCTTTCGACCATAGTTGAAACAAGCTGCTCCATTCTGTAAATCATACCCAGAGCCTCGAACTTCGGCTCGCGGTATTCGCCGTACATCGAAGGAATTCCTATCGCGATGTGACGTTTGTAGTATATGTTTTCAACACCTTCCGTCTGCTCTTCAGAAAGAACAGTCTTTTTGAGTGCTGACATGATTTTAAATGCGATTTTTACCGCGCTTTTCCAGTCCTCGTCAGTCATCGCCGCTTCGAACTCGTCTATCGTAGCTTGATGTATATATGTGATTTTCTTGAGTTTCTTGGCAATATCGCCAGGATTGAGATAATATTTTTCCTTGAGAAGCAGATAGATGTTGAAAAGATATCCGACCTTCTTCTGTTCTACTTCGTGACCCGCTCCGAAATCGGCAATGATTTTCTCTACTTCCGCCGGTTTCATCGTGAAAAGCGTTTCATAGTCGCCTCCGGCTCTGTTTGTTACGAAACGGGCAACTTCGTGCAGCCCTTCATACATTTCGCCGGCCGGTTCAAGAGTCTCATAAATTTCGTTGGGAATCTTATTCTGAAGATGTTCCTTTTTGCCTGTAAGCCAGAAAATGAAAACATCTTTTGCAAGCTGGATGTGTGTGTTGTTGCTTTCGGCATGGATCTGTTTTCTCAAAAAGTGCGTGAGCAGATCCTTTCTGTGGCAGATTTCGTCGATCGCGGTCGAAATCTTTCTGAGTTCGCCCTCGGCACCGATCTCGTTGAAGTAAACAGGGAACAGAACGGCAATCTGACGCGCGATGTGGTAGGCCGGAGCTATCTGGCTGTTCAGGAACTTCGTGACGTCGCTCTGGAAAAGGTCGGTATCTGAGATGAAAACGCCGCCGATACGAAGGTTTACGAGAAGAGCGGAGAGGAGTTTCGTGCTTTTCGACGGGTTGACTTCGATGATTTCAAGCCACGTCCGGATGTTTTTGACGTGGTTTTTGTCAACGATCATCTGCCAGTCGGAATTGACTCCCTTAAGTTCCGGATAAACGAATCCGAAGCGGATTACGGCATCGAAAAAGTGGTCGCATATAGCCGCACTGCCGCGTTTTACTATCTCTTTGCCGAGCGTTTTCACGCAGTCGAGGATCGCGCTCTGGAAAAGTTCCCGCACAGGCTTGAAAAAGTCGAACATTCGAGTGATGAAGCGTTTCGCCTCACCCTCATCGTCAATCGAAACGATTTTCAGAGTTCTGTTGAGGTCAAAAAGAAGATATTCGCGCAGACTTTCCATCGACGAAAAGTCGAGAAGATAGAAAATGTAGTATATTTTGCATATCGGAGTCGGAATGAAATCTATCGTGTTGCGGAATCTGTCGGTAAAAAATGTGTAGTCCGGCAGTTTGAAGAAGTCTTCGCACTTTTCTGCCTTTTCGATTCCTTCTTCGCACTCGGTGAAAAGCTCCGGCGGAAACTGCGAAAGGATCGCTTTTTCAATTTCAAGCGCTTCGCCGCCGTGTTCGATTTTCCTCTTGCCAAGCCACTCGGAGAACGATTCGACGTTTTTCCAGTAATCCAAATTTATGGTCATAACGCGCTTTAACATCTTAAAGATTCTGGCACTGAAACGCCCGTCCTTGCATATTTCAACCACATATTTTTTGAGCGAACTAGACGCTTCCATAAGCCCCGGATTGCCGTCGGCAAGAACAGTTTCGGTTATATCGAGATAAGAATTGAAGACTTCGTCCGAAATTTTGCTGCTCTGCATGATTTTGTAAAGGAGTTCCAGAACGTTGAAAATCGTCTGTCTCAGCCTGTTTCTCTGCGGAATGTCGAGTTTCTGCGAAAAAATCTGCATAAAGTAGCCGCCAAGAAGTTTCAAAAGCTCGCCGCTCTCTTCAAGATCGGCGAAAACCCACATGTTTTCCAGTGTTATCCAGCGGTAAGCCTCGATAACCTCTGTAAAATTCGGAAACGGATGGTTGAGTTCGAGAAAAAAAGTCCTCATCCTTTTTTCAAGAAGCGGATGTTTTTCAACCGCACTCAGAATGAACTTTTCCTGCTCGGAAAATTCGTAACCCGCGACGAAAGTTTCGGCTAAATTGACCTTCAAGGCCTCCGAAGTTTTTATAACGCCAGACATTCAAGCCTCCAAAATATTTTACAAACCTTAAAAACAACGGAAAACGGGTGCTTATAGCACAAAAAATATTAAAAAGTAATGTTTCAACTTTGCGTTGACAGAAAAATGAAATAAATTTACTATGCAGATTGTTTCTGAATCGTTTTTTTTTGACGGAGGAATATATGGAATTCAGCGAATTGAATGAAAAAATCAGAAATCACGCGCTGACGATAAGCGCTTTGAAATCGGAGATATCAAAAGTTATCGTCGGGCAGGAAGAGATGGTCGAAGCCCTGATTATGGGCATTATCGGCGAAGGTCACATTCTTCTGGAAGGCGTTCCGGGACTTGCGAAAACGACTGCCGTTAAGGCGTTTGCGGATTCGACCGACCTTGACTTCCAGCGGATCCAGTTCACGCCCGATCTGCTGCCGGCGGATATCATCGGAAGCAGAATATTCAACATGACGGACCGCAATTTCGAGATTAAGAAAGGTGTCATTTTTTCAAATGTGATTCTGGCTGATGAAATAAACCGTGCGCCGGCGAAAGTTCAGTCGGCTCTGCTTGAAGCGATGCAGGAGCGTCAGGTCACGATCGGCGGAACGACTTTTGCCCTCCCCGATCCTTTCATCGTTCTCGCAACGCAGAACCCGCTTGAACAGGAGGGAACCTATCCGCTGCCCGAAGCTCAGGTTGACAGATTTATGTTCAAAGTTCTGATTGATTACCCGACTCCCGAGGAAGAGCTTAAAATCATTGAAAAATTCGAGCGAAGAGAACTCGTGCAGAAACTCAACAGAATTCTCGACAAAAACAAAATCAAAGAGTGGCAGGAAATCGCGAAACAGATCTACACCGACGACAGAATCAAAAAATACGTCATTTCGATAGTTTCGGAGACGAGAAATCCGAAAGACCGCTCCATTGCCCAGCTTATCGATGTCGGAGCAAGCCCGCGTGCAAGCATTTTCCTTATTCTTGCCGGCAGGATCCGCGCTTTCATCGAAGGAAGAAACTTCGTAACTCCGGAAGACATCAAAGAAGTCGCCTACCCTGTTCTGCGCCACAGAATCATCCCGTCATTTGAAGCCGAAGCAGAAAAAATCACTACCGACAAAATAATATCCGAACTTCTCAACAGGGTTGAGGTTCCTTAAATCTCCAAAATTACGGTTCATTCTGTAGAAACGTTTCATGAAACGTCTCCACATTGATTTTATTAAGGATTTATTCAGCTGACGGATTTTCGACCTTGCCGATGAAAAGAACGGATCCCGTTCTGTCGTCGCGGATTACGAAAACGAAAGGACGTGTCGCATAAAATCCCGAAGGCATCGCGTTGTCACCGACTTCAACAGAGGTAACTGCAGCTGCTTCGGTTCCTTCTTCATTAACTTCGATAAATGTCTTGTGGTAAATATCGGAAATGAAAGGAGCGTGCGGTTCGCCGGCGATATTCATGAAAGCGCCTTCGACATAAGCCTTTTCCATACCCAGACCTTTGAAGACATCTACGAGCGATTTTTCATAAGCGAACTTGAATTTCGGTAATTTTACGGGAAATTTGCATTTCACAAGATTTGCAAAATAGGAATCGATACCGTTTTCGGCTATTTTTGCGATAAATTTATCGATATTCGTTTTGTTGTCATGATTCGGAACTATGCCGTAAAACGCGAAAACATCGCGTCCGTACGGAATTCTGACAACGGAATAACCGTTTTCATCACCCCACTCCGATGAATAGCTGTAAAACTCCGGTTCTTCCTGATCATAAGCAAATCCCATATAATTAGCCTTGGATTCAGTTCCGTCGGAAAGGGTGAATCCGCCTTCATATGTGCTGTTTTTGTCAAAAGAAGTCGTCCAAGCAGCCTTGAAATAGAGCGCGTTGATGAGATACATAACTGCGGTAGGACCTATTTTTTCAACGATTTTATCGATTTTTCCGTGAGTTTTTTCAGAAACCCATGAATTTATCTTGCCGGCAGTAGATTCATCCTGAAAATCTTCGGTGAAAAACGCCGCGTCATAAAATTCCTTGAGCACATCAATGAAATCCTGCTTTACATCCGGTGCAAACTCGTCATCCATCCAGACTGAGTTTGCAATCTCAAGAGCAAGATCCTTATCTGCTTCGACCAGACTCTGAACAAGATGGGCAAACTGGGAATTGATTTCTGAAAACTCCATCTTCCCGAATCCGAGAACCTCTTTCATTTCCGTGACATTTTCACCTGAAGCACCATTTGTTACCATGCTCATCGCAATCGATATGGAAAGAGGCGAAATCATTAGGTTTTTGCCTGATGCTTCCGATGCAAGAACCTTAAAAATCTTCATTCCGAGACCGTTGCTGGCATTTACAATGTCTTCCGAGACATTTTCGGCATGCTCATCAGCCTTTTTATATTTCGATTCCCAAGTTTCGGCTGAAGTATCTCCTGTATCCGAATCACCGGAATCTCCGGAATCGCCAGTGTCGGCATTTCCGGTGTCACCGGTATCAGCCGGATCAGCATCGCCGGTATCCGCTGGCTGTTCGCCGGTATCAGCATTGCCTGTATCTCCGGTGTCTGAGGGTTGTTCTCCGGTATCACCGCTGGTATCGCCTGTTTCGGAAGAAGTGTCGCCGGTGTCGGCAGTATCCTTACTGTCACTGCCGTTGTCGCACGAAACAATGAAAAACATTGCAAGAACCGTGAAAAGAATCATGATTTTTTTCATTTTGATCTCCATTAAAAAAGTTAATCAAAGTACCAAATAACATAATTAGAACCATCCGTCTTCTTCAGTTTCTTCAGGTTCTACCCTGGATTCATGCAGAGTTCCGCTGAAAACCTGATAGAGGATTCCGTCAAATGCGTAGCCTTCACGCAGATAGTTTTTCGAGCCGCTTACCGATTTCAGACCGTTTTCTTCAATCTTGAAAACACCGTTCTTGCAGCCGAGGTATACGCTGTTTCCTGATTTCTGCATTTCAGGATCGTTGCAATACTGGCTGAATTCATTGATTTTATCGGGATTTGCAGCATCAGAAACGTCAAAAACCGTGATTTTTCCCTTTCTTGTCAGAAGTCCGTTCAGATTTTCATAGACAAAAAGCTTGTTTCCTGCAACTTCAAGGTCTTCAGCAGCGCTGCTGAGTGAAATGGTTTTCAGCAGTTCCGGTGAAAGAGGATCGTTCAGGTCAAATATTCTTACCCGTTTGTTTTCTGCTGCGAAAAGTTTGCCGCCTTCAATTCTGATATTCCGGCAGTCATTTGTTTTCACTGATGATTTTCTCTCAATAGAGCCGTCTTCGGCAATTTCAAAAATATCAATTTCGCTGTAGTTGGCTGCATAAAGCGTATTGCCGTAAACTGCCAGATTGTTCGATTCTCCGCTGTAAATCATCTCTTTCTTTGTGACTTCGCCGTTTTCTCCGGTTTCAACTCTGCGGATTCCGGTCAGACCTCCGAGGTAAAGGCTGTTCCTGTAACCTGCGACGCTCAGTTTATAGTCGGGGAAAGTAACTTCGCCGAAGTCATAGTTCTCAACTTTCACGCATTCGCCGTAAACATTCGTGATGCCCGGGAAAATTGAATTGTCAGTTTCGTTGAGGCAGAAAGACTGCTCAAAATCAAGATCCTCTATCTTTACTCTTGAGTATGAAACTTCGATATTTTCTACATTCTCAGAGTTTTCAAACTCAAAAACAGGGAAGGTCGTGTTTTCATCGATAACAGGATTGAATGCTACCATTCTGCCGTTAACTTCCTGCATGATGACTTTGCTGAAACTGCCCTGAAGTTCAACCGGAATCTGTTCCCAAGTGTTGCTTTCAGTGTCAAAACGCCATAAATCGTTCATTGTTTCGTTGCTGGAATCTGTTCCGCCTGCAAGGAACATGTATTTGCCGGTTGTGGAAACATTCAGAATGTTTCTCTGCGGCGGCATAACGCCACGGATTTCTTCAAAATCTGCACCGTTAAACAGGAACATTCCGGAACTGTTTCCGCCTTGAGCAAAAAG
Source organism: bacterium (assembly GCA_017961325.1). Taxonomy (GTDB): domain Bacteria; phylum UBP6; class UBA1177; order UBA1177; family UBA1177; genus UBA1177. The sequence continues at coordinate 5,748 of JAGCXM010000021.1, read as the reverse complement.
ATAAAGCTTTCCGTTTGCAAATACGAGTTTTGTCTGTTCACGTTCAAAACCGATTTTTCCCAGATTGTTTACAGTGTAAACCGTTTCAGGAAGCTCGAAGGCATCTTTAACATCAAGATTTTGCGGAATTTCACTAATCAATTCAATGGAATATAAAGTCTTGCCACTCTTGCCGTTTTGCGCGATGAAATAATTTGCGGCAAAACTTTCAATTCCGGAAATTCCGGAACCCCGGTTTTCTATTCTGCCGATTCTGTTCCAGTCTGCTCCGCTTTCGGAAGTGTTCACCGTCAGGAAATATTCTTTGCCGTTACTTTCAATTCCGATCATTTCTTTGGGAGAAATCTCACCGAAAGCAATCTGATTCTTATGGAACATGATTCTTTGCGAATCGATTAATACATTGTTTTCTTTGTTTTTCTTGATCATATATCTTGAAACATATTCGTAAGGCATTATTTCGTTTATTCCGAAATAGCGTATCGGCATGTCAAAGTAGCAGGATGCGCAAAGTTCGATGTCTGGAAATTCGATCGGCTTTGGCAATTCAGGCGGATTAATCATTCTGGTATAATAGTTGAGTTCCTGTGCCTCAATCATATATCGGGATGCACGGGCAAATTTGTTGGTGTTGGTTGCCGGGAAATATTCATCATTTATTTCCAGTTTTCCATTTTTACCATATTTCATGTAAGGCGGAAATTCTTCTAACTTATTGCCGTTTTTGACTGGCAGAATACTTGTCGAAAGTGCGTAATACATTGTATTGTCAACATTGTAATCGCCCCCGTGGATAAGGCTTTGACACAAATCGCTGTCTTTGTTTGACCCCAAACAATCATTAAATTCATACCTGTCCTTCCGCCAGTTCCATGTTATTTTTTTGCCCGATGTTGAAACCTTTACCGGTTTTCTTGCCTTGTCGAAATCACTCCAGCTTTCAGCATTTGTCCCGTCAGCGATAGAAATACGGTGCTGCCAACTGAGTATTGAATCGTCCGAAAAATCATCGCTTCCGTGGCTGTAGCCGAAATCGTATTTGCTTTGATAGTTGTCATCTGCTTTCTTTGCTGTGGAACAAGAACCAATTGCCCCCCAGTTACCTGCAACTTTTTCTCTGTGACCTATAGCACAGTAATGCACGGCAGCATTGCATTCAAATTCGTTTTCATCAGTTCGTTCACAATATTCCAAATCACGTCCGCTGTTTTCCGGCATATTCAGTTTAACATACATTTGACTGTTAAATTCTCCGAATATCTTAAATTTCGGATCGCCGCTTCTGATATCTGTAATTTTACTGTTGGCAAAACCGAGTTTTTCCGGTGTTTCCGTGATCACTCCTGATGTTTTATAATCACATGCATTGCCGATTCCGTCCAAGTCACTGTCGGGCTGCATTCTGTAAACAGATTTTTTGGGAAGTTCAAAATATGGTGTTATAAGATTGTTATTGATGTTTACAGAACGAGAAAGAGAAAAGAAAAGCGGAACTTTCGTAAGATGTCCTAAATTTTTAGCATTTGCTCCGTCGCTTCCAAGGATAAATTCACTGTCCAATTCATAGTTTTTAGGCGGATTATATACTTCCCGGCAATTGTCACATGCATTCCCGACACCGTCTCCGTCATCATCCGCCTGATCGGGATTTTTGACATTAGGACAGTTGTCAATATTATTCGGCACACAATCCCGATCGTCATCCATGCCAAACAGATATTGTGCAAAACAGTAATTGTCGTAAATGACTTCTTCTTCATATGCAGGTCTTTTTTCTTTGTCAACGGTTAATTTTAAATTTGCATAATCATCAGGAATGGGAGGATTGCCGAAACGGTTTCCTTCCTTGTAATCAGGATGAATGGAATATACATCTCCCCACAAAAGATTTTTTGGGTTCTCGAATTTCCTTTTTCTATACGGAACCCATACATATCCTTCGCCGTAACCGTTCCATATCGTAAGATTGAATCCCGCCGTATTGTACATAAACATCAATTTGGCATATCTTTCACGCCACTTTTCGTTATCTCCATATATTAGGAATACAGAGTTGATGGATTGCCCTCTCCACCTGTCGTCAAATCCGGGAATTATGTCGGGAATTATAGGAATTCCGCTGTATTTCCATTTTACAAGCCAATCTTTAGCTTTTTTGAAAAGATGATCTTCCAAAGGTAAATAATCATCTTTATTATTTTCCATATCTGACCATTTAAGCCTATTTGAATTATCTACAGTAAGATATTGATCAAACGGAAGTCCGAATGTGCTCGCTCCTAAAAAACTGTCCATTTCTTTCAGTTCTGTTGCATTCGGAAAATAGCATCCGTTAAGAAGTCTATCAGGCGGCATTGCCGTTATGTCAAGTAGGAACCCTATGCCGGTATTCGAATTTAATTCTTGCGTAATTTCCTGTGCAATTGTGTCTAAAGTGTTTTTAAATGAAATTTCATTCAAAATGCAAGAAACAGCCTGTGAGATATGAATGACTTTCTTCGCTTTTCCTTTCTTGTCATATACTTGAAGCCAGTTAGGATTGTTTCCATATTTTCTTAACAATTTCAGAAGTCTATTCTTAAGCCGACTCGGATTAAATTCAAAAATAGAAATCTCTGACACGCTGGGTTCCAAAGTCGGAACAACCAAAAGATTTCTGTCTGCTGCAGCTTTGAAAAGCTGGTCTATCGCATCATATTGCCTACCTTGAGGATCAATGCCGGATGCTTTATATTGTTCTGGAGTATATATTGCTTCACATATATCTTTATCATCACTGCTTGGTCGATGTGTAAAATAATGATGCCAAATAGGACGGCCTGTCATTATTGCTGGGACACATTTGCCAGAGTCGCATATTTGATTATTATCTACGCACGGATTCCATAAGGAACATGTTTTATTAATAACACATGTTCCTTGGTAACAATATTTTTCATTATCATTACTGTTACTATTACAATCAGAATCATTTCTGCATTGGCAGTTAACAACAGAGCGTTCATTTACGCGCCATGTATGAGAACCATCGTCCGTATACTGTATACAGAATTCATCGTTATATTCGAGATAATAATCACAGGTCTCTGGGAATGTGGGGGCTACGATAATTTTAGGATAGTTGTCCATCATTTTCTTTGCATTTTCAGACAATGTTTCATAACCTTCAGGCTGGCTTTCACCTATCGTTTCATCGTTGTCACCCCAATAAACAAACATAACTATATTTGTGTTTGCATTGCTTATTTCATCCATCATCTTGTTAACCGTATCTTTGTTTGACCAGCATTTCTGTTCAAAATCATCAGGACCTTTAGTGTCAGTGGAATTTTTGAAAAAACGCTGGTTATCATCAGTATGGATCGTTTTCGAATAGAAAAACGCTAACCTTGAAAAATTCTCCTCCGATTCCATAGAAAAAATGTCTGAGTTTTTAACATTTTTGCCGCTATCAATGATTCGGTCATATCTCGTCCCTGGATAAAAATAAATTGCCCGTTGCTCTTCATTCTGATGTTTGCCACGATTTGCAATTCTTCCCCAGAGAGATTGCTTGCCCTCATCACTTTCAGGATCATATTTGACTGATTTTTTTGAAACTTCAGTCCAATCACCCTCATCCGTTTGTTTTTCAAGTATAATTGTGTTGTTACCTGATGATATTTGAACGTCGTGCAGATAAAAACCATCAGCCTCTTCGTCAATGCTTTTTAAAATAGTCGGCGAAAAATATTGTTCAGGCAAATTGTCAGACAAAACACGAATTCTGATATTTTGATCCTCTGAGTTATAAAATCCGCGAATAACAATCTTGTCTGTACCAACCACACCCTTTATTGGTATCGGAACTATCTCGATGTTTATAAATGTTGGAACAATACCGTTGCTTATTCCGTCAGCAAAAATCGGAAAAACAAAGCAAAAAACAATTAAAAAAATGATCTTTTTCATGATAAGTCTCCATAAAATTATTGTTCAAGCGGACAAATTCCAGTTTCTTTGCAGTAACATTCTAAATCCCTGATTATTGCAGTGGGTCTGGTTATCCTTTTCCACAAGTGCCACTTCCCCCAAAAAACATTGTAGCCCATCAAATCTGATGGATCAGTCGAAAAAGTTTTTTCTTTCTGGCAATATGTTTGCTTCTTGTCAAAACGGTAGAAACAACCGATGACATCAACCGTTCCATTGGGTAAAATGAAAAATTCCTGATACGAAATTTTCTTTCCCTGTAACATATCTATTTCCAGACTGAATGCAGTTTCTTTGTTGTTTTCTATTTTATATTCCGTATACTTTGGATTGTTCCAATCTTTTAAATCAACTTCAACAAATGTCGGTGTTCCATAAACATTATAAACAATACGGTGTTCATTATCCAAGTCGATTCTCGGGCTGTGACCGAGTTCTTCATTGCCGGATTCATCCTTACGGTTCAGCTTAAAGCAATCATCAATGTGTTTCGGATATTTCCGCAGGTCACAGTAATAAAGTTCCCGATTGTTTGTGATAAAAGTCAAATGGTCTCCAACTATATTGCCTTCTCCTGCATAGTTGTTGATTCCTCCGATTTCATGCCACTCCCAATCTTTTGAGGATGCATAAACCGTTTTTCCTCCTGATAAACGAAGAAGAACCCAGTTTTTTCCTGCAAACGGAGGTGCAAAAAACGTTTCTTTAAATGCATAATTATCGCGAATAAGTTCATAAAAATATCCTTTTCCCGTTCTTAAAACCGATACCGTAAAAGACTTGAAAGTATCTGGATTTTCTCCTGGATAGCTGTCATAAACTTCAGAGATATAGCGGCCTTCATTAAAAGAGAGCAATTTGGATTGTCCAATAGTTGTATATTCATCTTTTTCTGGGTCATATTCAACTATCATGCTGCTGTGCAGGAACCGCATTCCGGCAACCCCGTCGTACATTCCGTGCGACCAATTTGTCAACATACTGGCTTCATAATCATTCACTGTCAGCAATCTGTCGCAACTGCTGACAAATGTGTCGAGTTCTTTCTTTGTTTTTGCATGCATATCAGGCAGTTTGCACGGCCACGGATAACACGATCGTTCTTTTGTCTGATTAGGATCTTTTTCCTGCTCTTTTAAATATGCTTGTTGTTCTTCCCAGTTTTCCCAATCCCAGATGTTGCGGACACACTGCGGATCGTTTTCAGTCGGCGTGTCGCAGCCGGGACGGCAAAAAGTGGGCTTGCCGTTTGCATCTTTGAACGGGAACGGGGTTTTAATGGTGTTTTCGTTGTAGCGGAGATCGAGACATTCGGCATTTTCCGATGGGTCGGAATCTGAATCCTGATCAGGAGTTGCTTCAGAATCATCAATAATTTCAGTTTCTTGTGAGTCAGAATCATCATCAACGGTTTCTGAATCATGAGTGTCTGAATCCGCATCGGGAATTGAGTCGGAATCATTCTGCGATTTTGAGGATGAACAGGAAACAAACAGAACCAAAACTAAGAAAACCAAAAATAATCTTAAATGACCGGACATTTGCACCTCCGCGAACATTATTTAAAAACATCACCGGATAGTTTATTTTTTATGCAAGCGGAGTCAAGCGGAAGCACATATTCCTCATGGCAAACCTCCAAAAATTAAAGTTACTTACGGCATTATTCATCTTTTATATCTTTAACACACCTGAATCCTGTAGAAAAAGAATGACTCCAAGGCGTATTCGGTCTTCTGATTTTTAATTCAGGGCCTCCGTTGAAATATCCTGCTC